>NZ_JBVJPA010000019.1:0-202430 GCF_055582885.1 Streptomyces sp. NPDC107454 | reverse complement strand
GTCCGCGTCTTCCCCCTCTCCAACTGGACCGAACTCGACGTCTGGCAGTACATCGCCCGCGAAGGCATCGAACTCCCCGACATCTACTTCGCGCATCGCCGTGAGGTGTTCCGGCGCGGCGGGATGTGGCTGACCGCCGGTGAGTGGGGCGGGCCGCGCGCGAACGAGGTCGTGGAGAAGCGGCTCGTCCGCTACCGGACCGTCGGCGACATGTCCTGCACCGGCGCCGTCGACTCCGACGCGACCACGCTGGACGCCGTGATCGCAGAGATCGCCGCCTCCCGGCTCACCGAGCGGGGCGCCACCCGCGCCGACGACAAGATGTCCGAGGCCGCGATGGAAGACCGCAAGCGCGAGGGGTACTTCTAGACATGCCGACCATCGACACACTGCGGTTCGCGACCGCCGGCTCCGTCGACGACGGCAAGTCCACCCTGGTCGGACGACTGCTGCACGACTCCAAGTCGGTCCTGACGGACCAGCTGGAGGCCGTCGAGCGCGTCTCGGCGAGCCGCGGCCAGGACGCCCCCGACCTCGCCCTCCTCACCGACGGCCTGCGCGCCGAACGCGAACAGGGCATCACCATCGACGTCGCCTACCGCTACTTCGCCACGGCACGCCGCCGGTTCATCCTCGCCGACACCCCCGGGCACGTGCAGTACACCCGGAACATGGTCACCGGCGCCTCCACGGCCGAACTGGCGATCATCCTGGTCGACGCGCGGCACGGGGTGGTCGAGCAGACCCACCGGCACGCCGCCGTCGCCGCACTGCTGCGCGTCCAGCACGTGGTCCTCGCCGTCAACAAGATGGACCTCGTCGGCTACGAGCAGAAGGACTTCGAGCGGATCGTCGAGGACTTCGCGGGCCACGCAGCCGAGCTGGACCTGCCCGGCTTCACTCCGATCCCGGTCTCGGCGCTGTGCGGGGACAACGTGGTGGAGCGTTCGGCGCGCATGGACTGGTACGAGGGTCCGGCGCTCCTGGAGTTCCTGGAGACCGTGCCGGTGGGTTCCGAGCCCATGTCCGCTCCGGTGCGCTTCCCGGTCCAGTACGTGATCCGGCACGGCGAGGTCCGCCACTACGCGGGGCAGTTGGTGTCCGGAACGCTGCGGGTCGGGGACCGGGTCACCGTCCATCCCTCCGGAGAGACCTCCGAGATCGCCGGCATCGACGTGCTCGGCAAGGACGCCGGCCTCGCGTACGCGCCGCAGTCGCTGACCCTGCGCCTGGCCGACCAGCGCGATGTCTCACGCGGCGACATGATCACCGCCGGGCCGGACGCGCCCGCGCTCACGCAGGACGTCCGGGCGGCCGTCTGTCATCTGGCCGACCGGGCGCTCAGGGTCGGCGACCGGGTGCTGGTCAAGCACACCACGCGGACCGTGAAGGCGATCGTCAAGGACCTGGGCGGGGCGGGCGAGCTGACCACGAACGACCTCGGGCGCATCACCCTGCGCACCGCCGAGCCGCTCGCGCTCGACGACTACGCGGACGTACGCCGCACCGGCGCGTTCCTCCTCGTCGACCCGGCGGACGGCTCGACACTGACGGCGGGCATGGCCGACCTCTCCCGTTAGGTCCGCTCTTTCAGCGCCCTCAAGTCCCCAGCGAGAGCCGGGGCTTGGGGGCGTCGATGCGTCCGGTCTGCGGGCGGCGGCTGCCCGCGCGGTAGGGCTTGGGCCAGGCGACGCCCGGACCCTCGTACCCCTGCTCGGCCGCCGCGTGCAGCGTCCAGTGCGGGTCGTAGAGATGCGGCCGGGCGAGTGCGCACAGGTCCGTACGCCCGGCCAGGATCAGGGAGTTGACGTCGTCCCAGGAGGAGATCGCGCCGACGGCGATCACGGGGAGGCCGGTCTCGTGGCGGATCCGGTCGGCGAACGGGGTCTGGTACGAGCGGCCGTACTCGGGCTCTTCGTCGGCGACCACCTGCCCCGTCGACACGTCGACCGCGTCGGCTCCGTGCGCCGCGAAGGCCCGGGCGATCGCCACGCCCTCGTCCCCGGTGTTGCCGCCCTCGGCCCAGTCGGTGGCGGAGATGCGGACGGTCATCGGCCGCTCCTCCGGCCACACGGCCCGTATGGCGTCGAAGACCTCCAGCGGGAAGCGCAGTCTGCGTTCCAGCGAGCCGCCGTAGGCGTCGGTGCGCCGGTTGGTGAGCGGTGAGAGGAAGCCGGACAGCAGGTAGCCGTGGGCGCAGTGCAGTTCGAGGAGGTCGAAGCCGCAGCGGGCGGCACGCCAGGCGGCTGCCGCGAACTGCTCGCGGATGTCGGTGAGTTGGGCACGGGTCAGCTGCCGGGGGGTCTGGCTGCGCGGTCCGTACGGGATCGGGGAGGCGGCCACGAGGGGCCAGTTGTCCTCCTCCAGGGGCTCGTCCATGCCCTCCCACATCAGCTTCGTGGAGCCCTTGCGGCCGGAGTGTCCGAGCTGGACGCCGATCGCGGTGCCGGGTGACTGGGCGTGCACGAAGCGGATGATCCGCCCCCAGGACTCGGCCTGCCGGGGTGAGTAGAGGCCCGCGCAACCGGGGGTGATGCGGCCCTCGGCGCTCACGCACACCATCTCGGTCATCACCAGGCCCGCGCCGCCGAGCGCCCGTGCGCCCAGGTGGACGAGGTGGAAGTCGCCGGGGACGCCGTCCACGGCCGAGTACATGTCCATCGGTGAGACCACGACCCGGTTGCGCAGGGTCAGACCGCGCAGCCGGAACGGGGTGAACATCGGCGGTGTGCCGGGCGGGCAGCCGAACTCGCGCTCGACCGCCGCCGTGAAGTGCGCGTCCCGCAGCCGCAGGTTGTCATGTGTGACACGGCGGCTGCGCGTGAGGAGGTTGAAGGCGAACTGCCGTGCGGGCTGATGGAGATACAGCCCCAGGTTCTCGAACCACTCCAGGCTGGCCCGCGCCGCCCGCTGGGTGGACGCGACGACAGGGCGCCGCTCCTCCTCGTACGCGGCGAGTGCCTCGTCGAGGCTGGGCCGCTCCTCCAGGCAGGCGGCCAGCGCGAGCGCGTCCTCGACGGCGAGCTTGGTGCCGGAGCCGATGGAGAAGTGCGCGGTGTGCGCGGCGTCCCCGAGGAGGACCAGATTGCCGTGGGACCAGCGGTCGTTGACCACCGTACGGAAGGTGGTCCACGTCGATTTGTTGGACCGCAGCTGCCGCCCGCCGAGCGCGTCCGTGAAGATCTTGCCGCAGAGCTCGACGGACTCCTGTTCGTCGAGGTCCGCGAAACCGGCCGCCCGCCACACCTCCTCGCGCATCTCGACGATGACGGTGGAGGCGCCGGCCGCGTAGGGGTAGCCGTGCAGCTGCATCACGCCGTGCTCGGTCTCCGCGATCTCGAAGCGGAAGGAGTCGAAGGCGAAGTCGGCGGCGAGCCAGATGTAACGGCACCGGTGCTCCTCGACCGACGGTCCGAACACCTCCGCGTACGCCGCCCGGGTCGCACTGTGCACCCCGTCGGCGGCGATGACCAGGTCGTACGCCGTCATCAGCTCGGCGACCGGCGGGGCCTCGGCCCGGAAGCGCAGCTCGACGCCGAGCGAGCGGCAGCGCTCGTGCAGGATCTCCAGGAGCCGGCGCCGGCCGAGCGCCGCGAAGCCGTGGCCTCCGGAGGTGCTGCGCACGCCCCGGTGCACGATGTCGATGTCGTCCCAGCGCACGAACTCGTCCTGGAGCGCCGCGTACACGACCGGGTCGGCGTGCTCGATCCCGCCGAGCGTCTCGTCGGAGAGCACGACACCGAAGCCGAAGGTGTCGTCGGGGGCGTTGCGCTCCCAGACGGTGACCTCGCGGCCTGGGCCGAGGCGCTTGAGCAGCGCGGCGGCGTACAGCCCGCCGGGGCCGCCGCCGATGACGGCGACACGCACAGACGCACTCGTCCGCGTCACCACGGCTATCGCCCCCGCCACTTCGGCGCGCGCTTCTCCGTGAACGCCGCATGGAACTCGGCGTAGTCCTCGCCGGTCATCAGGAGGGCCTGGGTCGAGGCGTCGAGCTCGACGGAGGCGGCGAGGGGCATGTCCAGTTCGGCGGTGAGCAGGGCCTTGGTCTGGGCGTACGCGAGAGCCGGGCCCTCGGCCAGGCGGCGGGCCAGCCGCTGCGCGGCCTCATCCGCGCCGCCCTCGTCCGCCAGCTCGCTGATCAGGCCGATCCGCTCGGCCTCGGGCGCGCGCACCGGTTCGCCGAGCATCAGCAGCCGGGTCGCGTGACCGAGCCCGACGACCCGGGGCAGCAGATAGGCGGCGCCCATGTCGCCGCCGGACAGTCCGACGCGGGTGAAGAGGAAGGCGAACCGGGCGCTCGGGTCGGCCACCCGGAAGTCGGCGGCCAGGGCGAGGACGGCTCCGGCGCCCGCCGCGACCCCGTGCACCGCCGCGATCACCGGGAACGGGCACTCCCGTACGGCCCGCACGACCTGCCCGGTCATCCGGTTGAAGTCGAGGAGCTGGGCGGTGTCCATGGACAGGGTCGCGCCGATGATCTCGTCGACGTCACCGCCGGAGCAGAAGCCGCGCCCCTCCCCCGCCAGCACCAGCGCCCGTACCGACCGCTCACGGGAGAGCTCGGCGAGCAGATCGCGCAGGTCGGCGTAGGCGCCGAAGGTGAGGGCGTTGAGTTTCTCGGGGCGGGCCAGGGTGACCGTGGCGACCCCGTCGGCGACCTCGCACCTCAGGTGCTGCCAGTCGGAGGTGCGGGCGGCGGAGCCGGTGAAGGGACTCATGACGGGCGGCCTCCTCGGACGGGGGCGGCGGTCCGCGCCACAGGGCGCCGGACAGCGGGCGTCGTTACTCCACGAAGTTATCACCAGTCTGTGACTGTCGTCACGACCACGCAATAACGTGGTCGGGAAGTGACCGTTTCCCGTCACCGCGTCACGGGTTCTCGATAGCCCCGTAACGGCGGGAGCACCGCGCGGGAGAGGGGGCGTTGAGCTGGGTACGGGGCCTCATGCCGAGCCGAACGTCCTGGGAGGGCGCCCACCGAATGTCCTGGAAAGCGCCCGCCTGACGTCTCCGTCCGGCCGCGCCGTACCATTCCTCACGTTGAAAGCAGGACAACCTGCTCCATGAACGGACCCACCTTGCACGACACCCCCGCCCCCGCCTCCTGGCGCATCGCGCTGCCGCACACCGCCGCGGCCGTGCCGGTCGCCCGCGCCCTGGTCCGCACCGCGCTGGCCGAGCTGAAGCACGCGGCCGACAGCGACACCGCGGAACTGCTCACCGCGGAGCTGGTCGCCAACGCCGTGGAGCACACCGCGGGGGACGGTCCCATAGAGCTGGTCGTGGAGCTGATGCCGACCGGCTGTCAGGTCGAGGTGCACGACCCGGACCCGGAGCCGCCCGGCAACCTCACGGTCCCGGAGCCGCCCGGTGAGCCCGACCCCTGGCAGGAGCACGGGCGCGGCCTCCTCCTGATCCGCACCCTCAGCTCCTCCTGCGGCCACCGCCCCACCGGCTCCGGCAAGGCGGTCTGGTTCAGACTGCCTGTGGTGCCCGCTCAGCGGCGTCCGGCGTGACCTCGGCGCCGGGAGCGGCTCCAGCCGCGGCCAGCCGGGAGTTGCGGCGCCCGTAGAGCACGTACACGAGGAAGCCGGCCGCCAGGAAGCACGCGAACTGGATCCAGGTCGTCCAGCCCGTCTCGTACATCAGGTACAGACAGAAGCCGATGCCGAGCAGGGGCACCACGGGGTAGAGCGGCACCCGGAACGTCCTGGCGAGACCCGGTTGCCGGCGCCGCAGCGCGATCACCGCGACGTTGACGGCGGCCATGGTGGCGAGCGTGCCGATCGTCGTCAGGTTGACGACGGCGTCGAGCGGGGCGAAGGCCGCCGGGACGGCGAAAACGACGGCGACGATCAGGGTTCCCGCGACCGGTGTCGAGGTCTTCGGCGAGATCCTCTCGAAGACCCGCGGCACGAGCCCGTCGCGGGACATGGACATGAGGATGCGGGTCTGACCGTACATCACCGCGAGCACGACCGAGGCGATGGCGACGACCGCTCCGAACGCGACGACCCCGGCGCCGACCGTGGAGCCGGTGACCACGTTGACGACGTACGACAGCGCGGCGGGCCGCCCGGCGACCGCGTCGCCGCCGACGGCTCCGATCGCCGCGAGGGCCACCGCGCAGTACAGCAGGGTGACCAGACCGATGCAGACCAGGATGGCGATCGGGATGTTGCGGCGGGGGTCCTTGGCCTCCTCGCCTGCCGTGGTGATCGCGTCGAAGCCGATGTACGAGAAGAAGGCCGCCGTGGTGCCCGCGCCGATACCGCCCAGCCCGGCCGGGGAGAACGGCGTGAGGTTGCCGTCCTTGAAGGCGCTGAACCCGATCGCGCAGAAGGCGACGAGCACCACGAGCTTCAGCACGGCCATGGCCGCGGTCGCCCGGGCGCTCTCGCGCACCCCGCGGATCAGCAGGACCGAGGCCAGCGCGATCACGATGACCGCGGGGAGGTTGACGATCCCGCCGTCGGACGGGCCGGCCGAGAGAGCGGCGGGCAGCTGCACGCCCAGGAGGCTGTGCAGCAGCTCGTTGACGTACTGGCTCCAGCCGACCGCCACGGCCGACACGGAGACGCCGTACTCCAGGAGCAGGCACCAGCCGACGAGGAAGGCCGTGCCCTCACCCAGTCCCGCGTAGGCGAAGGAGTACGAGGATCCGGAGACCGGGATCGCGCCGCCGAGCTCGGCGAAGGAGAACGCGGTGAAGACGCAGGTGATCGCCGCGAGGATGAACGACACGACCACGGCGGGTCCGGCCTGTGCGACCGAGTCGGAGAGTCCGACGAAGATCCCGGTGCCGACGATCGCGCCGACGCCGAAGCAGATGAGCTGGAAGAGACCCATGGTCCGCTTGAGGCCATGACCTTCGCGGTCGGCGCCTGATTCGGCCATCAGCAGCTGGGGGGACTTGATGCGTGGAGCGGACATGCGGGTGGTGCTCATTTCCGGTGGTGCGGGGTGCGACGGGGTCGGTCGCACGGCGGTCGCGGAAGGGGTGGCTCCGGACCGCCGGTCAGGATAAGGCCTGCGGGGACGGCCGTCAGGCCAGGACCTCGGGGATTCCCGGTCGGCCGAGGGTGGCGACCATGATCGCCTTGATGGTGTGCAGCCGGTTCTCGGCCTCGTCGAAGACGACCGAGTGCGCCGACTCGAACACCTCGTCGGTGACCTCCAGCGAGTCGAGGCCGTGGGTCTCGTGGATCTCGCGGCCGACCTTGGTGCCCAGGTCGTGGAAGGCCGGCAGGCAGTGCAGGAACTTCACGTCCGGGTTGCCGGTGGCGCGCAGCACGTCCATGGTCACGGCGTACGGGGACAGCGCGGCGATGCGCTCGTCCCACACCTCCTTGGGCTCGCCCATCGAGACCCAGACGTCGGTGGCGACGAAGTCGGCGCCGTGGACGCCCTCACCGAGGTGCTCGGTGAGGGTGACGCGCCCGCCGCTGCTCTCGGCGAGCTTGCGGGCCTCGGCGACGATCTCCGCGGCGGGCCAGTAGGCCTCCGGGGCGACGATCCGGACGTCCATGCCGAGGAGCGCCCCGGTGACCAGATAGGAATTGCCCATGTTGAAACGGGCGTCACCCAGGTAGGCGAAGGCGATCTCGCCGAGCGGCTTGTCGCAGTGCTCGGTCATGGTGAGCACGTCGGCGAGCATCTGGGTGGGGTGCCAGTCGTCGGTCAGACCGTTGTAGACGGGCACTCCGGCGTACGCGGCCAGCTCCTCGACGGAGGCCTGGCTGTCGCCCCGGTACTCGATCGCGTCGAACATCCGGCCGAGGACACGCGCGGTGTCCTTCACGGACTCCTTGTGGCCTATCTGCGAACCGGACGGGTCCAGATACGTCGTCGACGCGCCCTGGTCCGCGGCGGCGACCTCGAACGCGCAGCGCGTACGGGTCGAGGTCTTCTCGAAGATCAGCGCGATGTTCCTGCCCCGCAGGTACTGCGTCTCGGCCCCGGCCTTCTTGGCCGCCTTGAGCTCGGCGGCCAGCTCGATCAGACCGCGGATCTCCTCCTCGGTGAAGTCCAGCTCCTTGAGGAAGTGGCGTCCGGCGAGGGCGGTCGGGACTGTCGCCATGGGGGCGCTCCAGAGGTACGGGGACGGGGCGAACAAGGGAACGATTGGAAGTCTATACGATCGCCCACATTTCTATACGGTACGTCCCGGGCGACCTCGCGACCGGCCACGCCCCCATCAGACCCCCACCCCGTCCCTCTCCACGGGACAGCTCATACACCGAGGCCCGCCCCGCCCCCTCCCCAGCTCGCTCCCCGGAATCTCGATCACCTCAATACCCTGCTTCCGCAGGTGCGTATTGGTGGTCACGTTCCGCTCATAGGCGACGACGACCCCGGGCTCCACCGCGAGGACATTGCACCCGTCGTCCCACTGCTCCCGTTCCGCCGCATGCACATCCTGTGTCGCGGTCAGCACCCGGATCTCACTCAGCCCCAGTGCCGCCGCGATCGCACGGTGCATGTGCTCCGGCGGATGGTCGGTGACCTTCAGCTCCTTGTCCCCCGAGCCCGGTTCGATGGTGTACGAGCGGAGCATGCCGAGCCCCGCGTACTGAGTGAAGGTGTCGCCGTCGACCATCGTCATCACGGTGTCGAGGTGCATGAGGGCCCGCCGCTTGGGCATGTCGAGCGCCACGATCGTACGGGCCGACCCGGCGGCGAACAGCTTGTGCGCGAGCATCTCGACGGCCTGCGGCGTCGTCCGCTCGCTCATGCCGATGAGCACCGCACCGTTGCCGATGACGAGCACGTCACCGCCCTCGATGGTGGACGGGTAGTCCGCCTGCCCCTCCGACCAGAGGTTGAAGTGCTCGTCGCGGAAGAGCGGATGGTGCCGGTAGATCGCCTCGAAGTGCACGGTCTCCCGTTGCCGCGCGGGCCAGCGCATGGCGTTGATGGAGACCCCGTCGTAGATCCAGGCGGAGGTGTCCCGGGTGAAGAGGTGATTGGGGAGCGGGCCGAGGAGGAAGTCGTCGAGGTCCATGGCATGGAAGCGCACGGAGGTCGGCTCCGGGTGCGCGTCCAGGAACTCCCGTTTGGTCATCCCGCCGACCAGCGCGGCCGCCAGTTCCGGGGCGGGCAGGGTCTCGAAGGCCGCCCGGAGGTGGTCGGTGGCCAGCGGCCCGTACTCCTTCTCGTCGAAGACCCGGTCCAGGACGAGCGATCTGGCCACCGGGATCTCCAGGGCCTCGGTGAGCAGGTCGCCGAAGAGATGGACGGTGACCCCGCGGTCGCGCAACACGTCCGCGAACCCGTCGTGCTCCGCCCGGGCCCGGCGCACCCACAGCACGTCGTCGAAGAGCAGGGCGTCCTTGTTGCTGGGGGTGAGCCTCTTGAGCTCGAGGTCGGGTCTGTGCAGGATGACGCGGCGCAGCCGCCCGGCCTCGGAGTCGACGTGGAATCCCATGCCTCCATCCTGACCATCCGGACGCCTGTTCACCCGTGGATCGACGGGAGACGGGCGAGTTGATTTCGTCCCCTTGACGATAAGGGCGCCCCTTCGTTATCGTCATTGCGACGACAAAAGCGCATCACAGTGGGTCGCCGGGATCGCCCGGCGGCGAGGGGGTACCCATGGCCGACATCACCCGGCGTCTCGGCTGGCGCCATCTGCGCGGGGCGCCCACCGCCCATGTCCGGCACCACCGGTCGGGCCGACTGGCGCACGACGGGCCCGGACTCAGCTTCTGGTACCGCTCCCTGACCGCCACGCTCTCCGAAGTCCCGGTCGACGACCGCGAGTTGGCGATGACCTTCCACGCCCGCACGTCCGACTTCCAGGACGTCGCGGTGCAGGCGACCGTCACCTACCGGATCGTCGATCCCGGGGTCGCGGCCGCGCGGCTCGACTTCTCCATCGACCCCGACACCGGGGTCTGGCGCGGGGCGCCCCTCGAACAGCTGGGCTCGCTGCTGACCGAGACGGCCCAGCAGCACGCGCTGGACGTACTGGCCCGTACGACGCTGGCAGCGGCCCTGGTGGACGGCGTCGCATCGGTACGGGAGCGGATCGCGGGCGGGCTCGCCGCCGAACCCCGGCTGCCGGCGAC
The DNA here is from genome assembly GCF_055582885.1 of Streptomyces sp. NPDC107454. Classification (NCBI taxonomy): domain Bacteria; kingdom Bacillati; phylum Actinomycetota; class Actinomycetes; order Kitasatosporales; family Streptomycetaceae; genus Streptomyces; species Streptomyces sp. NPDC107454. The sequence continues at coordinate 192,357 of NZ_JBVJPA010000019.1, read as the reverse complement.
GGGGATCGAGGTGGTGGCCGTACGGGTCGTCGCGCTGCGCCCGGAACCCGAGGTGGAGCGGGCACTGCGCACTCCCGCCCGCGAGCAGATCCAGCAGGAGGCGGACAAGGCGACGTACGAACGCCGGGCCGTCGCCGTCGAGCGGGAGCGGGCGATCGCCGAGAACGAGCTCGCCAGCCAGATCGAACTCGCCCGGCGTGAGGAGCAGTTGGTCGATCAGCGCGGCACCAACGCGCGGCGCGAGGCGGAGGAGCACGCGGCGGCGGACGCGGTGCGGGCCGGGGCGGAGGCGGCGCGCACCGTGCGGCTCGCGGAGGCGGAGGGCAGCCGGGTGGTACAGCTCGCCAAGGCCGAGGCCACGGCCGCGCGGGAGATCGGCGAGGCGCGGGCCGAGGCGCAGGCCGCCTGGCTGCGGGTCCACGGAGACGTGGATGTCGCCACGCTGCACGCCCTGACGGGCACGCGGCTCGCGGAGAACCTGCCGCGCATCGACAGTGTGACGGTGTCGCCGGACGTCCTGACGGGCCTGCTCGCACGGCTGGGCAACGGGGCCGCCGGGGGGCCGGAGCAGTGAGTCTCGCGCCCCGGGTCGTCCTCGTCCATCGCACCACGGAGTACGAGGAGTTGGTGGCCCGGCACGGGACGCACGGACAGGCGGCGTTCTTCCTCTCCTCCCGGGGGCGCGACATCGAGGAGGTGGCCGAGCGGCACCGGCGGGCGCGGGAGGCACTGGCGGAGGTGGTCGCGGCGGTGCCGCTGACCTGGCGTCAAGCGCGCGTCGAGCGGGGCGACCTGGACCGCTTTCTGTTCGCCCCGGAGGACGTGGTGGTCGTGGTCGGGCAGGACGGGCTGGTGGCGAACGTGGCCAAGTACCTGACCGGACAGCCGGTGGTGGGGATCGACACCGACCCCGGACGGAACCCGGGGGTGCTCGTGCGGCACCGGCCGCGCGACGCGGGCGCGCTGCTCGCCGCGGCGCGCGGGGGCCGGGCCGACGAGCTGACCATGGTCGAGGCGGTCGCCGACGACACGCAGCGGCTCCTCGCGCTCAACGAGATCTATCTCGGAACCGCGAGCCATCAGACGGCCCGCTATCGGCTGGGGCTCGACGAGTACGGGGGTGCCGTCGAGCCCCAGGCCTCCTCCGGGGTCCTGGTGGGTACCGGGACGGGCGCCAGCGGGTGGCTCCGCTCGGTGTGGCAGGAGCGGGGCGGTGAGCTGCCACTGCCCGGGCCCGCGGAGGAACGCCTTCTCTGGTTCGTCCGCGAGGCCTGGCCGTCACCGGCCACCGGCACGTCCCTCGTCGCCGGCTCCCTCACCGCCTCCGCCCGCCTCTCCCTCACCGTCGAGTCCGACCGCCTCATCGCCTTCGGCGACGGCATGGAGAGCGACGCGGTGGAGCTGGTGTGGGGGCAGACGGTACGGGTGGGGGTGGCGGGGGTGAGGCTGCGTCTGGTGAGCTGACAAACACCGGACGACCCCAGGCTTTCAGGGGCGCGGGGCGAGAACCGCTACAGACGTGGGTCCACCGGCTCCGACTCCAGGGCCAGCACCCCGAACACCGCCTCGTGCACCCGCCACAACGGCTCCCCCTCCGCCAGCCGGTCCAACGCCTCCAGCCCGAGCGCGTACTCCCGCAGCGCAAGCGACCGCTTGTGGTTCAGGAAACGCCCCCGCAGCCGGGCGAGGTTCTCAGGACGCGTGTACTCAGGGCCGTAGATGATCCGCAGATACTCACGGCCCCGGCACTTGATGCCGGGCTGGACAAGACGCCCCTGTCCGCTCCGCACCACCGCCCCGACCGGCTTGACGACCATGCCCTCACCCCCGCGCCCGGTCATCTCCAGCCACCAGTCCACCCCGCCCCGCACGGACTCCGCGTCCCCGGTGTCCACGAACAACCGCCGAGTCGTCTGCAGCAACCCGCTCCCGTCGTGCTCGACCAGCCGGTCGATGAGCGCGAGCTGCTCGTCGTGCGGCACCGCGGCGAGACTGCGGCCCTGGACCCCGAGGATCTGGAAGGGAGCGAGCCGCACCCCCTCCAGCCCCTGAGTCGGCCAGCAGTACCGCCGGTACGCCTCGGTGAACGCCGCCGCGTCCGCGGCCCGCTCCCGCTGCGTGCCGAGCAGCTCCCGGACGTCGACCCCACGCTCAGCGGCCCCTTCGAGCGCGGCCAGCACCCCCGGGAACGCCGCCCCTGCCGCGGCGCCGACCGCCGCGTACTGGCTGCGCAGCAACCCGGACGCCTTGAGCGACCACGGCATCAGCTCGGCGTCGAGCAGCAGCCAGTCCGTACGCAGTTCCTCCCACAGCCCGGCCGCCGTCACCGCGTCCCGCAGTCGCCCGAGGATCTCCTCGGTGACGTCGGAGTCGTGGAAGAAGGGCCGGCCGGTACGGGTGTACAGCGCCCCCGTGGGCCCCTCCGCGACGCCGAACCGCTCCCGAGCCACCCCCGCGTCCCGGCAGACCAGCGCCACCGCCCGCGACCCCATGTGCTTCTCCTCGCACACGACGCGGGCGACGCCGTCCTCCTTGTACTGGGCGAAGGCCTCGGCGGGGTGTTCGAGGTAGCCCTCCACCTGGGAGGTCGCCGTGGGCGCCATCGTCGGCGGGAGGTAGGGCAGCAGGCGCGGGTCGACCGCGAACCGGCTCATGACCTCGAGGGCCGCCGCCGCGTTCTCCTCCCGTACCGACACCCGCCCGGCGTACCGCGTCTCGACGACCCGCCGCCCGTGCACGTCGGCGAGGTCGAGCGGCCGCCCCTCGTGTCCGCCGGGAGCCTCGGAGGCCAGCGGCTTCGTCGGCTCGTACCAGACCCGCTCGGCCGGTACGTCGACGAGCTCGCGCTCCGGCCAGCGCAGCGCGGTGAGCTTGCCGCCGAACACGGCTCCGGTGTCGAGGCAGATGGTGTTGTTCAGCCAGGTGGCCGTGGGGACCGGGGTGTGACCGTAGACGACGGCCGCCCGGCCCCGGTAGTCCTCCGCCCACGGATAGCGCACCGGCAGGCCGAACTCGTCCGTCTCCCCGGTCGTGTCGCCGTACAGCGCGTGCGAGCGCACCCGGCCCGACGTACGGCCGTGGTACTTCTCGGGCAGTCCGGCGTGGCAGACGACGAGCCGCCCGCCGTCCAGGACGTAGTGACTGACCAGCCCGTCGACGAACTCCCGCACCCGCGCGTGGAATTCCTCGCTCTCGCCGTCCAGCTGCTCGATGGTCTCGGCCAGTCCGTGGGAGTGCTGGACCTTGCGGCCCTTGAGGTGGCGGCCGAGCTTGTTCTCGTGGTTGCCCGGCACGCACAGCGCGTCGCCGGCCGCGACCATGGACATCACACGGCGCAGAACTCCGGGCGTGTCCGGGCCGCGGTCGACGAGGTCGCCGACGAAGACGGCCGTACGGCCCTCCGGGTGCGCCCCGTCGACGTAACCGAGCTTGCCGAGCAGGGTCTCCAGCTCCGAGGCGCAGCCGTGGATGTCACCGATGATGTCGAAGGGGCCGGTGAGGTGGGTCAGGTCGTTGAACCGCTTCTCCGTCCGCACCTCGGCGCTCTCGATCTCCGCCACGCCCCGCAGGACGTGCACCTTGCGGAAGCCCTCGCGCTCCAAGTGCCGCAGCGAACGGCGCAGTTCACGAATGTGGCGCTGGATGACGCGGCGCGGCATGTCGACGCGGTCGGTGCGCGAGGCGTTGCGTTCGGCGCACACCTCCTCCGGCACGTCGAGCACGATCGCGATGGGCAGCACGTCGTGCTTCTTGGCGAGTTCGATCAGCTGGCGGCGGCTCTCCTGCTGGACGTTCGTGGCGTCCACGACGGTGCGCCGGCCGGCCGCGAGCCGCTTGCCCGCGATGTAGTGGAGGACGTCGAAGGCGTCGCCGCTGGCGCTCTGGTCGTTCTCGTCGTCGGCGACCAGGCCGCGGCAGAAGTCGCTGGAGATGACCTCGGTCGGCTTGAAATGCCGGCGGGCGAAGGTGGACTTGCCGGAGCCGGACGCGCCGATCAGGACGACGAGGGAGAGGTCGGTGACGGGCAGGGTGCGCCCCTGGGCCTGGGTGGTGTCGTTGCCGGTCATGCGGCCTTCTCCTCCTTCGTGGTGGTCGGGGCGGTGGTGGCGGTGGCGAGGGTGAAGACGGCCATCTGGGTCGGCGGACCGACCTCCGGGTCGTCGGGGCCGACGGGCGTGAACTCCACCTCGTATCCGTGCCGCCCGGCCACCTGGCGGGCCCAGGTCCAAAACTCCTCCCGGGTCCACTCGAACCGGTGGTCGCCATGGCGGGAGTGACCGGCCGGGAGGGTCTCCCAGCGGACGTTGTACTCCACGTTCGGTGTCGTCACCAGGACCGTACGGGGACGGGCCGAGCCGAAGACGGCGTACTCCAGGGCGGGCAGCCGGGGCAGGTCGAGGTGCTCGACGACCTCGCTGAGCACGGCGGCGTCGTACCCCTTGAGGCGGTTGTCGGTGTACGCGAGCGAGCCCTGGAAGAGCCGCACGCGCGCGGCCTGCCGCTCGCCCATCCGGTCCAGCTTGAGCCGCCGCGAGGCGATGGTGAGCGCGCGTATCGACACATCGACACCGACGATCTCCGTGAACCGCACATCCTTGAGCAGAGCCTGCACCAGCTGCCCCTGCCCGCAGCCGAGGTCGAGCACGCGGGCCGCGCCCGACGCGTGCAGCGCGGCGAGGATCGCGTCCCGGCGCTGGACGGCGAGCGGCACCGGCTTCTCCTGCGTGTCCGCCTCCGCGTCGACAGCGTTGTCGATCTCCTCGACCTCGGTGTCGTCGGCCTCGGCGAGCCGTACGAGCTCCAGCCGCTCCATCGCCTCCCGCGTCAGCGACCAGCGGCGCGAGAGGTACCGGTCGGCGATCAGCTTCTGCTCGGGGTGGTCCGGCAGCCAGCCCTCACCCGCCCGCAGCAGCTTGTCGACCTCGTCGGACGACACCCAGTAGTGCTTGGCGTCGTCGAGCACCGGAAGCAGGACGTAGAGGTGACGCAGGGCTTCGGCCACGGTCAGACCCGACGCCTCCAGTTCCATGCGTACGTAGCGGGAGTCGCCCCATTCGGGAAACTTCGCGTCCAGCGCCACGGCCCCGACCGCCACCGTCCACCCGAGCGGCTCGAACAGCTTGCGTACGAGGTCGGCGCCGCCCCTGGCGGGAAGCGCGGGCACCTCGATCCGGAGCGGCAGCGGCCGCGCCGGCAGGCCCGGCTTCGCGGCGCACTGGCCCTTCATCGCGCTGGAGAACACCGCGCTCAGTGCCACGGCGAGCAGGGACGAGGCGGCGTACGGGCGGTCGTTGACGTACTGCGCGAGCGCGGCGTCGGGTGCGCCGCCACGGCCCTTGCCCTTGCCGCGCCGGACCAGCGCCACCGCGTCGACCTCCAGCAACAGTGCGGCCGTGCACCGCTCGACGGACGCCTCGGGGTAGAGGACGTGCGCCGTGCCGTAGGAGGTCGAGAACGCCTGCGCGTTGTCGGGATGCTTGTGCAGCAGGAAGCCGAGGTCGGTGGCGGGGCGCTCTGGGGTACCGGTGGTACTGATCGTCAGGAACACTGGAATCTGCCTCGAAATGTTTTCTGAGCTGTGCAAACCTCACCTGCGCCGAGCGCCGGTGAACCACAGCGGGGGAGAGCGCACCGGGGGATCACTGCTCCCGGCCTGTCGTCGGCGCGCCTGCTCCAACGTATAGCGAACGCTGCCGGCAGACCCTGGAATTTTCCCGCCGAGCTCCGTGGCAGCGGTTCCAGCTGAGGCGGCTGATGTGACCGGTGCATGATGGATGCATGGATCTTCGAGTCTTCACAGAACCGCAGCAGGGAGCGACCTACGAGACGCTGCTCCGCGTCGCCAAGGCCGCCGAAGACCTCAACTACGGAGCTTTCTTCCGTTCTGACCACTACCTGCACATGGGATCCGTCGACGGGCTTCCCGGACCCACCGACGCCTGGATCACGCTGGCGGGTCTCGCCCGTGAGACGAGCCGGATCCGCCTCGGCACGCTCATGACGGCCGGTACCTTCCGCCTCCCCGGCGTCCTCGCCATCCAGGTCGCGCAGGTCGACCAGATGTCGGGCGGTCGGGTGGAACTCGGTCTGGGCTCCGGCTGGTACGAGGCCGAGCACGAGGCGTACGGAATTCCGTTCCCCAAGGAGAAGTTCGGGCGGCTGGAGGAACAACTCGCCATCGTCACGGGCCTGTGGGAGACGCCCGTCGGTGAACGGTTCACCTACGAGGGGAAGTACTACCAGCTCAAGGACTCCCCCGCGCTGCCCAAGCCCGCGCAGCCGAAGGTGCCGGTCCTGATCGGCGGCCACGGTGCCAAGCGCACGCCCGAGCTGACGGCGCGGTACGCCGACGAGTTCAACATCCCCTTCGCCTCCCTCGCGGACACGAAGCAGCAGTTCCAGCGGGTGCGGGCGGCGGCCGAGCTGGCCGGGCGCAAGGGTGACGACCTCGTGTACTCGAACGCGCTCGTCGCCTGTGTCGGCAGGAACGACAGCGAGGTGAAGCGGCGCGCGGACGCCATCGGGCGGGACGTCGACGAGCTCAAGGCGAACGGGCTCGCGGGCTCTCCGGCGGAGGTCGTCGAGAGGATCGCCCAGTACCAGGCTGCCGGGTCGCAGCGGATGTACATGCAGATGCTGGACCTCGACGACCTGGACCACCTGGAGTTGATCGCCGCGGAGGTCATGCCGCAGCTCGGCTGAGATCGCGTTCCTCGGGCCCTCGGCCGGTGACATCCGTCAACTCCTCGTGCGATGCGGGTTGGTGGCAGTGACTCGGGTCGGTGGTGATCGTCGGGCTCGGGCGGAGCCGGACCGCCCGGCGCCGGCCGAGGGCCGAGGAGACCGTCATGTCGCAGGACGCCCGGTCTGAAACGATGCGCGCAGCGCTCCTCAAGGGGCGCCGGGAACTGCGCGACCAGCCCCCACCCACCCGCAGGCGACCGACACCCCCGGGGGCTGGGGCGGAGCCCCGGGAGGAGGGGACGGGTAGGGGCGGCGGGGGCGAGAGAAGATCCCCTGTCTACCCCGTCGCCCGCCCCCGCTCCACCACCCCCTGATCCCGCGCCGCCAACCGTCTCAGCATCTCCAGGACCCGGTCCCGGGACTCGTCCGCCGCGTCGATCGCCTCCATGCACTGCCAGTACCTCCCCTGATCGTCCGCCGCGCAGGCGATACCGACGAGGGCGATACCGACCTCGCCGAGGAGACCCCCGAGGCACAGCAGGGACTCTCGCGCATCACCCAACTCGGTGAGCTGAGCGGCGCGCAGGTCGGCCATGTCGGGGGGCGGCGCGTCCAGCACACCGCAGCCCCGGCCCGCCAGCTCCGTCAGTCCAAGCGCCTCGCCCCGCAGTTCAGGCGGCCCCGAGACGGCGAAACGACTCCCTATGGCCTGAGCCAGGGCCTGCGCCTGCCACGCCTCCGCCACCACCTCGATCGTGTCCCCGCTCCCCGCGAGGGCGCGTCTGCTCGCCCCGATGAGCCGCACCGCGTCCATGCGCTGCCCCCGTCTGTCCCGACGCGCTCGTCGCACGTCCACCCGAACTCCCCTGTCCACTACCCAGAGTGAGAGCCCGCGAGACGAAAAGCCAGAGGAAGACCGAAATCTGTGGACACAGAGTTGAATGTGGACAACTCAACGACTTCGGAGAGTGACAACCGGACCTGGCGCTTCCCCGCCGCCCTCACCCCGGCCCCTCCGCGAAGCACCGCGGCTCCTCCACGACAGCACCGCGCACCGCGCAATGCCGGGCTCCCCTACGCCCCCTCCCCCACCGGAAACCTCCGCTCGTTCCGGTCGATCTTCGCGTCGAGCGCCGCCAGCGCGTCGATGCCGAGCACCTCGCACAGCTGGAGCAGATACGCCAGCACGTCCGCCACCTCGTCCGTGACGCGGTGCGCGGTGTCGGCGTCGTCCATGACCCGCGCCGATTCCTCGGGCGTCAGCCACTGGAAGATCTCGACCAGTTCGGACGCCTCCACGCTGAGCGCGGCGACCAGGTTCTTCGGCGTGTGGTACTGCTGCCAGTTCCGTGCGGCCGCGAACTCGGCCAGCCTGCGCTGCAACTTCGCCACATCCAGTTCACTTTCACTCACGGCGTCAGGTCTACCACCGTGACCCCCGGCACCTCGCACACCCGGACGGCATCGCCCACCGCACCCACCAGCCGGATGTGCCCCCGCTCGCACATCCGCGCCGCCAGCCGCACCAGCTCCCCGGCCTGCCGCACGTCCAGCCCCCGGTCGAGGCCGTCGGCCAGCACCGTCAGCGTCTGCAGCGCGGCCGGGACCTCCCCCGCCGGGTCGACCTCCAGCACGCCGGGCCCCGTGAGCAGCACCAGGGCCAGCGCCAGATACCTCAACTCGCCGTCGCCGAGCAGCCCCAGGTGCGTACGGACGCCGTCCCCGCGGTCGAGGAGCGCGCGGACCGTGCCGTCGCCGAGCGGCTCGGCCAGGACGTCCGTGACGGGGCCCGCGCAGCCGGCCCGTACCGCCGTGACCAGGTGCGCGTAGCGGTGGCCGCACTCCGACCGGGTACGCCACAGCACCTCGGCGAGGTTGTCGCAGCCCCGGAGCAGCCGCCCCGCGCCGAGCGGGGCGGCGGCGCGCATCCGTCGGGGGCTCGGGTCGCAGGCGTACACGGACCGCAGGGCGACGACCAGCTGCTCGGCCGCGGCGAGGACCCGCCGTTCGCCGTCCGTCCGGCCGGCGACGCGCAGGGGCAGCAGCGCGGTGCCGAGGCGGTCGTCGGGGAGCGGGCCCCGGGTGACCGCCGACGTGCCCGCCGTGTGCCAGGCCGCCTGGACGACACGGCGGCCGGGGTCCCGTAGCGCGGTCTCCAGGAGGGTCAGGCCGCCCGCGGTCAACCGCTCGCCGACGATGCGCAGTTCGGGCTCGGCCTGTACGGCGACATCGAGCCGTACGGGTCCTTCGGGGCCGTCGACCGTGCAGCCGATGCGGAAGCCGCGCCGTCGCTGGGCGTCGGGCCTGGCCCGCTCGGGCACACAGGCAACCGGGTCCGGGAACACCTCACCCAGCGCGGCGCCGCCGCCCAGCCGCGCCAGTGCCTCGTACGCCCGCAGGGCACCGGTCTTGCCGCTGCCGCTGGGGCCGGTGAAGAGGGTGAGGGGGCCGAGCGGGAACCGGGCGCGCCGGTGTGCGGCGAAGGAGGCGAGCCTGAGTTCGGTGGCGCCGGGCCGGTCGGGGCGCGCCTCGGCCTGGGCGGGGGCCGCCAGAGATGACACGGTCATATGTGGACGGTAAGGGCCCCCTGACGGACGAACCGCAGGCGAACCGTTACAGCCTGGTGGCCTTCCCACGATCGAGGGACCAGCGCGCGCCCGCGCGCGGTGCCCGGCCCTGGTCGCCCCTGGTCAGATCCCAGGAACCCCCCGCCCTCCCTTGATCTTGATCAGATACCGGGAACCCCCGCCCCTTCCATCAGCCCTCGCACCTCGGTCCCGCGCGGTGTCAGCAGGAACACGTTGCGGTCGACCCGGTGCATGCCGCTCGCCAGACCGAAGACCACCCCCGTGCTGAAGTCCAGCACCCGCTTGGCGACCTCGGTCTCCGCGCTGGTCAGGTCGAGCAGCACCGGGATGCCCGACATCAGCGTCTCGGCGACGTCGCGGGCGTCCGCGAACACATTGACCCGCAGGACCACGAAGCGGCGCCGCGTCTCGGTCACGGCCTCGGGTATCGACCGGTGATGCACCGCGGAGGGCCAGGCGTCCCGGCCCCGAAGCGGAACGACCTGGGCGAGCCCTTCCCACTGCTCGTCGGTGACGTCGTGGCTGTTCACTGGCCCACCCCGTCCTGGCTCGCACTCATTGTCTGCACCGGCCAATTCTTACGCATGGTCACCTGTTCGGCCCAACAGCGACACGGTCCGCGACACCCTCACATCGCCCGTCGGCCGGTTGTGCAGCGGGCGTAACCCTCCAAGATCCGACCATGTGACATCCGCGTAACGGGCAATTCGTACTGTCGTCGGCATGACCACGACCCCCCGCCCGGAGCAGGTCCGGACCGTCTGCTCGTACTGCGGTGTGGGCTGCGGCATGGTCCTCGACATCGGCCGGGGGCCGGACGGGCGGCGTACGGTCCTGAAGGCGTCCGGGGACAAGCGGCACCCCGCCAACTCCGGACGGCTCTGCACCAAGGGCGCGACCACGGCCGACATGCTCGCCGCGCCCGGCCGGCTGACCACCGCGCTCGTGCGCGAGGACCGCGGCGAGGAGCCACGGCCCCTGCCCGTCGACGCGGCCCTCGCCGAGACCGCCCGGCGCCTGCGCGCGATCATCGACGAGCACGGCCCGGACGCCGTCGCCTTCTATGTCTCCGGGCAGATGACCCTCGAAGCGCAGTACCTCGCCAACAAGCTGGCCAAGGGCTTCGTGGGGACGAACCAGATCGAGTCGAACTCACGGCTGTGCATGGCGAGCGCGGGCACCGGCTACAAGCTGTCGCTCGGCGCCGACGGACCGCCGGGGTCGTACGACGATCTCGACCGCGCGGACGTGTTCCTCGTCATCGGGTCCAATATGGCCGACTGCCATCCGATCCTCTTCCTGCGGCTCATGGAGCGTGTGAAGGCCGGGGCCAAGCTGATCGTCGTCGATCCACGGCGCACCGCGACGGCGGCGAAGGCCGATCTGTTTCTGCAGATCAGGCCCGGAACCGACCTCGCGCTGCTCAACGGACTGCTGCACCTGCTGCACGAAGGCGGCTGCACGGACCCGGACTTCATCGCCCGGCACACCGAGGGCTGGGAGGCGATGCCCGCGTTCCTCGCCGACTATCCGCCCGCGGCCGTGGCCGACATCACCGGCATCCCGGAGGACGACATCCGGGCGGCGGCGCGGCTGATCGGTGAGGCCGGGGAGTGGACGAGCTGCTGGACCATGGGGCTCAACCAGTCCACGCACGGCACCTGGAACACCAACGCGCTCGTCAATCTCCATCTCGCCACGGGCGCCATCTGCCGGCCCGGCAGCGGACCGTTCTCCCTCACCGGTCAGCCCAACGCCATGGGCGGGCGCGAGATGGGGTACATGGGTCCCGGGCTGCCCGGGCAGCGGTCGGTGCTGGTGGACGAGGAGCGTGCCTTCGTAGAGGAGTTGTGGGGGCTGCCGGTCGGGAGCATCCGCAAGGACGGGGTGGGGCAGGGCACCGTCGAGATGTTCCGGAAGATGGCCGAGGGGGACATCAAGGCCTGCTGGATCATCTGCACCAACCCCGTCGCCTCGGTCGCCAACCGCCGGACCGTCATCGAAGGGCTCGAAGCCGCCGAGTTCGTCGTCACCCAGGACGTCTTCGCCGAGACCGAGACCAACGCGTACGCCGATGTCGTGCTCCCCGGCGCGCTGTGGACGGAGGCCGAGGGCGTCCTGGTCAACAGCGAGCGGACGCTGACCCTGGCGCGGTCCGTCGTCGACCCGCCCGGGGAGGCGCGGGCGGACTGGCGGATCATCGCGGCCGTGGCCCGCGCCATGGGGTACGAGAAGGGGTTCTCGTACGACAGTGCCGAGCAGATCTTCGAGGAGATCAAGGAGGCGTGGAACCCGAAGACCGGGTGGGATCTGCGGGGTGCCTCCTACGAGCGGCTGCGGGGCGGACCCGTGCAGTGGCCCGTCGCGCGGGAGGACGGGCCCGCGCGGAATCCGATCCGGTATGTGGAGCCGGCGGGCGACGGTGAGTTGTCGTTTCCCACCGCGAGCGGACGGGCCGTCTTCTACGCGCGGCCCCATCTGCCGCCCGCCGAGATGCCCGACGACGACTTTCCGTTCGTGCTCAACACCGGGCGTCTGCAGCACCAGTGGCACACGCTGACCAAGACGGGGAAGGTGGCCAAGCTCAACAGGCTCAACCCCGGGCCGTTCGTGGAGCTGCATCCGCAGGACGCGGCCGCCCTCGGGATCGGGGAGGGGGACTCGGTGGAGGTCGCCTCCCGGCGGGGGCGGGCCGTGTTGCCGGCGGTGGTGACGGACCGGGTGCGGGTGGGGTGCGTGTTCGCGCCCTTCCACTGGAACGACCTGTTCGGGGAGTACCTGAGCATCAACGCGGTGACCAGTGACGCGGTGGATCCGGTGTCGTTCCAGCCGGAGTTCAAGGTGTGCGCGGTGTCGCTGGCGCGCGTTGCCGCCCGAAGGGCGCTACCGGAGACGCCCTACGGGCCGAAGGTGCCCGACGGGCCGATGATGTCCGACGGGCCGATGATGTCCGACGGAGTCGTGACGGCGGCCGGAGGCTTCGGTCTGGAGCCCGCTCCCCCGCCCGTGCTCTCCTCCGTCGAGCGGCAGTACCTCAGCGGCTTTCTCGCCGGGCTCCCCTCCGGGCTCCCGGGCGTGCCCGTCCTCCCCCCGGACGCCCCCTTCGGCCCCGAGCACGCCCTCTGGGTGAACGGCGTGCTCGCCGGGATGTACTCGCGCTCCGCGCCCCCGGCGGCTCCCGCGCCGGAGTCCGCGGGCCGTGAGGTGGTGGTGCTGTGGGCCTCGCAGACCGGGAACGCGGAGGAGTTCGCGACGGCCACCGCCGAGCGGCTCGCCGCCACCGGGCACCGGGCGCGACTGGTCGGCATGGACGAGGCGGACGTCGGCGCGCTCGCCCGCAGCGCAGATCTGCTCTTCATCACCAGCACCTTCGGGGACGGTGACGCGCCCGACAACGGGTCCGGCCTGTGGGACACCTTGTCCGGGCACGAGGCCCCGCGGCTGGACGGCGTGCGCTATGCCGTGCTGGCCTTCGGCGACTCCTCGTACGACGACTTCTGCGGGCACGGGCGTCGGCTGGACGCGCGCCTGGACGAGTTGGGCGCCGTACGCCTGGCTCCCCGTACGGACTGCGAACCGGACTACGAGCCGAACGCGGGCGCCTGGCTGGAGCTGATCCTCACCGCGCTCGGCGGACGGACCGAGATGTCCAGGACGCCCGAAACATCCGAGATATCCACTGCAATTGAGATATCCGAGACATCCAGGGCACCCGAGTCGCCACGGACCGCCAAGCCCTCCAAGTCCTCCAAGCCCGCGCCGGCCGCCACCGCCCGTCTCACCGGCAACCGGCTGCTCAGCCTGCCCGGCGCCGGCAAGGAAGTACGCCGGTTCACCTTCGACACCCGGGACAGCGAGAGCCCGCTGCCGTACGAGGCGGGGGACGCGCTCGGCGTACGGCCCGTCAACTCGCCCGTTCTGGTCAGCGAATGGCTGGAGACGGTCGGCGTCGACGGCTCAACGGCCGTCGATGTGGCGAGTGTTGGCGAGGTCGCCTTCGGCAAGGCCCTGCTTCGGCATTTCGACATCACGCGGATCACCCCGGATCTGCTGCGCTTCGTGGGCGAACGGACGCGTGACGGGCGCGAGTTGAGGAAGCTGCTGCGTCCGGACAACAAGGGAGAGCTGGCCCGCTGGTCGTGGGGGCGGCAGGCCGTGGACGTCGTGGCCGAGCATCCGGTGCGCGCGTCGGCGGCGGAGTGGGCCGCGGTGTTCAAGCGGTTGCAGCCCCGGCTGTACTCGATCTCGTCGAGTCCGCTCGTCGACCCGTACCTCGTCTCGCTGACCGTCTCCGTGGTGCGGTACGAGAATCCGGTCGGCCGGGCGAGGGGCGGGGTCTGTTCGCCCTTCCTCGCCGATGCCGAGCCGGAGGCGGAGGTCCCGGTCTACGTGCAGCGGTCGCCGCACTTCAGGCCCCCGGCGGACGCGACGACACCCACGGTGATGGTGGGGCCCGGTACCGGAGTCGCGCCGTTCGTCGGATTCCTCGAGGAGCGCCGGGCGCTCGGCCATCGGGCGCCGAACTGGCTGTTCTTCGGCGAGCAGCACCGCGCCACCGACTTCTACTACGAGGACGAGCTGACCGGCCTGCTCGACGACGGCACACTCACCCGGCTCGACACGGCGTTCTCGCGCGACCAGCGCGCCAAGGTCTACGTCCAGGACCGGATGCGTGAGCACGGGCCCGAGCTGTGGCACTGGCTCCAGGACGGCGCCCGCTTCTATGTGTGCGGAGACGCCTCACGGATGGCCAAGGACGTCGACCGGGCGCTGCGGGACATCGCCGTCACGCACGGCGGTCTGGGCGAGACGGAGGCCACCGCCTACGTCAAACAGCTGGCGGCGGAGAAGCGGTATGTACGGGACGTGTACTGAGACCTGGGAGACACGGGGTGTGGTGAGCCCACCGAGAGCCGCGAGTTGCACATAATTGGCGAAACTCGACTATTCACAGCGCACCGGCATCCGTCGTTCGCTGCCCCACCGCACCGCACATTGAGGCGCACGCATGAGCCTGAGCATCCGCAACCAGCTCCCCGGAACCGTCACCTCCGTCACACCGGGCGAGGTGATGGCGACGGTCAAGGTCCGCCTCGACGGCGGTCAGGACCTCACCGCGGCCATCACCGCGGAGGCGGTCGAGGATCTGGGTCTCACCGCGGGTTCCACGGTCCGCGCCCTGGTCAAGTCGACGGAGGTGTCCCTGGCCACCGGGCCGGTCGACGGGGTGAGCATCCGCAACCAGTTCCCGGGCACGGTGACGGAGGTCTCCACGGGCGGGGCCATGGCCCGCGTCAAGGTCGAGGTCCCGGGCGGCGAGCTGACCTCCGCGATCACCAAGGACGCGCTGACGGAGCTCGGCCTGGCGGCCGGATCGACGGTCGTGGCGCTCATCAAATCCACCGAGGTGTCCCTCTCCAACGCCTGAGACACCCCCGTATGTCACGTCAAAGCATGAGACGCCCTTATATGAGACGCTCCCGCATGACACGCACCCACATCGGCCGTAAACACTCTTCTTACCACCCTCATACCGGACTCTTCACGTCCGGCATCACGGCCTTCATCTGCGGGAATTACCGTCCAATCCCGTGTACTTGGCAGAAATGAGGCCGTCGACCACCGGCCAGAAGGCCCTCACGAAGGCGTTGCCCGACGAGACGCCCGCGCAGTGGCACCGCGTCCTGACCCTGCTCGCCGACATCAGCCTCTTCATCGGTACGCGTCCGATGTGGACGGCGGCCGCGAGCCACCGGCTCGCCGTCGCGGCGGTGATCTCGGTCTGCTACGCCTCGATCCTGGTGACGGGCGTCCTGACGCTGACCGTGCGCCGGGCCCGCTCGCTGGCCCGCCTCGACCTCGTGATCCTGGTGACGGCCGTGACGCTCGCGATGTGCGGGTTCGCCATGTACCACGGCGGCGGTGACGAGTCGGTCCTCACCGCGCAGGCCGCCCGTGAGTTCGTCGCCGGGCACCAGGTCTACGACCAGCCGTGGCCCTGGCTCTTCGGGCAGCACGGGGTCGCCCTCACCCCGACGATGACCGGCGGCTACGACTACACGTACGGCTATCCGCCGCTTCCCCTGCTGCTCACCGCGCCGCTGCTGTGGGTCGGGCACGGGGCCGCTCCCGCGGTCCTGGCCGCCACCGGAGCCCTGATCGTGGGCACGATCGTGATGTGGCGGATGCTGCCGACGCAGTGGCGGTCCGCGGCCACGCTGGTCTGCCTCGGCCTCGGCCTGCTGACCGCGTACGCCCGGCTCGGCTATCCGGCGATCATCGCCTGCGCCTTCCTCATCCCGGTGGTGGTGGGCTGGCCGCGGATGGGCTACGGCGGATGGAGCGACTGGGCGCGGGCGGCATGCCTGGGCGCGGCCTGCGCCTCGCAGCAGCTGCCGTGGTTCCTCACGCCGTTCCTGCTGGCCGGGGTCTACGCCCTGCGCCGCGGCGACCTCGGAGCGCGCGCGGCGGCGGCCGCCGTGGGCCGGATCGTGGGGGTGGCCGCCCTGACCTGGCTGCTGATCAACGCGTACTTCATCGTGAGCGAGCCGCGCAGCTGGTTCTCCGGGATCGCACTCCCGCTCACCCAGAAGGCGAACCTGCACGGGCAGGGCCTGGTCGGCATCTCGCTGTACTTCACCGACGGCAGCGACCGGCTGTCCTGGTACTCGCACGCGAGCATGCTGCTGGCCGCGGGGCTGCTCGGGCTCTTCGTGCTGTTCGTGCGGCGGCTGGGACCGGCCGCGGTGGTCCTGCCGTGGTGCGCGTTCTTCCTGGCGACGCGTTCGCAGGACGGCTACTACCTGATGATGACGCCGCTCTGGCTGGCCGCTGCCGTGACCGCCCCGCCGTCGGCCTTCACCACGGCGTGGCAGCCCCGGCCCGCCTTCCTGCGCGGCCCGCACCGGCAGCGGGCGCGCATCGCCGCAGGCGTGCTGCTGATCGTCCCCGCCCTGGTCGCGTCGACCCTGGCGGTGACGGGCTCGCCGCCCCTGAGGATGCGGCTGGTCGGCGAGACCCGGACCACCAGCGCCAAGACCGTGACCGCGCTCACCGTCCGCGTCACCAACCTCGGCGACACGGCCCTCACCCCGCACTTCACCCTGACCACGGGCCAGGGCATGGGCCGCTACTGGTCCATCAAGTCCGGCCCCGCCACACTCGGCCGGCACGCCTCGGCCAGCTACGAGCTCCTGCCGCCCTCCGGCAGGTTCACCCTCCCCCGCGCCGGAGTGCGCCTCCGGCTGCGGGCCGTCTCGGCCACGCCGATGACACTCTCCAGCACGGATCTGCACCTGAAGGCCCCGGCAAGCACCCGCTAGGCCCCCCTGACGTACGCCGCCGGTCGCGGTTCCCCGCGGCCGGCGGTAGACGTCAGGAGGATGATCCGGAAGCGGCGTACTGCGTTCTCAGTAGTCGGAAATGTCGGCACCTGCACGACGACGGGAGGGGTCTGCCACGGGGAACCTGATGGGGTTCCCGAGATCGGACGAGTGGAGACCTCAGCCCGTGGCTACTTTCCTTTATCGACTGGGCCGTACGGCCTTCCGGCGGCGCTGGTACGTCGCCCTGATCTGGGTGGCGGTCCTGGCCGCGGTCGGTCTCGGCGCTGCCAAGGCTCCCGCCGCGCCTGATCCGGACAACTCCATGCCGGGGATCGAGTCCCAGAAGGCCTTCGACCTCATGGAGCAGCGCTTCCCCGGGGCGAAGGCCGACGGGGCGAGCGCCCGGATCGTGTTCGTGGCCCCCGACGGCCAGAAGATCACCGCCGCCGAGAACAAGAAGACCATCACCAAGCTGGTGGACGAGGCGGCCGACGGCGCGCAGGTCGCGAGCGCGGTCAGCCCCTTCCAGGCGAAGGCCGTCAGCAAGGACGCGACGACGGCGTACGCGACCGTCACCTACAAGGTGAAGGCCGACGACCTCACCGACGCCAGCAAAAACCACCTGAAGGACGCGATAGCGCAGGCCAAGAAGTCCGGCCTGACGGTCGAGGTCGGCGGCACCGCGCTGGCGACCCAGCCCTCCGCGGGCGGAGCGGCCGAGGGCATCGGTATCGCCATCGCCGCGCTCGTCCTGATCATCACCTTCGGCTCGCTGACGGCCGCCGGACTGCCGCTGCTCACCGCGATCATCGGCGTGGGCGTCTCGATGGCCGCGATCATGGCCCTGTCCAGCGCGTTCGGCCTCTCCTCGACCACCGGCACGCTCGCCACCATGCTCGGCCTCGCCTGCGGCATCGACTACGCCGTCTTCATCGTCTCCCGCTACCGCGAGGAACGCGCCAAGGGCCACACCCCGCAGCAAGCCGCCGGCCTCGCCACCGGAACCGCCGGATCCGCAGTCGTCTTCGCCGGCCTCACCGTCGTCATCGCCCTCGCCGGACTCTCCGTCGTCGGCATCCCCCTGCTGACCAAAATGGGACTCGCCGCCGCCGGAGCCGTCATCATCGGCGTCCTCATCGCCCTGACCCTGGTCCCCGCCCTCCTCGGCTTCTGGCCCAACGCCGTCCTCTCCCGCCGCTCCCGCAAGCGCGGCCGGCTCAAGGAAGACAGCGAGAACAACGGCGGCAGCCGCTGGGCCCGCTTCGTCCTGCGCCGCCCCCTGCCCGTGCTCCTGCTGTCCGTCGTGGGCCTGGGAACGCTCGCCGTGCCCGTCATGGACCTCCAGCTCGGTACGACCGGAGACGAGGCCAAGCCCACCTCCACCACCGAGCGCCGCGCCTACGACGACCTCGCCCACGGCTTCGGCCCCGGCTTCAACGGCCCCCTGACCATCGTCGTCGACGCCAAGGGCGCCGCGAACCCCAAGGCCGCGGTCACCACCATCGAGAAGAAGATCAAGGCCACGGACGGGGTGGTGTCCGTCTCCCCCGCCCGCTTCAACACCACGGGCGACACCGCGGTCTTCTCCGCCGTCCCCTCCACCGCACCCACCGACACGAAGACCCAGGACCTCGTCAAAACCATCCGCAACGAGCGCCCCGCCACCGAGGCCTC
The DNA here is from genome assembly GCF_055582885.1 of Streptomyces sp. NPDC107454. Taxonomy (NCBI): domain Bacteria; kingdom Bacillati; phylum Actinomycetota; class Actinomycetes; order Kitasatosporales; family Streptomycetaceae; genus Streptomyces; species Streptomyces sp. NPDC107454. The sequence continues at coordinate 174,086 of NZ_JBVJPA010000019.1, read as the reverse complement.
GACCGACGGCGCGAGCTTCGAGGTCACCGGCACCACCGCCCTGAACATCGACATGGCGGAGAAGACCCAGAAGGCCCTGATCCCCTATCTGATCGTGGTGGTCGGCCTGGCCATCCTGCTCCTCATGGTGGTCTTCCGCTCGATCCTGGTCCCCATCAAGGCAGCCGTCGGCTTCCTCCTGTCGGTGCTCGCCGCACTCGGCTCCGTCGTCGCCGTCTTCCAGTGGGGCTGGCTCGCCTCACTCCTCGGCGTGGAGACCACCGGCCCGATCATGAGCCTGATGCCGATCTTCCTCGTGGGCATCGTCTTCGGCCTCGCCATGGACTACGAGGTCTTCCTCGTCGCCCGCATGCGCGAGGCCTACGTCCACGGCGACAGCCCGCATGAGGCCATCCAGAGCGGCTTCCGCCACAGCGCCCGCGTCGTCGTCGCCGCCGCACTGATCATGATGGCCGTGTTCTCCGGCTTCATCGGCGCCGGCGAATCCATGATCAAGATGATCGGCTTCGGCCTCGCCATCGCCGTCCTGTTCGACGCCTTCGTCATCCGCATGGCCTTCGTACCAGCCGTCCTGGCCCTGCTCGGCAAGGCCGCCTGGTGGATGCCGCGCCGGCTGGACCGGATCCTGCCCAAGGTCGACGTGGAAGGCGAGGGTCTCGTCCACCAGTCCGCCGTCGCCCCGGCACACGACGACCCGGCCACACAGGAACCGGCCCGCGTCTGACCAACCCCGCCACGCCGGAGGGCCGCCCGCACCGAACACGGGCGGTCCTCCGGGCCGGCTGTCCTGGCCCGGCGGAGGCGGTCGTACACAAGGGGCCCCCTCGAAGGCCGAGAGACAGCCCGCGCCTACCTGCCCTGGTCGGTGAACGTCACACCAGACGCCTGATCTCTCCGCGCACCCGGTAGAAGCCACCCGTCGAGGAGTGCAGCGCGTCCACGACATAGCGGGCGCCCGGCTGGCGTATCGCACGCGGGAACTGGACGTTCCAACTCGGCTCATAGCCCTCGGAGACCACGTGCACGCGCACTCGGCCTCCTTCCTGAGTGCACTCCACGACAACCCCGTTCCCCGGCGCGGGGACGGCGCTGACCGTGGCGACGGAGGCGGCGGTGGTCAGCGGTGCGTACGTCGGCAGGGCGGCCGCCAGTTTGATGTCCGCGGCGACCGGGACGGTGCCCGACTGGGCGGCGTTGATCGCGGCCTCGCTGGCGTCGATGCAGGCGAGCGAGCCGTCTGTCGAGACGATGTACAGCCTGTCGTCGTGGTACTGCATGGACAGCGCCGAGCCGCCGCCCGTGCCGAGCTTCCACAGCCGGGAGCCGTCGGCGGTGAAGCAGTAGACCGAGGAAGCGGAGTCGCCCGCGAAGACGTACCGCCCGCCGGGGGACGTGGCACACGAGTACACCGCGGCATCGCACGCGTACGAGGCCTCGATCCGCCCGTCGGACTTGGCGAGCCGCTGGACGACCCGCCGCCCCGTCCCGGCGTAGACGGCGTTCTCCTCCTGCCATCCGAAGAGCACATTGCCGTTGGTCGCGGTGTGCCAGAGCTGGCTGGTGCCGTCCGCCGCGTACGCCGTCACGCCGCGGCTGTGCCCGTGGTACACGGCGTGGTCGTCGGCCCGCACCATCCACGCGTTGTCCCCGGACGAGTTGCGCGACCACTGGAGCTCGTCCTCGTGGTCGATGACCGTCAGACCGCCGTTGCGGTCGGAGACGTTCAGCACGCCCGCGTGAATGTCCAGCCAGAAGATGTCCACCTCGGCCGCTATCTCGTAGGCCGCGAACGGCACCTTCGAGGAGAGGTCGTACACCCGGCCGTCGTCACAGCCCGCGTAGATCCAGAAGTCGTCCGCCACCAGGCACTTCACACCGTCCGGCAGGGAGTAGTGAGCCAACACCTCGCCGTCGTGGCTCAGGTTGTAGACGCTGCCGTGCTGGTTGCCCACCCAGCAGCGGTCCTCGTCGACATGGATGCCGAACGCCGAGGCGCCCGTACGGAACCGCCACAGCACCGGCGCCGTCGCCCGCGCCGTGGACGGGGCGGACGTCACCTGACGGCGCGTCACGGCCCGGGCCGCGCGCTGCCCCTGAACGGCGGGCGCGTACCCCTTGCGCACCTTCTCCGCTATCTTCTTCGCCGCCGCCGCGTTCGCCTTCTCGACGGTCGGAAACGCCGAGGTCTGACGCTGCCCGTCCACACCGATCCGTCCGTACCGCACGGAGACGGTGGTTCCCTCGACGGTCACCTCGTAGAACTTGTGGGCACCGCCGCTCTCCTGGGACAGCTCCAGATACGTCGTGTTCCCCGACTGTCGTGCCTGCGCAGCGGACACAGCACACCCCTCCCCAAAGGCCCGGTCGGCCGCTCCGGCCGTCTTCCAGTGACTCCAAACTAGTGGTCACCACTGACAACGACGCGTCGGGTCAGGACCGTTGCGCAAGGACCTTCGGGTCAGGAGTCCGCCTTCACCGGCTCCAGAATCGCCACGCACTCCACATGATGCGTCATCGGAAACAGATCGAACGCCCGCAGCGTCCGCACCTTGTACCCACCGTCACGGAAGTACCCGAGGTCGCGGGCGAGGGCCGCCGGGTCGCAGGCGACGTAGGCGATGCGGCGGGCGCCCAGGGAGGAGAGGTGCTCGACCGTCTTCTTGCCGGCGCCGGCGCGAGGCGGGTCGAGGACGATGAGGTCGACCTCGGTGATGCCGGTACGCGGGAGGACCGACTCGACCTTGCCCTGTTCGATGCGGACCCGGTCGAAGGCGGTGAGGTTGTGCCGGGCGTCCTCGACCGCGCGCTTGCCGGACTCGATGCCGAGGACCGCACCCTTGTCGCCGAGGCGGTCCGCGAGGGCGCCCGCGAAGAGGCCGACGCCGCAGTACAGGTCGAGCGCCATCTCGCCCTTGCGCGGCATCAGGCCCTGCATGACGGCCTTGACCAGGGTGTCGGCCGCCATCGGGTGAACCTGCCAGAAGCCGCCGCTGCCGACACGGTACGTACGGCCGTCGGCCCGCTCGCGCACGAACGCGCGGCCGTGGACGCGGTGGATGCCGCCGTCGTGCTCCTCGACGCGCATCACGGAGACGGGCTTGTCGAGTTCCACGAGGGGCAGGCGGGCGCCGGGGCGGGGCTCCAGGATGACCATGCGGTCCTGGGAGCCGGTCGCGGCGATCGCGTCGACCGAGGCCATGCCGGACCAGTCGCGCTCCTCGATGCCGAGTTCGCTCACGCCCGGCGCCGCGATCATGCAGTGCTCGATCGGCTCGACCTCGTGCGAGCGGTGGCGGCGCAGTCCGGCGTTGCCGTCGGCGTCGACGGCGTACTGGACGCGCGTACGCCAGGCCGGAACCTCGCCGGCGGGCAGCTTGTCGCCCTCGGCGGGCATCACCGTGCCGTCCCAGCCCGCCTCCTCGGGCGTGAGGCCCGCGAGCCGCTGCAGCTGCTCGGCGATGACCTCCCCCTTGAGGCGGCGCTGCGCGCCCGGCTTGGCGTGCTGCCAGTCGCAGCCGCCGCAGCGGCCGGGGCCGGCGTAGGGGCAGGGGGCCTCGACGCGGTCCTTGGACGCCGAGAGGATCGTCACCGCGTCCGCGCGCAGGAAGCGCGCGCCCTCCTCGCCCTCCGTGACACGCGCGACGACGCGCTCGCCGGGCAGGGCGTGCCGGACGAAGAGGACCTGGCCCTCGGCCGTACGGGCGATGCAGTGCCCGCCATGGGCCACGGGGCCGATCTCGACCTCGTACTCCTCCCCCACCAGCGATTTCTTCGGTTCTGCCTGCATGGCGGGGTGACTCCAGATGCGAAAGGGGATGAGGAAGGGGTCGCGGAACCGCGAACGGCCGGACAACAGCCCACCAGTCTACGTGGACGTTGCCCGGCCGCTCACCACAAAGCCGTCAGCCCCTGCGGTCGCGAGGCCGTCATCCCTTGGTGTTCGAGGACTCCTTCGGGCGCTCCTCCGCCGGACCCCGGCGCACCGCACCCGGCGCGTTCCACTCCTGCCGCTTGCGGGCCCGGTTCCTCGCGACCTCCGAGGACTCCAGCTGGTAGGGCACGGAGGTGACCATCACACCGGGCGTGAACAGCAGCCGGCCCTTGAGCCGCAGCGCGCTCTGGTTGTGCAGCAGATGCTCGTACCAGTGGCCGACCACGTACTCGGGGATGATGACCGAGACCGCGTCGCGCGGGGACTCCCGGCGCAGGCCCTTCACGTACTCGATGACGGGCCGGGTGATCTCGCGGTACGGCGAGTCGAGGACCTTCAGCGGTACGTCGATGCCGCGCCGCTCCCACTCCTCGCGCAGGGCCTTGGTCTCGGCCGGGTCGACGTTGACGCTGAGCGCTTCGAGGGTGTCGGAGCGCATCAGCTTGGCGTAGGCGAGGGCACGCAGGGTCGGGCGGTGGATCTTGGAGATCAAGACCACCGAGTGGACGCGCGAGGGGCGGACGCTGTCGTCGGAGGGGCCCTCCGGGGCGGCGATCTCCTCGGCGACGCGGTCGTAGTGCTTACGGATCGCGCTCATCGTCGCGTAGAAGATCACCATGCCGAGCAGGGCGACCCAGGCACCGTGCGTGAACTTGGTGACGAGGACGACGACCAGCACCAGGCCGGTGAAGAAGGCGCCGAAGGCGTTGATCGCGCGGGAGCGGATCATGTGGCTGCGCTTGGCCGGGTCCTTCTCGGTACGCAGGTGGCGGTTCCAGTGCCGGACCATGCCGGTCTGGCTGAGCGTGAAGGAGACGAAGACGCCGACGATGTAGAGCTGGATCAGCCGGGTCGAGTCGGCGCCGTAGATGACGACCAGGAGTGTGGCGGCGCCCGCGAGCAGGACGATGCCGTTCGAGAAGGCGAGGCGGTCGCCGCGGGTGTGCAGCTGGCGCGGCAGATAGCGGTCCTGGGCGAGGATCGAGCCGAGCAGCGGGAAGCCGTTGTACGCGGTGTTGGCCGCGAGGAACAGGACCAGCGCGGTGGCGGCAGCGAGCACGATGAACAGGAAGCTGCCCTTGCCGAAGACCGCCTCGGCGACCTGCGAGATCACCGGGTTCTGCACGTAGCCGGAGCCGATCGGGACGCCGTTGTGGATCAGGTCCGTGGCCGGATTCTCGGCCATCCGGACCTTGGTCGACATGGCCAGGGCGATGATGCCGCAGAACATGGTGACGGCGAGCAGGCCCATCGCCGCGAGAGTGGTCGCGGCGTTCTTCGACTTGGGCTTGCGGAAGGCGGGGACACCGTTGGAGATCGCCTCGACGCCGGTGAGCGCCGCACAGCCGGAGGAGAAGGCGCGCAGCAGCAGGAAGACGAGCGCGAAGCCCGCGAGCCCCTGGTGCTCGGCCTTGATGTGGTAGTCGGCGGTCGGCGCGCGCATGGTGTCGTTCAGCACGAGCCCGCGGAAGGCGCCCCACGCGATCATGATGAAGACGCCCGCGACGAAGACGTACGTCGGAATCGCGAAGAGCTTTCCGGACTCCTTGACTCCGCGCAGGTTCATCAGCGTGAGGAGCACGATGACGACGACGGCGCACAGCACCTTGTGCTCGACCACGAAGGGGATGGCGGAGCCGAGGTTCTCGATGCCGGACGAGATCGACACGGCGACGGTGAGGACGTAGTCGACGAGCAGCGCGCTGGCGACGGTGAGGCCGGCCCTGGGGCCGAGGTTGGTGTTGGCCACCTCGTAGTCGCCGCCACCACTGGGGTAGGCGTGCACGTTCTGCCGGTAGGAAGCCACCACCGTGAACATCAGCACGACGACCGCGAGCGCGATCCAGGGGCTGAAGTGGTAGGCCGACACGCCCGCGATGGAGAGGACCAGAAGCACTTCCCCGGGTGCGTAGGCCACGGAGGAGAGCGGGTCGGATGCGAAGACGGGGAGTGCGATGCGCTTCGGCAGCAGGGTTTCCCCGAGCCGGTCACTGCGCAATGCGCGCCCGATCAAGATCCGTTTGGGCACGTCGGTCAGTTTGGACACGCAGAGGATCGTAAGCGTTCGAACGGGGGGTCGCCCACCCGCCGCTCGACATCTGCTCTCCGAGTGAAAACGGGGAGGGGCCCCGTTGCGGATTCAGCGGCCTCGTACATCCGCATGCCTATATGACAAAGCCCCTGTTTATCCCACTATGGAGGTTCCATGCACGTGACCGCTGAGCTCATCGGCGCCACCGCAGGACTCGTCGGCCTCGGAATCCTGACTCTCTTCAGCGTGCGGAGCTTCAATCGCCACTGATCCCCGAGAACGCACAGGCGAATGTGCACAGGGGTGCCCGTGATCGACCGCGCGTGTGTAGCTTGGGCGGCGGTCTGAGACCCTGTTTAGCCTGAGCCGTAACCATTTACATTCGGAAGGACGGTCGTGCACATCGTCATCATGGGCTGCGGAAGAGTGGGTTCCGCTCTGGCCCAGACCCTGGAGCAACAGGGGCACACGGTCGCTGTGATCGATCAGGACCCCACCGCCTTCCGACGACTGGGCTCCGGCTTCGGCGGCCGTCGTGTCACCGGAGTCGGCTTCGACCAGGACACCCTGCGCGAAGCGGGCATCGAGGAGGCCGGCGCCTTCGCCGCCGTCTCCAGCGGTGACAACTCGAACATCATCGCCGCCCGGGTGGCCCGCGAGATGTTCGGCATCGAGAACGTCGCGGCGCGCATCTACGACCCGCGCCGCGCCGAGGTCTACCAGCGCCTGGGCATCCCGACCGTCGCCACCGTCCGCTGGACGGCCGACCAGATGCTGCGGCGGCTGCTCCCTTCGGGTGCCGAACCGCTGTGGCGCGACCCCACCGGCGGGGTGCAGCTCGCCGAGGTGCACGCCTCCGCCGCCTGGGTCGGCCACAAGATCAGCCGCCTCCAGGACGAGACCGGGGTGCGTGTGGCCTTCCTCACGCGGCTGGGCGAGGCGATCCTGCCCACCTCTCAGACGGTGCTGCAGGAGGGCGACCTGGTGCACGTGATGATGCGCACGGACGACGTCGAGAAGGTCGAGGCGTCGTTCGCCGAGGGCCCCGAAGAGGAGAGCGGTCACTGATGAGGGTCGCCATTGCCGGTGCCGGTGCCGTCGGTCGCTCCATCGCGGGCGAGCTCCTGGAGAACGGGCACGAGATTCTGCTGATCGACAAGGCGCCGACGGCCATCTCGGTCGAGCGCGTCCCGCAGGCGGAGTGGCTGCTCGCCGACGCCTGCGAGATCACCTCGCTGGACGAGGCGGCGCTGCAGCGCTGCAACGTGGTCATCGCGGCCACCGGTGACGACAAGGTCAACCTGGTCGTCTCCCTGCTCGCGAAGACCGAGTACGGCGTCCCGCGCGTGGTCGCCCGTGTGAACAACCCGAAGAACGAGTGGCTGTTCAACGAGGCCTGGGGCGTGGACGTGGCGGTCTCCACCCCGCGTCTGATGTCGGCCCTGGTCGAGGAGGCCGTGAGCGTCGGCGACCTGGTCCGGCTGCTGCGCTTCAGCCACGGCGACGCGAACCTGGTCGAGCTGACCCTCCCGCCGGAGTCGGCCCTGGCCGGCACGCAGGTCGGCGACGTGGAGTGGCCCGAGGACACCTCCCTGGTCACGATCATCCGCGGCACCCGCGTCCTCACGCCCTCCCAGGAGGACTCCCTGGAGGCGGGCGACGAACTCCTCTTCGTCGCCGCCCAGGCCCGCGAGGAACAGCTCGAGGACCTGCTCTCGGTCCGCCGCGACGACGCGACGAGCTAGGGCCTGTCCGGCGGATCATGCCGCAGACGCGGGGCTCGGCACGCACATCTGCGGCGTTGTCGTCGGCTCCGACTGCTCCGATACGACGTCGGGGGCGCCCGGAGATCTCCGGGCGCCCCCGACGTCGTACGGGGAACTACGTGGTGCGGGGAACTACGTCGTACGGAAAACCGCTACGCGTCGCGGCGGTGACGGCCGGCCGTGGCCTCGTCACCGGACTCGTTCCCGACGGCGGCCTTGCGCTCCTTCTCGGCCTGCTCCTCCGCCTCCATCTCGGCGAACACGTCGATGGGGGCGGGGGCCTTGGCCAGGAACACCCAGGTCAGCCAGACGGCGAGGAGGAAGGGCGGGATCTTCAGCGCGATCAGGACCCAGCCCAGTTGCGCGGTGTTGGCCCACCAGTAGAGCGGGAAGAGGATCGCGCACTTGGCGAGCAGGATCAGGCCCCAGGCCCAACTGGCCTTCGCGTACGCCTTCTTGCGGCCGGGATTCCGGGTGCGCCAGGAGAGGTTCTCCTTGAACACCGGGCCGAGGATCAGACCGATCAGAGGCACGCCCGCGAGGGTCGTGACGATGTAGGCGACGGCCAGGCCCAGCGTGTAGATCATGCCCGGCAGATAGAAGTCCTTGGCGTTGCCCGTCATCATCGCGAAGACCACGCCGAAGGCGACGCCGAAGACGCCACTGAAGGCGTGCTTGACGGTGTCCCGCATCGCGAGGCGGACCACGACCAGCAGCAGGGACACCCCGAGGGCGGCGATCGCCGACCAGTGCAGGTTCTTGTTGATCGTGAAGATGGTGACGAAGAGCAGGCCGGGCACCACCGTCTCGACCATGCCCCGCACGCCGCCGAACGCCTCGAAGAGTGCGGCCTCGGTCACCGCCCGCGCATCCTGCTGGGCGTCCTGGGCGTCTTCGGTCGGCTTGTCGAGCGACGTCACCGGCTACTCCCGTCCGAGGGGTCTGAGTTCGTACTTCGGATTGAAAAGCACCCTACGGCCCCGGCTCATCGAAATCCGGCCCGAGGCGATCAACTTGCGTCCCGGCTCTATGCCCACGATGGAGCGTCTGCCTAGCCAGACCACGTCCAGGGCGGCCGAACCGTCGAACAGCTCGGCCTCCAGGGCCGGGACTCCGGCCCGCGGGCGCAGAGTGACCGTGCGCAAGGTACCAGTAACCGTGACGATCTGTCGGTCGTGGCAGTCACCGATCCGCGTACAGCCCGCGGTCTCGGAGTCCTCACGCAGTTCCTCGGACTCCAGGTCCTCCTGGGACGAGGAAAGCCGGTCGATCATGCGCCGGAACCGGCCTGCCGGCTTTTCGGAACGAGGAACAGCACTCATACCGAAAGCGTACCGGGGAGCACTGACGTCGGTTGAACGCGTGCGCCCACCCGTGCCCTTTCGCGCACCCGTGCCCTTCCTGCATCCCTACCCGCTCTGTACCCCTTCCCGCGGGGACTACTTCTCGAACCGGTATCCCATCCCCGGCTCCGTGATGAAGTGCCGAGGATGCGAGGGGTCCACCTCCAGCTTGCGGCGCAGCTGCGCCATGTAGACCCGCAGATAGTTCGTCTCGGTGCCGTACGACGGTCCCCACACCTCCTGGAGCAGCTGCTTCTGGCTGACCAGGCGGCCGGTGTTGCGCACCAGCACCTCCAGCAGATGCCACTCCGTGGGGGTGAGCCGTACGTCCCGCCCCTCCCGGTTGACCTTCTTGGCGGCCAGGTCGACGGTGAAGTCCTCGGTGTCGACGACGACGTCGTCCTCGCCGCCCCCGGTCGGCTCCGCGCGGCGCACCGCGGCGCGCAGCCGGGCCAGCAGTTCGTCCATGCCGAAGGGCTTGGTGACGTAGTCGTCGGCGCCCGCGTCGAGCGCCTCGACCTTCTCGTCCGAGGAGTGCCGGGCCGAGAGCACCAGGATCGGCACCCGGGTCCAGCCGCGCAGCCCCTTGATCACCTCTACGCCGTCCATGTCGGGCAGCCCGAGGTCGAGAACGACGACATCGGGATGGCGGGCGGCGGCGAGCTGGAGCGCACCGGCGCCGTCGGCGGCCGCGTCGACCTCGTAGTGCCGTGCCTTCAGGTTGATCACGAGGGCACGTACGATCTGCGGCTCGTCGTCGACCACGAGCACCCTGGTCATGAAGCCTGCCTTTCTGCTGTTGCCGTGGCCAGGTCGGGCAGTCTGTCCACCGCCCGGACCGTGAGCACCATGGTGAGTCCGCCGCCAGGCGTGTCCTCGGCGTTCAGTGTGCCGCCCATCGCCTCGGCGAAGCCGCGGGCGACCGCGAGGCCGAGGCCGACGCCCGCGCCGCGGGGAGCGTCGCCGTAGCGCTGGAAGGGCGCGAAGATGCGGTCCTTGGCCTCGTCGGGGACTCCCGGGCCGCGGTCCACCACCCGCACCTCCACCCGGTTCGCCATGGCGCTCGCGGACACCAGGACCGGTTCGTCGATGGGGCTGTACTTGACGGCGTTCTCGACGAGGTTGGCGACCGCGCGTTCCAGCAGGCCGGGGTCGACGGCGACCATGGGCAGCGTCTCGGGGATGTCCAGCTCGGCGCTGCCCTCGGGTACGCCGCCCAGCGCCATCGGGACCACCTCGTCGAGGTCGATCTCGCGGATCAGCGGGGTGACCGTGCCGGTCTGCAGACGGGACATGTCGAGCAGGTTGCCCACGAGGTGGTCGAGCCGGTCGGCGCCCTCCTCGATCGCCTCCAAGAGCTCCGCCTGGTCTTCCTCCGACCAGGCCACGTCGTCGGAGCGCAGCGAGGTGACCGCGGCCTTGATCGCGGCCAGCGGGGTCCGCAGGTCGTGGCTCACGGCGGCGAGCAGCGCGGTGCGGATGCGGTTGCCCTCGGCCAGCTCCTTGGCCTGATCGGCCTCGTGCTGGAGGCGCTGGCGGTCCAGGACGACCGCGGCCTGGGCGGCGAAGGCGGCGAGCACCCGGCGGTCGGAGGCGGGCAGGACACGTCCGGAGAGCGCGAGCGCCATGTGGTCGCCGACCGGCATGTCCACGTCCGCGTCCTCGGGCCGCTTCGGCGACCGGGGGCCCACGCTGCCCGCGCACGTCCACGGGTCGACGTCGCCGGCCCGCTCCAGCAGGGCGACCGACTCCATGCCGAAAGTCTCCCGGACCCGTTCCAGCAGGGCCTCAAGGCTGGTCTCGCCGCGCAGCACGCTGCCCGCGAGGAAGGAGAGGATCTCCGACTCGGCGCGCAGCCGGGCCGCCTGGTGCGTACGCCGGGCGGCGAGGTCCACGACGGAGGCCACAGAGACGGCGACCCCGACGAAGATCGCGATGGCGACGATGTTCTTGGGGTCGGCGATCGTCAGCCGGTGCAGCGGCGGCGTGTAGAAGTAGTTCAGCAGCAGCGATCCGAAGGCCGCCGAGGCGAGGGCCGGGAAGAGCCCGCCGAGCAGCGCCGCCGCGACCGTCACCGTCAGGAACAGCAGCATGTCGTTGGCGAGGCCGAGGTCGATGGTGTTCAGCAGCACAGCCAGCACCACCGGGCCGCCCACTCCGACCAGCCAGCCCCAGATGATCCGGGAGCGGCCGAGCCGCGCGCCCCGGGCGACCGGCAGTCCGCGCCCCTTGGCGACCTCGTCGTGGGTGACGATGTGGACGTCCAGGTCGGGGCCCGACTCCCGGGCGACGGTGGCGCCGACGCCGGGCCCGAAGACGTACTGCCAGGTCTTGCGGCGCGAGGAACCGAGCACGATCTGGGTGGCGTTCACCCCACGCGCGAAGTCGAGCAGCGCGACCGGTATGTCGTCCCCGACGACGTGGTGGAAGGTGCCGCCCAGGTCCTCCACCAGCGTGCGCTGGACCGCCAGTTCCTTGGGCGAGGCGGAGGTCAGTCCGTCGCTGCGGGCTATGTAGACGGCCATGACCTCGCCGCCCGCGCCCTTCTCCGCGAGCCGCGCGGCCCGGCGGATCAGTGTGCGGCCCTCCGGACCGCCGGTGAGACCGACGACGATCCGCTCCCGCGAACCCCAGATCTTCGAGACCCGGTGCTCACTGCGGTACTCGGTCAGGTACTCGTCGACCCGGTCGGCCACCCACAGCAGCGCCAGCTCACGCAGCGCGGTCAGATTGCCGGGCCGGAAGTAGTTGGACAGGGCCGCGTCGACCTTGTCGGACTTGTAGATGTTGCCGTGCGCCATACGCCGGCGCAGCGCCTGCGGCGACATGTCGACCAGCTCGATCTGGTCCGCCCGCCGTACGACCTCGTCCGGGACGGTCTCGCGCTGCCGTACGCCCGTGATGGACTCCACGACGTCGCCCAGTGACTCCAGGTGCTGGATGTTGACGGTGGAGACGACGTCGATGCCGGCGGCGAGCAGCTCTTCCACGTCCTGCCAGCGCTTGGCGTTGCGGGAGCCGGGGACATTGGTGTGCGCGAGTTCGTCCACCAGGGCGACGGCCGGGGCGCGCAGCAGTACGGCGTCCACGTCCATCTCGGTGAAGGCGGAGCCGCGGTAGTCGAGATGCTTGCGCGGAATCTGCTCCAGGCCGTGCAGCATCACCTCGGTGCGCGGCCGGTTGTGGTGCTCCACGAAGGCGACGACGCAGTCGGTGCCCCGCTCGACCCGGCGGTGCGCCTCGGAGAGCATCGCGTACGTCTTGCCGACGCCCGGTGCCGCACCGAGGTAGATCCGAAGCTTGCCGCGTCCCATGGCCCCATTGTCTTCCTGTCACCGCTGTATACGCAGCGTCGACCTTACGGCCAACAATCTCGACAAATGGGGCGGGGAGTCGGCCGACGGCCGTCTTTGACGCAACTCTGATGCGCCGGTCGGCACAACCCTGATGCGCTGGTCCGGGCCCTGCTCGGCCCTGCGCTCGGCTCAGTGCTCGACGATCCCTCCGTCGCACAGCTCCAGGATCCGGTCGGCCAGGTCGAGCGGGGTCGCCCGGGAGGGGGCGACCAGGACCGTCACCTGTTCGCCGCGGACGAGCGTGTGCAACAGCTCCATCAGGGCACGGCCGGTCCCCGCGTCGAGTCCAGCCGCGAACTCGTCGGCGACGAGGAGCGCGGGGTCGCCCGCGAGGGCGCGCGCGATCGCCACGCGCTGTTGCTGCCCGCCGGTGAGCTCCCCGGGTCGGCGCGCCGCGTGGTCGGTGAGCCCGACCAGGGTGAGCAGCCGTGCGATCCGCTCCTCGCGCGCGTGCTCCGCGACCCCGCGCAGCCGCAGCGGCACACCGACGTTCTCGGCGACGGTGAGCAGCGGGATGAGCCCGAGGGGCTGGAAGACGAAGCCGATCCGTTCCCGGCGCAGTTCCAGCAGGCCGTCCTCGCCGAGCCCCTCCAGTGCGTGCCCGTCGACGGTGATCCGCCCCGCGTCCGGTTCGTCGAGCCCGCCGACCAGGTTGAGGAGTGTGGTCCTGCCTGACCCGGGGCGGCCGGTGAGGGCGACAAGTTCACCGCGCGGCACGTCGAAGGAGACTCCGCGCAGGGCGGGTACGACGTCGGCTCCACCGCCGTACCAGCGATGCACGTTCTCGACGCGCACCATGGTCTTCGTGGCGACCTCGACCTGGCTCATGTCCCTCCCCGGTCAGCCGGGCGATTGCCTCCCCCGCCGATCGGGCGCCCCGGTGACGACACCGGGGCGCCCGGCCGGAGAGGGCGTCAGTTGGGGTTGTCCCCGTCGGTGAGAGTCTCCCAGGCGACGAAGAGGTTGTTGCTGCCGGACGGCCGGTTCTGCTCGGTTAGCTTCTGGGTGTTGGTCATGGCGATGCCCAGGCGATTGTGCAGGGCGTTGTAGCCGGTCTCGGTCACCGGACCCAGCCCGAGGGTGAGGGAACCACCACACAGCCAGCTCGGCACCGCCTCGCCCAGCTGGTACTTCGACTGGAATCCGAGCGCCTGCCGCAGCCGCTCGCCGACATCGGTGCCGTACAGGTCCTCGCCCTGGATCCGGCTGGTCTCGGCGATGTGCGAGATGGCCGAGATGCCGTACCCGGTGTGCGTGAAGTCGCGGCAGGTCTCCTGAGTGAGCCCGGTGACGAAGGTGGACTGCCCCTGCCAGTAGTTGACGATCTTCGCGGTGGTGTCGAGGTTCTGGCTCGGCACGGTCTTGGGCAGCGCGCCGTCGGAGGAGAGGTAGATGTACGCGGCCGCACGGGTCCGGAACTTCGCGATGGCCTTGTCGTACGACGTCCGGTCCTCGAGGAAGACGGAGATGCCGACGGCGGCCTCCATCATCGACAGTTCCCAGTTGCCGTTGGAGTTGGAGCCGTTGATGACCTCGGGGAGGTAGACGGTGCGCAGCATGGTCGCGAAGCGGCCGGAGTTGGCCCAGGTGCCGGTGTAGGTGTACTTGATGAGCTCGGCGGCCTTGGGCCAGGAGGAGCCGGCCCAGCCGGTCTGAAGGGGCGCGTTGCTGTTGGTGTGCTCCTTGATCACGGCCGACCAGGCGTCCATCAGGGCGATCGACTTCTTCGCGTACCGGTCGTCGCGGGTGATGTACCAGGCGAGGGCGTCGGTGTACGCGGCTATCGCGTCCTCGCGCTCGTCCGTGCAGCCGTAGTTGGGGTTGGAGTAGGAGCCGCACTCCACGGTCGCGCGGGGCTTCGGGACGCGGTTCAGGTCGGCGTACTTGCTCGCCATCATCTGGTCGTACGCGGCCTTCCAGGGCTGGGCCCCGGCGTTGACCTTGGTGCGGGCGAAGTCCAGCTGGCTCTTGGAGACCGTGACTCCGGGGTGCGCGAAGGTGACGGGGGCGGCGTCAGCCTGTCGGGCGGCTGGCCAGACGAGGGCGCCCGCGACGAGGGCGGTGACGGTGGCGAGGAGTGCGGTACGGCGCATGGTGGGGGGCCATCCGTTCTCGTATGTGAACGATGAACGCCTGCATGAACATAGGCGCTGGGCCGAGACCATAGGTACAGACCAACTGGCCGTCAAGGGATCTCGCACGAGAACCCGCCGCGGGTCCGCGCACACGAAAAAGCCGCACCCCGTGGAGAGGCGCGGCCCTTTCATGCCGTGTGGCTGTTCTGCCCGCGGAGCGTCCGGCCCTGGAGCTGTTCTGCCCGCGGAGCGTCCGGCGAACAGGCTCTAGCGGACCTCGGTGATCTCCGGTCCGCGCTGCAGTTGTCCCATGCCTCCGGAGAAGCGGGAACCGCTCTGCTCCTCCTGCTGGACACCCTCGGGCACCATCTGCGCGTCGTTCGGCAGCTTCAGGACGATCGGGTCGCGCGGGGCCATCGGGCCCTCACCGCGTACGACGACCGTGTCCCGGAAGATCTGCTCCAGCAGGCCCGCGGCCTGCGGCTGCACGGCGCCCTGCCCGGAGATCACTCCACGCAGGAACCAGCGGGGCCCGTCCACGCCGACGAACCGCACGACCTGGAAACCACCCGTGCCGTCCGGCAGCTGCACCGGGACCTGCGCGCGCAGCTCCCATCCCAGCGGGCCCTCGACCTCGTCGATGACACCGCCCTGCTGGGTGATGCCGCTGGCGATCTCCTCGCGCACCTCGCCCCAGATGCCCTCACGCTTGGGGGCGGCGAAGGCCTGCAGCTGGATGGCGCTGTCCTTGAGGACGACGGTGGCCGCGACGATCGCGTCGCCCGCGACCTCGACCCGCAGCTCCATGCCGTCGACTCCGGGCACGAAGAGACCACCCAGGTCCACGCGGCCCTCGGCGGGGTCCCGCACCTCCGAGTCGTCCCAGGGTCCGTCGGGCCGCGGCTCCGGCTCGAGCCTCACGCGCTCCCGCTCCGCCTCGTCCGCCTCAGTGTCGACACTGTCGACGACCTGCTCGGCCTCGCCCGCCGCGTCCTCGGCGGCACTGCCCT
Source organism: Streptomyces sp. NPDC107454 (assembly GCF_055582885.1). Taxonomy (NCBI): domain Bacteria; kingdom Bacillati; phylum Actinomycetota; class Actinomycetes; order Kitasatosporales; family Streptomycetaceae; genus Streptomyces; species Streptomyces sp. NPDC107454. The sequence continues at coordinate 158,573 of NZ_JBVJPA010000019.1, read as the reverse complement.
TCTTGCGACGTCCGAACACGTCACTGTCCTTCCCGGTCGGATACGACCGAAGCGTATCGATTCCCACCCGTTGTGCCGCCCACGGCGGCATGACCGCCAGTGGACCCGAAGCCCCCTGCGGCCCGCGCCGAGTCGGGAAGTTCCGCGACCTCCTGGAAGCGGACCTTCTCGACCTGCTGGACGACCAGTTGAGCAATCCGGTCGAAGCGCTCGAACCGCACCGACTCGCGCGGGTCGAGATTCACCACGATCACCTTGATCTCCCCACGGTACCCGGCATCAACCGTCCCCGGGGCATTCACGAGGGCGACACCGCAGCGGGCGGCAAGCCCGGAACGCGGGTGCACGAAGGCCGCGTACCCCTCGGGCAGCGCGATGGACACACCCGTGGGCAGTACGGCGCGCTCGCCCGGCTTCAGTTCACGGCTCTCGGTGGTACGCAGATCGGCTCCGGCGTCACCCGGCTGCGCGTACTCGGGAAGCGGTACGTCCGGGTCGACGCGGCGGATCAGCACGGCGAGTTCTTGACGGGGCTCGCGGGTCACGGGTTCACCTCGAAAGCACGGGCACGGCGGATCTGGTCCGGTTCGTTCATGGCCGCCCGGATCTCCTCCGGGCGGCCGTTGTCGATGAAGTGGTCGACCTTGACCTCGACGAAGAGGGCGTCCGCGCGAACGGCGACGGGCCCGTCGGGGCCACCGATCCGCCCGGTGGCGGTCGAGTAGATCTTGCGGCCGGCCACCGCCGTGACCTCGGCCTCCAGATACAGCACCGTGTCCACGGGGACGGGCAGGACGAAGTCGGTCTCCAGGCGGCCGGTGACCGCGATGGTGCGCAGCAGCCAGTTCAGCGAGCCGAGCGTCTCGTCGAGGGCGGTGGCGAGCACTCCGCCGTGCGCGAGCCCCGGGGCGCCCTGGTGGGCGGGCCGTACCGTGAACTCCGCCGTGACGCTGACGCCCTCCCCCGCGCGGGCCTCCAGGTGCAGTCCGTGCGACTGCTCCCCGCCACACCCGAAACACTGTTCGTAGTGGGCGCCGAGGAGCTCGCCTGGGGCGGGCGCGTCGGGGTGCCGCACCGGCGCGACGGCGTCGGCGGGAGGCTGCAGAGCTGCGGAAGTACGACTCACAGCCGCAGACCTTACCCGCGCGTCCACCAAGTCTTCGCACCGTGCCAAGCTTGGCTTCATGCAGCTCTCCGCCTCCCCGTACGAAGAACGCCTCACCGCCCCCCGCAGCTGGTGGGCGATCTGCTTCCTGATCGGGATAGCGATGGCCCTGGTCTTCCTCCCCTTCGGCACGCTGCCGCTGCTGGGCGCGCTGGTCGGCGGCACCGCGGTCTCGGCGGTCGTGGCGAGCGCGTACGGGTCGATCCGCATCCGGGTCGTCGGTGACTCCCTGATCGCGGGCGAGGCGAAGATCCCGGTCGCGGCCCTGGGCGACGCGGAGATCATGGACCAGGAGGAGGCGCGCGCCTGGCGCACGTACAAGGCGGACCCGCGCGCCTTCATGCTGCTGCGGGCCTACATCCCCACGGCCCTCCGCGTCCAGGTCACCGACCCGGCCGACCCCACGCCGTACCTGTACCTGTCGACGAGGGAGCCGGAGCGCCTGATTGCGGCACTCGAGGCGGCTCGGGCCACGGCGTAGGGACACCGGAATCAGAGGCGCTTGCGAAGAGGAAGTCGCGCCCCGAACACCACGGCGCGCGACCGTGCGCCTTGGGGGTAGCGGTTACGCACCGGCGCACACCGCTCCACAGGCAGTGCGCCTCCACATCCAGTGCTCCCGGCCCACCACGAGCCGGTGACCCCCACGAGCCGGAGATCCTCACGAGCCGGTGCCCCTGCCCCGTCGCTCGTCCCGACTCGGCGGGCGGGCGGTGCCGGGCGGGGCTCAGTGCCCCAGTTCCTTGGGGATCTCCCCCATCCGCAGGGGATCCGCCGGCTTCTCCAGGGGCGGCAGCTCCGCAAGCGCGTCCCACGGCACCTGGGACTTGCGCAGGTCCTTGCGGATACGCGCCGCCAGGCGTTTGGTGTCCCGGCGGTTCATGACCGCTCCCACCGCCGCGCCCACCATGAACGGCATCAGGTTCGGCAGATCCCGGACCATGCGTTTCATGATCTGCTGGCGCAGCTCACGCTTCATCTGGCCGCCCAACGCGGCGTTGATCGTCGACGGTTTGGTCACGTCGATCCCGCGCTCGGAGGACCAGGAGTTCAGATACCCGGTACTGCGCTGTTTGAGGTTGCCCGGCGGCCGAAGGCCATAGACCTCGTGGAGCTCGGCGATCAGCTTCAGCTCGATCGCGGCGACGCCGGTGATCTCCGCGGCCAGCTCGGTCGGCATCGCGGGCGGCACCGGCAGCATCGCGGCGGCGCCGATCCCGGCGCCCACCGTGGACGTCGCGTTGGCCGCACCCACGACGAGCTTGTCCGCGAGCTGTTCGGGGGTGAGTCCCGGGAACTGCCTGCGGAGGGTCGCCAGGTCCCGTACGGGTACGCGCGGCGCGATGTCGATGATCCGGTCGGCGAGGTGGGACAGGCCCGCCTTGGCCCTGCTGCCGCCCTTCTGGACGCCCTTTCTGACCCCGTCCCGAAGGCCGGCCGCACGGCGGCCGGTGGCGGGAACGGCGACGTCCGCCGGAACCGAACCGTCGGACGGTTCCGGATCGCCGGCCGGCTTCACCATGCCGGCCCGCTCGAAGGCGCCTGTCGGCGCTGTGGCGGGCGCCCGCTCGAGCGAGGCTGATCCTGGTCGGGAAGAGCCCCGCTCGTCGTCACGCACGCCTTCAGGGCCGTCTGAGGGCCCTTCGTCCGCTGCCCGTGAAGGGAAGCGGCGCTTCCAAGGTGGGGTCGAGCCAGTCACGGCCGACCCTGCCTCAGTCGCAGTCGCGGCAGATCGGCTGACCGTTCTTCTCGCGGGCCAGCTGGCTGCGGTGGTGCACCAGGAAGCAGCTCATGCAAGTGAACTCGTCCTGCTGCTTGGGCAGCACCCGGACGGCCAGCTCCTCGTTCGAGAGGTCCGCTCCGGGAAGCTCCAGGCCTTCTGCGGCCTCGAACTCGTCTACATCGACAGACGACGTGGACTTGTCGTTCCGGCGAGCCTTCAGTTCTTCAAGGCTGTCCGAGTCGACGTCGTCGTCGGTCTTGCGTGGGGTGTCGTAATCCGTTGCCATGTCGCTCTCCCCCTCTGGGTGTCTGCGGTGTCTCAGCGCACGTAACGCGTGAGAGGCCGGACTTGTGCCCGACCTGAGGCGGAGATTTTGCCTCACATCAAGGTCTGTTACTCAATCGACACCCAACCGGACTCCTCATGAGTGATCGGCTTGGATGGCGATGCGGACCGTACACGGTCCGAAGGGCCCACTTCAAAGGCGTCCCACCGTGTACTTCCCGTGATCTAGACCCCCGAAAACCCGGATTTTCCCGGCTTTACGACAGCCTGCGTGACCACGGAGAGTAGATGGCCAGAAATTCGCCCTTGTGATCGATCACACACGAGTCTCCCGGATGGGCGACCAGAAAATTCCGCGCAAAGCGAACATCGCCGCGTGTCCGCGACATGTTCTCAGATGGGCAGGGTGACGCGCATCACGAGCCCACCCCCCTCGCGCGGCTCTGCCGCGATATGGCCCCCGTGTGCGCGGGCCACCGACCGGGCGATGGAAAGGCCGAGGCCCACGCCCTTGTCGCTGCCGGTGCGCTCCGTGCGCAGCCGCCGGAAAGGCTCAAAAAGATTGTCGATCTCGTACGCGGGAACCACCGGACCCGTGTTCGTGACCACCAGTACCGCCTGGCCGTGCTGGACCTGTGTCGTGACCTCGACCCAGCCGTCGTCCGGCACGTTGTACCGCACCGCGTTCTGGACGAGGTTCAGGGCGATCCGCTCCAGCAGGACGCCGTTGCCCTGGACGACCGCCGCGGCGCGCTCCCCGCGGATCGCCACACCCTTGGCCGCGGCCTCGGCGTGCACCTGGTCGACGGCCTGTGTGGCGACCTCGGCGAGATCCACGGGCTTGCGCTCGACGATCTGGTTGTCGCTGCGGGCGAGCAGCAGCAGTCCCTCGACGAGCTGCTCGCTGCGCTCGTTGGTGGCGAGCAGCGTCTTGCCGAGCTGCTGGAGCTCCACCGGGGCTCCGGGGTCGGACAGGTGCACTTCGAGGAGCGTGCGGTTGATCGCGAGCGGGGTGCGCAGTTCGTGCGAGGCGTTGCCGACGAACCGCTGCTGGGCGGTGAAGGCCCGCTGCAGCCGCTCCAGCATGTCGTCGAAGGTGTCCGCCAGCTCCTTCAGCTCGTCGTCCGGGCCGTCCAGCTCGATCCGCCGGGACAGGTCCGAGCCCGCCACCGCGCGCGCGGTGCGGGTGATCCGGCCGAGCGGCGACAGGACGCGGCCCGCCATCGCGTAGCCGAAGGCGAAGGCGATGATCGCGAGGCCGAGCAGGGCGAGCAGGGAGCGGCTGAGCAGGTCGTCCAGGGCCGTCTGACGCTGGTGGTCGATGCAGTTGCTGATCGCGACGTTGAACTCGTCGAGTGACAGGTTGCCCGCCTGGACGGCGGGGCAGTTGTCGCTGCTCACCTTGATCGACGTGCCACTGACGATCTTGAAGAGCGGCTCGGCGCCCGTGTTCAGGGCCTGCGCCGCGAGCAGATAGATGATCGACAGCAGCATGATGCCGGCGATCAGGAACATGCCGCCGTACAGCAGCGTGAGCCGTATCCGGATGGTCGGACGCAGCCAGGGGAACGGAGGCTCCGCCCTTCTGGGGTCCCAGGTGGGCTTCGGAGGCGCCGTGGGGGGCGCGGGAGTCGTGGCCACCGCGGATCAGATCCGGTACCCGGAGCCGGGCACGGTGACGATGACCGGGGGTTCCCCGAGCTTGCGGCGCAAGGTCATGACGGTGACGCGGACGACGTTGGTGAAGGGGTCCGTGTTCTCGTCCCAGGCCTTCTCCAGGAGCTGCTCGGCGGAGACGACGGCGCCCTCGCTGCGCAGCAGCACCTCCAGGACGGCGAACTCCTTGGGCGCGAGCTGGACCTCCTTGCCGTCGCGGAAGACCTCGCGCCGGTTGGGGTCGAGCTTGATCCCGGCGCGCTCCAGGACGGGTGGCAGCGGCACGCTCGTACGACGCCCGAGAGCACGCACGCGTGCCGTCAGCTCGCTGAACGCGAACGGCTTGGGGAGGTAGTCGTCGGCGCCGATCTCCAGGCCCTCGACACGGTCGCTGACGTCGCCGGAGGCGGTGAGCATCAGCACGCGCGTGGGCATGCCGAGCTCGACGATCTTGCGGCAGACGTCGTCGCCGTGCACGAGCGGGAGGTCGCGGTCGAGGACCACCACGTCGTAGTCGTTGACGCCGATGCGCTCCAGGGCGGCCGCACCGTCGTACACGACGTCGACGGCCATGGCCTCCCGGCGCAGTCCGGTGGCCACCGCATCGGCGAGCAGCTGCTCGTCCTCGACGACGAGTACGCGCACGTCGCTTGTCCTTCCTCTGTCCACCCGCGTTGCGCCTCTTCGGCACACGTGAGCAGGGGGGTCTGTCATGGGTGAGGCCTCCATCCTGCCCTTTTCGGCCATAAACCGGCTGTAAGGCGGGTGAGAGGCGACCAGTACGACGGTCTCGGGGCCCGGGAATGCGAGATTTTCTCGCCGGGTTGAGGTTTCCACGGAAGGGAGCGGGGGGTAGGACGGCTTTACACCCCGCGATCACGCTCTGCATGTGGCAAGCCACCTTGTGGTACGTCCAACCGCTTCCGCAGAGCGGGCGTGGGTGTCCGGCACCGTCGCCGCCCAGCCCGGGCAGCGCTGGGCACCCTCTGGAGACGTGATCGCCCCTTCCCAACGGCACACCCCCGTGCCACCGACCCACGACCCAGGACGAGGGGGCGCAGCATGGACGCATTCACCGCAGGACTTCTGCAGCGCATAAGGGCGACCGAGTCCGACCTGACGCGGGCTCGCGAAACAGGCGACGACTTCCTCGCGGAGGTCGAGCAGGCCGAGCTCGAGGACCTGCGCCGCCTTGCCGCCGAGCACGGTGTGGAGGTCGGCGCGTCGCGCGTCTGAGCAGTTCGTACGAGAGCGGGGCCCCGGCATCGATCCAGTGCCGGGGCCCCGCTCCGTTGTTGTGCGTACCGAATCCCGTAGCCGCTGTACGCGCCGGGAGCAGCGGGTGCCGTACGGAGCGGGAACGGTGGGTGTCCTCAGTCGTGCCAGGCGCCGAATTCCTCCAGAAGCCGCTGGAGGGGCTCGAAGACGCCCGGGGAGGCCGCGACCGCCAGAGCGCCCCCGGGGCGCTCTCCGGGGCGTCCACCGGTCAGGGCGCCCGCCTCACGGGCGATCAGGTCGCCCGCCGCGAGGTCCCAGGGGTGCAGACCGCGCTCGTAGTAGCCGTCGAGGCGGCCCGCGGCGACGTCGCACAGGTCGACGGCCGCCGAACCGCTGCGCCGGATGTCGCGCAGCAGGGGGATCAGCCGGTGGGCGACCTCGGCCTGGTGGACCTTGACCTCGGTCACGTAGTTGAAGCCGGTCGAGACCAGGGCCTGGTCCAGGGGCGGCGACGGGCGGCAGGACAGCCGGCGCTCGCCGACCCAGGCCCCGCTGGCCCGGGCGCCCCTGCCGCGCACGGCGCTGTAGGTCTCGCCGCGCATCGGTGCCGCGACGACTCCGACGACGGTCTCGCCGTTCTGTTCGGCCGCGATGGACACAGCCCAGGTCGGCAGCCCGTAGAGGTAGTTCACCGTGCCGTCGAGCGGGTCGACGACCCAGCGGATGCCGCTGGTGCCCTCGCTGGAGGCGCCTTCCTCGCCGAGGAAGCCGTCGTGGGGGCGGTGCTGGGAGATCAGGTCGGTGATCAGCTTCTCGGCGGCGATGTCCATCTCGGTGACGACGTCGATCGGGCTGGACTTGGTGGCGGCGACCGTGAGGTCCGCCGGGCGGCCGTCCCTCAGCAGCTCGCCGGCACGGCGGGCGGCGTCGTGGGCGAGCTGGAGCAGTTCGGCGTGCAGGGGCTCGATCAAGGGGCTCCTCAGGCGTATGGGCTGTCGGCGCCCGCGGCGGCGGGCTTGGGGGCGCGGGCCGGGCAGCAGCCCACAGGGCACAGGCCGTGGCTCGCGCCGAGCGCGCCCAGGGCGCAGGGTGTCACCTGGAGCCCGTTCTCCGTCGCGGCACGCTCCAGGACGAGGTCGCGGATCGCCGCGGCGAAGCGGGGGTCGGCGCCCACGGTGGCCGAGCGGCGCACGGGCAGGCCCAGCTCCGCCGCCTTGGCCGTCGCCTCCGCGTCGAGGTCGTACAGCACCTCCATGTGGTCCGAGACGAACCCGATGGGGGCCATCACGACGGCCGGGACCCCGGCCCCGTGCAGCTCCTCCAGGTGGTCGCAGATGTCGGGCTCGAGCCACGGGATGTGCGGGGCTCCGGAGCGCGACTGGTACACGAGCTGCCAGGGGTGCTCGATCCCGGTCTCCTCGCGCACGGCGTCGGCGATCAGCTTCGCCACGTCCAGGTGCTGCTCGACGTAGGCGCCGCCGTCGCCGTGATCCTCGGCCGGGCCGGAGGTGTCGGCGGCCGCGATGGGGATGGAGTGCGTGGTGAAAGCGAGATGCGCGCCCGCCCGTACGTCCTCGGGGAGTTCGGCGAGGGACTTCAGGACGCCCTCGATCATGGGCTCCACGAAGCCGGGGTGGTTGAAGTAGTGCCGCAGCTTGTCGATCTTCGGCAGCTCCAGGCCCTCGGCCTCCAGGGCCGCCAGGGCGCCGGCGAGGTCCTCGCGGTACTGCCGGCAGCCCGAGTACGAGGCGTACGCGCTGGTGGCGAGGACGAGGACGCGGCGGCGGCCGTCGGCGACCATGTCGCGCAGGGTGTCGGTGAGGTACGGCGCCCAGTTGCGGTTGCCCCAGTACACGGGCAGGTCCAGGCCGTGGTCCGCGAAGTCCTTGCGGAGGGCGTCGAGCAGGGCACGGTTCTGGTCGTTGATCGGGCTGACCCCGCCGAACAGGAAGTAGTGCTGCCCCACTTCCTTCAGCCGTTCCTTGGGGATGCCTCTCCCCCGCGTCACGTTCTCCAGGAACGGAACCACGTCGTCCGGGCCCTCGGGGCCGCCGAACGAGAGCAGGAGCAGGGCGTCGTAGGGGGTGGCATCGAGCACATCTGGCATGGGTCCGATCCTGCCATCCGCCGCTGACAGCCGGACAACAGCCACATGACAAGCGGAATCGGGAAGTGCGCGAGGTAGTGCGTTAGGGTCACCTAACCCGTAAGCTGTATCGGCCATCTACACGCCTTACCGGAGTCCGGCCGCACGCAGTGACCGTGCGGCCGGGCCGAGCCCACCGGAGACCCTTCGTGCCCAGCCCGTACCGCGCCCTGTTCGCCGCCCCCGGCTCCAAGGGCTTCTCCGCCGCGGGCTTCCTCGGCCGGATGCCCCTGTCGATGATGGGCATCGGCGTGGTGACGATGATCTCCCAGCTCACCGGGCGGTACGGGCTCGCGGGCGCGCTGTCGGCGACCATGGCGCTCGCGGCCGCGGTGATGGGCCCGCAGGTCTCCCGGATGGTGGACCTGCACGGCCAGCGGCGGGTGCTGCGCCCCGTCACCCTGTTCGCGCTCGTGGCGGCCGCCGGGCTGCTGTTGGCCGCGCGCTTCGAGTGGCCGGACTGGGTGCTGTTCCTCTGCGCGGCCGGGATCGGCTGTGTCCCGAGCATCGGTGCGATGATCCGGGCCCGCTGGGCGGCCCTCTACGGAGGCACCCCGCAGTTGCACACCGCGTACTCGTTCGAGTCCGTGGTGGACGAGATCTGCTTCATCTTCGGGCCGATCTTCTCCATCGGCCTGTCCACGGTGTGGTTCCCTGAGGCCGGGCCACTGCTCGCCGCCTGTTTCCTGGCGGTGGGCGTCTTCTGGCTGACCTCCCAGCGCGCGACCGAGCCCGTGCCGCACCCGCGTGAGCACCACACCAGCGGTTCGGCGCTGCGCGCGGCCGGACTCCAGGTCCTGGTGGCCACGTTCGTGGCGACCGGAGCGATCTTCGGGGCCGTGGACGTGGTCACCGTGGCCTTCGCGGAGGAGCAGGGCCACAAGGGCGCCGCGAGTGTGGTTCTGGCCCTCTATGCGGCGGGTTCCTGCGCGGCGGGAGCCGTGTTCGGACTGCTGCACTTCAAGGGGGCGCCCGAACGTCGGTGGCTGCTGGGCATATGCACCATGGCCGTGAGTATGATCCCCCTGCTACTGGTCGGAAACTTGCCGTTTCTGGCCGTGGCGCTGTTCGTTGCGGGCCTGTCCATCGCTCCCACGATGATCACGACGATGTCCCTCATCGAACAGCACGTACCACGCGCGAAACTGACCGAGGGCATGACCTGGGTGAGCACCGGACTCGCGGTCGGGGTCGCGCTCGGCTCCTCCGTGGCCGGCTGGGTGATCGACGCCGCCGGTGCGAAGGCCGGGTACGGGGTTCCGGCGGTGTCCGGAGCCGTCGCGGTCGCGGTCGGATTCCTCGGGTATCGCCGGTTGAGCAGGCCGGTTCCGCAGCGGGAGGGGACCCATGAGCACCACAGTGAGCGGGAAGAGCGGCACGTGGCGTAACTGGGCGGGGAACGTCACCGCCCGTCCCGTACGGGAGGTCACCCCCGCTTCGGTCGAGGAGCTCTCCGCGGCCGTACGCAAGGCTGCCGACGATGGTCTGAGGGTCAAGGCCGTCGGCACCGGGCACTCCTTCACCGCCGCCGCCGCGACCGACGGCGTGTTGATCCGCCCTCAACTGTTGACCGGCATCCGCAATATTGATCGCGCGGCCGGGACCGTCACCGTTGAGGCGGGCACCCCGCTCAAGCGTCTCAATGTGGCTCTCGCGCGCGAGGGGCTGTCGCTCACGAACATGGGCGACATCATGGAGCAGACGGTCTCGGGCGCGACCAGCACCGGAACGCACGGCACGGGCCGCGACTCGGCCTCGATCGCCGCGCAGATCAAGGGACTTGAGCTGGTCACCGCGGACGGTTCGCTCCTCACCTGCTCCGAGGCGGAGAACCCCGATGTCTTCGCGGCGGCCCGGGTGGGCATCGGCGCCCTGGGGATCGTCACCTCGATCACCTTCTCCGTAGAGCCCATTTTTCTGCTCACGGCCCGCGAGGAGCCGATGACCTTCGACAAGGTCACCGCCGACTTCGACGAACTCTTCACCGAGAACGAGCACTTCGAGTTCTACTGGTTCCCGCACACCGGCAACTGCAACACCAAGCGCAACAACCGCAGCGCCGGCCCCGAGAAGCCGATCGGGCAGATCGGCGGCTGGATCGAGGACGAGTTTCTCTCCAACGGGGTCTTCCAGGTGGCCAATCTGGTCGGCCGTGCCGCGCCCGCGACCATCCCGGCGATCGCCAAGATCTCCAGCCGGGCGCTGTCCGCGCGGACCTACACCGACATTCCCTACAAGGTCTTCACTTCTCCGCGCCGGGTGCGCTTCGTGGAGATGGAGTACGCCGTTCCGCGCGAGGCGCTCGTCGAGACGCTGCGCGAGTTGAAGACGATGGTCGACCGCTCGTCCCTGCGGGTCAGCTTCCCCGTCGAGGTGCGCACCGCCCCCGCGGACGACATCGCGCTCTCCACGGCGTCCGGGCGGGAGAGCGCCTACATCGCCGTCCACATGTTCAGGGGTACGCCCTATCAGGCGTACTTCACCGCGGCCGAGCGGATCTTCACGGCGCACGAGGGCCGCCCGCACTGGGGCAAGGTCCACACCCGCGACGCGGAGTACTTCTCGAAGGTGTATCCGCGTTTCGGCGAGTTCACGGCGCTGCGGGACCGTCTTGACCCGGATCGCCGCTTTGGGAACGACTACTTGCGTCGGGTGCTGGGCTCGTAGACGAACCGTCCGTGGGCGCCGGGGTGTCGGCCGGTGCCTGCGAAGCGGCACCGGAACTCGGCGTCGGTGCAGGGGACGTGGCACGGCCGTCACCCTGAGTGGTGCCGGCCCCGGCGCCGTCCTCGGCGCCGGAAGTGCCGTCGGTCGCCGACGGCTCACTCGACGAGGACCCGCTCGAAGGCGTCGTGCCGGGCCTTGAATGGGAGCCGGAGCCACTGCCCTTGAGGGCGTCACCGACGGTGGTGCTCGTGCCGGCGCCGCTGAAGCTCTGCCCCGACACCAGCTCGTACGTCGTGATCCCCGCCATCGTCACGCCGAAGACGAGCGCCGCCGCGACCACCGGCCGCTTCCAGCTCTTGACCCGGGCGCGATAGACGGTGCCCTCGGTGAACGCCCCCGGTACCGGAGCCTGCCCCAGCTTCGGCTTCGCCTGGACCGTGACATCACGGAGCTGTTCGCCGGTGCGCTTGAAGAAGTGCTGGAAGACGGTGCCTCCGCAGGTGGCGATCGCGCTGACCACTCCGGCGCCCAGGATCGTCCCGTACACCCCGAAGTAGGAGGCGAGTTTGGCCGCCACCACCGCGGCCACGGCGCTGCCCGCAACTTGCGGAAGGCTCAGGTCCACCCGCTTCCTCCTCGGTGCCCCTTCCTTTGCCCCCGGTTCCTCGCCGGTATCCGACCTCTCGCGCATCCCCGGACCTTGCCTGCCTTTCCCGTACTTCTCGACCGCTTGCACGAGAAAGGGACGGACGGGCGAAACGTTTAGTTCCGTTTCTGGCGATTCCGTGAAGTACGACACGTTTCAAGGTCACCAATACGGCACAGCGGACGGCCAACTACCACCCCTCACTAGAAGTTGGGCGGCGTGCCGATCCACGCACATGGCCCGAATGGAGTACTGTTGCGAGCCCTGGGTCCGGACTCCCGCCAGGGTGTCCGGGGCCTGACAGGACCGCCGGGAGGGGGCTCGTTGCACAGGGTGATGGAGTTCGTCACTTAGCGTTGCGAATAGGTAACCGTGCCATAACGGCGACCCCGGGCCCGTGCCCGACACGCCGGGCAACTCGGCAAGGTTGTGGCAGGCTGCACCCGGGCAGGCCACACTCGACTAGCGGAAGCAGCGACGCACGTGACGTCGGCAGGCACCACCCGGGAGGTCCCCATGCCCGAACTGCGTGTCGTGGCCGTCTCTAACGACGGCACACGGCTGGTGCTGAAGGCTGCGGACAGCACGGAGTACACGCTTCCGATTGACGAGCGTCTGCGCGCCGCTGTTCGCGGCGACCGTCCCCGCCTCGGCCAGATCGAGATCGAGGTGGAGAGTCATCTCCGCCCCCGAGACATCCAGGCGCGTATACGTGCCGGCGCCTCCGCGGAGGAAGTCGCCCAGCTCGCGGGAATCCCCGTCGACCGGGTCCGTCGCTTCGAGGGCCCCGTGCTCGCCGAGCGCGCCTTCATGGCCGAGCGGGCCCGGAAGACTCCTGTCCGCCGCCCTGGTGAGAACGCCGGACCCCAGCTCGGCGAGGCCGTCCAGGAACGGCTGCTGATCCGGGGCGCCGAGAAGGACACCGTCCAGTGGGATTCGTGGCGTCGTGACGACGGCACGTGGGAAGTGCTGTTGGTCTACCGGGTCGCGGGCGAGCCGCACTCGGCGAGCTGGACGTACGACCCGCCCCGGCGGCTCGTCCAGGCCGTCGACGACGAGGCGCGCTCGCTGATCGGCGAGTCCGACGACCTCGCGGCGCCCGAGCCGAGCTTCCCGTTCGTCCCGCGTATCGCACGGCTGCCGCGCGACCGCCCGCTGGACCGTGCCCTGGACCGGCAGATGGAGCGCCCGAGTCTGCCCGGGCCTTCCCCCGAGCCGATCGAGGAGAGCGTGAGCGACCGCGACTCGCTCACCAGTCTCCTGGAAGCGGTGCCCAGCTTCCGGGGCGACATGGTGGTGCCCGAGCGGCCCGCCACCGCGGAGCTTCCGGCGACGGAGGAGCCACCCACCGAGCCCGAGGCGGAGGAGCCCCCGGCCCCCGCGGCCTCGGCCGGTGCCGGGTCCGCCTACGCGGACGTGCTCATGCCCCGCTCGGTCGGCAGCCACCGCGACCGTCTCGTCGGCGCGACCGACCGCCAGGCCGAGGCCGACGGCGTCCGCCCGGGCCGCAGAGCGGCGGTCCCGAGCTGGGACGAGATCGTCTTCGGGACGCGACGAAAGAAGCAGGACTAGTCAGTTGTACGGCATCGGGGCCCACGCCACGCTGGAGCGGGCCCCTTTGCCGTTACTCGGAGTCGGGGCCCACCGCGACGTACCGTTACTGGGGGTCGGGGCCCACCGCGACCGGACGACCGCTGTCCCGCGACCACTCCGACCAGGAACCCACGTACAGCGCGGCCGGGATGCCCGCGACGGCGAGCGCCAGCACCTCGTGGGCGGCGGACACGCCCGAACCGCAGTAGACGCCGACCTCCGAAGTGCCGGTCACGCCGAGGGACTTGAAGCGCTCCGCGAGCTCACCCGATGGCCGGAACTCGCCGGTCTCCGTGACGTTCTCCGTGGTCGGCGCCGAGACCGCACCCGGGATGTGCCCGCCCACGGGGTCGATCGGCTCGACCTCGCCCCGGTAGCGCTCCCCGGCCCGGGCGTCGAGCAGCAGCCCCGTACGGGCGAGCGCGGCGGCCCCGTCCGCGTCCAGCAGCGGCCGGGAGCCCGCGACCGGCTCGAAGGTTCCGGGGGTGGGCTCGGGGACCTCCGAGGACACCGGCCCGCTCCAGGCGGCCAGCCCGCCGTCAAGCACGCGCACCGACGGATGCCCCGTCCAGCCCAGCAGCCACCAGGCCCGCGCGGCGGCCCAGCCCACGCCGCCGTCGTACACGACGACATCCCGGTCCGCGGACACCCCGGCGGCCCGCATCGCCTCGCTGAAGACCTCCAGGTCGGGCAGCGGATGGCGGCCGCCTTCGCCCGGCTCCCCGGCCAGTTCGGCATCCAGGTCGACGAAGACCGCGCCGGGGATGTGCCCTGCCGCGTAGGCGGCCCGGCCGTCGAAGGGGGCGGCTCCGGCGGCTGTCGCCGTGGAGAGCTGCCAGCGGATGTCGAGCACGACCGGCGGGTTCGGTCCCACCAGATCGCTCGCGAGTTCGGATGCGGAGATGATGGCGTTCATGGCCACCATCCTTGCGTACGGGGTGGCCCCGGCGTCCAGGTCCGGCTACTCTGCTCGGCCGGACAGGTCCGATCACCCGGCGTACGGGATCGGGCACATGCTGTACAGCCGATGGACACTCCCCGGCAATCGCGCGGAAACGGATGGGAAACGGCTCATCGGGCATTCTCCGGCAGTGGACCACTACACGATGACGCCGCCGGGGCGCGCAGGGTGACGGGTGGTGCGAGCATCGGCACGGGGCGTGCACGCGCGCGATTGCGGTACGCGGTTGGTAGGCGGAAGGTGAACGGCCACCGCGAGGGGCCGAGAAGAGAGTGACGATGACCGAGGCACGGGAGTCGGCCGGCCCGAACGGCACCACGAACGCTCGGCACGCACCCGGCGTGCCCTGCTGGGTGAGCCTGATGGTGCACGGAATGGCCACGACCCAGGAGTTCTACGGAGAGCTGTTCGGCTGGGAGTTCCAGCCGGGCCCGCGGCAGCTCGGCCCGTATGCGCGGGCCCTGCTCGACGGCCACGAGGTGGCGGGAATCGGCCAGATGCCACCCGACCGGCATCTGCCGATCGCCTGGACGCCGTACTTCGCCTCGGAGGACGTGAACCACACCGCCGAGTCGGTACGGCACTGCGGCGGCACCGTGGGCGTGGGTCCCCTGGACGCCGGAGAGGCCGGGCGGCTGCTGATCGCCTCGGACCCCACGGGCGCCGTCTTCGGGGTCTGGCAGGCGGCGGCCCACCTGGGCACGGCGCTCCACGGGGTGCACGGCACCCCCGCCTGGATCGAGTTGGTGACCCGCGACACCGAGAGCGTCGTCAAGTTCTACCAGGGGGTCTTCGGACACGAGCCGGAGCCGGTCGTCTCGGCCGACTTCGACTACATGACCCTGCACGTCGCCGGCCGCCCGGTGGCGGGCATGCACGGCGTCGGCCACGGCCTGCCCCGCGACCGCGGCCCGCACTGGCTGACGTACTTCGAGGTCGCGGACGTGGACGAGGCCGTCACCCAGGCCACCGACCTCGGCGGACACCTCCTCAAGGCGGCCCACGACTCGCCCTACGGACGGGTGGCCACGGTGGCGGACCCGGAGGGCGCGGTGTTCTCGGTGATCCGCACCGAGCGATGACGCACGCTGCGCGCTGAGAGTCAGGCGGAGGCGATCGGCAGTACGTCGGGTGAGAGGGCGCTCGCGCGGGCCGTCGCCGCCGTCATCCGGCGCCGGTGGTGTCGACGGCACAGGACCTCGTAGCCGATGTCCTCCGCCTGATTGACGTCGCCGATGACCACCTGGGCGCCCTCGACGACCATTTCGCCGCCTATCGTGCGGGCGTTGTGGGTGGCTCGGGCACCGCACCAGCACAGGGCCTCGACCTGGAGGACCTCGACCCGGTCGGCGAGCTCCACGAGGCGCTGGGAGCCGGGGAAGAGCTTGGAGCGGAAGTCGGTGGTGATGCCGAACGCGAAGACATCGACCCCCAGGTCGTCGACCACCCGGGCCAGCTGGTCGATCTGGCCGGGGGCCAGGAACTGCGCCTCGTCCGCGATCACGTAGTCCGCCCGGCCGCCCTGGGAGAGGTGGTCGACGAGGTACCCGTACAGGTCCTGGTCGTCCGCGACCTCCACGGCATCCGTGACCAGGCCGAGGCGCGAGGAGAGCTTGCCCTCCCCCGCGCGGTCGTCGCGCGTGAAGATCATGCCCTGCAGGCCCCGGGCCGAGCGGTTGTGCTCGATCTGGAGAGCCAGCGTCGACTTCCCGCAGTCCATCGTTCCGGAGAAGAACACCAGCTCGGGCATGGGGAGTTGAGCACCTTTCGGCAAGAAGGGAGGCGGGCGGAGGAGAGCTGGGCGGGGAGCGTCAGGTACGCACTTCCAGGAGCGGAACGTGCTGCTCCACCGGCGCCATCGAACCGTGGTTGCCGACCATCGCCGACTCCTTCGGCTCCCGCTCGGTCGCGACGATCAGGACGTCGTCGCAGGCCGCCGCCACGACGTCGCCGATCCGGGCGTACACCCGTTCGTCGACCTGAGGCCCGAACCAGCCCGCCGCGATCGCCTCGTCGCGTGAAGCCACCCAGAACTGCTCGCCGAGCACCTCGCGCCAGCAGGTCAGGACGTCCGCCTCGGCACCCGGGACGGCGTACACATGCCGGGCCCGGGCCTCGCCGCCCAGCAGGGCGACTCCCGCGCGCAGCTCCCAGTCCTCGTCGAAGTCGATGCGGTGCTGCTCGTCGAAGGGGATGTCGATCATGCCGTGGTCGGCGGTGATGTACAGCGCCGAGCGCGGCGGCAGTTGCTCCGCGAGGCGCTGGACCAGGCGGTCGACGTACATCAGCTGACCGCGCCAGGGGTCCGAGTCGACGCCGAAGCGGTGGCCCTTGCCGTCCACCTCGGCGTAGTAGGTGTACACCAACGAGCGGTCGCCGGCGGCCAGTTGTTCGGCCGCGAGGTCCATGCGCTCTTCGCCGGACAGCCGCCCGTGGAACGTTCCGCCACTCAGGGCGATCTTCGTGAGCGGGGTGTTCTGGAAGGTCGGGGACGTGACCTGGGCCGTGTGCACACCCGCCGCGTCCGCGAGCTGGAAGACGGTGGGGTACGGCTGCCAGGCGCGGGGTTCCGTCCAGGGACTCCAGCGCAGCTGGTTCATCAGCTCACCGGTCCTCGGGTTGCGCACGGTGTAGCCGGGCAGGCCGTGCGCGCCGGGCGGCAGGCCCGTGCCGACGGAGGCCAGGGAACTCGCGGTGGTCGCCGGGTAACCGGCGGTGATCGGGCGTCCGGTGCCGCCGCGCGAGCTGCCGAGGAGGGAGCTCATGAAGGGGGCCTCGTCCGGGTGCGCCTTCAGTTGCTCCCAGCCGAGACCGTCGATCAGGAAGACGCAGTTCCGGTCGGCCTCGGTCAGTTCCGGTATGGCGGTGGTCATGCCGGGGACGCCCATGCCGGCGGCGAGCGTGGGCAGCAGATCGGCGAGCGAGCCCGCGCCGTACTCGGGGACGGGCGCGGAATCGATGGCCAGCGGTTCCGGGTGGTCCCAGGTGGGCAGCGCCATCAGCGGGCGATGTCCGCGGTCGCCTCGGAGAGGGACTGCGCGAAGGCGAGGGCCTGGCGCACCGTCTCCGGGCCGTCCCCGGCCTCGCTGACGCGCAGGCTCAGGTCGTCCGCCGTCGAGCTGCCCGTGTAGCCGTGGTCCGCCTCGCAGTTGGGGTCGCCGCAGGCCGCGGGCTCCAGGTCGATGCGGGAGACCGCGCCCCAGCCGATGGTCAGGACGACCTCGCGGGGCGGCGTGCCCGGCGTGTACGACTCGGGGTTGGCGACGACCCGGCTGACGACGACCGACGAGATCCGGCCGAGTTTCACGGACTCGGTCGAGGTCGTGGCGTAGGGCGTCGGTGAGGTCGTGTCCGCGTTCTGCTCGTCGGTGTGGCTCACGATGAAGCGGTTGCCGGTAAGGACGAGCACGGTCACGTGCCGGCGCACCTCGTTGGCGTCGAACGTCGTCTCCTGGTGGACCAGGTACGACCGGATGGTGTCGCCGCCGATCGCGGCCTCCACCGCCTCGGCCACGAGGGCCGGGTAGTAGCCGCTGCGCTCGATCGCCGCTCGCAGCCCCTGGGTCGTCGTACTGGTCTTGGCCATGACGTCCATCCTACGGTGGCCCACTGACTGCGAGGCACCGCTCGCGGGTGTCTGTCGTGGACGGATCAGAACGAATCCTCGACAGCGGCGGGCGCCGGCACGGCTCGGACGACTGGACCGGTACGGCTCAGACGACGGGAAGCGTGCGGGGGCCGAGGTCGTCGCGGACGGGGGCGCGGGCCAGCCGCACGGTGGCGCCGAGCACGCTCAGGCCGCGCGGGGCGACCACCACCGGCTCCAGGGAGACGGCGACGACCTCCGGGTGGTCGTCGACCAGCCGCGAGACGCGCAGCATCAGCTCTTCGAGGGCCACGGTGTCGACCGGCGCCGAGCCACGCCAGCCGAACAGGAGCGGCGCCGTCCGGATCGACCGGACCAGCGAGCTCGCGTCCCGGTCGGTGACCGGAACCAGCCGGTGTGCCGTGTCCCCGAGCAGCTCCGACGCGGCTCCGGCCAGGCCGAACGAGAGCACCGCCCCGGCCGCCGGGTCGATGACGGCCCGTACGACCGTGTCGACCCCGCGCGGCGCCATGCCCTGCACGACCGGGCGCAGCACCTCCGGCGCTCCGAAGAGGTCGGTCAACTCCGTGTACGCCCTCCTCAGTTGCGCCTCGTCCGTCAGATCCAGGCGTACGCCGCCCAGGTCGGCACGGTGTCTCAGGTGCGGTGCGGTGGTCTTGAGGGCCACGGGGTAATCGAGGGTGCGCGCGGCCGCGGCGGCCTCGCCGGGTGTCGGCGCGGGCAGTGCCCGGTGTACGTCGATGCCGTACCGCCCGAGCAGCAGGCAGGCGTCCTCGGGGGCGAGTGTCAGTCCCGAGCCCCGGGAGAGCAGCCCGTCGATCTGCTCGGCGGCGCCCTTCTCGTCGATGTCCTCGTACTCGGGGACCTTGCCGGGGTCGGCCACCTCGCGCCGCCACTGGGCGTACTTCACGGCCTCGCCGAGGGCGCGGACGGCGCGCTCGGCGGCGGGGTAGGCGGGGATGAGCCGGGGGCTCGCCTCCGAGGCGCCGCCCACCGCGGTGGCCGGGCGTTCGGCGGGACGGCGTGCCTGGCCCGCGCCGGGTGCCGTGGACGCCGCCTGTGGCGCGGTGCTGGCCGCCGCGGACAGGGCCTCCGCGAGCCCGCCGAGCTCGACGTGCACCACGAGCACCGGCTTCGCCGGGGCCGAGGCCGAGGCCGATCGGAGGGCCTGAGCCAGAGCCGCGTCCTGGGCCGGCGTCTCCCCCACGGCCGGTATGGCGGTCACCACCACGGCGTCGCACCTGTCATCGGCAAGGGCTTTCGTCAGCGCCCGGTGGAAGTCCTCCGCCGAGGCCGCCGTGGTCAGATCCAGCGGAGGAAGCGGTCGCAGCCCTTCGGCCAGGCACGCGTCGAACGTCAGCAGCCCCAGGGACTCCGAGTTACCGAGGATCGCCACCCGGGGTCCCGCGGGGAGCGGCTGGCGGGCCAGCAGAAGCCCCGCGTCGACCAGCTCGGTGATCGTGTCGACCCGGATCACCCCGGCCTGCCGCAGCAGCGCGGACACGGTGGCGTGCGGCAGCCGGGTGGCCCGTACGGCATGCCCCTGGGGAGCGGCGGCGTGCCGCGCCCCCTGGACCACGACCAGCGGCTTGGCGGCCGCCGTCCGCCGGGCGAGCCGGGTGAACTTGCGCGGGTTGCCGATGGATTCGAGGTACATCAGGGCGACGTCGGTGTCCGGGTCGTCGTACCAGTACTGGAGTACGTCGTTGCCGGACACGTCCGCCCGGTTTCCGGAGGAGACGAAGGTGGACACGCCGGTCACGCCGGTGACGCCGCCGCCGCGCCGGTGCAGCCGGGAGAGCAGCGCGATCCCGATCGCGCCGGACTGGGCGAACAGGCCTATCCGCCCGGGGCGCGGCATCTCGGGCGCGAGCGAGGCGTTGAGGCGCACCTCGGGGGAGGTGTTGATGACCCCGAAGGCGTTCGGCCCGATGATGCGCATCCCGTATGTACGCGCCTGGCGGACGAGTGCGCGCTGGCGCTCGCGTCCGGCGGGGCCGCTCTCGGCGTACCCGGCGGAGACGACCACGAGGCCCTGCACCCCGTGCTCGCCGCACTCCGCGACGACTTCGGGGACGTACGGCGCGGGCACGGCGACGACCGCGAGGTCGACGGGCTCGGCGATGTCGCGGACGGAGCGGTGGGCCGGGACGCCGTCGATCTCCTTCTCCTGGAGTGCCTTGTTCACGGCGTACAGCCGCCCGGTGAAACCGGCCGCGCGCAGGTTGTCGAGAACGCTGCGTCCCACCCCGCCGGGAGTGCGGCCCGCTCCGATGACGGCGACCGAGCCGGGCGCGAGCAGTCGCTGCACGGACCGCGCCTCGGCGCGCTGCTCCCGCGCGCGCTGCACGGCGAGCGAGCGGTCGGTGGGTTCGAGGTCGAACTCCAGGCGTACGACGCCGTCCTCGAAGTGCCGCTTCTGCTGGTACCCGGCGTCCGTGAACACCTTGATCATCTTGGTGTTGGCGGGCAGTACCTCAGCGGCGAAACGGCGGATGTCCCGCTCTCTGGCGACGGCCGCGATGTGCTCGAGGAGGGCCGAGGCGACGCCGCGGCCCTGGTGGGCGTCCTGCACGAGGAAGGCGACCTCGGCCTCGTCCGCGGGAACCGAGGCGGGCCGACCATCGGCATTAATACGGTCATAGCGTACGGTGGCGATGAACTCGCCGCCGACCGTGGCCGCGAGTCCCACCCTGTCCACAAAGTCGTGGTGCGTGAAGCGGTGGACATCCTTGGCGGACAGGCGCGGGTAGGGCGCGAAGAAGCGGTAGTACTTCGACTCGTCCGAGACCTGCTCGTAGAAGCTCACCAGCCGCTCGGCGTCGTCGACGGTGATGGGCCTGATGCGGGCGGTGCCGCCGTCGCGCAGCACCACGTCGGCCTCCCAGTGGGAGGGGTACTCGTGCCGGTCCGACGAGGTCTGCATGGGCCCCAGAGTACGGCTCGCGTCCGACAACGGCGCGGGGCAGGCTGGGGGCACCGAAGTCGGATCCAGGCCGGGATCCGACGCGGAGTCCGGGACGGGAACAACGCCCAGCCCGGACTCGCTTCACGTTGTGGAACACTGGTCTAGACAACCCTGAACACCTGAAGGGCAGCATCACATGGCTGAGCGCCGCGTCAACGTCGGCTGGGCCGAGGGCCTCCACGCCCGTCCCGCCTCCATCTTCGTCCGGGCGGCCACGGCCTCCGGTATCCCCGTGACGATCGCCAAGGCGGAGGGCAACCCCGTCAACGCGGCCTCCATGCTGGCGGTCCTCGGCCTGGGCGCCCAGGGCGGCGAGGAGATCGTCCTCGCCTCGGACGCCGAGGGTGCGGACGCCGCGCTCGACCGGCTGGCGAAGCTGGTGGCGGAGGGTCTCGAGGAGCTCCCCGAGACCGTCTGAGAAAGAGCCCCCGAACGGGGTTCCTCAATTGATGGCGGGAGTGGCCTTCGCACCAAAAGACCCCGCCCCGCACGCATTCGAAGGGCTCGCCCGAAAACATCGGGCGGGCCCTTCGCTTTTTCTCATTGCGGGCAGCAGAAATAATCCCCCGCGAATTACCCCTCTTTGTATACGGCGCCGGTGTTAATGACGCACGCCCGTCATGTTTACGGGATGTTGCGAAGTCCTCACACGCTCTGGACGATCTCCCCCGCCGGGAAAACGCAGCCGGTGCGCGGCCGTCGCGCGCTCGGCGTGCAGCGCCGTGACGGCCCGCGCCCGCTCGCTGTCGCCGCGCGCCACCGCGTCCACGATCCCGCCGTGCTCCGCCCAGGACTCCGCCGGACTGACCGGCGCCTCGACCGCGTACATCCAGGCGATCTTGTGCCGCAGCTGGGCCAGCGTGGAGGTCAGCGCCGGGCTCCCGGAGGCCTGCGCGAGGGTCTCGTGGAACCAGCTGCCGAGCGAGCGCAGATCCTCGCTGTTCCCCCTCCTGGCCCGCTCCTGGCCCAGTCTGACCAGGCCTCGAAGCACCTTGAGGTGGGCCTCGGTGCGCCGCTGCGCGGCCCTCGCGGCGCCCAGCGGCTCCAGGAGGATGCGCATCTCGAGCAGGTCCGCGCCCTCCTGCTCGGTGGGCTCCGCGACGCACGCGCCCGCGTGCCGACGGGTGACGACGAAGCCCTCGGCCTCCAGCGTGCGCAGCGCCTCGCGCACGGGGACCCGCGAGACGCCGTAGCGGCGCGCGAGCAGTTCCTCGGTGAGCCGGCTGCCGCGCTCGTAGACACCCGCGACGATGTCGTCACGGATCGCCGTGCATACCGAGTGCGCGGGAATGCGCATGACCGGACCTCCGCCTTAATCCCCGCGAAACGCGGTCGATTGACGCTTGTTCAGCGACTCTATTGCAGAGAACCGGAATTTCCGATGGCGGGCCGGAATCCATGGATATTTTTTGGACAGACAGCCGTTCGAAACGACGAAGCCCCGGCTGGGGGGCCGGGGCTTCGGAAGTGTTGACGCCGGTCGTCGGACGTTCGGGGTGTGCGAACGTCAGACGTTCACACCGTGCGAGCGGAGATAGGCGACCGGGTCCATGTCGGAGCCGTACTCCGCCGTCGTGCGGGCCTCGAAGTGGAGATGCGGCCCGGTGGTGTTCCCGGTGGAGCCGGAGAGGCCGATCTGCTGGCCCGGAGTGACCGTCTGCCCCACGGAGACACCGATGGACGACAGGTGGCCGTACATCGTGTAGGTGCCGTCGTGCATCTTCAGAACGATCTGGTTGCCGTACGCGCCACCCCAGCCGGCCGTGACGACCGTGCCTGAGCCGACCGCGTGGACCGAGGTCCCGGAGGCGGCATGGAAGTCGACGCCCGTGTGGCTGCCGGAGGACCAGAGGCTGCCGCCGGTCTTGTAGCCGGTGGAGATGTACGAGCCGGTGATCGGCAGGACGAAGGTGTTGAGGCGCTTGCGCTCGGCGGCGCGGGCGGCACGCTCCTTGGCCTCGCGCTCCTTCTTCGCCTCCTCGGCGGCCCTCTTGCGCGCGGCTTCTTCGGCCTTCTTGCGCGCGGCGGCCTCGTCGGCGGCGCGCTGCTGGGCGGCGGCCTGCGCGTCGATCTGGGCGGCGACGTTGTCGCCGAGGGTGACGGCCTGGGTCAGCCCGGTCTGCTCGACGGAGGCGTCCGCGGCGAGTGCCGGGGCGGCCAGGGTTCCGATGACACCGGTGGTGGTGAGCGCGGCGACGCCGACGGCGTTCGTGGTGGAGCGCTTCACGCGGCTCGGACGGCGGTGTTTCCCGGGGCCACAGGTGAACGCCATGTAGAGGCTGATCCTTTCCTTCCCTCTCGCCTACCGGGTTAGCTGACGGGTTCGGAGCAGGAAGGTCTCCTACGGACTCCCTCCAGGGAGGGCGTCCGATTCACCCCAGGGACTACGTGTGGGTCCCCGGCTCCCCTGGCTCGCGCCGTACGGGGACTCGGCGATGACTGTCCGGTGCCGCGGGCGCGGCGCACTGCCTGACGAACAGCCGCACCGACGCTAGACGGGGCGTCTTTCAATCAACAAACGGATCACGGCTTTTGTAGTGCATGCCACAGGGCAGACGGGCAACCTCCCTACCAATACGGACATCTTGGGGACGAAGTCCGCGCGAGAACCCGAGCGGAAATCCGATCAAAAAGGGGCCCGGGCGACTCTTCAGTCACCCGGGCCCTACGGAGTCACGCTCTTCCGCTCCGCGTGCGGCTCGGCTTACCGCCGGCCCCCGCTGAGCGGCTGCTCCGCTGAACCTCTACTCCGCCGGAACGACGGTCACTTCACCGATTCCGAGGGCCTTGACGGGCTCCTGGATCTGCGCGGCGTCGCCGACGAGGACGGTCACCAGACGGTCCACCGGGAAGGCGCTCACGGCGGCCGCGGTGGCCTCCACGGTGCCGGTCGCGGCCAGCTGCTGGTACAGCGTCGCCTGGTAGTCGTCCGGCAGGTACTGCTCGACCTGGTCCGCGAGCGTGCCCGCGACGGCCGCCGCGGTCTCGAACTTGAGGGGCGCCACCCCCACCAGGTTCTGTACGGCGATATCGCGCTCGGCGTCCGTCAGGCCCTCTGCGGCGAGGGTGCGCAGCACCTTCCAGAGGTCGTCGAGCGCCGGGCCGGTGTTCGGGGTGTCCACGGAGCCGCTGATGGCGAGCATCGCGATGCCGGTTCCGTCCGGCGCGGCGCGCAGGACCTGGCCGAACGCCCGCACACCGTAGGTGTAGCCCTTTTCCTCGCGCAGGACGCGGTCCAGGCGCGAGGTGAGGGTGCCGCCGAGGCAGTACGTGCCGAGCACCTGGGCGGGCCACACACGGTCGTGCCGGTCGGCGCCGACACGGCCGATGAGCAGCTGCGTCTGGACCGCGCCGGGGCGGTCCACGATGATCACACGGCCCGTGTCGTCGGCGGCCACCGACGGCACGGGGCGCGGCTCGGCGGACGAACCGGTCCAGTCGCCGAGCGTCTCGGCGAGCAGCGCGTCGAGGTCGACGCCGGTCAGGTCGCCGACGATCACGGCGGCCGACGTGGCGGGACGTACGTGCTTGTCGAAGAAGGCGCGTACGGCCGCCGAGTCGATCTTCTGGACGGTCTCCTCGGTGCCCTGGCGCGGACGCGACATACGCGAGGTCGCCGGGAACAGCTCCTTGGAGAGCTCCTTGGCGGCACGCCGGGCCGGGTTGGCCGTCTCGTGCGGGATCTCGTCGAGCCGGTTGCGCACCAGCCGCTCGACCTCGCTGTCCGCGAACGCCGGTGCCCTCAGGGCGTCGGCGAGCAGCCCGAGCGCCTTGGGCAGGCGCGAGACGGGCACTTCGAGCGACAGCCGTACGCCGGGGTGGTCGGCGTGCGCGTCGAGGGTGGCGCCGCAGCGCTCCAGCTCGGCGGCGAACTCCTCGGCGGAGAGCTTGTCGGTGCCCTCGGAGAAGGCGCGCGCCATGATCGTGGCGACGCCGTCGAGGCCCGCGGGCTCGGCCTCCAGCGGCGCGGCGAGCAGCACCTCGACGGCGACGACCTGCTGGCCGGGACGGTGGCAGCGCAGCACGGTCAGGCCGTTGTCCAGCGTGCCGCGCTCGGGCGCCGGGAAGGCCCAGGGCTTGGCCTGGCCCGCCTGGGGCTGCGGGTGGAAGTCCATGGTGGCGAGCTCGCTCACTTCGCCGCCTCCTCGTCCTCTTCGGTGGTGTCGGCAGCGACCGGCTCGTACACGAGCACCGCGCGGTTGTCGGGTCGCAGGCGGGCCTTCGCGACCTCCTTGACCTCCTCGGCCGTGATGTCCAGGACGCGCTGCACGGCCGTCAGGGCGAGCTGCGGGTCGCCGAACAGGACGGCGTACCGGCACAGTTCGTCGGCGCGGCCGGCAACCGTGCCGAGCCGGTCCAGCCACTCGCGCTCCAACTGGGCCTGGGCGCGCTCCATCTCCTCGTCCGTGGGGCCCTCCTCGGCGAACCGGGCGAGCTCGGCGTCGACGGCGGACTCGATCACCGGGACCTCGACGTCACCGGACGTCTTCACGTCCAGCCAGCCCAGGGAGGGCGCTCCGGCGAGCCGCAGCAGGCCGAACCCGGCCGCTACGGCGGTGCGGTCGCGGCGTACGAGCCGGTTGTAGAGCCGGGACGACTCGCCGCCGCCGAGGATGGTGAGCGCCACGTCGGCCGCGTCGGCCGCGCGCGTGCCGTCCTCCGGGAGCCGGTAGGCGGCCATCAGGGCGCGCGCCGGGACCTCCTCCTCGACGACCTCGCGCAGTTGCTCGCCGATGACCTCGGGCAGCGAGCCGTCGCGCGGGGCGGGCTTGCCGTCGTGCCCGGGGATGGAGCCGAAGTACTTCTCGATCCAGGCGAGCGTCTGCCGCGGGTCGATGTCGCCGACCACGGAGAGCACCGCGTTGTTCGGCGCGTAGTAGGTGCGGAAGAAGGCGCGGGCGTCCTCCAGGGTCGCCGCGTCCAGGTCCGCCATCGACCCGATCGGGGTGTGGTGGTACGGGTGGCCCTCGGGGTAGGCGAGCGCGGTCAGCTTCTCGAAGGCGGTGCCGTAGGGCACGTTGTCGTAACGCTGGCGGCGCTCGTTCTTGACGACGTCCCGCTGGTTCTCCATGGACTCGTCGTCGAGCGCGGCCAGCAGCGAGCCCATGCGGTCGGCCTCCAGCCAGAGGGCGAGCTCCAGCTGGTGGGCGGGCATCGTCTCGAAGTAGTTGGTGCGCTCGAAGCTGGTCGTTCCGTTCAGGGAGCCGCCCGCGCCCTGCACCAGTTCGAAGTGGCCGTTGCCCTTCACCTGGCCGGAGCCCTGGAACATCAGGTGCTCGAAAAGGTGAGCAAGGCCGGTACGGCCCTTGACCTCGTGCCGTGAGCCGACGTCGTACCAGAGGCACACCGCCGCGACCGGGGTCAGATGGTCCTCGGAGAGCACCACGCGCAGGCCGTTGGCCAGGCGGTGCTCGGTCGCTGTCAGGCCGCCGGAGCCTGCTTCAGCTGTGGCCGTGTGACCCATGGGCATGTACGTCCCTTCGATCGCGGAAACTGCAGAATTCCTGCCGGTCCTGCCACTGTATGCAAGCGCGCCGACAGGTGGCGAAGTTCCCGCACCTCGTACGCCGAGAGCGAGAATTCCTGAGGTGGGAGGCCGGACTTCCGTTCACCGTGAGCGAGCGGAACGGGGCTCCGTGGAGCCTCTATGGACGGGTCGCGGTCGGCGTTGTCAGTGCGGCGGTCCACAATGGTGCGCGTCAGAACCCGTTCATGCCCCGGCAGAGACTGTGAAGGAGCCGCAGCAGCGATGGCCCGCCGCAGCACGAAGACCCCGCCGCCCGACGACTCGTACGAGGAGAAGATCCTCGACATCGACGTCGTGGACGAGATGCAGGGCTCCTTCCTCGAATACGCGTACTCGGTCATCTATTCGCGAGCCCTGCCGGACGCCCGTGACGGCCTCAAGCCCGTGCACCGCCGCATCGTGTACCAGATGAACGAGATGGGGCTGCGCCCCGACCGCGGCTATGTGAAGTGCGCCCGCGTCGTCGGCGAGGTCATGGGTAAGCTCCACCCGCACGGCGACGCGTCGATCTACGACGCACTCGTGCGCCTGGCCCAGCCGTTCTCCATGCGCCTGCCGCTGGTCGACGGCCACGGCAACTTCGGCTCACTCGGCAATGACGACCCGCCGGCCGCCATGCGTTACACCGAGTGCCGGATGGCCGACGCCACGTCACTGATGACCGAGTCCATCGACGAGGACACGGTCGATTTCACGCCGAACTACGACGGCCAGGAGCAGGAGCCCGACGTCCTCCCGGCGGCGTACCCGAACCTGCTGGTCAACGGCTCGTCCGGGATCGCCGTGGGTATGGCGACGAACATGCCGCCGCACAACCTCGGCGAGGTCATCGCGGCCGCCCGCCACCTGATCCGCTATCCGGGCGCCGACCTGGACACGCTGATGAAGTACGTACCGGGCCCCGACCTGCCCACGGGCGGCCGTATCGTCGGCCTGACCGGGATCAGGGACGCCTACGAGTCGGGCCGCGGCACCTTCAAGATCCGCGCCACGGTGTCGGTGGAGGACGTCACGGCGCGCCGCAAGGGCCTCGTCGTCACCGAACTGCCCTTCACGGTCGGCCCGGAGAAGGTGATCAGCAAGATCAAGGACCTGGTCAACGCCAAGAAGCTCCAGGGCATCGCCGACGTCAAGGACCTCACCGACCGCTCGCACGGACTGCGCCTGGTCATCGAGATCAAGAACGGCTTCGTGCCGGAAGCGGTCCTGGAACAGCTCTACAAGCTGACGCCGATGGAGGAGTCCTTCGGCATCAACAACGTGGCGTTGGTGGACGGTCAGCCGCTCACCCTGGGCCTCAAGGAGCTCCTCGAGGTCTATCTCGACCACCGCTTCAACGTCGTGCGCCGCCGCAGCGAGTTCCGCCGCGGCAAGAAGCGCGACCGTCTCCACCTGGTCGAGGGCCTCCTCGTCGCCCTCCTGGACATCGACGAGGTCATCCGCCTCATCCGCTCCAGCGACAACTCGGCGCAGGCGAAGGAACGCCTGATCGAGCACTTCTCGCTCTCCGAGATCCAGACGCAGTACATCCTGGACACGCCGCTGCGCCGCCTGACCAGGTTCGACCGCATCGAGCTGGAGTCGGAGCGCGACCGGCTCAACGGCGAGATCGACGAGCTGACCGGCATCCTCGACTCGGACGCCGAGCTGCGCAAGCTGGTCTCCGGAGAACTGGCCGCGGTCGCCAAGAAGTTCGGCACCGACCGGCGCACGGTGCTTCTGGAGTCCGCGGGCACCCCCGCCGCGACGGTCTCGCTCCAGGTGGCCGACGATCCGTGCCGGGTGCTGCTGTCCTCGACGGGCCTGCTGGCCCGTACGGCCAACGGCGACCCCTTCGGGGAGGCCGAGGACGCCAAGCGCACCAAGCACGACCTGATCGTCTCGGCGGTGCCGGCGACGGCACGCGGCGAGATCGGGGCGGTCACGTCCTCGGGCCGCCTGCTCCGGCTGAACGTGATCGACCTGCCGCAGCTGCCGGAGACGGCGTCGGCGCCCAACCTCTCCGGAGGCGCGCCGATCGCGGAGTTCCTGTCCTCCCTGGAGCCGGACGAGACGGTGGTCTGTCTGACGACACTCGACGAGTCCTCGCCCGGCCTGGCGATCGGCACCGAACAGGGCGTCGTGAAGCGTGTGGTCCCCGACTACCCCTCGAACAAGGAGGAGTTGGAGGTCATCACCCTCAAGGACGGCGACCGGATCGTCGGCGCGGTCGAACTGCGCACCGGCGAGGAGGACCTGGTCTTCATCACCGACGACGCCCAGCTGCTGCGCTATCAGGCCTCGCAGGTCCGCCCGCAGGGCAGGGCGGCGGGCGGCATGACGGGCATCAAGCTCACCGAGGGCGCGAAGGTGATCTCCTTCACCGCGGTCGACCCGGCGGCGGACGCCGTGGTCTTCACGGTGGCGGGCTCGCGCGGCACGCTGGACGACTCCGTCCAGACCACGGCCAAGCTGACGCCCTTCGACCAGTACCCGCGCAAGGGCCGCGCCACGGGTGGCGTGCGCTGCCAGCGGTTCCTGAAGGGCGAGGACTGCCTCTCACTGGCCTGGGCGGGCGCGCTTCCGGCCCGGGCCGCGCAGAAGAACGGCACACCGGCCGAGCTGCCGGAGATCGACCCGCGCCGTGACGGCTCGGGAGTGTCGCTGGCGAAGACGGTGTCGGTGGTGGCGGGCCCGGTGTAGATCAACCGGTCTCTTCGAGACCGTCGGGCTCCTCGTCCTGTACGTGGCTGTCCTGGTCGTAGCGGTCCTGTACGTGACTGTCCTGCACGTAGCGGTCCTGTACGTAGCGGAGGACGCCCCACATGCTGTGTTCGTCGGCGTGTGGGGCGTCCTTTTCGCACGCCTCCAACTCCTTGGTCAGAGTCGAGGTGTCGATGCCGGAGCCGATCAGCACGAGCTGGGTGAGGCGCGGCTCGGCAGAAGACCAGGGCTCCGGGTAGAAGCGCAGAAACCGTCCGACGGCATGCACGGCGTACCGGTTGTCCCGGTCCTGGGCGCCGAAATCGACGTAGCCCTTGATGCGGTAGAGCCCCTCGGGCCTGCTGTCGAGGAAGTCCATCAACTCCCGGGGACCGAGCGGCACTTCGGAGCTGAAGGAGAGGGATTCGTAGGCGGAGTGCAGGTGGTCGTGGTGCCCCTGGGAACCACTCTCGTCGTGCCGGTGGAGGTCGTCGAAGGACAGCTGCCCGATGCGCTCCTCGCTCGGCCTGCAGTCGAAGAGGAACTCGGGATCGACGCGGCCGTAGGTGGCGGGCACGACGGCGGCCCGGTCGACAAGCCCGCGTACGGTGCGCAGCACGCGCTCGCTGTCCTCGGCTCGGTCGATCTTGTTGACGACGACGAGGTCGGCGAGGGCGAGATGCCGGTCGATCTCGGGATGCTTCTCGCGCGTACCGTCGAACTCGGCCGCGTCGACCACCTCGACGAGCCCGCCGTAGACGATCCGCGGATGCTCACTGGCCAGCACCATCCGCACGAGCTCCTGGGGCTCGGCGAGGCCGCTCGCCTCGATGACGATGACGTCGATACCGGCCGAGGGCCGGGTCAGCCGCTCGAGATACTCGTCGAGTTCACTGGCGTCGACGGCGCAGCACAGGCATCCGTTCCCCAGCGAGACGGTGGAGTCCCCCAGCGCCCCGGCCACGGCCATCGCATCGATCTCGATCGCCCCGAAGTCGTTGACGACGGCGCCGATGCGGCTGCCTCCGCTGCGGTGCAGGAGGTGATTGAGCAGGGTGGTCTTGCCTGAGCCGAGGAAGCCGGCGAGGACGAGGACCGGGATCTGCCGGGCGGAAGTTCCCTCGACGTGGACCTGATCACCGGCGGTCCGGTCGATGGGGACCTGACCTGAGGTCTGGTCGATCAGGGCCTGACCCGAGGTCTGGTCGATCGGGACCTGCTGCGGGCTGGGCTGGCTCAACGGGCGACCTCTTTCACACCGACGCGTGCTCCGGCTCATGAACCGGCTCTTGGACGAGGACGGCTCGTGGACCGGCGCTCGTACGGGGAATGGCTGCCGACCAAGGATACGAGCGGGAGGAATCCCCGCGAAGTGAACGATTGTTAGCGGCGCTCGCGGGGCACACGTTGGACATGGCGCCGGGGAACGCGACCCGCACTTCCCTCCGTGCGCCTCCTCTCCGCCTCCCCGCCGATCAGAGCCGCTCGGCAAAACTGGGAGACGGCAAGCGCGCCGCCCACCGCTCGCCGGTCCGCTCCCTGTCGCCCCACAACCGACGACCGGCGGAACGGTCGCCTGATTCGGGGGTTGACATGGCCACACAGAATTCCGCGATACGGAGGCTTGGCTCAGGTACCTGGGCCAAGCTCGCCCTCGCAGCCAACGCCGTCGCGGAACGCAGCTCACGGCAGCGCAGGCGCGCCGTGCTCACCGAGCAGCACCGGCTCCATTTCGATCTGTTGTGCAAGGCCATGGACGATCCCGCCCTCGCCGCCGTCCTGAACACGTACGAAACGGAGATCAGCTCCGAGGAGCAGCGGCAGTACCTCTTCGCCAACGCGCTCTACATCAACGCCCTGTATTTCCACCGGATCGGGGCTCTGACGCGTGCGGAGCTGCACGGCCACTTCCGCATCATGTGTCAGAACCAGATCTTCCGGGCGTACTGGGTGGCGACGGAACACCATCGCAAGAGCCTGCCCGACTCCTCCAAAGAGGCCGAACTGGGCCGGATGATGGACAGCCTGATCCAGGATCAGACTGATTCCGACACCGACGAATGGTGGGTCGTGGGGGAGCCGGACGAAGAGACGCCGTGACCCCCGGTGCGCCCTGCACACGGCCCTCGCGTGCCGTCAACGGAAGATGCCGAGGTGCACTCCGCTGCCCACTGTCACCTTGCGCACCACGGGCGACAGGAGTCGATAGGTTGTCACCCGTCCGCACCTCCGGGCACTCCGACGAACACCCCTGCGCTCGGAGACAGACCTCTTTCCTCCGACGAACATCTCCGCTCGGAGTCAGCCACGCTCCGAGGACCCGCAACTCGGAGCCACCCATCACTCCGAGCCAAAAGGTCGGTATCACCCCGTGGAGATCACGACATATGCCGTGGCAGTCGTGGCTGCCCTCCTGCTTCCCGTCCTGATAGCCGTACTGGTCGCCTGCCTCAGCCCCAACGCCGGCCAACGCGGCGACGCGTACCGCGTCCTGGCGCGCATATGCAGCACCGTGGAAAAGGTGTTCCGGCGTGGGGCATGACGCCACAGGTCACCACGCATTCACTGGCGGCGTGAGCCGGACGCCCCGCACGCTCGGGGAGTGCGCCGCCAGTGACCTCGACGCGTACGTATCACCCCAATGCTACTTTTCGTCAAGGGGAGATGCCGAAGTTCACTCGACTGCTTGGTTGCTTTGCGCACCATGGGCAACAAGAAGCGCTAAATTGTCGCCTGCCCGGTCTACGGGCACTCCGACGAACACCCCTGCGCTCGGAGACAGATCTCTTGCCTCCGACGAACATCTCCGCTCGGAGTCAGTCACGCTCCGAGGACCCGCGGCTCGGAGGCACCCATCAGTCCGAGCCATAAGGTTGGTACCACTCCGTGAAAATCGTGCGACGTGTCGGGGCAACACCACGCGAGCGCGGCAGCGCCACTGGCCAGTCGTGCCCCGACATCTTCGAACTCAGTGACGGCAGCTTCGCTGTCATTGGGCGCGAGGCCACCAAGGAACTCGACCCCGAGCTTCCGCCCGACGCCGCACGAGCCGACTATGAGCGGATCGTCATCATCACGCGCGAGACCCTGCTCCGCGCGAAGAAGGACATCCCTGATGCTTGACGTCACCGCCGCCCGGAACTGTTCCAGGAATTGATCCAGGCACAGCTCCAGGAACCGGTCACGGGCAACTGAAGGTCGGAGTTCCGCCCGGTACCCCTTGGGCCACGACGTCCAGGCCCGGCATCGACGTGATGCCGGGCCCTTCATGTGTCACGACACCCGATCGCGTCAGCCGGCCACCGGTTCAACCACCGGCACCGCCACCGGCGGAACCGGCCCCACATACCGTGCCGCCGGACGGATGATCTTCGGGTCCTCCGCCTGTTCCAGGATGTTGGCGCTCCAGCCGACGACGCGGGCCGCGGCGAAGGTGGGGGTGAACATCTCCCGTGGGAGACCGCACAGTTCCATGACCACGCCCGCGTAGAACTCCACGTTGGTGTGGAGTTCGCGGCCGGGCTTCAGCTCGGCCAGGATCGCCTCCACCCGGTGTTCGACCTCGACGGCGAAATCGACCAGAGAACCGCCGAACTGCTGGGCGATACCGCGGAGCATGCGAGAGCGGGGGTCCTCGGTGCGGTACACCGCGTGTCCGAAGCCCATGATGCGATCGCCCGCGAGGACTCGTTCACGGATCCAGGAGTCGATGCGGTCGGAGGTACCGATCGCGTCGAGGGTGTCCAGGGCCCGGCTCGGCGCACCGCCGTGCAGCGGGCCCGACAGCGCCCCGACCGCGCCGACCAGGCACGCGGCCACGTCCGCCCCCGTCGACGTGATCACCCGCGCGGTGAAGGTTGACGCGTTGAATCCGTGATCAATGGTTGATATCAAGTACTGCTCGACCGCCCGGGCCCGCGCCGGGTCCGGCTCCGTGCCCGTCAGCATGTAGAGGTAGTTCGCCGCATACGGCAGGTCGGCACGCGGTTCCACCGGCTCCAGCCCCCGCCCGAGCCGATACAGCGCGGTGAGCAGCGTCGGCACGGCCGCGCACGCCGCGAGCGTGTCCGCGCGACGCCGGTCGACGTCGATGTCGTACACGGGCCGGAACCCCAACGACGCGCCGAGCAGCGACAATGCGGTCCGCAGGCCCGCGAGCGGTCCGGACGGTCCGGTCGCCGCGGCGATCGCCGGCAGCGCCGCGCGCACCTCGTCCGGCAGCCCACGCAGCGCCGCGGTCCGCGCGGCGAAGGCGGCACCGCGCGCCGCGTCCGGCAGTTCACCGTGGACCAGTAGATGCCAGACGTCCTCGAACCCACGGGTCTGTGCGAGTTCGACGGCCGAGTACTGGCGGTAGTGGTAGAAGCCCTCCCGCCCCCTGACATCACCCAGTGCGGTGTCGGTGACGACGACGCCCGAGAGTCCTCTCGGTACGTCGACAGGGGTGATGGACGGTGCGGTCGCGGCCCGGTTGATCGGCATACTTTCCTCCCTGAACTTGATTCGACTGTCCATGATTGACTAGATCCGTGTCAATATTGATTGGATCAACATACTGATACACGGATACGGTGGCGCCCATGAGGGATCAAGAAGCGGCAGGGTCGACGCATGAGGGACACGAAGGACCTGGAGGACGCGGAGGCCACGAAGGCCGGCGGCTCAGCACCAGGGAGACCGCCGAGCTGCTCGGTGTGAAGCCCGAGACCGTGTACGCGTATGTGAGCCGCGGTCAGCTCAGCAGCCGACGCGACCCAGGAGGTCGCGGCAGTACCTTCGACGCCAGGGAGGTGGAGGCGCTCGCCCGGCGCAACAGGCGTGATTCCAGCGGGAGTTCGAGCACCGGCGGCGAGCTGTCCGTCCGCACCCGCATCACTCTCATCGACAAGGACCGGTACTACTACCGAGGCGTCGACGCGACCGAGCTGGCCGCGCGTCACTCCTACGAAGAGATCGCCGAATGGCTGTGGACCGGAGAGCTGCGCCCCGGTGTCACGTTCACCGCCCCGGAGGCGTCCGTCACCGCCGCCCGCCGCGCCGTGGACGCGCTGCCCGAGCACAGCGGCCCCACGGACCGGCTCCGGGTCGCCGCGATCGCCGCATCGGCCGCCGATCCACTGCGCTTCGACCTCACGGAGAGCGCCGTCCTCGGCACCGCGCGCACCCTCATCCCCACCCTCGTCGCCGCCCTCCCGCCCTTGCGTCACGACCACCGCGACGAAGGCCCGCTGGCCCACCGGCTGTGGGGACGCCTCACCGGCCGGACTCCCGACGAGGCGTCACTTCGCGTGCTGGACACGGCACTCGGCCTGCTCGTCGACCACGACCTGGCCGCCTCGACACTCGCGGTGCGGGTCGCCGCCTCGGCACGGGCTCACCCGTACGCCGCCGTCTCCGCGGGCCTGGGCGTGCTCGAAGGCCCCCTGCACGGCGCGGCCAGCGGCCTCGCCCACCGGCTGCTCCTCGACGTCCTCGACCAGGGCACCGCCGCCCCCGTGGTCGCCGACGAACTGCGCGCCGGGCGCCGTGTCCCCGGGCTCGGCCACCGGCTCTACCCCGGCGAGGATCCACGCGCGCGTGCCCTGTTCGCCCTCCTGGAGGAGGTCCCGGGCGCGGCGCCCGCATTGGCGGCGGCCCAGGACATCGTGACCACCGCCGCCCGGCACACTCCCCTGCACGCCAATGTCGACCTGGCGCTGGCCGTCCTCACGGTCTCCTCCGGCATGTCCGCCTCCGCCGGGGAGACGGTTTTCGCCGTCGCCCGAACAGCGGGATGGATCGCCCACACCCTGGAGGAGTACGAGGAACGCCCGCTGCGCATGCGCCCGAGCGGCCACTACGTAGGAGCACGACCGCCGCAACCACTCCCCAAGTGAGCCCCCGGAGCGCCCCACAGCGCTCCGAATGCGCCCAAAGTGCGCCCCCATACACGCGGTCGGAAGTCACCCTGGGCGAAGTCAGGTTAGGCTCACCTCTGTGAGTACGTGCACGACCGCGTCCCGGGACCTCGACGAGCCCCTCGCGGGGACCGCGGCGACCGCGAGGACATGGCTGCTCCTCGAACAGCCGGGCCCCTGGGGTGCCAAGGCGCTCACGTCGAGCCACCTGGACCCGGCGCTCGGCCGCGCGCTCGAAGCCGCGGCCCAGGACACCGGGGTGCGGATCGCGCTCATCCGCCGCCCCGGGCGGCACGCCGACTGCGGTACGCCCGCCGAACGCCAGGTGTACGCGGCTCACACCACCCCGGGCAACGTATGGCTGCACGGCGCCACGACGTGCGCTCCCGAGCGGTTGCTCGACCTGGACTTCACCGCGCTCGGCGAGGGAGACCCGCGCACCTTCGACGCGGCTCTCCAGGGTCGGCGCCACACGGGCGACCCGCTCGCGCTCGTGTGCACCAACGGCAAGCGCGACCGGTGCTGCGCGCTCCTGGGCCGCCCCCTCGCGGCGGAACTCGCCGCCTCGGGCGTGGCGGGCGCGTGGGAGGTCACCCACCTCGGCGGGCACCGCTTCTCGCCCACCCTGCTCGTCCTGCCGTACGGATACTCCTACGGGCGGGCCGAGGCCCACGCGGTCAAGGAGATCCTCCAGGGCGTGCGGGAGGGCCGCGTCGTCACGGAGGGATGCCGGGGCAACTCGGCGTGGGAGCGGCCCGGGCAGGCGGCGGAGCTGGCCGTACGCAGAGCTTGCGGAGAGGACGCCGCGGAAGCCCTCGGCGTCGTCCGCACAGACGGCGCGGCGCCGCGCTGGGAGGTGACCGTCGCCCACACCGACGGGCGCCTGTGGCGTGTCATCGTCGCGCAGGGCGCCTCACTGCCGCCCCGCCCGGAGAGCTGCGGCTCGGTGCTGGGATCCCCGGCCCGGATGGACGTGGTGGCCGTACGGGAGATGCCCCGGGCCACGATCCCCGTAGCCTGCTGACCAGGACTCCTGAGCGGGCCGGCCCGTACCCGCCGACCACAGCTTCCCCACACGCCGCTCGAGAGATCCACGCCACACTCCC
Source organism: Streptomyces sp. NPDC107454 (assembly GCF_055582885.1). Classification (NCBI taxonomy): domain Bacteria; kingdom Bacillati; phylum Actinomycetota; class Actinomycetes; order Kitasatosporales; family Streptomycetaceae; genus Streptomyces; species Streptomyces sp. NPDC107454. The sequence continues at coordinate 122,726 of NZ_JBVJPA010000019.1, read as the reverse complement.
CTCGGCCCGGCGCGCGCTCCCCCGTACCGTCATGGGTATGAGCCCCACTCCCCCCGCACGACGACTGCGCCTCGGTCTGCCGCGGCGGGCGTTCTCTCAGGTGCTGCTGATGCAGGTGGCGATAGCCGCCGGTGTTGCCGTGCTCGTGACAGGGCTGTTCCTCGCCCCGCTCAGCGCCCAGCTCGACAACGAGGCCATGCGCCGGGCACTCGCGATCGCGCAGACCACGGCGGCCCAGCCGCAGATCGCCAGGGACCTGCAGACGACCCTGCCGTCCGTGAAGGGTCCCGTGCAGGTCGCCGCGGAACGGATCCGCAAGGCCAGCAAGGCCGAGTACGTCGTGGTGATGAACACGCACGGGGTGCGCTGGTCGCACAAGGACACCTCGCAGATCGGCGGGGTCGTCTCGACCGACCCTCACCGGGCTCTGGCCGGCCAGGACGTCATGGAGATCGACAGCGGCACGCTGGGGCGCTCGGCCCGCGGCAAGGTACCGCTGCGCGACGCCGACGGGCACATCATCGGCGCGGTCTCGGTGGGCATCGAGTACGACAGTGTGCGCGCCCGGCTGATCCAGGCGATCCCGGGACTCCTCGCGTATGCGGGCGGGGCTCTGGCCGTCGGCGCGTTCGCCGCGTATCTACTGTCCCGACGGGTCCAGCGGCAGACCCGTGACCTGGCCTTCTCCGACATCTCGGCGCTGCTCGCGGAGCGCGAGGCGATGCTGCACGGTATCCGCGAGGGCGTCATCGCTCTGGACCGTGTCGGCCGCGTGCGGCTCCTCAATGACGAGGCGCAGCGCCTGCTCGGGCTCGACGCGGAGGCCATCGGGCAGCCGCTCGACGACGTGCTCGGGCCGGGCCGCACGACCGATGTGCTGGCCGGCCGGGTCACCGGCACGGATCTTCTGACGGTCCGCGGTCAGCGCGTTCTGGTCGCCAACCGCATGCCGACCGACGACGGCGGCGCCGTGGCCACCCTGCGCGACCGCACGGAACTGGAGCAGCTGGGACGTGAACTCGACTCGACCCACGGGCTGATCGACGCCCTGCGCGCGCAGGACCACGAGCACGCCAACCGGATGCACACGGTCCTGGGGCTGCTGGAGCTGGAGATGTACGACGACGCCGTGGAGTTCGTCGGCGAGGTGGTCGGCGACCACAGGGTCACCGCGGAACAGGTCACCGAGAAGATCCACGATCCGTTGCTGGCCGCCCTGCTGGTCGGCAAGGCCACGGTGGCGGCCGAGCGCGGGGTGGCCCTCTGGGTCGCGGACGGAACCAGGCTGCCCGACCGGCTGGTCGACCCGCGGGGGCTGGTCACCGTCGTGGGCAATCTGGTCGACAACGCGCTCGACGCCGTCGCGGGCACCCCACACGCGCGTGTGGAGGTCGAATTGCGCGCCGAGGGACGCACGGCCGTGCTGCGCGTACGGGACACCGGACCCGGAATTCCGGCGGAGCGGCGGGAGCTGATCTTCACGGAAGGGTGGTCCACGAAGAAGCCACCCGCGCACGGCAAACGCGGACTCGGGCTCTCCTTGGTGCGCCGGCTCGCCGAGCGGCAAGGAGGCAGCGCGGAGGCGGCGGAGGCCGACGGAGGGGGCGCGGAGTTCACGGTCGTACTGCCGGAAGCGCTCACGGAGGCCGGTCTCGGGCCGGCGGAAGGCCTGGTGCCGGCTGCAGGCCTGGTGCCGGCTGAAGCCCTGGTGCCGACCGCGGGCCTCATGGCAGGCCCGGAGGGTGAACCCGGCCACGGGCCCGCACCGGAACTCGTGCCACAGCCGGACACGTTCTCCCAGGACACCACCGGCGCCACCGCCGCCACCACGACCGCCGAGGAGGAGTCGCGATGATCGAGGTCCTGGTCGTGGACGACGACACACGGGTCGCCCGGGTCAACGCCGCGTACGTCGCCAAGGTGCCCGGCTTCCGCGTCGCCGGCGAGGCGCACAGCGCCGCCGAGGCGCTGCACGGGATAGAGACGCTGCCCCACGTGGATCTGGTCCTGATGGACCACTACCTGCCCGACGAGACGGGACTCACGGTCGTCCAGGAGATGCGGCGGCGCGGCCACCAGACCGACGTCATCATGGTGACCGCGGCCCGCGACATCTCGACCGTCCAGGCGGCCATGCGGCAGGGCGCCCTGCAATACCTGGTCAAACCGTTCGCGTTCGCGGGCCTGCGCGCCAAGCTGGAGGCGTACGCGGGTCTGCGCCGCACGCTCGACGGCGGCGGCGAGGCCGAACAGGCCCAGGTGGACCGGATTTTCGGCGCCCTGTCGGCGAGTGCGGAGCCGGACCTGCCCAAAGGGCACTCCCCCACGACCGCGGAGCTCGTCCGGCGGGCCCTGGTGACCGCCGAGGGGCCGCTGTCGGCCCAGGAGATCGCCGAGGAGACCGGACTGAGCCGACAGACCGCCCAGCGCTATCTGAAGCTCCTGGAGCGCACGGGACGGGCCAGGCTGACCCTCAAATACGGCGACGCGGGCCGCCCGGAGCATCGCTACGTCTGGGCGACCCGCACCTGAGGGCACGGCCGAAGAGCGGGAGATCCCGAAGGCGGGGCCACGGGGCGGGGAGGAGTCCCTGCCCCGCACCGGGCCCGCGCCGGCCCTCGCTTCCCCGCCCGCGGCGGCCTTCGTTTCTCCGCCTGCGGTGGCCTTCGTTTCTCCGCCTGCGGTGGCCTCGGTGGCTTTCTTCCTCAGCCGGTGGCGGCCTTCTTCACGAACTCCGTGGTGTATGTCTTGCTCAGGTCCACCTTGGCGTTCTTGATGTTGGGGTTGAACGCCTTGAGCACCTTCTCGACGGTCTCGGGGCCGTCCACGGGCATCACGCCGTCCTTGGTGAACATCGGCAGCGTGCTCTGGATGGCGGTCGCATAGAGCGTCTTGTTGCCCTGGGAGTAGTCGGCGGGCATCTTGGCGGCGATCTCGGAGGCGCTGTGCGTGGACATCCACGTGAGGGTCTTCACGAAGGCGTTGGCCAGCTTCTGGACCGTCTCCTTGTGGCCGTTCACCCAGTCCGTCTGCATGTAGAGGCTGGACGAGGGATACGGACCGCCCAGCGCCTCCTGCGAACCGCTCGGCGTGCGCATGTCGATGAGCACCTTGCCGAGGCCCTTCTGCAGGACCGTGGCGACGGTCGGGTCCGTCGTCATGCCGCCGTCGATGGCCCCCTTCTGGAGCGCCGAGACGAAGGTCGGACCCGCGCCGACGGCGACCGGCGCGAACTCGCTGACCTTCACACCGTTCTTGACCGCGAGGTACTTGGTGAGGAAGTCGGTGGAGGAACCGAGCCCGGTGACGCCGAGCTTCTTGCCCTTGAAGTCCTTGGGCGAGGTGATGTCGTCCGCTCGCTTGGTGGAGACGATCTCCACCTCACCGGGCGCGTGCGAGAACTGCACGACGGACTCCACGGCCTTGCCCTTGGTCTGCAGGTCGAGCGTGTGGTCGTAGAAGCCGACGGCTCCCTGGACCTGTCCGGACACGAGTGCGGTCTCCGCCTGCACACCGGCCGGCTCACTGAGGAGTTCGACATTCAAACCCTCGTCGTTGAAGTAGCCGAGCCGCTGCGTGAGCATCGCCGGCATGTAGATGACCTTGTCCAGGCCACCGACCATGATCTTGACGTGCTCCCCCTTGCCGCCGCCCCCGTTGCTGCCGGAGTCTGCGGTGGTGGAGGCCGCGTCGTTGGCGCAGGCGGTGAGCGAGGAGAGGGCGAGCAGACCGGCGGCTGCCAGCGCGGAGTATCTGGCGGTCTTGCGCATGATGGGTCACGTCCTTGTGAGAGGGCAGTGCGGGAAAAGGGGTGCCCTGGGGGGCGTTGAGCGGAAAGGGAGCACCCTGGAAAGCGCTGAGAGGAAGTCGGGCGCCTTGGAGCGCCCTGAGCAGAAAACGGGCACCCTGGGCGGGTGTTGTCCGCCGATCAGCTCTCGGAGTCCGACGGCTTCCAGCGGAAGATGCGGCGCTCGGCGAAGGTGAGCAGTCCTTCGGCCAGCAGGGCGACGACGGCAAGGATGACCATCGCGGCGTACACACCAGCCGCGTTGAAGGTGCCCTGGGACTGGGCGACGAGCAGGCCGATGCCCTTGGTGGCGCCGATGTACTCGCCGACGATCGCGCCGATGAGGGCGAAGCCGAAGCTGACGTGGAGGCTGGTGAAGATCCACGAGGTGGCGGAGGGGATGACGACCTGAAGCGTCACCCGGCGGTCGCTCGCCCCCAGGATCCGGGCGTTGGCGACGAGGTTGCGGTCGACCTCGCGGGCACCCTGGAACGCGTTGAAGAAGACCGGGAAGAAGACCAGGACCACGGCCGAGGCGACCTTGGAGGCCGGCCCAAGCCCGAACCAGATCACGAAGATCGGCGCAAGGACGATCCTGGGTATGGAGTTGAGCACCTTGATGTATGGACCAAGGACATCGGCGAGGAAGGCGATGCGTCCCAGCGCGATGCCGAAGATCACACCGGTCACAACTCCGATGATCCAGCCGAGCAGTGCCTCTTGGAGCGTGTACCAGACCTGCTCGCCGAGTGAGCCGAGCGCCGTCCCATGGGTCACCCAGGTGTAGATCTGGTCCCAGATCTTCGACGGCATGGAGAAGTTGAACGGGTCGATGATCTTGGCGCGTGCGAACACCTCCCACAGGCCGAGCACGGCGACCAGGAGCACCGCACGGGCGGCGGCGACGATCATCCGGCGTCTGCGGGCGGCACGGGCGCGGGAGTGGGCGCGTCCCGACTTGGCGGGCTCGGTGGCCGTCGCCGCGACGACGGTCTCGGGCATGACGTCAGGCGACATTCGCGGCGCCCCTCTCTCGAGTGATGCGGACCTCTTCACCGAGGGACTCCCAGATCTCACGGTAGATCTCGATGAACCGCGGCTCCAGGCGCACCGATTCGACCTTGCGCGGCCTCGGCAGATCGATGTCGAAGACCTGCTTCACGGTGGCGGGGCCCGCGGTCATCACGACGACCTTGTCGGCGAGCGCGATGGACTCCTCCAGGTCGTGGGTGACGAAGACGACCGAGGCGCCCGTGCCCTCCCACAGCTCCAGCAGCTCGTCCGACATCAGGGCCCTGGTCTGCACGTCGAGCGCCGAGAACGGCTCGTCCATCAGCAGGATCTCGGGGTCGTTGACGAAGGTCGCGGCGAGGGCGACGCGCTTGCGCTGACCACCGGAGAGCTGGTGGGGATAACGGTCCTCGAAGGCCGACAGTCCGACCCTGGCCAGCCATTCACGGGCCCGCTGCTTGGCCTCCGTCTTCGGAACACCGCGAAAACGCGGGCCCGCCATGACATTGGACAGGACGGTCCGCCAGGGGAAGGTGGCGTCCTGCTGGAAGACGAAGCCGACCTTGTCACCGACGCCCGCGACGGGCTCACCGGCCACCAGGACCTCGCCCTCGGTGGGCTCCTCCAGACCGCTCACCAGGGTCAAGGTCGTGGACTTCCCGCAGCCGGTGGGGCCGACGACAGCCACGAACTCGCCACGGCCGATGGTCAGATCGAGCTCCCTGACCGCCGTGTGCAGACCCCCTGACGGGGTCTTGAAGATCTTGCTCGCGCCCCGCAGCTCAATGGCGGGGCTGGTGTCTGCGCTCATGGCCCGGGACCGTAGATGTGGCGCGGGCCACAGCATCAGTCTTCTGGGCGCAAGGCCTTCTTATGCTTGCAAGAGTCTGTTGTGCTCGTTTTGCTCGCGCTACAACAGCGGAGCCGAAACACGGGCTTAACGCTCGCCAGGCCTTGAGAGAAAGAGGCCCGATGATTGACGTCCTGGTCGTGGACGACGACTTCCGCGTCGCTGAGATCAACGCGAAGTACGTGGGGAAGGTTCCCGGATTCCGGGTGGCCGCCCGCGCGCACAGCGCTGCCCAGGCCCTGGCCGCCGTGGAGCGCGCGCCCGTCGACCTGGTCCTGCTCGACCACTATCTGCCCGACCAGACGGGCCTCGAACTGGTGCACCGCATGCGCGAACGCGGCCACGGCACCGACGTCATCATGATCACCGCGGCCAGCGATGTGACGACCGTGCAGGCCGCGATGCGTCTGGGCGCCCTGCACTATCTGGTCAAGCCGTTCACCTTCGCCGCGCTGCGCACCCGCCTCGACTCGTACGCGGCCCTGCGGCGCACCGTCGACCGGGTCGGCGGGCGCGGCGTGGCGGGTCAGGAACAGGTCGACCGGATCTTCAGCGCCCTGCGCACCACGTCCGTCCCGTCGTCGCCGGGGCTGCCCAGCGGCCATTCGGAACCCACCACGGACCTGATCTGCGGTGTCCTCCACCGCGCGAACCAGCCGCTGTCGGCCCACGAGGTCGCGGCCGAGACCGGGCTCAGCCGCTCCACCGCCCAGCGCTATCTGCGCCACCTCGAACAGGCAGGACGGCTGCGCCTCTCGCTGAAGTACGGCGACACGGGCCGCCCGGAACACCGGTACGCCTGGGTAGCGCCTTAACCCCGCGCCTTACGCCGAGCCAATAACACCCGTCCGACGCACGACGTACGTCGTCGGGCCGTACGTCGCCGGGGGCGCCCCACTGCTGGAGGCGCCCCCAAACACTCGCCTAAGGCCGCCTCAGACCGCGCCTGCACCCGTCAGCGACCGCACCTCGGTCTCGGCGTGCTTGGCCTCGTCCGGCGGCTCCGCGGACGTGACCGTACCCAGCCAGCCCGCCAGGAAGCCGAGCGGAATCGACACCAGGCCGGGGTTCTGCAACGGGAAGTACTGGAAGTCCACGCTCGGGAACAGCGAATCGGCACTCCCCGACACCACTGGCGACAGCAGGACGAGCAGCAGCGCGGGCACCAGGCCGCCGTATACGGCCCACACGGCACCGCGGGTCGTGAAACTCCGCCAGAACAGCGAGTACAACAGCACCGGCAGGTTCGCGGACGCGGCGACCGCGAAGGCGAGGCCCACCAGGAAGGCCACGTTCAGATCGCGGGCCAGCAGCCCGAGCGCGATCGCGACCACCCCGATACCCACCGCCGCCGTACGTGCCACGGCGACCTCGCTGCGGGGCTTCGCGTGCCGACGGCGCATCGAGGCGTAGAGGTCGTGGGCCACCGACGCCGAGGACGCCAGGGTGATCCCGGCGACGACCGCGAGGATCGTTGCGAAGGCAATGGCCGCGACGACGGCAAAAAGAACCGTTCCTCCCGCGGAGTTCGCGCCGCCGCCCAGATCAAGCGCGAGCAGCGGAACCGCGGTGTTGCCCGCCGCGTTCGCTCCCCGCACCGCCTCCGGGCCGACGATCGCCGCCGCGCCGAAGCCCAGCACGATCGTCATCAGGTAGAAACCCCCTATGAGCCCGATCGACCAGACAACCGAGCGCCGCGCGGCCCGTGCCGTGGGCACGGTGTAGAAACGCGACAGGATGTGCGGCAGCCCGGCCGTTCCGAGCACCAGCGCGAGACCGAGGCTGATGAAGTCGAAGCGCGCCGTCCAGTCCCCGCCGTACTTCAAACCGGGTGCGAGGAACGCGTCACCATGGCCACTGCGCTCCGCCGCGGAACGCAGCAACTCGTTCACGTCCCCGTGGAACCGCACCAGGACGAGCACGGTCAAGGCGATGGAACCGCTCAGCAACAGGACCGCCTTGACGATCTGGATCCATGTGGTGGCCCGCATCCCTCCCAGCGACACATAGATCACCATGAGCGCGCCGACGCCGATCACCGTCCAGTTCCGCGCCGCCTCGCTCGAGCCTCCCAGCAGCAGCGCGACCAGGCTGCCCGCCCCCACCATCTGCGCCACCAGATACAGAACGGACACGGTCACCGAAGAGGTTCCCACCGCGATCCGCACCGGCCGTTCGTCCATCCGGGCCGCGACGACGTCGGCGAGCGTGAACCGCCCGCAGTTGCGCACCAGTTCGGCGACCAGGAACAGGACGACCAGCCAAGCGACGAGAAACCCGACGACATACAGCAGCCCGTCGTAGCCGTAGAGCGAGATGAGTCCCGTGACCCCCAGGAACGACGCCGCCGACATGTAGTCGCCCGAAATGGCAAAACCATTCTCCATCGGCGAGAACAACCGCCCGCCGGCATAGAACTCCTCGGCCGACCCGTGCCGGTTTCGACTCACCCACGTCGTGATCCCCAGCGTCACCGCCACGAACGCGCTGAACAGCAGCAACGCCAGTGTCTGATGGTTGCCGGTCACCGCTCACCACCTCTGACGCCCCGGGTCAGCTCCTGGGTGTCCCAGCGCAGATCGAGCGCGGCCCGGTCCCTGCGCAACCGCGCATGCCGCGCGTACGCCCACGTGAACAGAAACGTGCTGAGGAACTGCCCGAGCCCCGCGACCATCGCCACGTTCACCGCACCGGCGACGGGCCGGGCCATGAACCCGGGCGCCGTCGTCGCGGTCACCACATAGCCCAGGTACCAGGTGAAGAACACGGCGACGCCCGGCACCACGAACCTCCGATACCGGCTGCGCACCTCCTGGAAGGCCGCGCTGCGCTGCACCTCCAGATAGACGTCGGCCGTCCCGCCCGTGCGACCTTCGTGCTCCGGGCGCGCGGACGGCACAGCGGGAGCGGGCGCGCCCGTGCCGTCCAACTCACCCCAGCCGGAGGCGAGCGCGTCGTACCAGGGGTCATCGAACCGGACCTCCCCGGTATCGCGACCGTCGTGCTTCTCCACCGAACTCTCCTTGTCCGCGACCCTTTTTCTGCCGCGTGCCCAAGGATGGACAGATCGGGAAGATCCCGGACTCTTCTCTCCGCGCTCTTCACCCCATCAGGTGACTCATCCCGTCGGTGGCCGCACCAGACCTTTCCCAAAGGCGTAACGCACCGCCTGAGCACGATCCTTGAGGCCTGTCTTGGCGAAGAGGTTGTTGATGTGGGTCTTCACGGTGGCGGGGGAGACATGCAGCCTGCGGGCGATCTCCTGATTGGTGAGGCCCTCGGCGATCAGCAGCAGCACCTCGGTCTCCCGAGTGGTGAGCCCATCGGGCGGCTCCACGGGGGCAACAGCCGCGGGCGCCGGTTCCGACAGCCGCTCCAGCAGCCGCCGTTGGATGCTCGGCGAGAGTCCCGCGTCCCCGGACAGCACGCTTTCCACCGCGCGCACGATCTCTTCGCCGCCCGCGTCCTTCGTGAGATAGCCACGGGCTCCCGCCCTGAGCGCGGGGAACAGCGACTCGTCGTCCGCGTATGTGGTGAGCACGACGACCTGTGTCCCCGGATACTCAGCGCGAATACGCCGGGTCGCCTCGACGCCGTCGCAGCGGGGCATGCGCAAGTCCATCAGCACGACGTCCGGGGCGAGCTCGGCCACCAGCGCCACGGCCTCGTGACCGTCCCCGGCCGCACCCACGACCTCGATCCCCGGCAACAGGCCCAGCAGCATCACAATGCCTTCGCGCACCACGGTCTGGTCGTCCGCCACCACGACCCGAGCCGGCTTCCTGGTCTCCTCCTCCGTCATACGGGCACCCTCAGCGTCACCACGAACCCCTCCTCGTCCGGCCCGGCCTCCAACGAGCCGCCCAGCAGCTCAGCACGCTCCCGCATGCCCAGCAGACCGTACCCGGCCCCCGCACCGCTGAGTTCGCCCGGCGGTCCTCCCGAGTCCCGTACTCCGAGGGTCACTTCGTGCTCGCCGTACTCGAGCCGCATGTGGACCTTGGCGCCCGGCGCATGCTTGCGGACGTTCGTCAGGGCTTCCTGCGCCACCCTGCGCACCGCCTGCGAGGCCTCGGCGGGCAGCGGCTGCCGTTCACCCGCGACGGTGATGTCGGCGCCGTCCGCCGTGGCGACCAGCTCGGTCAGGAAGTCCTCCACCGGGGACATCTCCCCCCGGAGGGCGGAGAGCGCCTGCCGGGTCTCGGCCAGCCCCTCACGGGCCATCCCACGTGCCGCCACGACCCGCTCGAGGATCTGCTCCCGGTCGCCGCCCCGCTCGATCAGCAGCCGGGCCGCCTCCAGATGCACCATCTGTGCCGAGAGACTGTGCGCCAGGACGTCATGGATCTCCCGCGCGATCCTGGCCCGCTCCGCGAGCGCCGCGGACTCCGCCTCGGCCGCACGAGCCGCCCGCTCCTGAGCGAGCAACCGCTGGGCACTGCCGCGGGCCTCCGCGTCGAGGCGCAACACGTATCCCGCCAGGGCGAGCCCCCCGGCGGTGGCCGCCGTGGTCAGCCAGACGTCGTTGTTGACCGCCGCGAACGCGCTCAGTGCCACGGAGGTGGCAGGCAACGCCGCCGCTAGAGGCAGCCTCTCTATGGCGCTGATGGCGCACCCGCACCACAGGACGAGGGCCGGCACCCGGAAGCCCGTATTCACCCCCACCGTCGCGAGTGCGAGCAGTAGCGCGAGCAGTGCCAGAGACGGCAGCAGACGGTGTTCGAGCGTGGTCCGCCAGAAGGCCCACGCCGCCAGCCCGCAGACGAGGACCCCCATAGCCCCCGCCGCGATCTTCCAGGCGCCCAGATGGCCACTCGTGAAGGTCGTCCACAGGAGCAGGCCGAGGGCGAAGAGGCGCGCGGCCCAGGCGAGCGCACGCCTGGACGTGACCACTCCCGCTCGGGACAGCGCTTCGCGGGAGGGCCAGCGCTTCAAGGCGTTCTCCGTCATACGCGCTCCTTCCACGAGCCCTGAGGCACGTCGTCACCGTACGCCGTCGCCTGCGCGACAGCCGGATGCAGAGACTGAGAGCGCCAGGCCAGGATCCCGGACCGGACCAGCAGAGTGGCCGCTAGGGCGAGCAGCAGGGCGGAGCTGTCCTGATGGACGCCCAACAGGGTGCCGATGCCGAACAGTCCCAGCCGCAGGGCTATGCCCACGCCCCAGACGGCCGCGCTGGCCTTGGTGCTCTTGCTCCACACCGAGCCGTCCGGCTCCGCCCATATCCGTGTCGTCCACGCCCACGCGGCTCCGGTGGCCAGCCCGATGAACAGCTCTGCCCCCAGCAGCAGGATCGCCTCGGTCCGATGGTGGATGTCGATCAGGCCCGGCTCCCGCAGAGCGATCACGGCCAGGACGACGGGCACGATCCACCAGCGCCTGTCCATGCTGATCCTGCGCGTACGGAATTGGCGCGCGATGACCAGCACAACAACAGCGAGGATCACCAAGGCATTGACGAGCCCGGACATCACGGCCTCCGTGGGCGAGGAAGAGCGGGTTCCGGCAGCGAGCGCTGTCGACGTCTTCGACGCTACGGAAATCGGCAGCTCAGCAGATCGGAGCCGGGGTGGATCGCGGGTGGATCCGCACCCACTCCATCCCTCCACCCACGGGTGGAGTGCCCACGGGTGAGCCCCCCCACGGCCCGCGACCGCCAACCGCGCTTCTCGCCCCCGCCGCCCCTACCCGACCCATCCCAGGGGGCTACGCCCCCCAGACCCCCTGTCGGCCTGAAACGGCCTCGTCCTCAAACGCCGGACGGGCTTGCACACTCGGACCGGCGTCCCCGACCGCGCGAGGAACAGCGCGAACGGCCCCCACCACCCACCCGCAGCCGGCCTTCCTGCGGAAGGAGCCGTGGCGGTGCGTCGCAAGCCCGTCGCCTACGCCCGGATCGAGCACTGCACCGAGCACCGCATCGAGCAGCGGCTCCCGTGCCCGGCCCACATCTGATCCAGCGGCGACGGACTCGACGTACCGCCACGGCCTCGACCCACCACAGCCACCCGGCGGCGCCGCCGGCGCAGCGCCTACGCGTCGATACGCGACCGATCCAGCGTCGCCGCAGAGCTGGAGATGAACTCCTTGCGGGGAGCGACATCGTTCCCCATCAGCAGGTCGAACACCTGCTCGGACGCCTCCAGGTCGGAGATGTTGATCCGCCGCAGCGTCCGGTGACGCGGGTCCATGGTCGTCTCCGCGAGCTGATCGGCGTCCATCTCGCCAAGACCCTTGTAACGCTGGATCGAGTCCTTGTAGCGCACGTTCTTGCGCTGCAGCTCGAGCAGCGTCTCGCGCAGCTCACGGTCCGAGTACGTGTAGATGTACTTGTCCTGGCCCTTCTTGGGCTGGCTCAGCTCGATGCGGTGCAGCGGCGGCACCGCCGCGAACACCCGCCCCGCCTCGACCATCGGCCGCATGTACCGCTGGAACAGCGTCAGCAGCAGAATCCGGATGTGCGCACCGTCGACGTCGGCGTCGACGAGCAGGATGATCTTCCCGTACCGCGCCGCGTCGATGTCGAACGTCCGCCCGGACCCGGCCCCTATGACCTGGATGATCGCGCCGCACTCGGCGTTCTTGAGCATGTCCGTGACGGACGCCTTCTGGACGTTGAGGATCTTGCCGCGAATCGGCAGCAGCGCCTGGAACTCGGAGTTCCTGGCCAGCTTGGCGGTGCCGAGCGCGGAGTCCCCCTCGACGATGAACAGCTCGCTGCGCTCGACATCGTCGCTGCGGCAGTCCGCGAGCTTGGCGGGCAGCGAGGAGGACTCGAGGGCCGTCTTCCGACGCTGCGCGTCCTTGTGCTGGCGGGCCGCGATCCGCGTACGCGCGGCAGCCACGGCCTTCTCCATCACGACCCGGGCCTGCGCGGCCGCGTCCCGCTTCGTGGTGGTCAGGAAGGCCTTGAGTTCGTTGGAGACCACGTTCGTCACGATCCGGCGGGCCGCCGAGGTGCCGAGGACCTCCTTGGTCTGCCCCTCGAACTGCGGCTCCGCGAGACGCACCGTGACGACGGCGGTCAGGCCCTCCAGTGCGTCGTCCTTGACGATGTCGTCCTCGGCGACCCGCAGCAGCTTCTTGGCCCGCAGCACCTCGTTCATCGTCTTGGCGACGGCCTGCTCGAAGCCGGCGACGTGGGTGCCGCCCTTGGGCGTGGCGATGATGTTCACGAACGACTTGAGGTTCGTGTCGTAGCCGGTGCCCCAGCGCAGCGCCACATCGACGCCGAGTTCACGGGTGACCTCGGTGGGCGTCATCTGCCCGTGGTCGTCGAGGACCGGGACGGTCTCCTTGAAGGTGCCCTGCCCGGAGAAGCGGAGGACGTCGCAGACGGGCTTGTCGGTGGCCAGGTACTCGCAGAACTCGCTGATGCCGCCGTCGAAGCGGAAGGACTCCTCACCCTTGCTGCCGCCCTCACCGAGCCCGTATTCGTCACGGACGACGATGGTCAGGCCGGGCACCAGGAACGCGGTCTGGCGGGCGCGCTGGTGCAGGTTCTCCAGGGAGAGCTTGGCGTCCTTGAGGAAGATCTGGCGGTCGGCCCAGTAGCGCACGCGCGTGCCGGTGCGGGTCTTGGGGATCCGCTTCAGCTTGCGCAGCCCGCTGGTCGCGTCGAAGGCGGCCTCGGGACCGTCCGCCTTGAACGCTCCCGGGGTGCCGCGCCGGAAGCTCACCGCATGGGTGTGGCCACCACGGTCCACCTCTACGTCCAGACGGGCGGAGAGCGCGTTCACCACCGAGGCTCCCACGCCGTGCAGACCGCCGGAGGCCGCGTACGAGCCGCCTCCGAACTTGCCGCCCGCGTGCAACTTGGTCATCACGACCTCGACGCCGGACATGCCGGTCTTGGGCTCCACGTCGACCGGGATGCCGCGGCCGTTGTCCCGCACCTCCACCGAGGCGTCGTCGTGCAGGATCACGTCGATGTGGTCACAGTAGCCCCCGAGGGCCTCGTCCACGGAGTTGTCGATGATCTCCCACAGGCAGTGCATCAGACCGCGGCTGTCGGTCGAGCCGATGTACATGCCGGGGCGCTTGCGTACGGCCTCGAGCCCCTCGAGGACGAGCAGGTGCCGCGCGGTGTAGTTGGAACCGTCCCGGTCTGCTCCGGTCAGCAACGCTGTGGACGGCACGGACGTGTCGGCGGTCACGCGGTTCGCTCCTCGCTGAATTTCAGATGGGACCCTTTTGGGTAAGGGGTCGGCTTCGGTCTCCGCTCAGAGGGTACCGAGGCCTGGTAGAGCCGTTGTAACGCCACCCTCGCATGAACTCAGACTAGTCCAGGCTCGCATGAGTGTTCGATCCCTCGATGGAGTGAAGTACATATCACGTTCCCTTCCAGGCATGAACCATTTAGGCTCCGGGCACGTCCTCATGAACAACCGGCAAGCCAGCCGGGGAGGACTGACCCTGACAGACTGCGCGAACCCGTAAGACACAAAGACACGTAATACGGCTCATTCGCCGCCACCCGGCAGCAGACAGCCGCCCCGGAAGAATTTTTCGAGGAAAAGCCACGAGCGGGAACGTTTTCGGCCTGGTTGGATGTTGACCCTGGTACGACAGCTCGTCGAGCTAGAGAAGAGGCGACGTGACTACTGTTCTGACCCCCGCGAGCCCGCTGACGGCCGCTGACCGCTGCGACCGTTGCGGCGCCCAGGCATATCTGCGCGTCGTCCTCCTCAGCGGCGGTGAACTGCTCTTCTGCGCCCACCACGGGCGCAAGTTTGAGCCGGAACTCAAGAAGATCGCCGCTGAGATACAGGACGAGACGGAGCGACTGACGTCGGTCCCGGCAACGTCCAACGACGAAGAGCGCTGACACTTCGCGTCAACGACGACGAGCCAGCTCTGGCAATAGGCCGGTGTACGGGCGGTCACCCCTGCTACTCGGGGTGGCCGCCCGTATGCGTACCGCTTCCTGGCGGTGCAGTGCGCCACCGCCCGGTGCGCGTCACAGCCTCGTGCGGACGTGACGTGCATCGGGCTCACGGCTCACGCACTGCAACGCGTCACCGGTTCACACCCTGGCCGCGCACCTTCACGCGCCACCGGCCCACTCAGGCGCAGCTCGACGCGCCACCGGCCCATACCGCTCCAGCGCACCGCCACAGGTCACCGGCCCGAGTCACTCTCCCCCCAGGCGCCACCTGGTTCCCCTCCCCTGGCGCCCTGTGATCCGCGGCCCGCGACCCGCTGCGTTCCGTACCGCTGCTTCCGCCCCCTACGCCCTCAGCGGCTCGTGCCGAGCGCCTTGACGACGTCCGAGACCCGCGTGTAGACCCCGGGGCTTCCCGCCTGCCCACAGCCGCTGCCCCACGACACAAGGCCGATCAGCCGCCCCTTGGCCACCAGCGGGCCACCGCTGTCCCCCTGGCAGGCATCCCGCCCACCCGAGGCCTCCCCGGCGCACACCATGGAAGTGGCTTGATAGGTTCCGTCTTCACTCCCCGGGTACGCCCGCTCGCAGACGGAGTCGGAAAGTACCTTCACGCTCGCGGACCGCAGGCCGAGCGCGTAATTGCCGGTGCCTGACGTATCGCCCCAGCCGTAGACCGCGGCGGCCGTGCCGGGTGCGTACGCGGGATCCCCTGCGGGGGCCATACGGATGACCGAGCTCTGGGGCAGCGGGGAGGCCAGGGTGATCACGGCGAAGTCCCCGGCGTTCGTGGCGGCGTCGTACTGCGGATTGACCCAGGTGTCGCGCACCGAGATCTCCTTGCCCTTGCTGGACAGCAGGTCGGTACGGTCCGCGATGATCTTCAAGTCGTGCATCTGCTGCGATGGCGCCCCCAGCACGAGCGGGCTCAGGCAGTGGGCCGCGGTCAGCACGAGCGACGGGCCGATCACCACGCCGCCGCAGAACTGCCCGGCCCGCGTTCCTCCGAACCGGTCACGGCTGGACAGTGCCACCGTCCACGGGCTCTGAGCGATGTCGACCGGATGGCCCCCGATGATGACGTCGTCGGTCGCGGCCGGGGCGGGGGATGCCAGCGGTATGAGGGCCGCGGCGGCCGCAAGGGCCAGTACTGGGGCGAAAGGACGGCGCATGCGCGTTCCTCACTCTGGGATGGTCATGGAAAACCCAGAGTGATCCAGCGGACGGCGGCGCGCACTCCATGGATGCGCCGAGGGCCCGGCTCCCCATCGGGAGTCGGGCCCTCGGCGACAGTACGGTCGAGACCTAGTCGAGGTAGTCGCGCAGCACCTGCGAACGCGACGGGTGGCGCAGCTTCGACATCGTCTTGGACTCGATCTGACGGATCCGCTCACGCGTGACGCCGTACACCTTGCCGATCTCGTCGAGGGTCTTCGGCTGACCGTCGGTGAGACCGAACCGCATGGAGACGACGCCCGCCTCGCGCTCGGACAGGGTGTCGAGGACGGAGTGCAGCTGCTCCTGGAGGAGCGTGAAGCTGACCGCGTCGGCCGGGACGACGGCCTCGGAGTCCTCGATGAGGTCACCGAACTCGCTGTCGCCGTCCTCGCCCAGCGGGGTGTGCAGCGAGATGGGCTCGCGGCCGTACTTCTGGACCTCGATGACCTTCTCAGGGGTCATGTCGAGTTCCTTCGCCAGCTCCTCCGGGGTGGGCTCACGGCCCAGGTCCTGGAGCATCTGACGCTGCACGCGCGCGAGCTTGTTGATGACCTCGACCATGTGCACCGGGATACGGATGGTGCGGGCCTGGTCGGCCATGGCGCGGGTGATCGCCTGACGGATCCACCAGGTGGCGTACGTGGAGAACTTGTAGCCCTTGGTGTAGTCGAACTTCTCGACCGCGCGGATCAGACCGAGGTTGCCCTCCTGGATGAGGTCCAGGAACAGCATGCCGCGGCCGGTGTAGCGCTTGGCCAGGGAGACCACCAGACGGAGGTTGGCCTCCAGGAGGTGGTTCTTGGCGCGGCGGCCGTCCTCGGCGATGATCTCCAGCTCGCGCTTGAGCTTGGGGGCGAGCTTGTCGGCGTTGGCCAGCTTGTCCTCGGCGAAGAGGCCCGCCTCGATGCGCTTGGCGAGCTCGACCTCCTGCTCTGCGTTGAGCAGGGGGACCTTGCCGATCTGCTTGAGGTAGTCCTTGACCGGGTCGGCGGTGGCGCCGGCGGCGGCGACCTGCTGCGCGGGCGCGTCGTCCTCGTCCTCGTCGGACAGGACGAAGCCCTGGGCGCCGTCCTCGGTGGGCTCCTCGGTACCGGGCTTGCCCGGGGTCTCCTCGACCGCCTCGTCGTCGATCATCTCGACGTCGTCCTTCTTGGCGGTGGTCTTCTTTGCGACGGCCTTCTTGGCGACCGTCTTCTTCGCGACGGCCTTCTTGGCGACCGTCTTCTTGGCGGCGACCTTCTTGGCGGACGCGTCCTCAGCCGGGTCGTCGGCCATGGGCATCGCCGGGGCGGTGGTGGCGGTGGCCTTCTTGGTGGTCACCGTCTTCGCCGCGACCGTCTTGGTGGCGGTGCGCTTGGCCGGACTCTTCGCTGCGACGCTCTTTCGGGTGCGCTTGGGCTCCGCGGCACTGACCATCAGCGTCACACCCTCTTCCTCGAGGATCTGGTTGAGGCTGCGCAGTACGTTCTTCCACTGAGTGGCCGGAATCTGGTCAGCTTCGAAGGCCCGACGCACGTCATCGCCGGCGATCTGCCCCTCAGCCTTTCCCCGCTCAATGAGCGCCATGACAGAGACGGACTCGGCGATCTCCGGCGGGAGCGTACGGGATGTGCTGGCCGACACGAACAACCTCTCGGAACGTTGGAAAACGGCTTCCGGCTCCGTCCACTGCGGACAGGAGCCGACGACCGCCGACTTGGGGATGGGTCGACGGCGCGGGCGGGAGCCGGGAAGATGCACAGCGCCGTAAACGGCGTCCGTATTCCCTCCTCGGCTGTCACCTCTTAGGTCATCGCGCAGTTCCGAAGAGCGTTACGCCCAATCTGCGTGGCCCGAGTCACACCCCGTAAGTGCCCAAAAGCGGCCAGATACGGTCAGAGGAGGTCAGCCGATGGACTCATCACCTCAAACCGATGGGTTCATCACCTCAACCGATGGCTTGATCACCTTCATCACATCGCCGGATCCCGCCGGATCCCGGAAGGATCCGACGGGGTCCGGCGGGGGATGCTCCGCCGACCAAGCGATGCCACGAGAGGGCACACGCCCCCCGACCGCGCCGCCCTCGGGGCGCGATCAGTGCTCGCGCGGCGCGGGCACCACGCGCTCCACCTCGGGGTGAACGGCGAGCAACTGCCGCATGGCCGCCTCGGCCGCCGCGCCGTCGGCCTCGGCCAAGGCGTCGACGATCCGGCCGTGGTGCGTCAAGGAGGTCTCGTTCGGTCGGTCGCAGCCGGTGACGGGGCCGCCGGAGACCTGGAGCGCGGCCGAGACGATCCCGGAAAGGTGCTCCAGCATGCGATTGCCGGATACCTGGATGAGCAGCGAATGGAACTCCGCGTCGGCCCGCGAGAAGGTGAGCGAGTCACCCTGCGCCATGGCGTGGCCCATGATCTCGACCATGTCTCCGAGACGCTGCTGGACCTCCTCGCGCCCGTGCCCGGCGGCCAGACGCGCGGCGAGCGGCTCGATCGTCCAGCGCAGCTCGCTCAGCTCGCGGCGTTGGTCGTCGCGCTGCGGTCCGAAGGCCCGCCATTCGATGATGTCCGGGTCGAGAAGATTCCAGTCACTGACGGGGCGCACGCGCGTGCCGACGTTGGGGCGGGCGCTGACCAGCCCCTTCGCCTCCAGGACACGGAGCGACTCACGGACGACGGTACGGGAGACCTCGAACCGCTGCCCGATCTCCTCGGGGACGAGCGGCCGGTCCGCGCCCAGGTCGCCAGAGACGATCATCTGACCCAGCTGCTGAACGAGTTGGCCGTGCAGTCCGCGTCCGCGGCTGCCCGCGGCGCGCCGGCCGACGCGGCCCAGTTCCGGGTCCGCGCCCTCCCACGCGGAGGCGCCGACGCGTTCGGCACCAGGGCCCTCGGCGTAGGGGTAGCGGTCGAGTCCGCCCGGGCCGGCCAGGCCGGAGTCTGAGGAGCGGGCGGCGGTCATCATGGTGTGCGCAAGGGTACTCACGGATCATTTGTCGGCGCTGTCTCCAACTCCCTTGAGGTCTTTGGTGAAAAGCACACGAAAGGGTGATCGCTCACCGCGTCGCAATTGACGCCTTATCGGAAAGAAATGGGCGTTCTCCGGGGAGTTGTGCGCACAGCGGGAACGGAAGGGTAAGGACGGTCGTCATCGCACCCTGCTTCGCAGGGTCGTGAGCAGATACGCGCAGAGCAGAGCGGTCAGCGACAACATCAGGGCACCGCCCACGGGTTGGGCGACAAGGCGCGCCCCGGCCGCGATATAGCGCGCTCCTCCGAACGGCCATTGCATCAGCAGGAGCTCACGCAATCGCTCGGAAAACCCGGCCGCCTTCCGCACGGACGGTCCCGCCAAGGTCTTTTGTACGAGTGGTACGACCACGACCGGGACGGCGAGCACCGCCGCGAGCCCGGCGGTGGTGGACCGGAAGATGCCGGCCGCCAGCACTCCCGCCCAGGCGCAGCCCACGGTGAGGCCGATCCAACTCGCGCTCAGTGAAAGCCAGTCCGCGGGAACTCCGACCAGCTCTCGTCCGTAGACGAGATAGAGCATTTCGAGGTCGCAGCCCACCGTGAGGACGGCCAGCGCCAGCGCGGTGGCCGAGGCGACGAGGAGTTTGGCGGCGAGCAGTCCCAGCCGGCGGGGGACGGTGCCGCGGTCCGCGGCCAGGGCGGGGTGGCGGAACTCCTCGCCGAAGGCAAGCGCCCCGAGCAGTCCCGCACCGAGCGCCGCAGGCGGCAGGGGGCATTCACGCGGCCAAGCAGCCAGGAGCCGCGGCTGGGGTGTGTGACCGATTCTGGCCAGGAGTACGGACAGCAGGGCGGAGGTGACCAGCACGGTGATCGCGGTGAGGTAGCCGGTGCCGACTCCGGTGGCGCGTCGCAGTTCGTAGCGCAGCGGACGCAGTGGGCTCGGCGCCTGGCGTAAGGCGATGAGGGGCGGGAGCTGGGGCAGGTCCCGCGCGCCCGGCGAAGCGGCCGGGCGGGTCTCCGACTCGGCCGTCGGCCCCGGCTCGTCGGGCGTGTGCGCCTCGGTCACAGCTACGGCGGTGGCGGGTTCGTCGGTCGCGGGAGCATCATCCGTGAGGGCATCGTCCGTGGGGATGGAGGTCGCGGAGGCAGAGGCCACGAGGGCAGAGGTGACTACGGTCGCGGAGGCGAGACCCTCGGCATGGAGCGTGGCATGTGGCCCCATGTCGCCGGTTTCGGCGGCGAGTTGGTGTACGAGGATGCCGTGCCGGAAGGCGGTCTCGCCGATGTCGGCGCAGGTGCTGCCGTACACCGAGAGCCGGTTGCCGTCCTCGCGTACGACCTCGACGGAACGCTGCGCGGCGCGGGCCTCCTTGGCGAGCAGGGCTCCGAGGCGGGCGGCGTGCGGGCTGCGGACGGCGACCCGGGGGCGGAGCCGGGTGCGGGCGAAGTCCGCGGCCTCCTGGTCGGCGACGAGGCGGCCTCCCTCCAGTGTGATGACCCGGTCGGCCGTCCGAGCGGCCTCCTTGGGGTCGTCCGTGCTGAACAGAACGGTGCCTCCGTGGGCCGCGTGCGCCCGCAGAATCCCGTGCAGCCAACGACCTTCGGTGACGGAGAGACCGCCGGCGGGATCGTCGAGGACGAGGGCGTGCGGATCGGACAGCAGCGCACAGGCCAGACCCAGACGGCGGTCCATACCACGCGACAGGGTGCCCAGGCGCTCGTCGCGCAGGCTCACGAGCCCGACGACCTCGATCACTTCGTCGACGCGCCGGATCGGGACACCGACGGCCGCGCCCACCATGCCGAGCTGTCCGCGGATCGTACGCGCGGGATGGCCCGGCACCTCGCTCAGGAGCACACCGACTTCACGCGAGGGATGGGCGATCTGGTGCAGTGGACGGCCTCTGAAGTAGGTGATTCCACGGCCCCGCTGGAGTTCGAGCATGAGCCTCAGCGTCGTCGTCTTGCCCGCGCCCGGGGCCCCGAGGAGCGCTGTGACACGACCCGGGCGCGCCTTGAAGGACACGTCGTCGACGGCGGGAGGAAGCTCCTTGCGGGGGTTGCTGGTCAATCCGATGGCCTGGATCACTCACAGCAAGATAGCGTGACATTTACGGTTTTTCGGGCATCTTGCGGCTCATCCGAGGCAGCTCTCTCCACTCTTTCGGCGCGACGCGCCCCGTGAGCCGATCCGCCCTCGTCAGACCTCGGGGCGCAGCATCGGTGGATTGAGCAACGTGGCGCCGCCGGCGCGGAACAGCTGCGCGGGTCGGCCGCCCTGGCGCGTGGTCGTGCCGCCCGTGGGCACGAGGAATCCCGGAGTGCCCGTCACCTTGCGGTGGAAGTTGCGCGGGTCGAGTGCCACCCCCC
Organism: Streptomyces sp. NPDC107454; assembly: GCF_055582885.1. Lineage (NCBI taxonomy): Bacteria > Bacillati > Actinomycetota > Actinomycetes > Kitasatosporales > Streptomycetaceae > Streptomyces > Streptomyces sp. NPDC107454. Next base: position 101,655 of record NZ_JBVJPA010000019.1, on the reverse strand, counting down.
ACACAGCCTCGTACACGCGGCGCAGCTCTCCGACGGTGAACTCGGACGGGCAGAAGGCGGTGGCCAGCGACGAGTACTCGATCTTGGACCGGGCGCGTTCCACCCCGTCCGAGAGGATCTGGGCATGGTCGAAGGCGAGAGGTGCCGCCTGCTCTCCGTCGCGGCCGTAGCCGCCCTGTTGCAGCAACTCCTCCACGGGCGCCCAGCGCGCGCTGTTGGCGTCGCCTCCGGCCCTGGGCGCGGGCAGATCGGGGGCCAGCGCGAGATGGGCGACGCTGACCACCCTCATCCGCGGGTCGCGCTTGGGGTCGCCGTAGGTCGCCAGCTGTTCCAGGTGCGCGCCGTTGTCCTGTGCCGGGGCCGACGGGTCGTGGGCGCGCAGCCCGGTCTCCTCGACCAGTTCGCGCGCGGCCGCCTGCCCCAGGTCCTCGTCGGGCCGTACGAAGCCGCCCGGGAGCGCCCATCGTCCCTGGAAAGGCTGTTCCCCCCTCCGTACCGCCAGTGCACACAGGGCATGGCGACGCACGGTCAGCACGACCAGGTCCACGGTCACGGCAAAGGGCGGAAAGGCCGACGGGTCGTAGGGCATGCCGCGATCATAGTCGTCTGCCTGACGATAAACACGCCCTTCGTCAGTCGCTTCCACTGATGATCCACTTCCGTCCTGTGCGGGTCCCACCGGCCGCTGCCGGTCGCCGTCCGAGGACGCTTCGCGCGAGGTCACATTCCCAACTGCAGTCCGCCGGCAGCCTCCTCCACCATCGCGAGACCGAGTCTGCTGACGCGCACGGAGAACGCGGCGCCCGCGATCCGCAGTCCCGTCAGTCCGATCTCGCCCAGCGGCGCGCTACTGACCGGGCGCAGCGTCACCGTCCGGGCCGGAGCATCGGGGCGGATGCCCGCGAGGGAGGTGAGGAGCAGTACTCCGGCGGCCGCCGCCGTGGCCGCGGGCCGACAGGCAGCGGGGTGCGGGAGCGGGGCGCCGCCTTCCGTGCGCTGCTCTCCCGCGTACATCTCGGGCAGCCTGTTTCCGAAGGTCTCGGCGGCCGCCAGCAGCCCCCGAAGCAGAGCGCTCGCCTCCTTCTCGTATCCGGCGGTGAACAGGCCGGTGACGGCGGTCGCGGTCTCCTGGACGCGCACGGCGCCGCTGCGGTGTCCGAAGGGGTTGTACGCCGCCTCCTTGGCACCCAGGCTGCGCAGACCCCAGCCGGAGTCCATGGCCGGGCCGCCGAGCAGCCGTGCGAGCTGCTCGGTCTGCACCTTGTCGAGGAGGCCGGGGGCGAACACGCCGGAGCCGAGCAGCCCCGTGTCGAGGAGGTGGGCGGTGCTCGCGCCGAGGTGGGGTACGAGGCGCCCGTCCGGGGCCCGGGCGGCCGCCGGTCTGCCGCCTCCCCGGTCCTCGGCCCAGAAGTCCCCGCGGAACGCGGTCCGCAGTTCCTGGGCCCACTGAACCAGTCCCTCGCCACCCGGCCGGCCGTACGTGTCGAGCAGATCGGCGCCCAGCAGTGCCGCGCGGTGGGCGTGCGCCTGCGTCTCGCAGCGGAATGGACCGCCGGGGTGCGGGTCGGGCAGATAGGTGCCGTCACCGACGGTGGTCCGCAGCCATGCGAGGCACCGCTCGGCCGCGGGCAGCAGTTCCTCGGTCTCCCGCTCCGGAAGTCCCCAGCGCCTGGCCTCCGCGAGCAGTACGGGGAACAGCAGGGTCGCCTCGGTGGCCGTGCAGCCCGGAGGCAGGTGCGGACCGGCGTCCCGGCGCGGGCCGGGGATCAGGCCGCACTGCGCTCCGGGGCCCGCGATTTGGGTGCGGGCGAGGGTCTGCAGCGTGCCCGCGGCGAGCCGGGTGCCGAGTGGCAGTGTCATCCGGGCCGCGACCAGTGCCTCTGCCGGCGCCAGGCCGCATCGCCACGGCGCCCCCGCCGCGAGGTGCGTGTCCGACGGGTGGGCGGCATCGCGCAGCAGTAGCGCCTGGAGGTCCTCGACGCAGGTGTCCATGAGCATCTGGACCCTGGGGTCGTCGCCCGTGGCACGGGCGGCGGAGAGCGGGCTCGTGGCGCCGCGGCCGACGGCTCTGGCCGGCCCCGCACCGCCCGGTCGCACCCTCAGCTCCAGGCTCCGGGTGCCGCCGGGCGGCAGTTCGAGTTCCCAGCGCAGCAGTCCCGCGGAGGCCAGGGCGTCGACGGGCGGTGGGTCGGCGGTGACGATCGAGCTGCCGGTGGCACAGGACCATCGCAGGCCCGAGTCGTGGACGCTGGCGGGCAGTTCGGGCCCGGCTCGGCCCGACGCGACGGAGCCGAGCTCCGCGAGATCCGTGGCGAGGGCGACCTCTACGGGCACGCGCAGGGCGCGGGGGGAGGCGCTGCGCAGCGTGATCCGTTCCGTGCCGTCCGCGTCCCGCGTCCGCTCCACGACCACGTCGGGATCCGGGCCGCCGTCGGCGGAGGCGCGCACCGTCCCGACGAAGCGGGCTCGGTCGGCGGCGAGCATCCGGGCCTGTACGGCGAGTGGTTCGCGCCCCGCCACTCGCACCTGGCAGCGGGACAGCGTCCGGCGGCCCGCGCGGTAGAACCCCTCCAGTCCGCGGCCGTTCAGCTGCCCCTGGTCCGTGGAGATCGCCAGTCCTGGCAGGGCGACGCAGATCAGGGCGTTGTGCACGGGTGGCAAATCCGTGGTCCGGCGCGGCCCGGGAAGCGGGCTGTGACGAGCCGCCGGACCGCCCGGGCCCGCGAAAGGGCTCAAAGCGCTCTCGACTCCTGCGAACGGGGCCTGCGAACCGGCGCGACGTGGGAAGGGCTGAGCGGACCCGCGCACCGGCGGGAGGGCGCCGTCGGGATCGGAGGGTGGGATGGGCAGGGGCATGTGGCTTCCTCGGTCAGTGCGCCTGGGGCGCGCTCGGCGCCGGGTGGGGGGCTCCGGAGGGGCGAGGGCGTTCGGCGGCGCGGCCCGGCCACAAATACCGCCACACAGGTGAACGGAACGGCCCCGTCCGGGGTCACGCCCTGGGCCGGGCAAGCAGACCGGATGGCGGTGGGATGGTCGGTGTGGCATACCGCCGAGGGCTGGTACGGGTGCGGTGGGGGCCAAGGGCTCGGGCTTGGGAACCGAGGGCGCGCGCCGTACGCCCGTGCCGCGCGGGCTGGGGCGTGCCGCCGAGTCGAGTGGAGTGAGACCCGGTGCCCGGGGCGCCTCAGGTGTCACCCGACCCGCTCATCGTGGATCCGCCCCGCCCCCACGCTCACGTCTCCTCCCCCACAACCCGCCGACCGCCCTTGCGGCGGGCACGTGCCCTTTCGCTCGCCGCCTCGGGCGCGCGCCCGGGTCCCTCCCCACCGGGCGCGGCCTCATCCGTGGGCCGCCGTCGGCGCAGGCCACCCGCCCCGGGGTGACGCCCGCTTCCGCGCGGTGTCCCGATCCCCGCCGGGCGTACCCTGCGCCGGCGCCGGTTCGAGGTGCCCGGCGGCTCGGCGACATCGCGCGGCGTCGAGCGATCGGAACCCGATGGCTGTTCCGCTTCCGTGCCTGTCCGGCCGGTGCGCTCCGCGCGCAGGCAGCGGCGGATCGACTCCGGGTCGAGGCCCTCGTTGCACGCCTGGTGCAGGAGGCGGGCGAAGAGGTAGTCGGGATCGGCGCCGAGTGCCATGGCCAGGGCCTCGCGAGCCTCCAGCTCGTCACCGGTCGACCAGGCGACCCACCCGGCGAGGGTGAGGGGTGCCGCCGCGTGCTCGCCGTAGGGACCGACGCAGCGGCGGGCCATCGCCCGCCAGAGGCGCAGGGCCGGGCCTGCCTCGTCGCCCTCCATCCACTCGGCGGCGCGGTCGCGGGTCGCGCGGTCCTGAAGTCCGAGGATCAAGGTGGCGGCCTCGTCGTGCTCCAGGAGGCCGTCGTCGCGGAGGTCCGCCGGGCGTGTGCCGGACACGGGCGGGGCGTCGGCGAATCGCTTCACGATCCGCCGGGCCAGTCCGAGGGTCTCCTCGGCCACCTCCGCACGGCCCTCGCCGTCGAGGATCCTGGGAACCAGGGCCATGCTCGCCGTGTCGAGCGCGGTCTGCTGCTCCCGTGCGGCCGCGCCTTCCCACGGAATGAACCGAGCGGTGAATTCCCTCAGCGATCCGCGCACTTGGAGGCCGGCGTAGGTCGCGGCGGCGGCAAGGACGGAGGTGCCGGGCAGTCCCATCGGATGCCCCTCGGACGAGCAGCACCCCTGGCCGGGGCAGCAGTACGACCAGAAGCGGCCGTCGGAGATGCACAGGGCCTCGATGACGGGGACGTCGAGGCGACCGCAGGCCGTGCGCAGAAACTGCGCGAGCGGCCGCAGACGTTCCATGACGTCCCGTCCCGATTCTCCCGTCCCCGGCTCCTGGCAGAGGTAGGCGACCATGTTCTCGGGCCGTGCCCCTCTGCGCTCGCTTCCCTTCACCAGTCCTTGCGCCAGCTGATCGGCGACGGACGGCCAGTCGTCCGCGTGGGCGGGGATGCCGAGCCGTGCCCGCCCGCCGAAGCGGCCGCGCCTCTCCCCGTCGTGCAGGGCTACCAGCACGATGCTGTCCTCGGGCCGGTAGCCGAGCAGGTAGGGCAGGGCATCGGCCAGTTCGGCCGGTGTGCGCAGGGTCACCTGGTGCTGCCTGGGCAGGTCGTGCCCATCGTGCGCGCCCCGTCCGCTGTGCCCGCTCGGCGCGTGGCTTGCGCTGTCGCCCCCATGCCGACCGCGCCCGCTGATGTCACTGTCACCGGACGTGCCGGCTGCTTCGTTGTGATTCGTCATGCCGTGACCATCCCGCGGATCTCGAAATTCCGCTTTGCCCTGTGGATAACCCTGGCCATGGCCACGACATGACTTGTCCACAACCCGGCGGCCTCATTCGCGTGATGTCCGACCCATCGGGTTGCATGGGGCCATGAGCAACGACGACCCACGCCCCGCGACCCACACGGACCTGCCCAACGCCGACCTGCGCGCCGCGGCCGATGCCGTACTCGCCCGCCTTGTCGGTGCCTCGGCGGGCGAGGCCCGGCTGCGCGAGGACCAGTGGCGCGCCATCGAGGCCCTGGTGGCCGACAAGCGCAGAGCCCTCGTCGTGCAGCGCACAGGCTGGGGCAAGTCCGCCGTGTACTTCGTCGCCACCGCGCTGCTGCGCGAGCGGGGCGCCGGGCCCACGGTCATCGTCTCGCCGCTCCTCGCCCTCATGCGCAACCAGGTGGAGGCCGCCGCCCGCGCCGGTATCCACGCGCGGAGCATCAACTCGTCGAACACGGAGGAGTGGGAGACGATCCAGGCCGAGGTGGCCGCGAGCCAGGTCGACGTGCTCCTGGTGAGCCCTGAGCGGCTCAACAATCCCGACTTCCGCGATCAGGTGCTGCCCAAGCTGGCCGCGGCGACCGGCCTGCTCGTGGTCGACGAGGCACACTGCATCTCCGACTGGGGACACGATTTCCGGCCGGACTATCGCAGGCTGCGCACGATGCTCGCCGATCTCCCGCCGGGCGTCCCCGTCCTGGCCACCACCGCGACCGCCAACGCGCGCGTGACGGCCGATGTGGCCGAGCAACTGGGCACCGGCGCCAGCACCGACGCACTCGTCCTGCGCGGGCCGCTGGACCGGGAGAGCCTGAGCCTCGGTGTGCTGAGACTGCCGGACGCCGCCCACCGGATGGCCTGGCTCGCCGAGCACCTGAGCGATCTGCCGGGCTCGGGCATCATCTACACACTCACCGTGGCCGCCGCCGAGGAGGTCACCGCGTTCCTGCGCCAGAGCGGGCACACCGTCACCTCGTACACCGGAAAGACGGAGAACGCGGACCGCCAGCAGGCCGAGGAGGACCTCCTCGCCAACCGCGTCAAGGCCCTGGTCGCCACCTCCGCGCTCGGCATGGGCTTCGACAAGCCCGACCTCGGATTCGTGGTGCACCTGGGCTCCCCCTCCTCCCCCATCGCGTACTACCAGCAGGTGGGACGCGCGGGCCGCGGGGTGAAGCATGCCGAGGTGCTTCTCCTGCCGGGCAAGGAGGACCAGGCGATCTGGGAGTACTTCGCATCGATCGCCTTCCCTCCGGAGGAGCAGGTGCGCCGAACCCTGGACGTCCTGGCCCGCGCCGAGAGGCCGCTCTCGCTGCCCGCCCTCGAACCCCTGGTGGAGCTGCGCAGGTCTCGTCTGGAGACGATGCTCAAAGTGCTCGACGTGGACGGCGCGGTGCGGCGCGTCCAGGGCGGCTGGATCTCCACGGGCATGCCCTGGACGTACGACACCGAGCGCTACGCCTGGGTCGCCAAGCAGCGGGCCGCCGAACAACAGGCGATGCGCGACTACGTGTCGACCACCGGCTGCCGGATGGAGTTTCTGCGCCGCCAGCTCGACGACGAGCTGGCGAAGCCGTGCGGGCGCTGCGACACCTGTGCGGGCGCGCGGTTCGAGGCGTCCGTGTCCCCCGCCGCGCTCGACGCGGCCAACGGCGAGCTGGGCCGCGCCGGTGTCGACGTGGACCCCCGCAAGATGTGGCCTACGGGCCTGCCGGCCGTCGGCGTCGACCTGAAGGGGCGAATCCCGGCGGGCGAACAGGCCGCACCGGGACGCGCCTTGGGGCGGCTCTCGGACATCGGCTGGGGCAACCGGCTGCGGCCGATGCTCACGCCCCAGGCACCGGACGGGCCCGTGCCGGACGATGTGGCGAAGGCCGTGGTCGGCGTCCTGACCGACTGGGCGAAGGGGCCCGGCGGCTGGGCCTCCGGGCAGCCCGACGCGCAGCCGCGCCCGGTCGGCGTCGTCACCATGGCCTCGCGCAGGCGTCCACAGTTGATCCAGTCGCTGGGCGCGCGGATCGCGGAGGTCGGCCGACTGCCGCTGCTGGGGTCCGTGGAGTACATCGGCGAGGCCGTCTCACAGGTCTCCCGGAGCAACAGCGCCCAGCGGCTCAAGGCACTCGACGGGGCGCTGGCCGTGCCGCCCGCGCTGGCAGCAGCCCTCAAGGAAGCAGGCGGTCCCGTGCTGCTCGTGGACGACGCCACCGAGACGGGCTGGACACTCGCCGTCGCCGCGCGCATGCTGCGACGATCCGGGGCGCAGGGGGTGTTGCCGCTGGTCCTGGCCGTACAGGCGTGACCCATGTGTCGCGAACAAGAACAGTGGGCAGGGATATACACGACGTATAGCCGGAAAACGGTCGGTGGCCCCAATTGCTCGTTGCCGCAACCAAGTTCGACAGGAAGAATTGAGGTCCGCTCCCCGCACGGCTCGCCCGTGATCCGGTAGGGCTCTGCTGCGGCGTGCGCTCCCCCAAGTCCGACCCCGCCCGCTGTGTGGGCGCGTAGCCGAAGGGAGGACCGTGACCTTCGGATTCGCTCCGTCCTCGGCGGCATCCATGTCGACGTCTGCCGACCTGTCCGCCGCTTCCGCCAACCCACTGACCCGTATGCTCGAACCCGCCGAATGGGCCGCTGCGGGGATCCCGCTGCTGCGCAATCCCCGGGAGGTCGTCAGCGGATTGCACGCACGGCACCGGCCGAGACCCACGACCGCCATCGTGGCCGTCCTCGACGCGGACGAACGGCTACGGGCGAGCGCCTCGTTCACCCGGCGGTCGGCGCCGGCCGACGGCTGGATGTTCCGCAACTCCCTGCTGGCGCAGTTGCGCCGGGTGATCCCGCACGACCTGCGGCGCCGCACCCCGGTACGCACGGCGGTGCTGCTCTACTGCCGCGAGGGCGACGCACGGTGGACCGAGGAGGACGGGGCGTGGATGTGGGGGCTGCGGGACGCCTGCACCCTCCACGGGCTGCGCTGTGGGGCCTACATCACACTGACGCACGACGGCTGGCAGGTACTCGGCGAGGGCCGTGGCGGACGCCGTCCGAGCGCGGACTCCCCACCGGAGGCCTTCGCCCTGACCGAGGCACCGCCGCCGCTCCCGCGCACCGGGGGCGCCGCGTCGGAGGTGCTGCGCCGGGCGGCCGCCCGCTGAGTCGCCCGCGGCCGTGAGGCGTCGGCGCCCGCCCAGGTACCGACAGCCTTTGGGACCCCTGAGGGGCACTCCCTGTGGCCCGGGCGCGTCCGCCCGCACCGTGATGGCCCCACGGCGCGCGGGACCGGGCAAGGGCAGCGCCGTAGTGCTTGCGCCCGCTCCAGAGGCGTACGCGCCTCTCCGGAACATGCGGACGGCCACCAGGCCGTCCGGCGTCGGCATGCGCCGAGGAAACACCCCGTCGTCAAAGACGCGCACCGCCGCCACCATGCCCTCGGCCAGCAAGCACTCACTACGGGCCACGAACCACAGGCACAAGCCATCGGCACATCAACCACAGGCCCACGTACCGCAGGCACGCCAGAACGACCGCCGTACAGGTGGTGCCGTAGGGGCACCACCATCACGCCCGAGACATCGCCCAGAGCATCGCCCGAGCGAATCCCGGACGGTGTCCGGGATTCGTTCAGACCCCGGCGCCCAGTACCGAGTTGATCTGCTGCGGGTCGCCGCAGACGATCAACAGGGCGCCGGCCCGGCCGAGGGCCAGGGGCAGGGCGGTGGCGGCGGCAGCGTCGGGACCGCCGTTGACGGCGACCACGACCACGGGACGGGACGCGGCCCGGCCCGCGACGGAGGCGTCGGCGTAGAAGACGTCGTCGCCCGCGTCGTGCTGCGCCCAGTAGGCGGCTTCGCCGAAGGAGAGTTCGTGCGCGGCCCACGGATGCGGTTCGCCGGTGGTGATCACCAGCACCTCACCGGGGGCTCGGCCCGACTCCAACAGCAGGTCGACCGCTTCTTCGGCGGCGTCCAGCGCGCCCTCGACCGAGGCCGGGATCAGCTGGATCTGTGGGGTGGCGGCAGCGGGCGCGGCCGCCGGGGCGGTTGACCCCGGCGTGGCCACGACCGGCTCACGCGGGGTGCGTTGGGCCGGCATCGGCCGGACAGGTCCCGGACGTCCGGGACGCGGCGGAGCCGCGGGACGGGGACCGGGTACGGGACGGGGGGTCGGCGCGGTGCGGCCACTGGCCGGAGTCGCGCGGGGACCCTGGGCACTCTCGTGAATCTGAGGCTCCTCGGGAATGAGAGGCATGAGCTGATATTTATCAAACGCCGGTGCGACTCGCGTCGGCGGGTGGCACATGAGTGCGAGCGGAACCGTCAGAAATCGAAGCCGAGCTGACCTTCGATCTCCGGAGCGCTTCCGTCCGCCCAGCTGCGGACCTTCTTGAGGTGCCGCCACTGGGGCAGCGCATCAAGATACGCCCATGACAGCCGGTGGTACGGAGTGGGGCCCCGTTCCTCCAGTGCGGCCTTGTGCACCGGAGACGGATACCCGGCGTTGGCCGCAAAACCGAAGTCTGCATGGTCGACACCCAGTTCGGCCATCATTTTGTCGCGCTGAACCTTGGCGATCACCGAGGCCGCCGCGACGGCCACGCAGGACTGGTCACCCTTGATCACCGTGCGAACCCGCCACGGCGACCCGAGGTAGTCGTGCTTCCCATCGAGGATGACCGCGTCGGGGCGGACGGGCAAGGCCTCCAGGGCCCGCACCGCGGCCAGGCGCAGCGCGGCCGTCATCCCCAGGTCGTCGATCTCCTCAGGAGAGGCATGCCCCAGAGCGTACGACGTCACCCATTTCTCCAACTCCGCGGCCATCACGGTACGGCGCTTGGCGGTGAGGAGTTTGGAGTCGGTGAGGCCCTCGGGCGGACGGCGTAGTCCCGTGACGGCGGCGCAGACGGTGACCGGGCCGGCCCAGGCACCACGGCCCACCTCGTCGACACCGGCAATGATCTTCGCTCCGGTCGTGGCGCGGAGGGAGCGCTCGACGGTGTGAGTCGGTGGTTCGTACGGCATGGCGCCCTCAGCCTACGCCGCCCCTAGCCCCTCGCGACACCCAGGTTTCCCTGAGCGACCGCAGCCCCGCCACCAGCGCGAACCAGTCACCCGACGATCCACACATCAGACCCCCGACCACCCCCGAACCAGCCCCCCCACCATCCGCCCGGCCATCCGCCCGGCCATCCGCCCGGCCATCCGCGGACCAACGACCCGACGGTCCGCGAACCAGCGACCCGACGGTCCACGGATTCAGGCCCCGGTCGGCCGCGGCTCAGCCCCCGCCCGTCGCAGCAGCGGGACCATCAGCTGGTCGATCATCTCCTCCAGATCCCGTTCACTCCATTCGCTCGCGCACACTTTCGAGCGATACATCATCATCGCCGGAATGGCGTCGAAGACGTAGGAGTTCGCGGCGTCCGATCGCACCTCCTCCCGCTCGATTCCGCGGTGCACGATCTCTCGCAGCAGATGCTTGGTCGGCTCGATGACCCCTCCGACGATCAGACTCTGAAAGCGTTCCGCCTGCGCCACATCGCATTCGTGAAGCACTGAGCGCAGCGCGAATCCGGGCTGCGAGTACATCGCCTCACGCACCTGCCGGCACAGTTCCAGCAGGTCGTCCCGGACGCTTCCGAGGTCGGGGGCCTCCGTCAGGCTCGGCAGTCCGGCCTTCAGCGCGTCCGCGACGAGGTCCTCCTTGGACGGCCAGCGGCGGTAGACCGCGGCCTTGCCGGTCTGGGCCCGGGCGGCGACACCCTCCATCGTGAGGCCGTTCCAGCCGACCGTACTGAGCTGCTCGAGCGCGGCGTCGAGGATCGCACGTTCGAGCACGGCACCGCGTCGGCGCAGGGAGGCCGCCTGAGCGGGAGCGGCCGTCCAACGCGAAGTAACCATCTGAGTGTCTCCGTTGCGCATGGGGGAGCGGGGAGTTCGGGGAGAGCGAGCGGTCAAGTGACGACACGCGGCAGCGACTTCAGTGAACGCTTGCGTTCACTGTCGGGGACTCACTACCGTTGCCGCAACAGTGAACGCGAGCGTTCACTAACGCACTTGTGGGGGAACCATAGTGACAACCTCTCAAACCTCTCAGTTGATCCAGGACCCAAAGCCAGGAGCGGCCCGCCGGGAGGGGCACCCCGGCATCGCACTCGCCGTCATCGCGGCCTGCCAACTCATGGTGGTACTCGACTCGACGATTGTGAACATCGCCCTCCCGCACATTCAAGACGCGCTCAAATTCAGCACGACCGACCTCACCTGGGTGATCAGCGCGTACACCCTCACCTTCGGCGGCCTGCTCCTTCTCGGCGGCCGCGCGGGTGACATCCTCGGTCGGCGCCGGGTCTTCATGACCGGCATCATGCTGTTCACGCTCGCCTCGCTGCTCGGTGGACTCGCCCAGGAGCCCTGGCAGTTGCTGGCCGCGCGGGCCCTTCAGGGCGTGGGTGGCGCGATAGCGTCGCCCACCGCGCTGGCACTCATCACCACCACCTTCCCCGAGGGCCCGGAACGGAACCGGGCCTTCGCCGTCTTCGCTGCGGTCTCCGCAGGCGGCGGCGCCATCGGGCTCCTGGCGGGCGGCATGCTCACCGAGTGGCTCGACTGGCGCTGGGTGCTCTTCGTCAACGTGCCCATCGGTGTGCTGATCACCGTGCTCGCCCCGATGTACATCAACGAGTCCGAGCGCCATCCGGGGCGCTTCGACGTCGCGGGCGCGCTCACTTCGACGGCCGGTATGGCCTCTCTGGTGTACGGATTCATCCGCGCCGCGGAGGACGGCTGGCGCGACAGCCTCACCATCGGATCGTTCGCCACGGCGCTGGTCCTGTTGCTGGGCTTCGCGTTCATCGAGACCCGGGCGAAGGAACCGATCACTCCGCTGAAGATGTTCGGCGACCGTAACCGCTCCGGCACGTACGTGATCATGCTCAGTCTGGCCGCGGCGATGTTCGGGATGTTCTTCTTCATCGTCCTGTTCGTGCAGAACGTGCTGGGTTACAGCCCGATCCAGGCCGGTCTGGCGTTCCTGCCCGTGACGGCGGCGATCGGCATCGGAGCGGGGCTGTCGCAGCGGTTCCTGCCGGTCCTCGGGCCCAAGCCGTTCATGGTCGTCGGCTCCGCCCTCGTCGCGCTCGGGCTCGGCTGGCTGACCTTCATGAGCCCCGACAGCACGTATGTAGGCGGAGTGCTCGGCCCGATGCTGCTCTTCGCCTTCGGCATGGGCCTGAACTTCGTGACACTGACCCTGACAGCGGTCTCCGGCGTCGCCCAGCACGAGGCGGGCGCCGCGTCCGGACTCCTCAACGTCACCCAGCAGGTGGGCGGTTCACTCGGTCTTTCCATCCTGACCACGGTCTTCGGCTCGGCCAGCCGGGACGAGGCGGAGAAGCAGCTGCCGAAGTTCCTGGCGAACGGCTCGCCCGAGCAGAAGGCGGAGTTCGCCAAGACCCACCAGCTGCCCGCTCCGTGGGGCCACGACGTGCTCGCCCAGGGCATCTCGACCGCCTTCGTCCCGGCCGTCGCGATGGCGGTACTGGCCCTGGCCACCGCCGCGCTGGTGATCCGGGTCCGCAAGAGCGACCTGGAGGCCCTCTCGGGCACGGCGGGGCCCGCCGCGGGCTGAGGCGGGGCCCGCCGAAACTTGGCGGGGGCTGCGGAGGCCGGTCCCCGGTCCGGGATACGGACGGCGAGGACCACGGTCCGGCCATCCGCAGCGGATCGGCACCCCGGGGCCCGGCCTTGCAAGCGGCTGTACGGCACCGGGGGCGGCCTTCGAGGGCTTACGGCAGCGAGGGCGGCCCCTGCCGGAGATACAGCAGGGGGTCCGGGCCTCGTAGTCAGCGATACGGCAGCTTGTAGGGCCCCGCGAGCGGCACCACGGCGCCAGGGTGAGCGCTATGGGCCGCGGCGCGGCACCAGGGGCGAGCCGTGCCGCGCGCGGGCCGACACCAAGAAAGGACCATCAGGCCGCGGTACGGCGTCGTAGGCGCCCCAGCGGGCCACTGCCGTACGGTGCCGACGGCCAACCCCGTACGACGCGCTACCCCACGAGCCGCCGGACGCCCGGAGCCGTGCCCGTGCCGCGCGACGCCCACCCGGACCCTGCACGGGCACCGCGTTCCGTGTTCCGCGTTCCGTGTTCCGTGTTCCGCAGGGGACTCCCCGGCGTCACCGAACCGTCCCCGCGGCCTACGCCCCCGCCCGCACCCAATCCGGCAGGCTCTCCGTCCGCTCCACCCACTCCCCCGGCGGTGCCCCCGCCTTGCCCGCGGCGATCACACCGCCGACGATGGCGCAGGTCGTGTCCATGTCGCCGCCCACCTGAGCGGTCGACCAGAAGCCCTCTTCGTAGTCGCCCAGGGCCCGGGCCGCGGACCAGAGCGCGAACGGCACCGTGTCGTGCGCCGTCGTACGCCGCCCGCAGCCCAGTACGGCGGCGACCGTCGCGGTGTCCCCGTAGTCGAGCATGTCGCGAGCGCGCCGCAGACCGGCTCCCACGGCGCTGCGCGGGACGAGCGCGACGACGCCGTCGAGCAGTGCCTCGGCACTCGGCGGGCTCGCCGGATCGGCCGCCAGGGCGGCGGCAGCGGCGACGGCCATGGCGCCCACGACGGCCTCGCGGTGCTGGTGGGTGGTGTACGCCGAGATCTCCGCCTGGTGGACAGCCTGCTCCGGGTCGTCCGCGTACCAGGCCCCCAGGGGGGCGATCCGCATCGCGGCGCCGTTGCCCCACGAGCCCTGTCCCTTGAAGAGGGCGGACGCCAGCGCCCGCCAGTCGCCCCCCTCCCGGATCTGCCCGAGCAGCCGGTTGACCGCGGGACCGTAGCCCCGGTCGTCATCGTGGTGCTCGGCGAAGGAGCCGGCCAGCGCGTCCTGGTCGATGCGGCGGTGCTGGGCCAAAACGGCCACTACGGAGGAGGCCATTTCGGTGTCGTCCGTCCACCGCCAGAGGCCGGACGGCAGCTCGCGTCGCTTGAGCAGCGGGTAGTTCACGGGCACGAAGAACCGCGAGCCGAGCGCGTCCCCCACCGCGAGTCCGCGCAGGCTGGCCAGGGCGCGGTCCAGGCGTCCACCGGGAGAGGAATCAGAGGTCATCGCCCTGCCACTCTATCCCGGGGTCCCCGTACGACTCAGGTACACACCAGCGCTCGAACGGGCGGTCAAGCGTGTACCTCCCGTCGTCACCGAGGACGAGCATCCGCATCTCGGCGTTCCCCGGATTCGACAGCGATTCGAACTCCGCGACCGTCCAGTGGAACCAGCGCATGCAGAACAGCCGCATGGCAAGACCATGGGTCACCAGGAGCACGTTCGACGGGTGATCGGGGGCCTCGAAGCTCCGGTAGAGGCTCTCCAGGAAGCCGCCGACCCGGTCGTAGACGTCGGCGCCGGACTCGCCCTGCGCGAAGCGGTAGAAGAAATGCCCGTACGCGTCCCGATAGGCCTTCTGGAGGCGTACGTCGTCGCGGTCCTGCCAGTTGCCCCAGTCCTGCTCGCGCAGCCGCGGCTCCTCGCGCACCCGTATGAGCTCGGGGTCGAGGTGGAAGGCGCGGAGCGTCTCGTGCGTACGGCGGTACGGCGACACGTACACGCTTACGCGCTCTCGCCCGAAGACCTCCCGCAAGCGTTTCCCCGTCTCCTCCGCCTGCTGCCACCCCTTCTCGGTGAGCGCCAGAGCGTGGTCGGGCTCGCGTTCATAAACGGTGTCATCGGCGTTGCCCGCTGACTCACCGTGCCGGACAAGGACGATACGCCGTGGTCGAACCATGCCAAGACCCTAAAACGGCTGACGGCCGATCGAGCACTCGTACGGGCTCCATACGGCATAGGTCACACGTTCTTCGCGCAGATCACACTCGCGGACGGCACTCCGGTCAGACCGTCCAGGAGGGCTCCAGCGCCACTATGTCGCCGGTCAGGGCCGCGACATCGGCCTCTGTCTGGGCGCGCAGCGCGAGCCGTTCCACCCGCTCGGCCCGGTATTTACCGTGTTCGGCGGCCGACTGCCACATGGACAGGATCAGGAACTCATGGCCCGGCGCCTCACCGAACAGGCCCCGCACCATGCCGGGCGAGCCCGCCATCGCGGGGTTCCAGACCTTCTCCTGCATCAGCGCGAAGTGTTCGGCCCGTTCCTCGTGGATGCGGCAGTGGGCCACCCGCAGCAGGTCGGCGTCCGTGAAGCGCGGCTCGAAGCCGGTCTTCACATCGAACCGGTGATCGAAGAGTTTGGCCTGCGAGTCCTTGAAGGTCCCCGACTGGGCAGCCGCGAGCCGGTCGTGCGAACGGGCCATGAAGGAGTCGTAGAAGGCACGGCTCTCCCAGAAGGCGAAGATGTGCGCCACCCCGGGCCGCCCTCGGCTCCAGCCCCCGCCCTGCCCCCGGAATCCCGGCTCACCCAGCAGCCCCGCCCACTTTCGCTGCCCCCGCTCGAAACCGCGGCGGTCCACCACGGTGCAGCGAATCCACTTGACCAGCACCGCGCCATCGTAAGGCCACGGAGCGTGGCGTCGGTCACGCTCCGGCGGAGTGCACCCGCGCGAGCGCCCCCGCGCGCGTGGCACGATGGACAACCGGCCTTGACAACAGAGCAGTTGAGGGCTGAAGAAGATGGGGAACGGGGAGGGGGAGATCCAATGACCGGTCTCAACAAGGGCATCCGCAAGGTCGAGCTCGCGGTGAAGTGGGACCCGAGTCCCGTCGGCGAGCCCGCGACCGACCTCGACATCATCGCGGCGACGTACGTGGCCGCCGATCCGTACGGAATTCCCGCCTATGTGGTGCACTTCGACAGCCGCTCACCGGACGGCACCATCTACCTCAACCGGGACAGCAAGGACGGCAAGGGCTTCGGCTGGGACGAGGTCATGACGCTGGAACTCGACCGCCTCAACAGCGGCTACACGCGTGTGGTGGTGGGCGTACTCATCCAGCAGCGTTCCGGCCACAAGTCGTTCGTGGGCGTCCTCAACCCGGGCCTGCGCATGCGAGAGGGCTACACCGTGCTGGCGGAGGACAACTTCGGCGGCGTCCTGGGGGCCACGGCCGCGACCGTCGGCGAGTTCGTACGCGACGCCTCCGGAGAGTGGACCTTCCATCCGGGGATCCACGGCTACGACACCGACCCCGCCGAGTTCCCGCGCATCATGGGCACGCGCCACGACGCCTGAAACAGCCCTCTCCGTAGGAGACACCTGAAACAGCCTTCTCCGTAGCAGCGAGGAAACGCCGAAGGGCGGCACGACCGGTGGTCGTGCCGCCCTTCAGGACTTCAGGGCCTCGGGTCAGCTGCAACCGCTGGTCGAGCCGCAGCCCTCGCAGATGTAGCAGGAACCGGCCCGCTGCATCTTCGTACCGCAGGAGAAGCACAGGGGGGCGTCCGCCTGGATGCCCAGCTGCATCTCCACCAGTTCGGCACTGGTGTGGGCCTGCTTCGGGGCGGGCTTCGCCGCCTCGACCTCGGCCTTCGGGGTGGCCACGGCCTTCAGCTCCTGCGCGCGGGGCGCGGACTGGGCCAGACCCTCGACGTCCATGTCGACATCGTCGGACGGCTCGTAGGAGCCCGTCTCCAGGTGACGCTGACGCTCCTCGGCGGAGTGGATGCCGAGCGCGGAGCGCGTCTCGAAGGGCAGGAAGTCCAGCGCCAGGCGACGGAAGATGTAGTCGACGATCGACTGCGCCATCCGCACGTCCGGGTCGTCCGTCATACCGGCCGGCTCGAAGCGCATGTTCGTGAACTTCGAGACGTACGTCTCGAGGGGCACGCCGTACTGCAGACCCACGGAGACCGCGATCGAGAAGGCGTCCATCATGCCCGCGAGGGTGGAGCCCTGCTTCGACATCTTCAGGAAGACCTCGCCGAGACCGTCGTCCGGGTAGGAGTTGGCGGTCATGTAGCCCTCGGCGCCGCCCACCGTGAAGGAGGTGGTGATGCCGGGACGACCCTTGGGGAGGCGCTTGCGGACCGGGCGGTACTCGACGACCTTCTCGACCGCGGTGCGGATGGTGTCCTCGGCCTTCGCCGTGACCTCGGCCTTCTCCTTCTCCTTGGTCTTGGCGGAGAGGGGCTGGCCGACCTTGCAGTTGTCGCGGTAGATCGCGAGCGCCTTGACGCCCATCTTCCACGCCTCGAAGTAGACCTCTTCGACGTCCTCGACGGTCGCCGTCTCCGGCAGGTTGACCGTCTTGGAGAGCGCGCCGGAGATCCAGGGCTGGATCGCGGCCATCATGCGGACGTGGCCCATCGCGGAGATGGAGCGCTCGCCCATGGCGCAGTCGAAGACCTCGTAGTGCTCGTGCTTGAGGCTCGGGGCGTCGACGACATTGCCGTTCTCGGCGATGTGGGCGACGATCGCCTCGATCTGCTCCTCCTGGTAGCCCAGGCGGCGCAGGGCCTGCGGAACGGTGCCGTTGACGATCTGCATCGAGCCGCCGCCGACCAGCTTCTTGAACTTGACCAGCGCGAGGTCGGGCTCGAGGCCGGTGGTGTCGCAGGACATCGCGAGACCGATGGTGCCGGTCGGGGCGATGACCGAGGCCTGCGCGTTGCGGAATCCGTTCTTCTCACCGAGGTGCAGCACGTCCTGCCAGGCCTCCGTGGCGGCGGCCCAGATCGGCGTGTCCAGGTCGTCCATACGGACGGCCACGGCGTTGGCGTCGGAGTGCTGCTTCATGACGCGCTGGTGCGGCTGCGCGTTGCGGGCGTAGCCGTCGTACGGGCCGACGACCGCGGCGAGCTCGGCGGAACGCCGGTAGGAGGTGCCGGTCATCAGCGAGGTGATGGCACCGGCGAGGGCGCGACCGCCGTCGGAGTCGTACGCGTGACCGGTCGCCATCAGGAGGGCGCCCAGGTTGGCGTAGCCGATGCCCAGCTGACGGAAGGCGCGGGTGTTCTCGCCGATCTTCTGTGTCGGGAAGTCCGCGAAGCAGATCGAGATGTCCATCGCGGTGATGACCAGCTCGACGACCTTGGCGAAGCGCTCGACCTCGAAGGACTGGTGACCCTTGCCGTCGTCCTTGAGGAACTTCATCAGGTTCAGCGAGGCGAGGTTGCAGGACGTGTTGTCCAGGTGCATGTACTCGCTGCACGGGTTCGAGCCGTTGATACGACCGGACTCCGGGCACGTGTGCCAGTGGTTGATCGTGTCGTCGTACTGGATGCCCGGGTCGGCGCAGGCCCAGGCGGCCTCGGCCATCTTGCGGAAGAGCGTCTTGGCGTCGACCTCCTCGATGACCTCGCCGGTCATACGGGAGGTGAGACCGAACTTGCCGCCCTCCTCGACCGCCTTCATGAACGTGTCGTTCACACGGACCGAGTTGTTGGCGTTCTGGTACTGGACGGACGTGATGTCGTCGCCGCCCAGGTCCATGTCGAAGCCCGCGTCACGGAGGGCGCGGATCTTCTCCTCCTCCTTGACCTTGGTCTCGATGAAGTCCTCGATGTCGGGGTGGTCGACGTCGAGGATGACCATCTTGGCCGCGCGGCGCGTGGCGCCACCCGACTTGATCGTTCCTGCGGAGGCGTCGGCACCGCGCATGAAGGAGACGGGACCCGAGGCGTTGCCGCCCGAGGAGAGGAGCTCCTTGGAGGAGCGGATACGGGAGAGGTTCAGGCCGGCGCCGGAGCCGCCCTTGAAGATCATGCCCTCTTCCTTGTACCAGTCGAGGATCGACTCCATGGAGTCGTCGACGGACAGGATGAAGCAGGCCGAGACCTGCTGGGGCTGAGGCGTTCCGACGTTGAACCAGACCGGGCTGTTGAAGCTGAAGATCTGGTGCAGGAGGGCGTACGCCAGCTCGTGCTCGAAGATCTCGGCGTCGGCGGGCGAGGCGAAGTACTTGTAGTCCTCGCCGGCCTTCCGGTACGTCTTCACGATGCGGTCGATGAGCTGCCTGAGGCTCACCTCGCGCTGCGGGGTGCCCACGGCACCACGGAAGTACTTGCTGGTGACGATGTTGACCGCGTTCACCGACCAGAAGCCGGGGAACTCGACGCCACGCTGCTCGAAATTGATCGAGCCGTCGCGCCAGTTGGTCATGACGACGTCACGGCGCTCCCATTCCACCTCGTCGTACGGGTGCACGCCGGGGGTGGTGTGGATGCGCTCGATGCGCAGTCCCTTGCTGGCCTTGGTGCCCTTGGCGCGGGAACCTCGTGCCGGACCGCTCGCCGTCTCTGTCATGCCGCCTCCCTGTATCGGGCTAAAACGCCCTGAAGTGCCACGTTCTTCCCATGGCACGGTGTGTGTCTGGTGCTGCGGGCGCCGCTACGCGGCCGCCCGCAACAGGTCTTTGGTCGCCACCGCTGGGGGCCGATCGGAGTCGGCCCTTCCGTCAGTCGGCGGCGTTGGCGGGCACGGGGACCTGGACGGTCCCTCCGGACCCGCGGTCGCTTTCCGGGCGCTCCGCGTCCGCGGCTGCCACGTCCGCAGCCGCCTCGCCCGCGTCTTCCTCGTCCGCGGCGGGGCGCTGCTTCGTCTCTGTCCTGAGTTCCACGATGGCGGCCTCGAAGTCCTCGAGCGAGTCGAACGCCCGGTACACGGACGCGAAGCGCAGATAGGCGACGAGGTCGAGTTCCTGCAACGGGCCGAGTATGGCCAGACCCACGTCGTGGGTGGTCAGCTCGGCGCTCCCGGTGGCCCGCACCGCCTCCTCGACCCGCTGGCCGAGCTGGGCGAGCGCGTCCTCGGTGACCGGCCGCCCCTGGCACGCCTTGCGCACACCATTGATGACCTTGGTACGACTGAAGGGTTCGGTGACGCCGGACCGCTTGACCACCATCAGCGAGCACGTCTCCACCGTCGTGAAACGACGGGAGCAGTCGGGGCACTGGCGGCGCCTGCGGATCGACGTGCCGTCATCGGTCGTACGGCTGTCGACGACACGACTGTCGGGGTGCCTGCAGAAGGGGCAGTGCATGGCTCCAACCCTCCTTCACAGCACGACTCATAGACCTCGCGGGACCTCTCGGGCCCCTCGAAGCAGCCCCAAGCATAGGCGATGGCGGGAGGCTCTTAGACCCGGGGGACCACAACTTCTGGGCTGCTACAGCAATCCAACCACTAGATGTGGGGATCGACCCGTAAATTCACCCAGGACACGCGTGTCGCGCACGTAATGGCATGTGCCGCACGGCCATACCGATCCCGGACACACGGAGATACCGTGGTCAGCGCGCGGAAGGGGGCCGGTACCCGACTTACGGGGTGCCGGATGGCAGACTGGGCCGCGGCCCACATCTGTCGGCACGGTCATCGCCCCGGCGGTGAAGAGTACAGCAATGAGCCCTTTTGTCCGCCGGATGCATCGTTGGCTATACACCCAGACACATGATCACGACAGGCAATCCGCGATTTTTCACTCGAACGTGTGTTTGGCGCAACCTTTCGAAAGCAACTACCGTTGTCCAGCAGGGAGACCATCGAGAGGGGCCGACGTGACCACCACCGCAGACAGTGCCACCATCACTGCCCAGGACCGCTCCCAGGGCCGACTCGAGCCGGTGCATGCGATGAATGAAGCCACGAATCATGAGGGGCCCAAGCGCTCCCTGCCAGGGCGACCTCCAGGCATCCGCGCCGACAGCTCGGGACTCACCGACAGGCAGCGCCGGGTGATCGAGGTCATCCGGGACTCCGTGCAGCGGCGCGGCTATCCGCCGTCGATGCGGGAGATCGGACAGGCGGTCGGCCTCTCCAGCACCTCGTCGGTCGCCCACCAGCTGATGGCACTGGAGCGCAAGGGCTTCCTGCGCCGCGATCCGCACCGGCCGCGGGCGTACGAGGTCCGGGGCTCCGACCAGTCCTCGGCGCAGCCCACGGACACTGCGGGCAAGCCGGCCGCGTCGTATGTGCCGCTCGTCGGCCGTATCGCCGCCGGTGGCCCGATCCTGGCCGAGGAGTCGGTGGAGGACGTCTTCCCCCTCCCCCGGCAGCTGGTCGGTGACGGCGAGCTGTTCGTCCTGAAGGTCGTCGGTGACTCGATGATCGAGGCCGCCATCTGCGACGGGGACTGGGTGACGGTCCGGCGCCAGCCGGTCGCGGAGAACGGCGACATCGTGGCCGCGATGCTGGACGGCGAGGCCACGGTGAAGCGGTTCAAGCGCGAGGACGGCCATGTGTGGCTCCTCCCGCACAACGCCGCGTACCAGCCGATTCCCGGCGACGA
The DNA here is from genome assembly GCF_055582885.1 of Streptomyces sp. NPDC107454. NCBI lineage: Bacteria > Bacillati > Actinomycetota > Actinomycetes > Kitasatosporales > Streptomycetaceae > Streptomyces > Streptomyces sp. NPDC107454. The sequence continues at coordinate 80,691 of NZ_JBVJPA010000019.1, read as the reverse complement.
GGCGACCATTCTGGGCAAGGTGGTGGCGGTGCTGCGGCGCGTGTGACGGCACATGCCGGGCGGGACACCCCGCCCCCGCCCTTGACCGGGCCCCGGGACCACCTGCGCCGGTTCCGGGGCCCTGTGCGTTGCCCTCCGGGGGTTGGGCGGGGGGTCTCGTCGCGGCGTCCAGGGATGGGCCGCCCCGACGAGACCCCCGAGGGGCTTTTGCTCACGGGGCGGGAGGATCATCCGCACGCTCCGAGGGAAATGCGCAGGCACGGAGCGATATGTGCGGGCTCCGGGCGACACGTGCGGCACCGGGCGATATGCCGGGCGCCGGACGGCGTGCGCGTTGCCGCGCGATATGCGTAGGCCCCGGGCGACACGTGCGGGCGTCGGGCGACGTGCCGCGCACCGGTCGACCTTCGCGTTACCGCGCGACATGCGTATGCGCGGGACGGCGTGCGGGCGTCGGGCGACGTGCCGCGCACCGGTCGACCTTCGCGTTACCGCGCGACATGCGTAGGCGCGGGACGGCGTGCGGGCGTCGGGCGACGTGCCGCGCACCGGTCGACCTTCGCGTTACCGCGCGACATGCGTAGGCGCGGGACGGCGTGCGCGACACCGAGCGATATGCGCAGGCGCCCAGCGACAAGCACTGGCGCCAGCCGACATGCTCGAGCCCCGAGCGACATGCGCGGCGCCGAGCGACATGCTTGAGCGCGGAGCGATATGCGCGGCTCGGCGGCATGTGCGGGGAACGCACACGGCACACGCGGGGGTCGCACGGCAGACGCGGGGGTCGCGTGGCATACGCGGGGTCGCACGGCAGGCGCGGGGGTCGCGTGGCATACGCGGGGTCGCACGGCAGGCGCGTGTGATGGCGCCGCGTGATCGGGTTCGCGCGGCATGTGCAGGTATCGCGCGGCATACGCGGGTGTCGCGCCGCGTGATCGGGTGTCGGGAGGGTCTGGGGTGGGACCGGGGCGGAGGTCCCGAGACTGAGGGTACGAGCTGGGCCTGGGGGTGCCCGTAGGGCCGGTGGTTCGCGGGGGGCGGGTGTGGCCGTGTGGGTGGTGTTGTTCGGCCGGCGGGGCATCCGAGGCGAAGCAACTCCGCCCGAAGGGGCACCCGGGCAGGCCCGCCTCGGGCCAAGTGCGCGGGGTTCCTCGGCCTGCGGCCAGGAAGGCCTACGCCTCCTCCGTCTCCCCCGCCGCCACCGTCTCCTCCGCCTTCCGGGCCGCCGCGTCGATCGCGGTGAGCGACCTGCGTACCTGGTTACCGTCCGTGGTGTACCAGAAGTCGGGGAGGGACGCCTTGAGGTAACTGCCGTAGCGCGCCGTCGCGAGGCGCTGGTCCAGTACCGCCACCACACCCCGGTCGCCCGTGGCCCGTACGAGGCGGCCGGCGCCCTGGGCCATCAGCAGCGCAGCGTGGGTCGCGGCGACGGCCATGAAGCCGTTGCCGCCGTTCTCCTCGACGGCCTTCTGGCGGGCGCTCATCAGCGGGTCGTCCGGGCGCGGGAAGGGGATCTTGTCCATGACGACGAGCTGGCAGCTGGCCCCGGGGACGTCGACGCCCTGCCAGAGCGAGAGCGTGCCGAAGAGGGAGGTCTTGGGGTCGGCCGCGAAGTTCTTGATCAGCTCGCCGAGCGTCTCTTCGCCCTGCAACAGGATGGGATATTCGGGGATGCGCGAGCGCAGCTCCTCCGCCGCGAGCTGGGCGGCCCGCATCGAGGAGAACAACCCCAGCGTGCGACCCCCCGCGGCCTGGATCAGCTCGGTGAGCTCGTCCAGCATGTCCCCACGGTCGCCGTCGCGCGCGGGGCGGGACAGGTGCTTGGCCACGTACAGAATGCCCTGCTTGGGGTAGTCGAAGGGCGAGCCGACGTCGACGCCCTTCCACTGCGGGAGGTCATCGCCCTCCGTGCCCTCCGGGGCGAGTCCCAGCGACGCCCCCACTCCGTTGAAGTCACCGCCGAGCTTCAGGGTGGCCGAGGTCAGGACGACGGAACGGTCCGCGAAGAGCTTCTCCCTGAGGAGGCCGGAGACGGACATGGGAGCGACGCGGAGCGAGGCTCCGAAACGGTCATGACGCTCGTACCAGACGACGTCCCATTCGGAGCCGTTGGTGATCCGCTCCGCCACGTCGTGCACCGACTCCACCGAGGCGAGAGCCTGCTTGCGGACGGAGTCCTCGTCCTGGACGGACTTGTCGCGGGTGGAGCCGATCGCCGAGATCACCGTACGAGCGGCGTCGCGCAGTGCCATCAGCGCGTATCCGAGATCCTCCGGGATCTCCTCCAGGCGGCCCGGAAGCGCGAGCTCCATCAGCCGCTCGAAGCCCTCGGCGGCGGTCTGGAGCTGATCGGCCGCCTTCTCGTTGACGAGCTTCGCGGCGCGCCGCACCGCGCGGTTGACCTGGCCGGGCGTGAGCTCGCCGGTCGCGACACCGGTGACCCGGGAGACCAGCTCATGGGCCTCGTCGACGATCAGCACCTCGTGCTGCGGGAGGACCGGCGCGCCCTCGATGGCGTCGATCGCGAGCAGCGCGTGATTGGTGACGACGACCTCGGCGAGCTTGGCGCGCTCGCGGGCCATCTCGGCGAAGCACTCCGCTCCATAGGCGCATTTGGTGGCGCCCAGGCACTCACGGGATGAAACGGACACCTGAGCCCAGGCGCGGTCGGAGACGCCGGGCGTGAGGTCGTCGCGGTCGCCGGTCTCGGTCTCGTCCGACCAGTCCCGCAGTCGCAGCAGGTCCTGGCCCAGCCTGCTGGTGGGCGCGGCCGCCTCGAACTGGTCGAAGAGGCCGTCCTCCTCGTCCTGCGGCACGCCCTCGTGCAGCCGGTGCAGACACAGGTAGTTCGACCGGCCCTTGAGCATCGCGAACTCCGGGCGGCGGCGCAGCAGCGGGTGCAGCGCGTCGACAGTCCGCGGGAGATCGCGCTCCACGAGCTGCCGCTGGAGCGCCAGGGTGGCGGTCGCCACGACCACCCGCTCCCCGTGGGCGAGCGCGGGCACGAGGTAGCCGAGCGACTTTCCGGTGCCGGTGCCCGCCTGGATCAGCAGGTGGGAGCTGTCGTCGATGGCACCCGCGACGGCTTCGGCCATGGTCACCTGGCCAGGGCGCTCCGTGCCGCCGACAGCAGTGACGGCAGCATGCAGGAGTTCGGGGAGTGAGGGCTCTGTCATAGCGTTGCCAGCCTACGGGGCGCCACTGACAATCGGGCGATCAAGGCCGGTGGAGGGGGTTCGGGACCGTGCCGTGCACCGCGGCGTGCGGGCGCTCGGGACGGTCGCGGTAGCCGTCCAGGTGCAGTCGGTTGCGGTTGAGGCACAGGCGCTCGATACGCGGAGTGAGCAGATCGAACATCTCGTAGCGCTCCTTGAGCTCGGGAAAGCGCGTCTGGTGGCGTACGATCTCCGCCCGGACGAGCGCCCAGAACTCGGCCTCCGGAACGCCCAGTTGTTCCTCGCAGAGCGGTGCGAGATAGCGGAAGACCCCCACGAAGAGCCCGGAGTGGATGAACTGGGTCAGGAACGCCGGCGGCTCGGTCAGCAGTACGTTCCGCACGTCGTCCGGCATGGTCGCGTGCTCGGGCAGGGGGTCCGCGCTCACGTTGACGTCGTCCACGAAGTCCTTCACCGCGAGGCGGACGGGGACGTCGTGGGCGTCGAAGACGACGATCGCGTTCTCTCCGTGGGGGCTGAACACCGTGCCGTACCGATAGAGGAAGTGCAGCAGCGGCGGCAGGAGCGCGGCGAAGAGGCGGCGCAGCCAGACGTTGGGGGCGAGGCCCGAGCGGGCGACGAGCTCCGCGGTGAAGGCGCGGCCGTCCGGGTCGGTGTGCAGGAGCGCGGCCAGGGTGCGCGCGCGTTCACCGGGCGCCAGATGGCGGGAGACCGGCTCGCGCCAGATGGCGCCGAGCAACTCCTTGTACTGATAGGGCACTTCGGGGAGGGCGTCGTACACGGGGTGGTTCACCGTCACCGAGGCGACCTCGCCGAGCAGGATCACCCCGCAGGTGTCCCGCAAAAAGGGGTCGGCGTCTCTCAGGGCATGCATCCATGCGGTGACGGCGGGCGCCGCGAGCGTGCGTTCCGTCGGCAGGCCGCGCCAGACCAGGGTGTTGAGCACGGACAGCGGCAGCTTCACCGTGTGCCGGTCCGGGCGCGAGACATTGAGGAACGTACGGATCGACTGCTGCGGGAGCCGCAGGTCGCCGTCGGAGGGCAGCGGCACGATCGTTCCCGCGGCTACGGAGGGCGCGAAAAGGGGCAGCACGACGTCGTCCCACTGCCAGGGGTGCACGGGCAGATAGAGGTACGACTCCGGAGTGAGCCCACGCGCGCGCAGTACCCCCTCGAAGGACTCCCGCGTGGCGGGGGCGAGTTCGCGCGCGTAGAGCTGTTCGGCCGAGTGAAGGCTCGGGACGCCTCGGTAGGTGGCGAGCGTGGTGTGCACCGCGATCCAGGGGATCGGCGTCGCTCTGCGGGCCTCCGGCGCCCAGTCGGCGGCGTCCGTCGCGGAGAAGCCGAGGCGGCCCTTGTTCAGCACGATCCAGGGGTGGCCGGTCTGGTGGCCCTCCAGTTCGGCGTAGCCGAGGTCGGCCAGTTCGGACGCCGTACGGGCGTCGCGGTGGAGGCGGGCGTCCGCGGCGAGTGTCGTGCTCAGTTCACGGACCACGTGGCCGAGCGTCGCGCCGTCGATCTCCAGCGTGCCGCGAGCCCGGGTGAGGAAGCCGAGCGGGTCGGTGAAGGGGCACGGCTCCGCCCCCTCCTCGGTGAGGGTGAGCGAGGCGGGGTCGACGCGCCAGCTGTCGTACGAGGCGCGGCGGGCGCGGAACGAGAGGCTGCCGCCGGCGTCGAGGCGCAGGGCGTAGGGGCGGAGGGTGTCGGTGTGCCCGCTGTTCTCGCGCCCGCTGTTCTCGTGCCCGCTGTTCTCGTGCGGGGTGTCCTGGTACGGGGTGTCGTGGCGGGCGGAGGCGGGGTGTGGTGAGGGTCGCGAGGAGGCCGCTCCGGCGGAGGTCTCGAGGCCGGTCGCCGGATGGTGTTCACCGCGGAGGGGCGCCACTTTTCCCTCCGCGCCCCGCCGAGCCTCCGAACCCGGCTCCGGACCCGAACCTGGGTCCGGCCCCGGATCCAGATCGGACTCCGGTTCCGGTCTGACGATCTCCTCGTGGGCGAACTCACCGATCATTTTCGCGAGCAGTCGGCGGCCGACCTGGTCCCATCGGTCTTTGCGCAGCTCGGGCGGATCGTACAAGGCGGGCAGCTCTCCGGATGCCGGGGTGGCGGATGGATGCGGCACGGGGACTCCTTGACAGGGAACCGGATCGGAACGAGCGGTGCGGTGCGGGCAGGGCGCTACAACAGATCGCGCAGGCTCCGGTCCCGGACCATGAGGGCTGCCCGTTTGCCGGGCAGGTCGACCTCGGCGGAGAACCGGAAGCCCGCGCTCAGGAAGGCAGAGACGGAAGGGGTGTTACGGAGGTCGGGTTCCGCGACGACGCGGGCGCAGGCCGGGCGCTTGTCCAGTACGAGGTCGGCGACGGCGCGGAGCAGGGCGGAGCCGATGCCTCGTCCGCGGTTGGCGACACCGCCGATGAGCAGGTGCAGGCCGGTGTCGTGCGGGCGGGCGGGATAGTGGCGGGCCAGGAGGTCGAGGTCCGCGCGGTAGATCTCCCAGTAGCTCATCGGGGTGCCGTCCAGCACGCCGAGGCAGGGCACACTGCGGCCGTCGCCGTCGAGCTGGCGGCACAGATGTTCTTCTGCGACCGACTCGGGTCCTGACAGCTCCCAGAACTCCGCGACGGCGGGGTCGTTCATCCAGCGGGAGACGAGCGGGAGATCACGTTCCACACGGACGGGGACCAGGTGGAAGGCGCCTACGGGAGTGGGGATCGGGCCCCAGCCACCGATGCGGTCGAGCAGGTCGTCTCCCCCGGCCGACTCGACCTCGGAGCCGAGGAGCGCGAGGAGCTCGTCGGGCAGGCGCAGGTCGAGGGTGTCCTCGTTGCCCGTGCCCGGTCCGGGGCCCGGGTCGGCGCCGAGGTCGGTGACGGGGGCGGTACCGGCGTCGGTGCTCGCATCGGTGGGAGGCACGGCGACGCTCCTCTCAGAAGACGGGGTGGGACATGTTCCTCAGGGCTGGCAGGGGGTTGGCGAGGATGACTTCGTCAGGACTGGCAGGGGGACGGCGAGGGCGGCTTCGTCAAGGCTGACAGCGGGTCGGCGAGGGCGGCTTCGTCAGGAATGGAGCGGGTTGGCGAGGGTGACGTAGACGGACTGGGTGTCGACCGGGCCGACGAGTTCGTCGAGGCCGCGTAGCCGGGTCAGCAGGTTGGCCTTGCAGCGCAGGACGGGCGAGTCGAGTAGGTGGGCGGGCAGGGGCGTACGCAGTCGGGCCGGGCCGCAGGCCACGTCGGTGAGGAAGCGGCGGAAGGCGGCGAGCAGCAGTTGTTCGTCGGCGAGGTGCTGGGAGCCGAACGCGCCGATGAGGCCGAGCACGTTGTTGATCGCCAGGTAGTAGGCGAAGCGCTCGTCGGTGACCTCGTCGGAGACGAAGGTGTCGCTGTGTTCGCCGATGCCGGGCAGCCGGGCCTCCAGCTCGGCGCGCCGGGAGGCGCGGAAGTAGTAGCCCTGGTTGTCGCGGTAGCGGCCGCCCGTGGGCCAGCCCTCGGGGTCCAGCAGGAGCAGGGTGTTCTGCTGGTGTGCTTCCAGCGCGATCCCCGCCTCGCTGTCGAGCCAGAGCACGGGGCGTACGACGTGCTCCAGATAGCGCAGGAACCACTCGGCGGCGACGGCGCCACGGGGCCTGCTGGTGCGTCCGGCGAGGCGGGTGACGATCTCGGCGAGCCGGGATCGCATGACAGGCCGGTCCTCGGATCCGCTGCGTGCGCCGGGTCGGGCGTGGGGCCGGGGAGAGACGAGCCCCGCGACACAGCCGGCGTCATCGGTCGGCCCGAACGGGTTGTGGCGGATCATCACGTCGAGCCCGGCCAGCGGGGTGCCGTCCGGGGCGTTGACGGCGAGCCAGGCCGGGTCGCGGACGATGTCGAAGCCCGGGTGGGCCGACTGCCACTGCTTGGACAGGCCGCTGCGCAGCAGACGGTGAACCTCCACGCCGCGGTGGAGCTCCTTACGGAGGTTCTCACGGCGGGAGTTGGTGATGCGCAGGCCCAGCGACAGCTTGAGCATCGCGGGGGCGCCGGAGCGGTAGAGGGTGCGGACGGAGGAGGTCGGGTGCCAGGCGGAGCCGTGCGGGCCGAGGTCCCGGAGCAGTCCGGCGTCAAGCAGGGCCGCGGTCTCGGGCCGGTGCCGGACGTCGGCCAGCTGCCAGGGGTGCAGGGGCAGGGCAGCGTACCCGTCGGGCAGGGACAGCCCGGCTCCGGCCAGCCGCACGGTGAGCAGCTGTGCGGGGACGGGCCGGCCGCGCTCCGTCCACGCCGAGTCGGCCGCCAGGACCGCGGGGGCGACCGCCATCCAGTGCAGCGGGAAGGAGCCGCGCAACTCGGGTGAGTACAGCCGCGCTTCGGCCTCGGAGAGCCCTTCCCGGCTCTTCGGGGTGGGGTGCCACGGGTGCCCCAGCACCAGTGCCTGTTCGGCGGCGAGGAAGAAGTCGGGGATGTCTGCGGGCCGTTCCCTGCGGTCGTTGATGAACACGACGGTCCGCCGCACCGAGTCGGCGACCCGGCCGACCAGGTCGGCACCGTCCCCGGCGGGGCCGGTTGCGGAGACGGGCTTCGACGTCACCTCGGCCGTGCTCGTCGTCCCGTCGCCCGTCGCCGCCTGGCGCGCGAGCAGGGCCGCCACGGTGACGGCGTCGGCGGGCGGTGCCCCCTCGGGGGCGTCGGCGAGGTGCGGGAGGCCGAAGCGGTGCCAGCCGGTCGGGGACCAGTGGTGGACCGGCGTCAGGAGAGACGTGCCGCTGGCCGGGAGGGGGATGCGGAGGGTGCCGTCGGTGGGGGCGGGCAGGTTGTTCTCCCGTACCCAGCAGCGCAACAGGTTCTCGACCGCCGCCGCCTGGGCCGCGGTGTGGGCGGCGGGGTGCTCCAGCAGGTCGACGGTGGCGCCGCGCAGCCGCTCGGTCTCCCGGGCCCCTCCCATCTGCCGGGGGACCGCGTCGGCTCCCAGAGCCGGCGGGGTCTGCGTGCCACAGGCCGCTCGCTCGTGGGTGTCGGGGCGGCCGTCGGGTGCGGGGGTGGCGTTCAAGAGAGTTCCTCGGGGTCGTTCAGGCTCGTGCGGCGACGAGCCGGGGCGGTACTGGGGTGCTTGGGGCGTGGGGCGTTCCCGGTCGGTCCGGGTGGGCGGACGGTGGTCCGGGGCGAAGGGGGGTTCGAGTGAGGGGTCCGAGTGGGGTGGTCCGCGTGAGGTCTGCGTCCCGGCCGGGCGCGGGACCCGTCGAGGGGACCGCCGTACGGGCCGCCCGCGGCGGTGGCAGGTCCTATCCCGCGTGCTCACCGGAGGCGGAACCGCGACCGTGCCCGGCCGGCCCGTCCACTCCCGCGCGCGCCGCCGTCGCCACCGCCGCCACCGCGTCCGCCAGTCGATCGAGCACCGCGGTCGCCTGTTCGTCGCTGATCGTCAAGGGCGGGAGGAGTCGCACCACGCTGGCGCGGCGCCCGCCCAGCTCCACGATCAGACCGCGGCGCAGGCACTCGCTCTGCACGGCGGCGGCAAGTTCGGGGGCGGCGGGCCGGGGGCCGTCGGTGGTGATGTCCGGGGCCGCCTCGGGATCCACCAGCTCGACGCCGATCATCAGCCCGCGGCCCCGTACGTCACCGATGCAGGGGAACTCCGCGGCGAGTCCGCCGAGTTGAGTGAGCATGCGGGAGCCCAGGGTCGCCGCGCGCTCGGCCAGTCCGTTCTCGCGGACGTACGCGAGGGTCGCCGTGCCCGCGGCCATGGCCAGCTGGTTGCCGCGGAACGTGCCCGCGTGGGCGCCCGGCTGCCAGACGTCGAGGTCGTCGCGGTAGACGACGACGGCCAGCGGCAGACTGCCTCCGATGGCCTTGGACAGGACCATCACGTCCGGGGTGATCCCGCTGTGTTCCACGGCCCAGAAGGCTCCGGTGCGCCCGACGCCGGTCTGGACCTCGTCCGCGATCAGGGGAATGGAGCGCGCCGCGGTGATCTCGCGCATCCGGCGCATCCAGTCGTCGGGCGCGGGAATCACCCCGCCCTCGCCCTGGACGGGTTCGAGGATCATTCCGGCGGGGTGTGGCACGCCGGACTTGGTGTCGTCGAGCAGGGACTCTGTCCAGCGCGCGGCGAGTTCGGCACCCCGCTCACCGCCGATGCCGAACGGGCAGCGGTAGTCCTGGGGGTAGGGCAGGCGCGCGACCCGTACCTCGGTCGCGCCCCCGGATGCTTCGAGCGCCCCCGCGGTCATCCCGTGATAGGCACCGGTGAACGCGAGCATTCCGGTGCGTCCGGTCGCCGCGCGCACCAGTTTGAACGCGGCCTCGACGGCGTCCGTCCCGGCGGGTCCGCAGAACTGCACCCGCGCGCGGGCGGCGAACTCCGGGGGCAGCGTGCGGAACAGCTCGGTGGTGAAGGCGTCCTTGACGGGTGTGGCCAGGTCGAGGACGTGCAGGGGCGCCCCGGAGTCGAGGACTTTCCTGATCGCTTCCAGGACCACCGGGTGGTTGTGTCCCAGGGCCAGGGTGCCCGCGCCGGAGAGACAGTCGAGGTAACGCCGCCCGTCCGCGCCCTCGATGGTCAGCCCCCGCGCCCGCACGGGGACGATCGGCAGGGCGCGCGCGTAGGTGCGGGCCGCCGACTCGCGCGCCGACTGACGCCGCAGAATCCCCTCGTGCGCCGCGCGCGCCCCCTCGGACACTCCGGGTGCCCTCTCCCGCGACTCCTCGGGCTCGCGCCCCACCGGTACCACCGCAGACTCGGTCACGGCCACGACTTCAGGTCCTCCCGCTGTCCAGAGGCGAGTTGGCAGGGGACTCTGAGCGCAGGCGGCAGGTCCCCCGTACGTACCAACGACGCGGCCGGCGCGGGGAAGCGGGTGAGTCGAAGATCCTTGCCGTGACGGAACCGTTGCCGTTCCGTGGGATGTCCCCCACAGCGAGCGCATAGTGTGTGGTGCCGTTCAGAGACACCGAACGATGCACCTGTGTCCCGTACCGAGGGACTCCGGATCGGCGGATCCTGACAGGTTCTCTTACGTCCAGGGGGAGTTACACCATGCGATCCATACGCCCGCCCTTCGCCGCTCGTCGAGGGAGGAGCGCGCGCCGCGGAACCTCCCCCGTACTGGCCGCCGTCGGCCTGACGGCGGTACTGGCGCTGACCGCCACCGCCTGCGACTCGGGCGACAGCAACGCGAGCGGCCAGGCCGGCGCGTCGGCGTCCCAGAGCGGCGACGACAAGATCAAGATCCCGGACGACATCAAGAACAAGCTCAAAGAGCACGGGATCGACATCGACAAGTGGAAGAACGGCGCCTGGAAGAACTGGAACAAGGACGACTGGCTGCGCGAGGCCAACGACTTCGTCAACCCCATCATCAAGGGGCTGTGGGACCCGGACCGGATGCGCGGCGCCGACGACCCGGACAAGAACAAGGGCGTCGACGAGAACGACCTCTCCGGTGACCAGGGCGTCACCGACGCCACTCCGGCGCCCGTGGCGGCGAAGGCCGTGAGCGCCGCCTACCACGACAGCGTGCCCGAGGCGGGCAAGGTGTTCTTCGACTCCCCCGAGGGCACTATGGTGTGCTCGGCGACCGTGGTCGAGGACCCCGCGCACCCGGGCAAGTCGAACCTCGTGTGGACCGCGGGCCACTGTGTGCACGCCGGCAAGAAGGGCGGCTGGTACCGCAACATCGCCTTCGTGCCCTCCTACAACAACGCCGGCAGGACGTCCGCCCAGCTGCAGAACGCCGCGCGGACGGAGGTCGCTCCGTACGGTGTCTGGTGGAGCGACTGGGCGCAGACCTCGGACCAGTGGATCGCCCAGGGCGGCTCCACCGGCGGCCAGGGCGCGTCCTACGACTACGCGGTCCTGCATGTGACGCCGGAGAAGGGCAGCAACGGCAAATCCCTTGAGGAGACGGTCGGTTCGGCGCTCCCGGTGAACTTCGACGCTCCGGCCGTACCCAAGGTCGCGAGCATCACGGCGACCGGTTACCCGGCGGCGGCGCCGTTCGACGGGCAGAAGCTGTATCAGTGCACCGACAGGCCCGGCCGTCTGTCGATCGCCAAGGCGGACCCGACGATGTACCGCATCGGGTGCACCATGACCGGTGGTTCGTCCGGCGGCGGCTGGGTGGCGACCGGGTCGGACGGCAAGCCCGCCCTGGTGTCCAACACCTCGATCGGCCCGGTCAGCGCGGGCTGGCTGGCGGGTCCGCACCTGGGTGCGGTCGCCAAGGGTGTGTACGACTCGGTGAGCAAGAAGTTCGCGAGCCAGTGAGACAAGGCGCCCGTGGGGCAACGGGCCCGTGAGACGACGATGCGCAGGCCAGTGACCCGACGGGCCTGACAGGAATCTCACACGGACCGCACGGGCGGCGGTGGGGTGGCGCACAGAAACGTTCACCACTCCACCGCCGTTCGCCCCCAACTGCCCGGGCATAGTGAGGTGTCAGAACTTCAACGGGGCTTACACCAGCATGCGTTCCGTACGTGGGCGCGGCCAGCGCCGCGTTCTCATCGCCACCGGCCTCGTCGCAGAACGGCGACGACAAGATCAAGATCCCGGATGATGTACCGCATCGGCTGCACGATGACCGGCGGTTCCTCCGGCGGCGGCTGGTTCCGGGTCGTCGACGGCAAGACCGAGCTGGTCTCGAACACCTCGATCGGCCCGGCCGACAACACCTGGCTCGCGGGGCCGCAGCTCGGCAAGGGCGCGCAGGCGCTCTACGAGAACATGAGCAAGCGGTACGGCGGACAGTAGGCGCCGCTCACCCGGCCACGGCGAAGGCCCGCCCCCTGCGAGAGGGTGCGGGCCTTCGTACGTCGTCCCTGCGGAAGCGGGGGGTCTAGAGCGCGACGGGCGCCGGAACGTACGGCGCGAGGTCGGCCGCCAGCTCCTCGTGCACCCGCACCTTGAGCAGGGTGCCCTCCGGGGTGTGCTCCTCGGAGATCACCTCGCCCTCGGAGTGGGCGCGCGCGACCAGCCTGCCGTGCGTGTACGGCACGAGCGCCTCGATCTCGACCGAGGGGCGGGGCAGCTCGTTGTCGATGAGCGCGAGCAGCTGGGCGATGTTCATCCCGGTGCGGGCCGAGACCGCGATGGAACGCTTCTCGATCCGCATCAGCCGCTGGAGGACCAGCGGGTCGGCCGCGTCCGCCTTGTTGATCACCACGATCTCGGGCACGTCGGTCGCGCCGACGTCGCGGATGACCTCGCGCACGGCGGCCAGCTGCTCCTCCGGCGCCGGGTGCGAGCCGTCCACCACGTGCAGGATCAGGTCGGAGTCGCCGACCTCCTCCATCGTGGAGCGGAACGCCTCGACGAGGTGGTGCGGCAGGTGGCGTACGAACCCGACCGTGTCGGCCAGGGTGTACAGCCGCCCGCTCGGGGTCTCGGCCCGGCGCACGGTCGGGTCGAGGGTCGCGAACAGCGCGTTCTCGACGAGCACGCCCGCGCCCGTGAGGCGGTTGAGCAAGGAGGACTTGCCCGCGTTGGTGTAGCCGGCGATGGCGACCGAGGGCACCTTGTTCCTGCGGCGCTCCTGGCGCTTGATCTCGCGGCCGGTCTTCATGTCCGCGATCTCCCGGCGCATCTTCGCCATCTTCTCGCGGATACGACGCCGGTCCGTCTCGATCTTGGTCTCACCGGGACCACGGGTGGCGAGACCGCCGCCCTTGCCGCCGCCCATCTGACGGGACAGCGACTGACCCCAGCCGCGCAGCCTCGGCAGCATGTACTGCATCTGCGCGAGCGCGACCTGAGCCTTGCCCTCTCGGGACTTGGCGTGCTGGGCGAAGATGTCGAGGATCAGGGCCGTACGGTCGATGACCTTGACCTTGACGACGTCCTCGAGGTGGATCAGCTGGCCGGGGCTCAGCTCACCGTCGCAGATCACGGTGTCGGCGCCGGTCTCCAGGACGATGTCCCGCAGCTCGTTGGCCTTGCCGGATCCGATGTACGTGGCCGCGTCGGGCTTGTCCCGGCGCTGGACGACGCCGTCGAGCACGAGCGCGCCCGCGGTCTCCGCGAGGGCTGCCAGCTCGGCGAGCGAGTTGTCCGCGTCCTGAATGGTTCCCGTGGTCCACACACCGACGAGGACCACGCGCTCCAGACGGAGCTGTCGGTACTCGACCTCGGTGACGTCCTCGAGCTCGGTGGAGAGGCCCGCCACGCGGCGCAGGGCCGCGCGCTCGGAGCGATCGAACTGTTCGCCGTCCCGCTCTCCGTCGATCTCGTGGCTCCAGGCGACGTCCTCTTCCATCAGGGCATCGGCCCGAAGACCTTCGGGGTAGTTCTGCGCGAGGCTCTGCGCGTCCTGGGAAGGGGAAGAAGAGGAGGTCATTGGATCCTTACGTCGATGGGGACACCGATACGTCACTGGTGGTATCGATGGCGTCACTGGTGAAGCCTGTTCGGCGACGGACACCGCCCGTCACAAGGAAGAACGTCCGGGACCACCGGGAGATTCCCGGATTCCGCCGGGCCAACCCTTCGCGGGGCCGCGCCGCCGACCCGATGATGGTCGCACGGCACGTCCCGTCTCGTCATCCGAGTTCTCAGGCGCCCTTGCGTGCCTTCGGGGCGTCACTCTTCCAGTCCGGGTGCCCGGGCATCGGCGGCGTCTTCGTGCCGTAGAGCCAGGCTCGGAAGAACCCGCTCAGGTCGCGGTTCGCGAGGTCGGAGGCGAGCCGCTCGAAGTCGGCGGTCGTGGCCGTGCCGTCCCGGTGAAGGGCGACCCAGGTGCGCTCCAGGCGCTCGAAGGTCGCATGTCCGATCTCCTGGCGCAGCGCGTACAGGGCGAGCGCGGCCCCGTCGTAGACGCTCGGCCGGAAGATGCTGATCTTCTGCCCCGGGGCGGGCTCCTTGGGCGCCGCGGGCGGCCCTCCGGCGGCCCGCCAGGAGTCGGAGGCGCGGTAGGCCGCCTTCATACGGGTCTCCATGGGCTTGTCCGCCTTCTCCTCGGCGTACAGGGCCTCGTACCAGGTCGCGTGGCCCTCGTTGAGCCACAGGTCGGACCAGACGCGGGGGCTGACGCTGTCGCCGAACCACTGGTGCGACAGCTCGTGCACCATGATCGACTCGACGTACCACTTGGGCAGCGCGGGCTCCGTGAAGATCTCTTTCTCGAAGAGAGAGAGTGTCTGTGTCTCCAGTTCGAAGCCGGTCTGTGCCTGGGCCATCAGCAGCCCGTAGGTCTCGAAGGGGTACGGGCCGACCTTGCTCTCCATCCAGGCGATCTGGTCGGGCGTCTTCTTGAGCCACGGTTCGAGCAGCTCGCGGTCCTTGGTGGGCACGACGTCACGGACCGGCAGGCCGTGCGGACCCTCCCGGTGCAGCACGCTGGAGCGGCCGATGGACACCTGGGTGAGTTCCGTCGCCATGGGGTGCGCGGTGCGGTACGTCCACGTGGTGGACTTGCCGGTCCGGTCGACCCCGGCGGGCAGGCCGTTGGCCACGGCGGTGTACCCGTCGGGCGCGGTGACGTGGATGGTGAACATCGCCTTGTCCGAGGGGTGGTCGTTGCACGGGAAGACCATGTGCCCGGCGTCGGCCTGGTTGGCCATGGCAAGGCCGTCCTTCGTCCGCACCCAGCCGCCGTCCCCGTTCCCGGTGGTGACCGGATCGCTCGAGTGCCGCACGGTGATCCGCATCCAGCCGCCCGCGGGCACCGGCTGCCCGGGCGTCACCACCAGGTCCTCCCCGGCGCTCGTGAACGTCGCCGGCGCGCCGTTGACCTCGACCGATTCCACCGTGCCGTGCGTGTAGTCCAGATTGACGCGCTCGAGCCGCTCGGACGTCACGGCGTCGATCGTGGTGACGGCCGCCAGCGGTTTGTCGTTGGCGCCGGGGTAGGTGAAGGAGAGGTCGTACGACTTGACGTCGTACCCGGGATTGCCCAGGTGCGGGAAGAGCCGGTCACCGATGCCGAGAGGCGTGGCCGGGGACGGGGCGCTCGCGGCGACGAGACAGACCGAGACGGCGGAGGCGAGGAACGCCCCCTGGATACGGCGGTTCCTGGTGCGAGGGGTGAGCAGCATGGACCACGGCTACCAGCGCGCACCGGCCCCGCGGCGACGACTCGCGCCGGGCCCACTCGATCGGGTGCTACTGCGTGGCAGCCGCCGCGTGCTGCGCCCGGCTCACGTCGTACACGCCCGGCACGTTGCGCATCGCGCGCATCAGCCCGGGAAGGCGGGCCGCGTCCGGGAGTTGCAGCGTGTACGTGTGGCGTACCCGCTGCTGGCTGGGGGGTTCGACGGTCGCCGAGACGATCGCGACGCCCTCCAGGGCGATGGCTTCGGTGAGGTCGGCGAGCAGATGCGGGCGTCCGAAGGACTCGGCGACCAGGGTGACCCGGCACTCGGTGGTGTCGCCCCAGCGCACTTCCACCTCCGCGCGCCCCGAGCTCTTCATGCGCGCCACTCCTGCGCACTCCACGCGGTGGACCGTCACCACTCCTCCGCGTACGGCGAAGCCGGTCACCTCGTCGGGCGGTACGGGCGTACAGCAGCCCGCGAGGCGTACGGAGGCGCCGGGCTGGTCGACGACGGCGTTCGCGGCGGCGGGACGGGCGGCGGGGCGGGCTGCGGACCCGTCCGTGGGGCGGGCCGCGGGTGTCTCGACGGACGGTCTGCCGGCCGCGGCCGGGGTCTCGCTGGTTTCCGGGGCTTCCCGGGCCGCCGGGTCCTCCGTGGTGACGGGTGAGGGGTGTGCGGCCAGCCAGCGCTGGATGGCGATCCGCGCGGCGGGCGTGTGCGCGTGCTCCAGCCACTCCCTGGAGGGCTCCGAGGCGGGGTCCTGGCCCATGAGGAGCTGCACGGTGTCGCCGTCCTTCAGGACCGTACTGAGCGTCGCCAGGCGGCCGTTGACGCGGGCGCCGATGCAGGCGTGCGCGTCCTCGCCGTACTGCGCGTAGGCGGCGTCCACGCAACTGGCGCCCTCCGGAAGACCCAACGAGCCGCCGTCGGCGCGGAAGACGGTGATCTCGCGGTCCTGGGCGAGGTCTTCGCGCAGCGTGGACCAGAACGTGTCCGGGTCGGGGGCGCCCTCCTGCCAGTCGAGGAGCCGGGAGAGCCAGCCGGGGCGGGTGGGGTCCACCCGCTCGCCGTCCACCGGGCGTCCGCCGACGCCCGGCCGGCCCTCGGACTGCTCGTCCGACTGCTCCTCCGAAGGAGGAGCGTAGGGATTGCCGAGCGCGATGACCCCGGCCTCGGCGACCTTGTGCATCTGGTGGGTGCGGATGAGGACTTCGGCGATCTCGCCGTCGCCGCTCGCGACGGCCGTGTGCAGCGACTGGTACAGGTTGAACTTGGGGACCGCGATGAAGTCCTTGAACTCCGAGACGACCGGGGTGAGACAGGTGTGCAGTTCACCGAGGACCCCGTAGCAGTCCGCGTCCTCGTTCACGAGCACCAGGAGACGTCCGAAGTCGGCGCCGCGCATGGGCCCGCGTTTGCGTGACACGCGATGCACGGAGACGAAGTGCCGTGGCCTGATGAGGACTTCGGCCGGGATCCCGGCCTCGCGCAGGACCGTGCGCACCTCCTCGGCGATCTCGGCGAGCGGGTCGCTCGCGCGCGAAGCGTTGTCGACGATCAGTTCCCTGGTGTGCTCGTACTCCTCGGGATGCAGGATCGCGAAGACGAGGTCCTCCAGCTCGGTCTTGAGCGCCTGGACGCCGAGCCGTTCGGCGAGCGGGATCAGCACGTCCCTGGTGACCTTGGCGATGCGCGCCTGTTTCTCGGGGCGCATGACGCCGAGTGTGCGCATGTTGTGCAGCCGGTCGGCGAGTTTGATCGACATCACGCGGACGTCGTTGCCGGTGGCGACGAGCATCTTGCGGAACGTCTCGGGCTCGGCGGCCGCCCCGTAGTCCACCTTTTCTAGCTTGGTGACGCCGTCGACGAGATAGCAGACCTCGTCGCCGAACTCCTCACGCACCTGATCCAGCGTCACTTCCGTGTCCTCGACGGTGTCGTGGAGCAGGGAGGCGGTCAACGTCGTGGTCTCCGCGCCGAGTTCGGCGAGGATCAGGGTTACCGCGAGCGGGTGGGTGATGTACGGCTCACCGCTCTTGCGCATCTGGCCGCGGTGCGAGGACTCCGCCAGTACGTAAGCCCGGCGCAGCGGTTCCATGTTCGCGTCCGGGTGGTGCGCGCGATGCGCCTCGGCCACGTGACCGATCGCGTCGGGCAGCCGGTCGCGGGACGTCGTGCCGAGCAGCGCGGCGCGGCCGAGGCGGCGCAGATCGATCCGAGGACGGCTCTTCCTGCGGTGCGACGGGGGTACCCCCTGCTCATGGGGGTCCCCCCGCTCGAGCGAAGTCGAGAGCTCGGGGGAGGGCGTTGCAGGGGCTGGCGTCGCGGGGTTCGTCGCCTCCGCACTCATGGGCACCTCCGGCTGCGTAGACCGGCGGACGGGGTGCCCCATGGCGTACACGGCTCAGGGGTTGGTCCCGATTCCCCCGTCCGGGCCGGTGCTTGATGCTACCGAGCCCACCACGCCCGGCTGACCGCCTCTCGCCGAGCGTGAAACGGATCACCCATTCGAGCGAAGGTTCAGGGGGTTTACGGACGCGAGGTTTTGGAAGGAACGAGGGTTACGGCATCGCCCGGGACGTCCGTTCAGAACTGCACGGTGTCCAGCCACTCCGCGTCGAACTCGCCTTCGGCGACGATCACCGCGGGGCCGGTCATCTCGATCTCGCCGTCCGGGCGCTCGGTGATCACCAGGCGGCCGCCGGGCACGTCGACGGTGTACGTCGACGGAGTTCCCGTCACGGCCGGGTCGGCTCCGTCACGGCGGGCCGCCGCGACGGCCACGGCGCACGCGCCCGTACCGCACGACCGGGTCTCCCCGGAGCCACGCTCGTGGACGCGCAGGGCGACGTGCCGCGGCCCCCGGTCGACCACGAATTCGACGTTCACCCCGTCCGGGTAGGCCGCGGCCGGAGCGAACGGCGGCGGCGTGAACAGGTTGCCGGCGTGCGCGAGGTCGTCCACGAAGGCGACGGCGTGCGGGTTGCCCATATTGACGTTGCGCGCGGGCCAGCTGCGCTCGCCGACACTCACGGTGACGTCCCCTTCGGGGAGAGCCGCCTTGCCCATGCCGACGGTGACGGCGCCGTCCTTGGCGAGGTGCACGCGCTTCACGCCCCCGCGCGTGGCGACCGCGATGTCTCCCTCGGCCACGTGTCCGGCACGCTGGAGGTAGCGCGCGAACACCCGCACTCCGTTGCCGCACATCTCCGCGACCGAGCCGTCGCCGTTGCGGTAGTCCATGAACCACTCCGCCTCGGCCGCCATGTCCTTGGCCTCGGGGTGCGAGGCGGACCGAACGACATGCAGCAGACCGTCGCCGCCGATGCCCGCGCGGCGGTCGCACAGGGCGGCCACGGCGGTCGGGGGCAGGTCGATGGCGTTCTCCGGGTCCGGGACGATCACGAAGTCGTTCTCGGTCCCGTGCCCCTTGAGGAAGGCGATCCGCGTGCTCATTCCTCGATCCTACGGGGTCGCTCCGACACCACGGTCGCGGCAGGGGACCAGGTGAAGGCGGACCTCAGCGGAGGCGGGCGACGCGCCAGACGGCGAGTACCGCCACCGCCACGACCACCACGACGTACGCGAGCACGACGCGCCAGTCCAGACGGCGGCCGGTGCCCCTCGGCGGCAGGCCCGGCCAGACGTAGCCGACCCGGCGGGCGGCCATCATGCCCCAGCCCGCGGCGCACGAGCAGATCAGCAGGCCGAGCATGGCGACCACCGCACCGCCGTCACCGAACTCGAAGGCGAGCGGGAAGGCGAACATCAGGGAGCCCGTCGCGGCCAGCATCACGATCGGCGCGAGCTGCCAGATCCGCAGTCGCCGCTGCGGGCGCAGCTCGACCTCGACCTCGGCCGGCACCATCTCGTCCGGTGCCGGACCGTCGGCGCTCACACCGCCGGAAGGCTCGTCGGGCCCGTCGGAGCTCAGCGGAGCACCGCCGCCACCGAGCCGCTCACCGTCGCCGCCCAGCAGGTCCCCGTCGGGGCCCGGTCGGTCTCCGACGAAATCCTGACGTTCCAGCGGTTCCAGCGGTTCCAGCCGTTCCTGCGGTTTCTGCTGCTCCTGCGCGGTGTCGTGCTCCGCGTCCTGTGCGGTGTCGCGAGGGCCGGCCTCCATCGCCACGCGCCCTCCCAACTCGGACTCCACTTGGTCGATCGAAGCTCGATGATGGCACGGCGCCGAAGGCCCGGACGGCGGCCGGAGCGTCCCGATGCCATGACGTGATCAGGCTGTGACCGGTCGTTCGACCAACGCCAGGGCGAGCTGCGGGAGTTCTGTGAGATCCGCCGCAGCGCCGCTCAGCCAGTGCACCCGGGGATCGCGCCGGAACCAGGAGTCCTGACGTCGCGCGAAGCGTTTGGTGGCGCGTACGGTCTCGGCGCGCGCCTCGGCGTCGGTGCACTCCCCGGCGAGCGCCGCGAGCACCTGCTGATACCCGAGCGCACGCGAGGCCGTACGCCCCTCACGCAGTCCGCGCGCCTCCAGCGCACGCACCTCGTCGACGAGCCCCGCCTCCCACATGCGGTCGACGCGGCGCGCGATGCGGTCGTCGAGCTCGGGGCGCGTGACGTCGACGCCGATCTGCAGGGTGTCGTAGACGGAGTCGTGGCCGGGGAGGTTGGCGGTGAAAGGCTTTCCGGTGATCTCGATGACCTCGAGGGCGCGGACGATACGGCGGCCGTTGCTGGGCAGGATCGCGTGCGCGGCCTCCGGATCGGCGATGGCCAGACGCGCGTGAAGCGCTCCGGAGCCACGCAGCGTGAGCTCCTCCTCCAGCCGGGCCCGCACCTCGGGGTCGGTGCCGGGGAACTCCAGATGGTCGACGGCCCCACGGACGTACAGCCCGGAGCCGCCCACCAGGATCGGCCAGCGGCCGTCGGCGAGCAGCGAGTCGATGCGGGCGCGGGCGAGCCGCTGGTACTCGGCGACGCTGGCCGTGACGGTCACGTCCCAGATGTCCAGGAGGTGGTGCGGGATCCCGCCGCGCTCCTGCGGCGTCAGTTTGGCGGTACCGATGTCCATCCCTCGGTACAACTGCATGGAGTCGGAGTTGACGACCTCGCCGCCGAGCCGTTGGGCGAGGTACACGCCCAGATCGGACTTTCCTGCGGCGGTCGGTCCTACGACGGCGATGACACGGGGGGTGGAGGGTGCGCTACTCACCGCCCCAGTCTCGCAAACCTTGAGGCCTCTTCTCGAACGAGCTACGTGACGCCACGAGCCCGGGGTCGTTGCCTGTTGCGAGGTTCCAGCCGCCGGTTTTCGAGAGCCGGTGACCCGTGCGACGCAATGGGACGCACCGGGTGACGCGGAATTTCGCCCTCACGAGTAACGTATGGAGTGGATATGGGCGTTTTTGCACGACTTCTTGGAAGGTCGAAGGCTACGGAGGAGGCGTCAACCGCCGCGGTGCAGGCCGACACGCAAACGGCCGATCCCGAGGCGGAGGTGACGGAGGAGGCGAAGGGTTCATCCGAGAAGTCCGAAGGCTCCGAGAGCCCGGGAGGCTCCGAGAGTCAAGGCGCGGTCGCGGCGACCGAGCCCGCGGAGACCACCGCCAAGGATGACGTCGAGATCCCCCAGCAGCAGACCGCCGAAAAGGCCGCGGACAACGAGGCCGGCGAAAGCGCCCGCACGTAACTGTCCCGCGAGGGAAGGTGGACCATGAGTCTCCTGGACAATTTGAAAGCCAAACTGGCACCCGCCAAGGACAAGGTCTCGGACCTCGCGCAACAGCACGGGGACAAGGTCACGCACGGTCTCGACAAGGCCGCGAAGGTGGTCGACGAAAAGACCAAGGGCAAGTACAGCGACAAGATCCAGACGGGCACCGGCAAGGCCAAGGGCGCCATGGACCGACTCGCGCACAAGGAAACCGACGGCGCCACGCCGCCGCCGGACGTGCCCCCACCGCCTCCGACGCCCTGACGGGCACATATCGATACATATCAGCACACATCGGCGGACGGCCGCGGAGCACACCGGGCTCCCGGCCGTCCGCCGTGTCCGGGCCGCCCTGTCCGGGCCGCCGTGTCCGCACCGCGATGTCCGGGCCACCGTGTCCAGCCGGCCGTATCGAGGCTCGGCTCTGTCGGCCGACGGCCTTCTCGGTCGGAGCCCCAGGGTCGCTTGGACCCCCAGGACCGCTACGACCCCCCAGGACCTCGAGGCCACCTAGGACCAGGCCGCCACCATGTACCCCACCCCGTACGGCGCGTCCTCGTACAGCAGGGCACCGCCCAGGTCCGCACCCTCGGCCGCGCCCGCGAGGACCTGCCAGGGGGCCCGCCCGGAGACCTTCAGTTCGTACGCCAGCTCGGCGTCCAGCGCCTTCAGGGCCGCCACATCAGCCGTACCCAGCGCCCGGGCGACCTCCGCGTCGAAGCCCGCCGCGCGTTCGTCGAGATAGCCGGGTGCCTTGAGCGTCCGGCACGCGCTGGCGTCACCCATCACCAGCAGGGCCACCCGGTCGGCGCGCGCGACGATCCCCGCCCCCGCCTGGACGCAGCGCTCGGCCTCGAGAGGTTCTCCCACCCCAAGGCCTTCGACGGGGGCGTCGGACCAGCCTGTGCGCTCCAGCAGCCAGGCGGCGACGGCGAGCGAGGGCGGAAGCGGACGCTCCGGCGCCCCGGCAAGCGACGTCCCTCCCCCGAGACGTACGTCGAGGTCCACACCGAACCCGCGGAACGAGCCCGGCGTCCCCTGCGGGTACGGCCCGCGCCCGCTCTGCTCGGCGGGCCCGACGACCACCAGCAGGTCGGGGCGCGAGGCGGCCAGTACCCCCAGAGCGTCCGTGCAGGCCGCGCGCGCGGCGGCCAGTTCCGGCGCCGCACCGGCGGCGACCTCGGGGACGAGCAGCGGCGGACAGGGGCAGACTGCGGCGGCTACAAGCATGATCGGCAGCGTAACCCCGCGCGGCCGGTCCGGGAGCCTCCCGTCCCGGGGTCAGTCGCAGCCGTCCCGGGGTCAGTCGCAGCCGCACCCGCTGCCGGTGGCGACCGGCAGCGGCTCCGGAGCACCGATCTTCGGCAGCCCCAGCATCACACCGGCGGGCTTCGGCGCCTCGGCCGCGTTGCGCTTCTCCCAGGCGTCCCCCGCGCGCGTGCGGCGCACGTCCAGGACGGCGCCCTCGGCGAGCAGGTGGTGCGGGGCGGCGTAGGTGACCTCGACGGTGACCACGTCACCGGGGCGTACGACCTGGTCGGGCTTGGTGAAGTGGACCAGGCGGTTGTCGGGCGCACGGCCGGAGAGGCGGTGGGTGGCGCCGTCCTTGCGGCCCTCGCCCTCGGCGACCATCAGCTCCAGGGTGCGGCCGACCTGCTTCTTGTTCTCGTCCCAGGAAATCTGCTCCTGGAGGGCGACGAGACGCTCGTAGCGCGCCTGGACGACCTCCTTGGGGATCTGGTTCTCCATGGTGGCGGCCGGGGTGCCGGGGCGCTTGGAGTACTGGAACGTGAACGCCGCCGAGAAGCGGGCCTCCCTCGCCACATGCATGGTCTGCTCGAAGTCCTCCTCGGTCTCGCCGGGGAAGCCCACGATGATGTCGGTGGTGATGGCGGCGTGCGGAATGGCGGCGCGCACCTTCTCGATGATCCCGAGGTAGCGGTCCTGCCGGTAGGACCGGCGCATCGCCTTCAGGACCGGGTCCGAACCGGACTGCAGCGGCATGTGCAGCTGCGGCATCACGTTCGGAGTCTCGGCCATGGCGGCGATGACGTCGTCGGTGAAGTCACGGGGGTGCGGGGAGGTGAACCGGACCCGCTCCAGGCCCTCGATCTGCCCGCAGGCCCGCAGCAGCTTGCTGAACGCCTCGCGGTCGCCCATGTCGCTGCCGTACGCGTTGACGTTCTGCCCGAGCAGTGTGATCTCGGAGACGCCCTCGCCGACCAGTGCCTCGATCTCGGCGAGGATGTCGCCGGTCCTGCGATCCTTCTCCTTGCCACGCAGCGCCGGGACGATGCAGAAGGTGCAGGTGTTGTTGCAGCCCACGGAGATGGAGACCCAGGCCGCGTACGCGCTCTCGCGGCGGGTCGGCAGCGTGGACGGGAACGCCTCCAGCGACTCGGCGATCTCGACCTGCGCCTCTTCCTGCACGCGGGCGCGCTCGAGGAGGACCGGCAGCTTGCCGATGTTGTGCGTACCGAAGACGACGTCCACCCAGGGCGCCTTCTTCACGATGGTGTCGCGGTCCTTCTGGGCCAGGCAGCCGCCGACGGCGATCTGCATCCCGGGGCGCTTCGTCTTCATCGGCGCGAGGCGGCCGAGGTTGCCGTACAGCCTGTTGTCGGCGTTCTCCCGGACGGCGCAGGTGTTGAAGACGACGACGTCCGCGTCACCGTCGGACCCTTCGGGCGCGCGCACGTAACCGGCGCCTTCGAGGAGCCCGGAGAGCCGTTCGGAGTCGTGGACGTTCATCTGGCACCCGTAGGTGCGCACCTCATAGGTTTTGGGTTCCTGAACGTCCACTGCCTGACTCCGGTCGCTGCTGCTGGTCATGCCTCCAAGGGTAGGCGGTTTCGGGAGAGCCCCCGTCCGAGGGCTTCGAGGAGCGGGCCGGGCCCGGCCACGAGGTCGGCGGCCGTCCCCACGGGGACGAGGGGGCCCGTGATGCAATGGGGCACCACAGAACGGATCTCGGGGTGGAGTGGGGCGTGTTGAGCGACGGTGGGGCCGATGTGGAGAGTTTCCAGCCTCTGGAGGACGGCGATCCTCGGGTTGTCGGCGGCTACCGGCTGGTGGCCCGGCTCGGGTCCGGGGGCATGGGACGGGTCTATCTCTCGCACACGCCGGGCGGGCGGGCCGTCGCGGTCAAGGTGATCCGGCCGGAGCTGGCCGAGAACGCCGAGTTCCGGAAGCGGTTCCAGGCCGAGGTGGCCGCCGCGAGCCGGGTGCACGGGCTGTACACGGCTCCGGTCGTCGACAGCGACACCGGGGGGTCGATGCCGTGGTGCGCGACCGCCTATGTGCCGGGGCCTTCCCTCGCCGACGCGGTACGCGATCACGGGCCGCTGCCCCTCGACACCGTGTTGCGGCTGATCGCCGGTGTCGCGGAGGCACTGCAGGCGGTGCACCGCGAGGGCATCGTGCACCGGGACCTCAAGCCGTCGAACGTGCTGCTCGCCGCCGACGGCCCGCGGGTCATCGACTTCGGTGTCGCGCGGGCCGCGGACGCCACGTCGGTGACGATGAGCGGCACGGCCCTGGGAACCGTCGCCTACATGGCGCCGGAGCAGGTGCTCGGCGGGGATGCCATGCCGTCGGCCGACGTGTTCGCGCTGGGGCAGACCGCGGTGTTCGCGGCGACGGGCCGCGCCGCCTTCGGGGACGGGGATCCGCACGCGGTGCTCTACCGGGTGGTGCACGAGGAGCCCGATCTCAGCCGCGTGCCGGTGGAGATACGGGAGCTGGTGGCACGGTGTCTGCGCAAGCCCGCCGCCGAGCGGCCTTCCGTCGAGGAGGTCATACGCTCCGTCCAGACGATCCAGGCGGATCTCGGTGCCGAAGCGCGGTCCGCGTCCGGGGCGTGGCTGTCGGGTGAGCTGGCGGCGGGTATCGCGGCTCGCGCCGAAGGCGCCGATCGGGCCCGGGCGGAGGAGGTTGCGGACGCCCACGCTTCGGGGGCTTCGGGGACCTCCGGGGGCGCGGGGCCTTCGGGGGCTTTCGGACCCGCTGGATCCGGCGGTTTCGGTCCCGGCGGTCCCGGCGGTCCCGGCGCTTTCGGGCCTCCGATGGCCTACTCCCCCACCGCGCCGTCCCACGCCGCGCTGCCCGGACCCTTCGTGATGGGGCCAGGGGCCGCGCCGGGTCCCTACGCTCCGCATCCCTGGCAGCAGCCGCAGGAGCCGGACGCCGCACAGACCTCCTCGGTGGGCACGGGCGGCAAGGGCCGCAAGGCCCGGGGCTGGGTACTGGCGGCAGCCGCGGTCGTACTCGTCGCCGGCGGGGCGGCCACCGCGCTGCTGCTCGTCCCGGGGGACGGCGACAAGAACGACAACCGGGCACAGGACGTGGCCGCGTCGCAGTCGGCGACGCCCGCCGAGGCTTCGCCGTCGGCGTCCGGCTCCCCGTCACCCCGGGCCTCGAAGAAGCCCAAGACGGCCAAGTCCGCTCTGCCGCCGAGCCCTTCGGGGCCCCCGACGCCCACGCGGACCGTTACCTCAGCTCCCCCGACCGTCGCGTCCAGCAAGCCCGCGGCCCCCACGGTCCCCGTTCCGGTGGCGTACGCCGGGATCCGGATGACCGCGAGCCACGACCTGTATCTCGCGGACACTCCGGTGCGGTCCAAGGCGGACACCGGGACCTCTGACGAGGATCTGACGTACGCCGTCTACTCCTCGGGGGCGGTCCTCGCCCCCGGCACCGACTCCGGCAGCTCCCTCGCCCTGCTGCCCGTGGGACGGCAGGGAAGCCTGGACGCGTGCAAGGCGGCGACCGGCTACAAGAGCTACATCTGGGTCAAGGACCTCACCGCCGGCCAGCAGATGTGCGTGGTCAGCGGGACGGGGCACGTGGGGCTCGTGACATATCGGGGTTCGTCCGGGACGACGTACGCCACCTTGGACGTGAAGGTCTGGCGCAACGCGGCCTAGGAACAGGCCCCTTCATCCCTGATGGGCCTCTCCCCTCACGGGGCGGGGATGCCCGCGCCCGGTCGTCGCACCATGAAGACGTCGATCGGGTCCTGAACCTCCACGGTGAACCCGTGGCGCTCGTACAGTCGCCGGGCGGCGCTGCCCTGTAGGACATTCAGACGAACGGGCAGGCCGTCGGCGTCGGTGCGGTCCAGCAAGGTACGCAGGACCGCCGAACCGAGTCCCCGGCCCTGCAAGTCCGGGACGAGATAGAAGTGCTCCAGCCACAGCCCGTCCTCGGCCGGCCTCAGCGTGACGCAGCCCGCGAAGTCGCCGTCGGCGATGACGACCGACGTGTGCCCCGGGGAGAAGGACTCCCGCAGCCGCCGGCGGACCCTACGCTCGTCGAACCGGCCCAACCGCTCAAGGTCCGGGCGCATCACCGTCGCCCGCAGCTCGGCGATCACCTCGACATCCGCCTGCTCCGCGGAGCGCAGCTCCCATTCCATTGACCGCCCCGGACTGATCCGGTCCGCCCCCGCACTCGTCTCCATGGTGGGAGTCTCTCAGTGGCCTGCCGAGACCTTGAATCCCCATCCCGAGGAGGCCGGAGTGACCGAAATGCCCGAAGTACGCGAAGTTCCCGAAGTGACGGGCGACGGTGACGCGTCCCGGTGGTCGCGTGCCGAAGCCTTCCTACGTGCGCGGGGCACCGCCGAGATGCCGCATCCGGGCGGCACACTGCTGGAGCATCTCGGCCGTGTCCGGCGGATCCTGGCCGACTGGGGCGGTGACCCCGTGGTCCAGGCGGCGGGGCTGTGCCATGCCGCGTACGGGACCGACGGCTTCGACCCGCACCTGCTGCCGGTCGCCGAGCGGGCGACCCTGGCGGAGCTGATCGGCGACCGGGCCGAGGCGCTGGTGTACCTCTACGCGAGCTGCGACCGCGGCGCCGTCCTTCCCCAGATCGGGGGCGATCGGCCCGTGGTGTTCCGTGATCGCTTCACCGGCCGCGAGCACATCCCCGCGGAGGACGACCTGCGAGCGTTCTTGGAGATCACCGCCGCCAACGAGCTCGATGTCCTGGCCCACAACGCCGAGCTGGCCGAACGGTACGGCCCGTCCCTGTACCGGCTGTTCACCGGAGCGGGCGACCTGCTGTCCGCCCCGGCCCGGGACGCCTGCACCCGCCGGCTCGGCCCGCACGCCGCGCTCCCGGATCACTGATCACTCAGCACTCAGCACTCAGCACTCAGCACGCATCACTGATCACACGGTTCGACGGACTCGTACCGCGCACGGCCGTGGGCGGAGCCCGAACACTTCAGGTCAGCGAACACTTTTACCCGTCACTGATGGCATGACCCGGTCAAATCTGCCAGGCTTCCCGCAGCCGTCGCCCCGACCACGGGGAGACGCAACGGAAATCTCACCCCAGCGATCGCGCAAGCGATGCGCGCAGCCCCCGGCTGCCCCCGGCGCACCCAGGCCGTCAGGGCGGCCACCGAGCAGGCCGGAATCCCGGCCGCCTCAAAGGAGTTTCGTGTGAGACCGACCCCCCACAAGGCCCTCGCCGCGAGCGCACTGGGCATCGCCGCGTTGGCCGCCGCCCTGCTCCCTGTCACCCCGGCGGCAGCCGCGCCGCCCA
Source organism: Streptomyces sp. NPDC107454 (assembly GCF_055582885.1). Classification (NCBI taxonomy): domain Bacteria; kingdom Bacillati; phylum Actinomycetota; class Actinomycetes; order Kitasatosporales; family Streptomycetaceae; genus Streptomyces; species Streptomyces sp. NPDC107454. The sequence continues at coordinate 53,287 of NZ_JBVJPA010000019.1, read as the reverse complement.
CGGCACCACTGGCCGCCGACTGCACTCCGGCCCAGGTGGTCACCAACGGTGGTTTCGAGAGCGGGACTTCGCCCTGGACCCAGTCGTCGTCGACCGTGATCACCAGCCGTTCCGGTCAGAGCGCCCATGGCGGCACCAGCTTCGCCTGGCTGAACGGTGTCGGCAGTACCCATACCGACACCCTCTCGCAGAGCGTCACGATCCCGTCCGGGTGCAGCAGCGCCACGCTCACCTTCTGGCTGCACATCGACACCGCCGAGACGACCTCGTCGACCGCGTACGACAAGCTGACGGCGAAGATCGGCAGTACGACACTGGCGACGTACTCGAACCTCAACAAGGCCACCGGCTACGTACAGAAGTCGTTCGACGTGTCGGCGTTCGCGGGCCAGACCGTGAGCCTCGCCTTCACCGGGACCGAGGACTCCAGCCTCCAGACCAGCTTCGTCCTCGATGACATCGCCCTCGACACCTCCGGCGGCACGACCCCGCCGGCGGACTCCACACGCACGCCGGCCGCCCCCTCGTACACCGTCAGCCTGAGCAGCGACACGAGCGGCACGGTCTGGACGGGCCACGAGAGCGCGACGTTCACCAACGCCTCCTCCACCCCGCTCAGCGAGGTGTACCTGAGGCTGTGGGACAACTACCACGGCACCTGCTCCGCGATGCCGATCGCGGTCAGCAACGTCACCGGAGGCACCGCGGGTGCGCTGTCGGTCGGTTGCACGGCCCTTCAGATCGCCCTCCCGACCCCGTTGGCGCAGGGCCAGTCGACCACGATCGGCTTCGACCTGGGGATCACCGTCCCCAGCGGCGCCGACCGCTTCGGCCACGACGGCGCGTTCAGCATGATCGGCAACGCGCTGCCGGTTCTCGCCATCAAGGACGGCTCGGGCTGGCACCTGGACCCGTACACCAACAACGGTGAGTCGTTCTACTCCCTGGCCGCCGACTTCAAGGTGACCCTCGACCACCCGACCACCCTGCTGGTCCCGGCCACGGGCACCTCGGTGGACACCCCCGGATCCAGTGGACGCACGGTCACCACGGCCACCGCCTCCAAGGTCCGTGACTTCGCTTGGGCGGCGGGCCCGTTCACCAAGATCTCGGGTACGTCGACGGCGGGCACCCCGATCAACATCTACTCGGTCTCGGGGATCAGTTCGTCCAGCGCACAGTCCATGCTCACCACCGCGAAGACCGCGGTGGACACCCACGCGGGACGCTTCGGCGCCTATCCGTACGGCGAGTTGGACGCCGTCATCGACAACAACTTCTGGTTCGGCGGCATGGAGTACCCGGGGTTCGTCCTCGACCTGGTCTCCACGACGGCGCTCACCCATGAGATCGGGCACCAGTGGTTCTACGGGATCGTCGGCGACGACGAGTACAACAGCCCGTGGCTGGACGAGGCGTTCACCGACTACGCCACCGACCTGGCGCTGGGCAGTACCGGCACGAACTGCTGGAACAGCGTCTCCTGGGCCTCGACGGCGGAGAAGATCACCAACTCGATGGCCTACTGGGACGCCCACTCCTCCCGGTACTCCACCGTCGTCTATGGCTACGGCAAGTGCGCCCTGCACGATCTGCGGCGCGTCCTGGGTGACACCGTCATGGCGAAGTTGCTGAAGGACTACGCCACTTCGCACTGGTACGGCGTCTCGACCACGGCCGAGTTCAAGGCGGCCGCCCAGGCCGCCACGACCACGGACCTGACCTCGTTCTGGACCCAGCACCGCATCGACGGCTGATTCGGCGCCGGTTCGCCGCGGTCGACCCCTTGGAATGTCATCCGCGGCGAACCGACGACCGGGCGTGAGTGATCAGGGGCGTGACATCGACTCACGGATCGGCGTCGTGACCTCGGCCCACGGACCGGCGTCACTGCATCGACCCACGTCTACTGGCCGAGGCCCTCGCCGTACACGACCGACCACGGGCGGGTCGGTCCGTCCAGCGGGCGGGCCCCGTCCGCACTCCCCGGTGCCGCGGGGCGCGCAGCCGGGTGGACGGCCCGCCAGAGGGCGCCAGGAGGTGCACCGGGAGTCCCCGGCGAGCCGGATCGTCGTCCCGGACTACCTCACGGTGTACGGCGCGGATATGCGCCCTCTCTCCTGACCTCCGCGGACTCATCGGCCGCCATGGACGCTGGGTAAGAAGTTCGTAACCCTCCGCAAGGGCCTCCGATCAGGCGTTTTTGTCCGATAGTGAGGGTTTTTTGATGCTTTTCACACAGGGATCGAACCCTCGTCCGGTCGCAGGCTCGGCCTCGACGTGGATAACCTCAAAAGCGAACATTTCGCCCATATGGGCGGGATCCGTTTGTGGGGGGATCCGTCACGTCAGGAGTCACACGTGAATTCCACACTCCGCAGCCGCTGCGCCAAGGCGATCGGCGCCGGCGCGCTCTCCGTCACTCTGCTGTCGGCCGGGACGGCGGGTGCCTTCGCCGCGTCCTCGAGCGCGGCCTCACCGAGGCCCAAGCCGATCATGACCAGCAGCCCCATGCCGACCATGACCGGAACCGCCAAGCCCACCAGGACCGGCACGCCGATGGCCAACGGTTCGATCACCGCCAGGGCGAGCAAGGCCCAGGTGAAGGTCGGCCAGGCGGTGACGTTCACCGGACGCGCCAAGGGAGTGAAGGTCGGCACCAAGGTGGTGCTGATGCGCATGCACAACGGTAAGTGGACCGCGGTGAAGTCCAGCACCGTGCTCAAGAACGGCAGCAGCTACTCCCTGGTCACCAAGTTCAACAACAAGGGCAAGGAGCAGCTTCGGGTCATGGCGGGCAAGGTCGTCTCGCCTACCGTCGTCGTGACGGTGAAGTGATCCGGCGGCACCGCCAAGAGAGGGCCGACCCGTGCACGGGTCGGCCCTCTCCCTTTCCCGCCAGGGGCGAGCCTCTCCCTTTCCGGCCCGGGTCACGGCTCGATGAGCCCGGCCCGGATCGCGTACCGGGTGAGTTCGAGACGGTCGCGCAGGCCGAGCTTCTGCAGCAGGTTCGCCCGGTGGCTCTCCACGGTCTTGGCGCTGATGTAGAGCAGTTCGGCGATCTCCTTCGTGGTGTGGCCCTCGGCGACCAGCTTGAGCACCTCCTCCTCGCGGTCGGTGACGGTCCGCACGGGCAGCGCCTCGCCGCGCCGCATCCGCTCCAGATAGGTGCGTACGAGCGCGGTCTCGGCGCCGGGATAGATGAACGGCTCGTCGCGCATCGCCGCCCGGCACGCCTCGACCAGATCGCGGTCGGCGACCGACTTCAGTACGTAACCGCAGGCCCCCGCCTTGAGCGCCTCGAAGAAGTACTGCTCGTTGTCGTACATCGTCAGGATGAGGATGCGCAGGTCGGGAAGGCGGCGGGAGAGTTCGCGGGCCGCCTGGAGTCCGGTCATCCGGGGCATCGAGATGTCGAGGACGGCGAGGTCCACGTCCGTGTCGCGGGCCCGCGCGACCGCTTCGGCACCGTCCCCGGCCTCGGCCACGACGGTCAGGTCCGGTTCGCCGTCCAGGATGAGCCGTACGCCACGGCGCACGAGTGTGTGGTCGTCGGCGAGCAGAACCCGGGTGGGCCGGCCCCCGCCGGGCTGCCGGTCGGGCACGGACGACATGGACGACACGGACGACATGGGCGGCACGGACGTCATCGGTCTCCCTCGAAAGCGGTCGTGGCGCGGAGCTGCGGCGGTACGCCGGTCTTCGATGCGCCTGTCGTCGACGCGCCGGTCTGCGCGCCTGTCTTCGCCCCAGTCTTCGTCGGGATGCGCAGCCGTACGTCGGTGCCCGCCCCCGGCCTGGCCTCGATCGAGAGCGCGGCGCCGATCAGCAGGGCGCGCTCCCGCATACCGCTGATCCCCGCCCCCTCCCGCAGCCGGCCGGGGCCCTTGCCGTTGTCCCGCACGAGGAGCTCGACGCCGTGGCCGCCGTCATCACCACCGTCACCACCGCCCTCGCCGACGACCCGCCGCAACCGCAGTTCGGCGTGATCGGCGCCCGCGTGCCGGGCTGTGTTGGTGAGCCCTTCCTGAGCCACCCGGTAGACCACGAGTTCCGTCTCCTCGGTCAGCGGCGGCAGATCTCCGTCGAGATCGTGACGTACGGACAGGCCGTGCGTGGTGAACTCGCCCGCCAGCGACCGCAGCGCGCTGTGCAGACCGAGTTCCTCCAGGACCCCGGGGCGCAGCCGGCGGGCGATGCGCCGGATCTCGTCCAGGCTGCCGCGGGTCGCCTCCTGCGCCTGCCGCACCTCCTCCCGCAGCTCCCCGGGCACCTGGTCGGCGACCTGCTTGAGCTGCAGCAGCACGGCGGTCAGGGTCTGGCCCACCTCGTCGTGGAGTTCCTGGGAGATACGCCGGCGCTCGCCCTCCTGCGCGAAGAGCGCGCGGGCCGAGCTGGTGGCGCGCTCGGTCTCCAGCCTGTCGAGCATGGTGTTGTACGTGGTGATCAGCCCGGCGACCTCCGCGGGGCCGTTGACGGGTGCCCGGGCCCCGGGATGCAGCAGGTCGGCGGTGGCCATGGCGCGGCCGAGCCGTTGCAGCGGGGCCAGCCCAATCCGCAGCACGAGCGCGTTGACGACGAGCAGCACCGCGAGTCCCGCGACGACGACCAGCACCTCGCCCGGCAGTATCGGCGTCGACACGGTGACCGGGCCCAGCAGCAGCGCGGTGGCCACGGTCAGGCCCGCGGCATTGAGCAGGAAGATCCGCCGGAACAGCGACACGTTCTTCTGTCCGTCCCTTCCTGTCCCTCCGGCCCTTCCGAGCTGCGGCGACGCCGCTGTCCCGGTCAGCTTCGCGTCTGTCGAGCGGCCGTGTCCATCCGTGCCAACACCCATGTCACCACCGTACGGGGGATGGCAGCATGACCGATTTGCACGGGAACGCAGGACCGCGACTCGATGAGTGACACGACGCGATGAGTGACACGACGCGATGAGCAACCGACTCGATGAACAAGGGGAGATCATGTCCACGCCACGCCTTAGGGCGACGCCACTGCCGGGCATCGGGGTCCAGTACGACCTCATGACGCGCGAACAGCGCCACCTGTCGGTGGTGGCGCACCGCGACGGCGCCCGCACCGTGAGCGTGTACCGCGCCGACGACCCCGACTCCTGCGCCCAGTCGCTGCGGCTGACGAGCGGCGAGGCGGCCTCGCTGATCGACGCGCTCAAGCCCTCCCACCACAGCCCGAGCCTGCTCTACACCACCGACCTCGGGCTGATCGCCGAGCGCATCGAGATCGCCGCGACCTCCCACTGGAACGGCCGGGTGCTGGGCGAGACCCGGATGCGGACCGAGACCGGCGCGTCGGTGGTGGCGGTGCTGCGCCGCGCCGAGGCCATCCCCTCGCCGACCCCGGACTTCCGGCTGGCGGGCGGGGACACCCTGATCGTCGTCGGCACCCGCGAAGGCGTCGACGGCGCCGCGGCGATACTCGGACGGGAGTGAGCGCGTGCACTCTGCTGTTCTGCTGATCGAGTTCGGCGCCATCATCCTCTGTCTCGGGCTGCTGGGGCGGGCCGCCGCCCGGCTGCGGTTCTCCCCGATCCCGCTGTATCTGCTGGCCGGTCTCGCCTTCGGCGAGGGCGGGCTGCTCCCGCTCGGCGCGAGCGAGGAGTTCGTCGCCACCGGCGCCGAGATCGGCGTCATCCTGCTCCTGCTGATGCTCGGCCTGGAGTACACGGCCAGCGATCTGGTCTCCAACCTCAAGGCCCACTACCCCTCGGGCCTGGTCGACTGCACCCTCAACGCCCTGCCCGGCGCGGCCGCCGCGCTGCTGCTCGGCTGGGGTCCGGTGGCCGCCGTGGTCCTGGCGGGCGTCACCTGGATCTCCTCGTCCGGTGTCATCGCCAAGGTGCTGGGCGACCTGGGGCGGGTGGGCAACCGGGAGACACCGGTGATCCTCAGCATCCTCGTCCTGGAGGACCTGGCGATGGCGGTCTACCTGCCCATCGTCACCGCGCTGGTGGCCGGGGTCGGGCTGGCCGCGGGCAGTGTGACGCTCGCGATCGCCCTGGGAGCCGCCGGACTCGTCCTGTTCCTGGCCGTCCGCTACGGCCGTGTCATCTCCCGCTTCGTCTCCAGCGACGACCCCGAGAAGCTGCTGCTCGTCGTGCTGGGCCTGACGATCCTCGTCGCGGGCATCGCACAGCAGCTCCAGGTCTCCGCGGCCGTCGGAGCGTTCCTGGTCGGCATCGCCCTGTCCGGGGAGGTCGCGGAGGGCGCGCACACGCTGCTCAGCCCGTTGCGGGACCTCTTCGCGGCGATCTTCTTCGTCTTCTTCGGACTGCACACCGACCCGGCGAGCATCCCGCCGGTGCTGCTGCCCGCGCTCGCGCTGGCCGTCGTCACGGCTCTGACGAAGATCGCCACCGGGTACTGGGCGGCGCGCCGGGCCGGTATCTCCGTGGGTGGCCGGTGGCGAGCGGGCGGCGCGCTGGTCGCGCGCGGCGAGTTCTCCATCGTCATCGCCGGGCTCGCGGTCACGGCCGGCATCGAACCCTCGCTCGGCCCGCTGGCCACGGCGTACGTCCTGATCCTGGTCGTACTCGGCCCGCTCACCGCCCGCTACACCCAGCCGCTGGCCGAACGGCTCACGGCCCGGTTCGGTCTCCCCGGGCGCCGGGGCCCCGCGGCACAGCCCGAGGAGGCGGAACCGGAACAGCCCGAGGCGGAGGGTGAGGTGCGGCAGCAGACCGCCGTCGGGGACTGAGCCGGGCCGATCGAGCAGAGGGGCCTACGCGTCCGCGCCTCTCCACCCCTGCCCCCGCAGCACCTGCGACACGTCCGGCGCCCGGTAGTGCTCCCCCTTGAGGACCTTGCCGTCGGCCCGGCGGGCGACGCGGCCGTCGGGGCCCAGCTTCGTCATGTTGGAGCGGTGGACCTCGGCGATCACCGCGTCGAGGTCGATGCCGTGGACGAGCGCGGTGCCGTACGCCACGTACACGACGTCGGCCAGCTCGTGCGCCAGCCGGTCCAGCGGGCCCGAGACCGAGACCTCGGCGACTTCGGCGGCCTCCTCGGCGAGCAGTTCACCCCGGTGGGCGGCGAGCGCCGGGGAGACCTCCGTCGGCGTGCTGCGCGCGTCGAGCCCGAAGGCGAGGTGGAACTCACGGACCAGGGAAGCGGGGGAAGGAGACGCGGCGCAGGGAGACGCGGGGGGAGGAGATGCGGGGGAGGGATCGGGAGACTCGGAAGTAGTGACCGGGGAGTCGGGCGAGGTCTGCATCCGCCGACCCTACCGAGCCCGATTCCCTGCCCCCTCCGACCATTCCGGGCCCGGTTTCCTACCCCCTCCGACCATTCCGAGCTCAGTTCCCGGCCCCCGCCGACCCGTTGCCGCACCTCTCCCGCCCCCTCACGCCCCCCTCACGGCCTCTCTCGCCCTCTCTCGCCCTCTCTCGCCCTCTCTCGGCCCCGCCCTGGTCAGGACGGCCCCCCGGCTGGCAGGATCGCGCGCATGTTCCTGCCACTCCCCCGTATCGACCGGCGCCGCGCGCTGTTCGGCTCGGCCGCCGCGCTCGTGGTGTCCGGGCTGCTGTTGTGGTGGCTGCTGCCGCTGGGCGAGGAGTCGCCGGGCGGCAGGATCACGTTCAGCACGGGCACCCCGACCGGGGTGTACCAGAAGTACGGCACACTCCTGCAGACCGCGCTCGCCAAGGACATGCCGCGCCTGGACGTCCGGCTGAAGAACAGCGACGGCTCGCAGGAGAACGTCCGCCGGGTGGCCACGGGCCAGGCCGACTTCACCATCGCGGCGGCCGACGCGGTCGAGACGTACATCCTGGAGAACAAGCCGGGATCGGGCCAACTGCGCGGCTGTGCCCGGCTGTACGACGACTATGTGCACCTGGTCGTCCCGCGCTCCTCGTCCGTGCAGTCGGTGGCGGACCTGCGCGGCAAGAGGGTCGCCGTGGGGCCGGACGGCTCCGGGGTACGGCTGATAGCGGAGCATGTTCTCCAGGCGGCCGGGCTCGACTCCGCGAAGGACATCAAGCCGTTTCCGGACGGCATCGGCACCATGCCGGACCTCCTCGAACAACACAGGATCGACGCCTTCTTCTGGTCGGGCGGCCTGCCGACGAGCGCGGTGCAGCAGCTCTCGAAGCACTTCGCCGTCAGGCTGGTGCCGATCGCCGGCGACCTCGTCGCGAAGCTGCACGAGCAGGGCGGCGCGGCCCGCTACTACCGGTCCGCGGTGATGCCCGCCGACGCCTACCCCGAGGCCCAGCAGGGCTCGTCCGTGCAGACGCTGGCGGTGGCGAACTTCCTGATCACCCGGGAGGACTCGGACGCCCGGCTCACCGAGGAACTCACTCGTACGGTGATCAACAGCCGCGACGGCATCGGCCGTCAGGTGCACGCGGCCCAGCTGGTGGACCTGCGCACGGCCATCTACACGGACCCGCTGCCCCTGCACGAGGGCGCCCGGCGCTACTACCGCTCGGTCAAGCCGTAGCGGCGACCAGCACGTCGGCCCCGGTGGCCCTGGCCGCCCCGCTCACGACTCGGGCCGCGACCTCGGCACCGTCACCGTCACCTTGAGACCGTGCGGCTCGTGACGGGCGTACGCGATGGAGCCGCCGCCCGCCGAGAGCAGCACCCGCGAGATGGACAGGCCGAGGCCCGAGCCCTTGATGTTCTGGTGCCCCGCGCTGCGCCAGAAACGGTCGCCGATGCGGGCCAGTTCCTCGTCGCTGAGGCCCGGACCGCGGTCGGTGACGACGACCGTCGAGACCTCACCGTTCGACGCGACAGCCACCTCGACGTCCTCGCCCTCGGGCGTGAACTTCAGCGCGTTGTCGATCACCGCGTCCAGAGCGCTGGACAGGGTGACCGGGTCGGCCCAGGCGGTGGTGGCCGGGCAGGTGCCGGTCAGGTGTACGCCCCTGCTGTCGGCCAGTGGTGACCAGGACGCGACGCGCTCGGCCGCCAGCTCACCGATGTCGGTCAGCCGCAGGTCCGCCTCGGCGTGCTCGGCGAGCGCCAGGTCGAGCAGGTCGTCCAGGACCTCGGCGAGGCGCTTGCCCTCGGTGCGGACCGACGCGATCTCCTCATTGTCCTCCGGCAGTTCGAGCGCGAGCAGTTCGATGCGCAGCAGCAGCGCCGAGAGCGGGTTGCGCAACTGGTGCGAGGCGTCGGCGACGAAGGCGCGCTGCTGTTCCAGGACGTCTTCGACGTTGTCCGCCATCTCGTTGAACGACCGGGCCAGGCGTCTGAGTTCCGGTGGACCGCCTGCGACCGCGACCCGCGACTTCAGCCGCCCGGTCGCGATGTCGTGGGTGGTGGCGTCGAGGACGCGCACGGGCCTGAGCACCCAGCCGGTCAGCCGCAGCGCCGCGCCGAGGGCGAGGAGCATCGCGGCGACCTCACCCGCACCGATGATCACCCAGCCGTGCAGGATCTTCGAACGCATCTGTCCGGTCGGCGAGTCGGTGACCACGACCGCGATGACGTCACCGTCCCGGATGACCGGCGAGGCGACGACGAGCCGGCCACGCTGCCACGGCCAGACCTGCTCCGGGTCGTGGCTGCGGCGGCCCAGGAGCGCCTCGTTGAAGGCGTCACGCCCCTCGCCCTTCGCGGCCAGGTACCAGTTCTCGGGCGCGTTGGCCATGGGCGCGAGGTCGCGGTAGAAGACGCCGACACGGATGCCGTACACCTCGTAGTACGCGACGAGCTCCTTGCGCAGGGTCTCCCCGCGCTCGTCCGTCGTGCCCACCCGGGAGCCGCCGGCCGGCTGGTCGGTGACGAACTGCGCGAGGGCGGCGAAGCGTGCCGTGTCGTCGATGCGGTCGACGACCACACGCTGTTGCTCGGCGGCCGCGACACTCACGGCGAGCGGGACGCCGAGCGCGAGCAGCACGGCTGCCATCAGGACGATGAGCAGCGGAAGAAGGCGGGTGCGCACCGGTGCACGCTACGCCGTGGGAGCGACGAGCCGGTACCCCACGCCGCGCACGGTCTCGATCAGCGCCGGCATGCGCAGCTTGGAACGCAGGGACGCGACATGCACCTCCAGGGTGCGCCCGGTCCCCTCCCAACTGGTGCGCCACACCTCGCTGATGATCTGCTCCCGGCGGAAGACCACCCCGGGCCGCTGGGCGAGCAGCGCCAGCAGGTCGAACTCCTTGCGGGTCAGTTGGACCGCCGAACCGTCGACGCTGACCTGACGGGTGGGCAGTTCGATACGGACCGGCCCGAGCCGCAGCGCGGTGTCGCCGGAGCCGGCGGCGTCGTCGGGCACGCTGCGCCGGCTGACGGCATGGATACGGGCGAGCAGTTCACCGGTGTCGTAGGGCTTCACCACGTAGTCGTCGGCGCCGAGGTTGAGGCCGTGGATCCGGGACCGTACGTCGGAGCGGGCGGTGACCATGATCACCGGAGTGCTGGTGCGCTTGCGGATCTTGCCGCAGACCTCGTAGCCGTCCTGGTCGGGCAGGCCCAGGTCGAGCAGGACCACACCGAAGCCGTCGCTCTCCGGAACCAGTGCCTGCAGGGCTTCCTCGCCGCTGCGGGCGTGCGTGACATCGAAGCCGTGTCGCGCCAGCACCGCGGACAGGGCGGCCGCGACGTGGTTGTCGTCCTCGACGAGCAGCAGTCTCATTCCGGCCCCCTCCGGTTCATCGGTCGTACGGTCCGATCCTGTTGGATCGCGGCGCACACGCGTGTGCACCAAGGAAGTCACGCCGATGGATCACGACCGCGTCAAGAGACTTCGGGTCGCGGAGGGCTTCCGTTACCCAGCCGGTACGCGGCCGGGACGCGGCCGCGCAACAGCTGCTACGACACGTGTCCGATTGCTACCGGATCGTGATGCTCAAGTTCCCCTCAGATGTAATGACGCTGGTCGCACGGGGTCACTACTGTCCACCGAAACCGAGGAGGACGGAGCCCCAGAGCGATGACCGAAGTATCGGTGGCCAAGGATGCCGTGGCCGCGACCGAGGACCTGGTCGTCCTGAAGAGCGTCAACAAGCACTTCGGCGCGTTGCACGTGCTCCAGGACATCGACCTGACGATCGCGCGCGGCGAGGTCGTCGTGGTCATCGGGCCCTCCGGGTCCGGGAAGTCCACCCTGTGCCGCACCATCAACCGCCTGGAGACGATCGATTCGGGCGACATCACCATCGACGGCAAGCCGCTGCCCGACGAGGGCAAGGCACTGGCCCGGCTGCGGGCCGACGTGGGAATGGTCTTCCAGTCCTTCAACCTCTTCGCGCACAAGACGGTGCTCGAGAACGTGATGCTGGGTCAGATCAAGGTCCGCAAGGCCGACAAGAAGGCGGCCGAGGAGAAGGCCCGCGCACTGCTGGACCGGGTGGGTGTGGGCACCCAGGCGGACAAGTACCCCGCGCAGTTGTCGGGCGGTCAGCAGCAGCGGGTCGCGATCGCGCGGGCGCTGGCGATGGACCCCAAGGTCATGCTCTTCGACGAGCCGACCTCGGCGCTCGACCCCGAGATGATCAACGAGGTCCTGGAGGTCATGCAGCAGCTCGCGAGCGACGGCATGACGATGATCGTCGTCACCCATGAGATGGGCTTCGCCCGTTCGGCTGCCAACCGGGTGGTCTTCATGGCCGACGGCCGCATCGTCGAAGAGGCCGTGCCGGACCAGTTCTTCAGCAATCCCCGCAGCGACCGCGCCAAGGACTTCCTGTCGAAGATCCTTCACCACTGACGGCCTGCGCTTCTTCATCACTGAAGCCCAGGCCTGAAGGCCTGCGTCTCTTCCCCACCCAAAGGATGTTCACCATGAAGCTCCGCAAGGTCACCGCCGCCTCGGCCGTCGTACTCGCACTCGCCGTGACCGCCACGGCGTGCGGCTCCGACGACAAGAAGGACAGCGGCTCCTCGGGCAGCGGCGGCGGCAAGATCACCGTCGGCATCAAGTTCGACCAGCCGGGCATCGGCCAGAAGACCCCGCAGGGCTACGCGGGCTTCGACGTCGACGTCGCCACGTACGTCGCCGGAAAGCTCGGCTACAAGCCCGACCAGATCGAGTGGAAGGAGACGAAGAGCGCCGACCGCGAGAACGCGCTCTCGCGCGGTGACGTCGACTTCATCGCCGCCTCCTACTCGATCACCCCCGAGCGTCAGCAGAAGGTCGACTTCGCCGGCCCCTACCTGCTCGCCCACCAGGACGTGCTGATCCGCGCCGACGACACCGCCATCAAGTCGCCCTCGGACCTCAACAGCAAGAAGCTGTGTTCCGTGACCGGTTCGACCTCGGCGCAGAACGTGCACGACAAGCTGGCGCCCAAGGCCCAGCTCCAGCAGTACCCGACGTACTCGGCCTGCCTGACGGGTCTGCAGAACAAGGCGATCGACGCCCTGACGACGGACGACTCGATCCTCGCCGGCTACGCCTCGCAGGCCGCCTTCAAGGGCAAGTTCAAGCTCGGCGGCTTCAAGATGACCAACGAGAACTACGGCATCGGCGTCAAGAAGGGCAGCGACCTCAAGGCCAAGATCAACACGGCTCTCGAGGCGATGGTCTCCGACGGTTCCTGGCAGAAGGCCGTGGACAAGAACTTCGGTCCGGCGCAGTACAAGAACGAGCCCGCTCCGAAGATCGGCAACATCGTCAGCTGATGTAGGGCCCGCCGGTGCGCCGCCCTCGGGGGGCGGCGCACCCGGGCATCACCACACGCGGAAGCGCGGGAAATCGTGTTCGACTTTCTTCAAGGTTACGACCTGCTGGGAGCGTTCTGGATGACGGTGAAGCTCACCGTCCTCTCAGCCGTCGGCTCCCTCATATGGGGAACCCTGCTGGCCGGCATGCGGGTCGGTCCGGTGCCTCTCATGCGCGGTTTCGGCACCGCCTACGTGAACATCGTGCGGAACATCCCGCTGACCGTGATCATCCTGTTCACCTCGTTGGGCCTCAGCCAGACCCTGGGGGTGAATCTCGGCGCGGACAAGTTCGAGACGATCAACTTCCGGCTGGCCGTGCTCGGTCTGATCGCCTACACCTCGGCCTTCGTCTGCGAGGCGCTGCGCTCCGGCATCAACACCGTGCCCGTCGGGCAGGCGGAGGCGGCCCGCGCCATCGGTCTGAACTTCACCCAGGTCCTCACCCTGATCGTGCTTCCCCAGGCGTTCCGTTCGGTCGTCGGTCCGCTGACGAACGTGCTGATCGCCCTGACGAAGAACACCACGGTGGCGGCCGCGATCGGTGTCGCCGAAGCGGCCACCCTGATGAAGTCCATGATCGAGAACGAGGCCCAACTCGTCGCCATCTCAGCCGTCTTCGCCTTCGGGTTCATGTGTCTGACGCTGCCGACCGGCCTCCTCCTCGGCTGGGTGGGCAAGAAGGTTGCGGTGAAGCGATGACGTCCGTCCTGTACGACGCCCAGGGCCCCCGTGCCAAGCGGCGCAACATCCTCTACTCGGCGCTGTTCCTGGTCGCCATCGCGGCCCTGTTGTGGTGGGTGATCACCAGCCTCAACGACAAGGACCAGCTCGCCTGGGAGAAGTGGAAACCCTTCGTCCACGGCGAGGCCTGGAGCACGTACCTCTGGCCGGGACTGCTGAACACCCTGAAAGCCGCGGCCCTCTCCATGGTCATCGCCCTGCCGCTCGGCGCCGTCTTCGGCATCGCCCGGCTCTCCGACCACGCCTGGATCCGGATACCGGCGGCCGCGATCGTGGAGTTCTTCCGCGCCATCCCGGTGCTGGTCCTCATGATCTTCGCTCTCGCCGCGTACTCCGAGTACACGAACATCAGCTCGGACGACCGTCCGCTCTACGCGGTCTTCACGGGACTGGTGCTCTACAACTCCTCGGTCCTCGCGGAGATCGTCCGCGCGGGCATCCTGACGCTGCCCAAGGGGCAGTCCGAGGCGGCCATGGCCGTCGGTCTGCGCAAGAACCAGGTCATGCGGTTCATCCTGCTGCCGCAGGCGGTCACCGCGATGCTCCCGGCGATCGTCAGCCAGCTCGTCGTGATCGTGAAGGACACCGCGATCGGCGGCGCCGTCCTGACCTTCCCCGAGCTGCTCGCCTCCGTCGGCCCGATGAGCGCGTACTACGGCGCGAACACCATCGCCAGCTTCACCGTCGTGGCCCTGATCTACATCGCGATCAACTTCAGCCTCACGAGCTTCGCGAGTTGGCTCGAGGGACGACTGCGGCGTGGCAAGAAGTCGACGGGCGTGGTGCTCGCGCCGGCCGCGGTCGGGGGCACGGAGCCGACCGGCGCGGGCGGCGCGGGCGGCAACATCTGACGGATCCTCACCCTGCGTCGGCGTCAACGGGGGCGGTGGCATGATCACCACTGCCCCCGTCACTTGACGCAAGCACCGGCAATGGGTTGCATACGTTCTGTGATCGTGCACCCCGTTCCAACTGCCTGTTCCCGACCGTTCCTCAGGACACCGCTCCGGGCAGGGGGCCGCGCGCCGTGGACCCGGTGATCATCGTCGGCGCGGGGCCCGTGGGCCTCACGCTGGCCCTTGCGCTGGCCCGCCAGGAGGTCCCCTCCGTGGTCCTCGACGAGGGGCCGGGCAAGGACGAACAACGGCTCGCGCGGACCGTGGTGCTGCGCGAGGACACGGCCGCGCTCATCGAGCGCCTGACGGGCCTGCCCCTCACCGATGCCGGTTTCCGTTGGGCCGGATGGCGGTCGATGCGGCGCAAGCAGGTGATGCGCGAGATCGACTTCGCTGTCCGGGCGTCCGACACGGACTCGCCGGACTTCGAAGCCGATGCGCACGGCCCCGGGGGCGCGACGCACGGCGCGGGGGGCGGTACACGCGGCGCGATGGGCGGCCCGCAGGCCTTTGGGGACGGCGCGCACGGCTCGGAGAGTGGCGCCCAGCGCTCCGGAGGGAGCGCACGGGACCTGAAGGGGAGCGCGCAGAGCCTGAAAAGCGCCAGGCTCGGCCCGACCGCGGACGCGCAGGACTCCGAGGGCGCCGACGCGCCCGCCCCGCTGCACCTCGCCCAGCACGCGCTGACCGGCGCCCTGCGCGAGGCCATCATCCACGAGCGGCTGATCAAGGTCGCCGTGGGCAGCCGCCTCGACTCGATCGAGCAGGAGTCCTCGGGCGTCACGGCGCACACCCGCGGCCCCAACGGCACATGGTGGCGCGGCAGTTACCTGGTCGGCTGCGACGGACCGCGCTCGACCGTGCGCAAGCTCCAGGACATCCGCTTCCCCGGACGTACAGCCGTCGAACGGTACGCCGTCGCCGCGCTGCGCACGGAACTCCCCTGGCCCGGCCAGGCGTTGCTGCACCGGATGCCTCCGTGGCGGACGTCGGGCCCCGCGAGCGGGGAGGTGACCGCGCGCCCCCTCGCCGACGACGTGTGGCGGCTGGACTGGCTGCTGCCGCCCGGCAAGGACCTGGTCACGCCCGACCTGCTGGTGGCGCGCATCCGCGAGACCCTCGCGGGCTGGAACGCGGGCTCCACACCCCCGTACGAGCTGCTCGACACCGGAGTCCACACCGTCCACCACCGCCTCGCCCGCCGCTGGCGGGCCGGCCGGGTCTTCCTCGCCGGGGACGCCGCGCACCTGCTCGGCGCGCTCGGCACCCAGGGCCTGGACGAGGGCCTGCGGGACGCCGACAACCTCGCCTGGAAGCTGGCGCTCGCCTGGCACCACGGCCCGCACGAGGCGCTGCTCGACAGCTACCAGGCGGAGCGGCGGGCCGTCGTCGCCGCCCGGCTGCGCGCCGCCGACCAGGCGCTGCCACTGCTGCGCGGCGGCGGAGGCCTGCGCTCGTACGTCCCCGGGTCGGCCCGCGGCCACGACGCGCTGCTCACGGACGGCCACCTGGGACGCGGCCCGCTGGGTGCGCCGGGGGCGTACGTCGACTCGCCGCTCGCGCCCGCGCACACCGAGTCGGAGACCCCGGTGGACACGGCTCCCGGTGCGCCGGTCGTCGACGTACGCGTGACCGCGGAGGACGGCTCGTTCGTACAGCTGCGGGAGCGGCTCGGTCGCGGGGTGCTGCTCGTCGTACTGATCGCTCCGGGTACGGGCGTGTGGGCGCGCAAGCACTGGGTGACGGCCGGGATCATGCCCCGGCTCGCGGCCGCGGTGACCGCGCTGCCGCACCGCGCCGAGCTGCTGGTCGCCGAGAGCTATCCCGGCGCGGCGGCACACACCGTGCTCCTGGTGCGCCCCGACGGCCACCTGGTCACCGCGCTGAGCGGGGTGCGCCCGGCCGACCTGTACGCGGCAGCCGAGACGGCACTGGGCGGCCCCGCCACGGTGGAAGCGGAAGCGCAGACCGCGGCGAGTACGACCTGACGACCCTGGTGGTCCGGCCCGCCCCGGACCACCGGGCTCACGTCGCCGAGCTCGTCCGGAGAGGCTGAGCCACGGCCATCGCGGCACCCTCGGTCACCGTATGGTCCACATAGTGACGGTGAGTTGACCGGCTCGGACCGCCATGGTGTACTCCGGATCGTGACCGACACCTGTGTGCGCCTGTGGCGGAGGGTCCATATGGACCTCGTCCGCTATGCGGGCTGCGTGTGTCGCCCGTCCTGCTGAATTCGCAGCTCTTCTCACCCCGCGCGCCGCCCCTCCCCGTCGGCTGCCGCGCGCACCCACGCGAACGCCCAGGACGGTACCCGTGTCTGTGTCCACCCCCTCCCTCACGCCTTTCCTCTCCGCACCGGTCCAGGCCCCCACCCAGGCCGACCTGTTCGACTTCGTGCGCCGCACCGCCGCCGACGCCGAACTGATCGCCTCCCTCCCGCTCGACCCCGAGGGCCGCACCTGGGTGCGTCTGGTGGGCCCCGGCGGCAGCGAGGCCTGGCTCATCGGCTGGCCCCCCGGCACCGGGACCGGCTGGCACGACCACGCCGACTCGGTCGGCGCCTTCGTCGCCGCCGCGGGCGAGCTCAAGGAGTACTCGCTCGCCGCCCGCCTGCCCACCGACGGCTGGAAGACCCTCGAACTCTCCGAGGACGTCGACCGCGAACGTCGGCTGCCGGCCGGCGAGGGCCGCTCCTTCGGCCGCCACCACGTGCACGAGGTGCTCAACGAGTCCACCGAGGAGTACGCGATCTCCGTCCACGCGTACTACCCGCCACTGCCCCGGATCCGCCGCTACAGCCGCACGGGGCGGGTACTGCGCCTGGAGCACGTCGAGCGTCCGGAGGACTGGCAGTGAGCGCACACCGCCCGGTGGGTATCGACACGTTGCTGGAACGGGTCCGCGAGGGACTCGACCGGGTGGAGGCCGAGGAGGCGTACTCCGCCACGCAGGCCGGCGAAGCCCTCCTCGTCGACATCCGGTACGCCGCCCTGCGCGAGCGCGACGGACTGATCCCCGGCGCCCTCGTCGTCGAGCGCGAACTGGAGTGGCGGCTCGACCGTTCCTAAAGACTGAGCGGGAGTGAGTCCTGTTGCCAGGACTCGTGCTCAGCCGTGTGCCCCGGACGGTGTTGGGCACACTGGTCCCCCGCGTTCGCTCCGCGTCCGGGCGGCACGGATCGTGTCCGTGGTCCGGGAATGCGGGGGCGGGTTCCCTCACGCCAGGGGATGTCCGGTCGGGCCTGGGCGGTCCGATGCCCCGCACGATCGCTCTGGTCGTGCGGGGGCGGTGCCGTCCGTCGCCGGATCGGGTGTCCCTGGGCGCGCCTTCCGATCGCCACCGCTGCCGCGTCATGGCGAGTCGTCCTACGGTTGCTGCTGGTGAGAGGCCTCTGCCAGTGCTGGCCGCCCCACCGGGAGGTGTAAGCGGGGTCCACGGCGATGATCGCGATGCCCGTCTGGTCGGCCATGGAGGTCAGCCGGGCGCGGAGCCTGCCGGTGGGCATGCCGGAGATGACCTGCCGGAACCGCTTCCTGCGGCCGTGCTTCTCGCGGGTCTTGTCCGCGGCGAAGTCCAGGTCCTCGATGGCGATCGCCTTCACCCCACAGGCCAGGGCCCAGTGCAACAGCCGTGTGAGGGCGTGGCGGACCTGGGCGTCGCGGTGCTCCCGTGTGCCGGACAGGTCGTAGAGGAAGCGGCGGGGGGTGCCGGTCGGGTTGCCGTGGGTGTCCAGGCGCCAGGCGGCGAGGTGGTCGGCGTTCATGTCCACACCGATCACGCCGTCGGCGAGCGCGGCGCGCAGGGGGATGGCGGGGGTGGGCGGGATCTGCCAGGAGGCGGTCAGATACCAGCGGTTTCGGCCCACGTCCAGATGAACGCGGTAGGCGACGGCCCGGTTGGCCTCAATCCGGTCGGCCCACTCGGTGCCCCGGTGCGCGAACGTGGCGCGGCAGGCGAGGACGTACCGGCCGTGCCCGGCGTTCGCCAGATGCCCGAGCGGCGCGGAGAGCTTGATGCTCACCTCGCCCTCGGGGCTGACGCGGATCGTCTCGTTGCCGTAGCGCTTGCCGGACTCGCCATCCGCCTGGCAGAACCAGCGCTCGGCCTCCCAGAGTTCACGCCACTGGGCCTCGGTGAGGCGGGCGGCGTCGAGGTGGTGGCGGGTGCGGGCCAGGTGCTTGCCGCCGCGTACGACGTGCACGAGTCCGGCTTCGCGGTCGGCCCGCTCGGCGGCCAGCCGGTCTTCCAGCACGTGCAGGCGACGCGCCTTGGCATGCCATTCCCGCTTCGACCGGTAACCGCCCGGCGCCTTCCTGGAACCCTTCTGCCCGAGGGGCAGGGACAGCCGGTGTGTGAGGGTCCTGATGCCCGCTTCCAAGTTCTGGACGTGCGTCAACTGACAGCGGCGGGCCAGCACCCACTGGTCGTGCGACGCCTTGGTGATGCTGCCCGCCCAGCGCGACGACGAGAGAGGCGTCAGCTCGCGCTTGCGGGCCGCCCAGATGTCGGCGGAATGCTCCAGCCCGTCCCGGCACCGCGCCGCAAGATCCTTCGCAGCGAGCGACCCCAGATACGCACCTACCAGCCGCAGCACCTCCTCGTCCCCAGGGGGCAGGCGCTTGAGCCGGGTCCTGACCGCCACGCCGGTCGGACCGGACGCGACGAAGGACTCCGCCACCTTCCTCAGTTCGCCCATCCTTCACCCCCGCTCGTCCCACCCGAAGATCCCGACACCGCATCCAACGAGCACCGCCTGAAAAGGTCACCCATTCGACGCACGAACACCAGTTCCCTCAAGGCGCGTGGCACGACGCCTCACACCGGCACTCGCTCCTGCTCACCAGAACGTGCTCGAGTCTCCATCGGCAGCAGCTCCCAACCCCTCCGTGTCCTCCCCCTCTTCCTCCAGCGCCTGGCGAACCACGCGCAGCGCCATCCCCTCGGAGTAGCCCTTGCGGGCGAGCATGCCCGCGAGGCGTCGCAACCGTTTGTCGCGGTCGAGGCCGCGCGTGGAGCGGAGCTTGCGCGCGACGAGCTCACGCGCCGTCGCCTCTTCCTGCTCGGAGTCGAGCTGCCCGACGGCCTCGTCGATCAGCGTCGAGTCCACACCCTTGGTCCGCAGCTCCCGCGCGAGCGCCCGCCGGGCCAGACCCCGGCCGTGGTGCCGGGACTCCACCCAGGCGTCCGCAAAGGCACCGTCGTTGATCAGCCCGACCTCCTCGAACCGTGACAGCACCTCGTCCGCCACATCGTCGGGGATCTCACGCTTGCGCAACGCGTCCGCGAGCTGCTTCCGCGTGCGCGGGGTCCCGGTGAGCAGGCGCAGACAGATCGCCCGCGCCCGCTCAGCCGGGTCCGCTGGAGGCTCCCCCTTCTCGGCCCTCGACGAGGAAGAAGTGCCTCCGTCCTGTGGGTCGTCGGACGGCTCACCGAAACCGCCACGCCTCCGACGCCCTCGTCCACCTCGCGGCCCCCCATCGCCGCGCCCCCCATCGCCGCGCCCCCCGTCGCCGCGCCGCCCACCGCCACGGCGCGATCCACCGCCCGGGGAATCATGACCGTCCGTCAGACCTTCGCCTTCGCCATAGGCCGCCGGACCGTCACCGCCGTACGAATCCCCGCCGTGGAACGCCTCGGGGCCATACGTGTCACCGGAGTACGCGGAGGAGCCGCCGTACGTCTCGTCCCCGTACGGTCCGTCCCCGCCGTGCGCTCTTTCACCGTCTCCGGCCGAGTCGCCGTTCCCCCCGTGCCCCTGCCCCCGCGGGGGGCCGGGGTAGGCGTACTCGGCCCAGTCGGTTCGTCGCGTCATGGACTAGCTCTTGGCCGCCGCGGCCTTGGACTTGGTGGCCTTCGCCGCCGGAGCGGGCACCGTCTTCGGGGCCTCGTCCGAGGGGGTCGAGACCGCCGCGTCCGCGCCCGGCTCGGCGGTGGGCTCCGTCGGCCTCACACCGACGCCCAGCTTCTCCAGGATCTTCTTCTCGATCTCGTTGGCGAGGTCGGGGTTGTCCTTCAGGAAGTTGCGCGCGTTCTCCTTGCCCTGGCCGAGCTGGTCGCCCTCGTACGTGTACCAGGCGCCGGCCTTGCGGACGAAGCCGTGCTCCACGCCCATGTCGATCAGGCCGCCCTCGCGGCTGATGCCGTGCCCGTAGAGGATGTCGAACTCGGCCTGCTTGAAGGGCGGCGCGACCTTGTTCTTGACGACCTTGACGCGGGTGCGGTTGCCGACCGCGTCGGTGCCGTCCTTCAGCGTCTCGATGCGGCGGATGTCGAGTCGCACCGAGGCATAGAACTTCAGCGCCCGGCCACCCGTCGTGGTCTCCGGGGACCCGAACATCACGCCGATCTTCTCGCGCAGCTGGTTGATGAAGATCGCAGTGGTCTTCGACTGGTTGAGCGCGCTGGTGATCTTCCGCAGGGCCTGGCTCATCAGACGGGCCTGCAGACCCACGTGCGAGTCGCCCATCTCGCCCTCGATCTCCGCGCGCGGCACCAGGGCGGCGACGGAGTCGATGACGATCAGGTCGAGCGCGCCGGAGCGGACGAGCATGTCCACGATTTCCAGCGCCTGCTCGCCGTTGTCCGGCTGGGAAAGGATCAGGTTGTCGATGTCGACACCGAGCTTCTTCGCGTACTCGGGGTCGAGGGCGTGCTCGGCGTCCACGAAGGCCACCTGGCCGCCGGCCTTCTGCGCGTTCGCCACCGCGTGCAGCGTCAGCGTCGTCTTACCGGAGGACTCCGGGCCGTACACCTCCACCACTCGGCCGCGCGGCAGGCCGCCGACACCGAGGGCCACGTCGAGCGCGGTCGACCCGGTGGGGATGACCTCGATGGGCTCGTTCGGCCGCTCGCCCAGGCGCATCACCGCGCCCTTGCCGAATTGCCGTTCAATCTGTGCGAGCGCGGCGTCGAGCGCCTTCTCGCGGTCCGTACCTGCCATGGGTTCCACCCGGTTTGCTTGAGTCGATCGCTTCACGTCAAAGACGCTAACGCCTGCCACTGACAATGCGCCCCGACGCCCGTCCAGCCTGTGGATAACTCGGGTACATCTCTGCGAAAACCCTGCCGAAATCCCCGCCGAGAGCCCAGCCGGAGATTCCATAAGAATGGATGTTCGATTTTGGTGTCAAGCGCACCACGCAGCACCTCCGAGCCTACGTTCGCGGACCGACAACGGCCTGGATCCCCGCCTACTCCACGGGGCGTACCACCGGAGTCTTCGGCCGTACGACGACCTCACGGCCCTGACCGCCGAAGCTTGGCCCCATGGAGAGCCGCAGCGGAATCCCCGCTCCCGCCGTGACCACCGACGTCGCCCCGCCCGCACGACCGTCTGCGGCACGACCGTCTCCGGTGGGCCCCGGGTGGCGTGGGGCGTGGGGCGGAGTGCGTCCCGCCGAGCGACTCTGTCATGCGACCGGCGCCGTGCTGGTGCTCTCCGGGCTGGCGCATCTGGTCGTCTTCGCCGTGGACGGCGGCCCCTGGGACGGGCCCGTCTCCTGGCGCAAGCCCGTCACGTTCGGGCTCTCTTTCGGGCTGACGCTGATCGCGATCACATGGGTCACGTCGTATCTGCGGGTCGGAACGCGTCTGCGCTCGGCGCTGCTCGTCGTGTTCGCCGCCGACTGTGTCGTGGAGGTGGGCGGGATCACCCTTCAGGCGTGGCGGCGGGTGCCCTCGCACCTCAACATGGAGACCGGCTTCGACACGGCGGTGTCAATGACGCTCGCGGTGGGCGGCGGGGTTCTCGTGGTGCTGCTCACCGTGTTCGCGGTGGCCTCCTTCAGGAACCGGCCCACGGGCCCTCCGGGGATGCCGCTCGCGCTGCGCTCCGGATTCGCGATCCTGCTCGTCGCGCTGGCGTCCGGCGCCGCGATGATCGCGCGCGGGGTCGTCCTCACCCGCACCGGTCACCAGGAGGCGGCGTACCACTCGACGGCCCCGCTCAAGCCGCTGCACGGAGTGAGTCTGCACGCCGTGCTGGTCCTGCCCGCGCTGGCCCGGCTGCTCTCGCACACGCCGTGGAGCGAGCGGACACGGCAGCGGGTCGTCCGCGCGGCGGTCTGCTGCTACGCGGCGGCGGTCCTGGGCGCCGGAGTGTGGGCGGCCCTCACCTGGTGAATCCTGGTGAACCTCATCGGCTTCATCAGCCTCATCGGCCGAGCAGCCCGCGAAGACGGGCGCGGAAGGAGGTCGACCTCCTGGTCCGGTGACCGTGCACCCGAGGGTCGTCCGTGACGTCGTACCGCTTCACATAGGCCCCCAGGAAGGCCTGGAGGGTGGCGACCGCGGGGATCGCGATCAGGGCACCCACGGCCCCGAGGAGGGCAGTGCCCGCGATGACCGAGCCGAAGGCGACCGCGGGGTGGATGTCCACGGTCTTGGCCGTCAGCTTGGGCTGCAGTACGTAGTTCTCGAACTGCTGGTAGACCACGACGAAGATCAGCACCCACAGCGCGTACCAGGGGTCGATGGTGAAGGCGATCAGCATCGGCAGGGCCCCGGCGAGATACGTACCGATGGTGGGGATGAACTGCGAGACCAGACCCACCCAGACGGCGAGCACGGGCGCGTAGGGCACGCCCAGGGACTGCAGCAGGATGTAGTGCGCGATGCCGGAGATCAGCGCCATCAGACCGCGCGAGTACAGATAGCCGCCGGTCTTGTCGACGGCTATCTCCCACGCGCGCAGCACCTCGGCCTGCCGCGCGGGCGGCAGCACGGAGCACAACGCGCGCCGCAGCCGGGGCCCGTCGGCCGCGAAGTAGAACGAGAACAGCGTGATCGTCAGCAGCTTGAAGAGGCCGCCGAGCACCTGTGCGGACACGTCCAGGACGCCGGTCGCGCTGTTCTGCACGTACTTCCGCAGCCAGTCGGAGTGCACCAGGCTGTCCTGGACGTCCACCCGTCTCACATGGGTGTGGAAGCTCGAGTTGATCCAGTTGATCACCGAGTCCAGGTACTCGGGGAAGCCCTCGATCATCTTGATGATCTGACCCGCGAGCATCGAGCCGAGCAGCGTGATGAATCCGGCCGTCACGATCAGCAGACCGAAGAAGACGAGGAAGGCGGCCAGCCCCCGCCGCATACCGTACGAGGCCATCCAGCTCACGGCGGGCTCGATGGCGAGCGCCAGGAAGAACGCGATCAGAATGTTGATCAACAGCCCGATGAGCTGGTGGAACGCCCAACTGCCCAGTTGGAACAGGGCGACGAGGGTGAGCGCGAGCACCATCGCGCGCGGCAGCCAGCGCGGCATGCGCGCGCCCTGCCCCGGGGCCTCCCCGCCCGGGGGCAGGGTGGGCGGCGTCGTGCCGAAAGGGGATGTCTGCTGGTCGACCTGCGCGGTCTCGTCTGTCGGGGCCACGGGGCAAGTCTCGCCCACGCCACCGACGATCGGTGACCGGCCCCGGATCTTCGGGGTCCGTCAGCGGTTTTCGTACGGAACGTTCATGGTCGCGCACACCACGCGCCACACGTCCTTGGCCTCCCAGCCGGCGTTCAGCGCCTCGTGCACGGTCCGTCCGCCGAGCTCCGTCATCACATGATCGCGCGCGAAGGTGTCGGCGTACACCTCACCGAAGTGATCCGCCATCCGCTGCCAGAAGACCGTCAACCGCATGACTCCAGTATCCCGCCCCTGAGAGTGGGCCCGGGCCGGGACCCCTTGCCGAGACCGCTTTCCGTCCTACGGTCTGAGACATGGCCGAATCAGGAGCATCCCCACTCCCCCCGACGCCCCCGGCGCACACCCCGCTCTCGCGCGCCGAGCACTTCATCTGGCTCACCGCACGCGTGCTGGAGCAGCGCCGTTTCGCGTACCACTTCCTGGACAGCGACGTCGGCGCCGCCGACGCGGTGGAGACCGCGCTGGCCGCCTACCGCAATGACGACGAGGGATACGGTCACGCGCTCGAACCCGATCTCCGCGGTCCGGTCAGCCAGCCGCTGCACACCGGGCACGCGCTACGCGTCCTCGACTCGATCGGGCGGTGCGGCGGACAGCG
Source organism: Streptomyces sp. NPDC107454 (assembly GCF_055582885.1). Classification (NCBI taxonomy): domain Bacteria; kingdom Bacillati; phylum Actinomycetota; class Actinomycetes; order Kitasatosporales; family Streptomycetaceae; genus Streptomyces; species Streptomyces sp. NPDC107454. Next base: position 28,999 of record NZ_JBVJPA010000019.1, on the reverse strand, counting down.
CGTGGAGCGCGTGTGCCGCTACTTGACCTCGGTGTCGACGGCGGACGGCGCACTGCCGGCGGTCCATCCCAGTCAGCGTGGCTATCCGCACGCTCCTTTCGTACCGATCGTCGACGACCCGCCGAGTGAACTCCTCGCCACCGGGCCCGTGGTGGGCCTGCTGCACCGCAACGAGGTATGGCACGCCTGGCTGTTCCGGGCCACCGACTTCTGCTGGCGGGCGGTCGAGTCCCTGGACAAGTCCCACCCGTACGAGATCGAGGCGGCCGTGGCCTTCCTGGACTCCGCCCCCGACCGACCGCGCGCGGAGGCCGCCGCCGACCGGCTGGGCCGCCTGGTGCGCGAGCACCGGCTCGCGGCACTGGACCCGGCGCGCCTGGAGGCGTTTCCGGTGGCATCCGGATACGCGCCGGACGAGCACCACTTCCCGCACGACTACGCGAAGACCCCTGGGTCGCTCGCGCGCGCATGGTTCACCGACGAGGAGATGGCGCGCTCGCTCGACTTCCTGGCGGGCGAGCAGCGTGAGGACGGCGGCTGGCCGATCCGCTGGCGCCGGTGGGCACCGGGTACCGCCCTGGAGTGCCGCCCCGTGGTGACGATCGAGGCCCTGCGCACCCTGCGGGCGTACGGACGGCCCATCGGCTGAGTGACGCGGGCGGTTCCCGGCCCGCACACGCGTGTGCGGGCCGTCCGCGTCCCGGGCGTCAGCCTGTCAGTGCCCGCATTCCCGCCGTCACGACCACGGCCGCGCCGACCACGAGCAGGAAGGGGGCGCGCAGGAGCAGGGCAACGGCGGCCGCAGCGAGTCCTGCGACCTTCGCGTCCACGACCAGGACACGCCCGTCGGCGAAGGTCTGCTGAGCCGTGAGCGCGGCCAGGAGGGCAACGGGCAGCAGGGCGGCGAGGCGCTTGACGAGCGGCCGCTCCAGGACGCCGACGGGGACCAGCAGGCCGATGAGCTTGACGGCGTAGCAGCCGACGGCGGTCGCCCCGATCGCGATCCAGATGTTCAACGGTCTTCCCTTGGTGCGTCGTTGTCGGCCTGCATACGGCCGGCGGGCTTCGGAGCGCGTCGCCCCTCTATGTAGAGGGCGGCGGGAGCGGCCAGCGCCGCCACCAGGACGGGGACTCCGGCGGGCAGCACGGGCAGCAGACCCAGCCCCAGAAGAACCGCGGCACCGGCGACCGCGCGCTCCGTGGTGGTCTTCAGCATCGGTGCGAGCAGCGCGAGGAAGACGGCGGGCCCGGCGGCGTCCAGCCCCCACGCGTCGGTGTCGCCGATGGCCTCGGCCCCGACGGCGCCCAGCAGCGTGGTGAGGTTCCACAGCACGTACAGGGTGAGCCCGGTGACGGTGAAGCCGATCCGGACACTGCGGCGGGTGGGCTGGGCGAGCGCGACGGCCGTGGTCTCGTCGATGACCCACTGCGCGGCGAACGGACGTACCGCGCGCGGGAGGGCCAGCAGTTGTGACAGCCGCAGTCCGTAGAACGCGTTGCGCACCCCGAGGAAGAACGCGCCCGCAGCTGCCGTGAGCGGGTTGCCGCCGCTCGCGAGCGCGCCCACGAGCGCGAACTGCGAGGCGCCGGTGAACACCAGGAGGCTGAGCGCGCAGGTCTGCAGCACGGTGAGCCCGCTGCCTGCCGAAGTCACTCCGAAGGCGAAACCGGACAGTCCGACGGCGACCCCGACTCCCAGGGCGTCCCGGACGACGGCCGCGTCGGGTTTTCCGCCGCTTTCTTCACTTCGTATATCTGCGAGAGCTGTCTGTTCTGCCACACCCCGGACGGTAGGTACGGCCCTCCGTCGGCGTCTTGTACGTTCTTGCGCTCGCGCTGGTAGGCGCCCGGAGGCACGCCCACGATCCGGGTGAAGTGACGGTTGAGATGGGGCTGGTCGGTGAAGCCGACGGCGACGGCCGCCTCGGCGGGCGCGGAACCGGCGTCCAGGAGGTGGCGCGCCCGGCGTACCCGGGCGTCGGTCAGCCAGGTGTGGGGCGGCATGCCGTAGGTCTCGCGGAACGCGCGCAGCAGGGCGAAGGGGCTGGTGCCGAGGTCGGCGGCGAGCCGTTCCAGGGTCGGAGGCTCGACCATCCGCTCCTCCAGCACGGCACGCGCGCGTGCGGCGACACGGGCGCCCGCGGTGTGCACACCCCGCTGCGGCAGCGGACCGCCGTTCAGGCGCAGCAACCGGGTCACCGCGACCCGTAGCAGGGTGTCGGCCGCGAGCGCGTTGCCCTCCTCCGCGGCCCGGAGCACTTCGTGCACCAGACCCGCCGCGTACGGATCGTCGAGCACCGGGCTGACGAATCCGGGGGTTCCACGAATCGTGGTGGTCTCCGCTGCGATCTCCGCCACCAGCTCGGGCGAGGGGTACACGGCCCCGTACCGCCAGCCCTCGGGAACACCCGCCCGGCCCGTGTGCGGGGTGTCGGGGTTGACCAGCGCGAGCGCGCCCGGACCCGCGTACTGGTCGGCGCCGCCGTGGTGGAAGACCTCGACACCGTCGGAGATGGCGGCGATCACGAAGTTCTCGTGGGTGTGCCGCACAAAGATCTTCTCGACGAACCGCGCCCGCAACAGATCGACACCCGGCAGCTCCGCGTACCGCCAGTGCCGAGCCCGCTCCTGCCCTGAACCTGTCACGCCCCCCATTCTCCGTCACTCCCTCGCCGAGGGGCCGCGGGAGACACCCCCCGGCCCCGACCCATCACCAGCCGACGGCGCATCGCCCCCATCGGGCGCGTTCCCGCAGGTCAGAGCGATTGTCAGTGGCCGGGTGCAGGATGGACGCATGGTCAGCTCCGCACACCGAGCCCTGGACGGCTTCTCCCCCGCGACCCGCGGCTGGTTCACGGGGGCCTTCTCCGCGCCCACCGCCGCCCAGGCCGGCGCGTGGAAGGCCATCGGCGAGGGCTCGGACGTGCTGGTGGTCGCCCCGACCGGCTCCGGCAAGACCCTGGCAGCGTTCCTCGCCGCGCTCGACCAGCTGGCCTCGACCCCACCCCCGGCCGACCCCAGGAAGCGCTGCCGGGTGCTGTACGTATCGCCGCTCAAGGCCCTCGCGGTGGACGTGGAGCGGAATCTGCGCAGCCCGCTGACCGGCATCCGGCAGGAGTCGGTGCGCCTCGGGCTGCCCGAGCCCGAGGTGAAGGTCGGCATCCGCTCCGGCGACACCCCCGCCGCCGAGCGCCGCGCGCTGGCCACCCGCCCGCCGGACATCCTGATCACCACCCCCGAGTCACTGTTCCTGATGCTGACGTCGGCGACGCGCGACGCGCTGACCGGTATCGAGACGGTGATCCTGGACGAGGTGCACGCGGTCGCGGGCACCAAGCGCGGCGCCCATCTCGCGCTCACCCTCGAGCGCCTCGACGAGGTGCTGCCCAGGCCGGCGCGCCGCATCGGCCTCTCCGCGACGGTGCGTCCGGTGGACGAGGTGGCGCGCTATCTCTCGCCCCGCCGCAAGGTGGAGATCGTCCAACCGCCGTCGGGCAAGGAATTCGACCTCTCCGTGGTCGTCCCGGTCGAGGACCTGGCCGAGCTGGGCGGCTCCCCGGTCGCCGACGGCAGCGAGGGCGCGGAGAAGCCCTCCATCTGGCCTCATGTCGAGGAGCGGATCGCCGACCTCGTCCAGTCCCACCGCTCCACGATCGTGTTCGCCAACTCCCGCCGCCTGGCGGAGCGCCTGTGCAACCGGCTGAACGAGATCGCGTACGAGCGAGCGACGGGCGAACCCCTGGCGGAGGCGCACGCCCCGGCCCAGCTGATGGGGGGCTCCGGCGCGGCCCAGGGGGCGCCGCCCGTCATCGCGCGGGCTCACCACGGCTCGGTGTCCAAGGAGCAGCGGGCCCTGGTCGAGGAGGACCTGAAAGCGGGGCGCCTGCCCGCCGTGGTCGCCACCTCCAGCCTCGAACTCGGCATCGACATGGGCGCGGTCGACCTCGTCGTCCAGGTCGAGTCACCGCCCTCCGTGGCCTCCGGCCTCCAGCGCGTGGGCCGCGCGGGCCACCAGGTCGGCGCGGTGTCCACCGGCGTCGTCTTCCCCAAGTACCGCGGCGACCTGGTCCAGGCGGCGGTGGTCACCGAGCGGATGCGCACCGGCTCCATCGAGTCCCTGCGGGTCCCCGCCAACCCCTTGGACGTGCTGGCGCAGCAGCTCGTCGCCATGACCGCACTCGACACCTGGCAGGTCGACGACCTGCTCGCCACGGTCCGCCGGGCGGCGCCCTTCGCCTCGCTGCCCGAGTCGGCGTTCACGGCCGTGCTCGACATGCTCGCGGGCCGCTATCCGTCCGATGCCTTCGCGGAGCTCAGGCCCCGCGTGGTGTGGGACCGCGTCGCGGGTACGATCACGGGCCGTCCCGGCGCTCAGCGCCTCGCCGTCACCTCCGGCGGGACCATCCCCGACCGCGGGCTGTTCGGGGTCTTCCTCGCGGGATCCGACCCCAAGAAGGGCGGCGGCCGGGTCGGTGAGCTCGACGAGGAGATGGTCTACGAGTCCCGCGTCGGGGACGTCTTCACGCTCGGCACGAGTTCCTGGCGCATCGAGGACATCACCCGCGACCGCGTCCTGGTTTCCCCCGCCCCCGGTGTCCCGGGCCGGCTCCCCTTCTGGAAGGGCGACCAGCTCGGCCGCCCTCTCGAGCTCGGCCGGGCGGTCGGCGCGTTCCTCCGCGAGGTGGGCTCGCTCCCCAGGGACGACGCCCGCCTGCGGCTGCTGGCCGCGGGACTGGACGCCTGGGCCGCCGACAACGTGCTGTCGTACCTCACCGAACAGCGCGAGGCGTGCGGTCACGTCCCGGACGACCGCACGATCGTCGTCGAGCGGTTCCGTGACGAGCTGGGCGACTGGCGGGTGGTCGTGCACTCCCCCTTCGGCGCCCAGGTGCACGCCCCCTGGGCCCTGGCACTGGGCGCCCGGCTCTCCGAGCGCTACGGCATGGACGCCCAGGTCATGCACGCCGACGACGGCATCGTGCTGCGCCTGCCCGACGCCGACGTGATGGGCCTGGACCTGCTCGACCAGGAGCCCATGAAGCTGGGCACGGAGTACGACACGGAGCAGGCGCCCGTCGGCGCGGCGGACGTCGCCTTCGACAAGGGCGAGGTCGACCAGATCGTCACCGACCAGGTGGGCGGCTCGGCTCTGTTCGCGGCCCGGTTCCGTGAGTGCGCGGCCCGCGCGCTGCTGCTGCCGCGCCGCAGCCCGGGAAAGCGCACCCCGCTGTGGCAGCAGCGGCAGCGCGCCGCCCAACTGCTCCAGGTGGCCGGCGAGTTCGGATCGTTCCCGATCGTCCTCGAAGCGGTCCGCGAATGCCTCCAGGACGTCTTCGACGTCCCCGGGCTCACCGAGCTGATGGGCGACATCGAGTCCCGCAAGGTGCGGCTCGTCGAGGTCACCACGCCCGAGCCCTCCCCCTTCGCGCGCTCCCTCCTGTTCGGATACGTGGCCCAGTTCCTGTACGAGGGCGACTCCCCGCTCGCCGAGCGACGCGCCGCCGCCCTGTCCCTGGACTCCCGCCTGCTGGCCGAGCTCCTGGGCCAGGCCGAGCTGCGCGAGCTGCTCGACGCCGAGGTCCTGGCCGAGCTGGAGCGGGAGCTCCAGTGGCTCACCGAGGACCGCCGGGTCAAGGACGCCGAAGGCGTCGCCGACCTGCTGCGCCTGCTGGGCCCGCTCACGGATGCCGACCTGGCCGAGCGCGGCGCCGAGTCGCAGTGGGCCAAGGAGCTGGCCGCCGCCCGCCGCGCCATCAAGGTCCGTATCGCCGGCGCCGACCACTGGGCGGCGATCGAGGACGCCGGCCGCCTGCGGGACGCTTTGGGCACGGCGCTGCCCGTCGGCGTCCCCGAGGCCTTCACGGAGCCGGTCAAGGACCCGCTCGGCGACCTCCTCGCGCGCTACGCACGCACCCACGGCCCGTTCACCTCCACCACCGCAGCCGCCCGCTTCGGTCTCGGCACGGCCGTCACGGACGGAGCACTGCAACGCCTCGCGGCGAACGGCCGCGTCGTCCAAGGGGAGTTCCACCCGGCGGGCATCGGCCAGGAGTGGTGCGACGCGGCCGTGCTGCGCAGACTGCGGCGCCGTTCGCTCGCGGCCCTGCGCCACGAGTTGGAGCCGGTGCCGCCCGCCGCGCTCGCACAGTTCCTGCCGCAGTGGCAGCACGTCGACAGCGGGCACGGGCTGCGCGGCATCGACGGACTGGTACGCGCCATCGAGCAGTTGCAGGGAGCCTCGGTGCCCGCCTCCGCCCTGGAGAAGCTGGTCCTCCCCTCCCGCGTCTCCGGTTACGCCCCCGCGCTGCTCGACGAACTCACGGCCGCCGGAGAGGTGGTCTGGGCCGGGGCCGGGGCGCTGCCGGGCAAGGACGGCTGGGTCTCGCTCTATCTCGCGGACGCGGCTCCGCTGCTCCTCCCGGACCCGCACCCCCTGGAGCTGACCGCCCTGCACCAGTCGGCGCTGGACGCCCTCTCCGGGGGCTACGGCCTGTTCTTCCGCCAGATCGCCGACCAGGTCCGCGCCACCACCCACCCCGACGCCACCGATCCCCAACTCGCCGACACGATCTGGGACCTGGCCTGGTCCGGTCGGCTCACGAACGACACGCTCGCACCGATGCGCGCCCTCCTGGGTTCGGGTCGCACCGCCGGGTCCACGGCGCACCGCGCCAAACGCACGGTCCCGCGCGGCCGCTACGGCTCCCTGACCGGCGCGGCACGGCCCCAGTCCCGTACGGGCCCGCCGACGGTGGCCGGCCGCTGGTCGCTGCTGCCCGCCCGTGAGCCCGACGCCACCGTGCGCGCCCACGCCCTGGCCCGCACACTGCTCGACCGGCACGGCGTGGTGACCCGGGGCGCCGTCGCCGCGGAAGGGGTCGAAGGCGGCTTCTCCGCCGTGTACCGCATCCTGTCCGCCTTCGAGGACAGCGGGCAGGCCCGCCGGGGTTACGTGGTGGAAGGACTGGGTGCCGCCCAGTTCGCGATGGACGGAGCGGTGGACCGCCTGCGCGCGGCGGCGAACGCGCGGGACCGGGGCGAATCACTGACCGCCCAGGACCCCAGGGACAGCATCCCGGGAGACACCTTCCCGGCGCCGACCGGTTTCCCGGACGCCCCCGGCCGCCGCCACACCAACGGTTTCCCCGACAGCCGCGACCCCGCGCACACCAACGGTTTCCCTGACGGCCACGACGACCCCGCGCACACCCACGCCTTCCCCGACGACCTCGACCTCGACCTCGACGCGACGAGCCCCCTCGGTTTCCCCGAGACCGAGGACTCCGTCTTCGCCGACGACCACGGCTTCGCGAGCGACCCCGCCGACCCCGTGCTCTCCCCCAACCGGTTCCGCTCCCGTTCCTCGTCCCGGGCCACCTCCCAGGCCGTGGTCCTGGCTGCCGCCGACCCCGCGAACGCGTACGGCGCCGCCCTTTCCTGGCCCGAGCCCCCCACCGGCGCCGGACACAAACCGGGCCGTAAGGCGGGCTCCCTGGTCGTGCTCGTCGACGGTGAGCTGACGCTGTACATGGAGCGCGGCGGCAAGACCCTGCTGGCCTGGCCTTCGGACCTGGACGGCTCGGTCATGGAGGACGCCCGTCTGCGTGCCGCCGCCGACGCCCTCGCCGCGGCCGCCCGCGCGGGCTCCCTCGGCACGGTCACGGTGGAGCGCGTCAACGGCGCCTCCGCCCTGACATCCCCGTTCGGCACCCTCCTGGAAGGCGCCGGCTTCATCGCGACCCCCCGCGGCCTGCGCCTGCGCGCCTGAGCCCCCAACCGCACGCACCCCACGTACCCGCATCCCACCCCACTCCGCCCCACCCTGCCGCTCCTCACCCCACTCGTGCCACCCTGGAACCCATGCCCGAAGGAGACACCGTCTGGCAAGCCGCGAGGCGACTGCACATCGCCCTCGCGGGCAAGGTGCTGACCCGCTCCGACCTGCGGGTGCCCAAGTACGCCACCGCAGACCTCACCGGCCGCACCGTCCTGGATGTCACCCCGCGCGGCAAGCACCTCCTCACCCGGATCGAGGGCGGCCTGACCCTGCACTCGCATCTGCGCATGGACGGCTCCTGGAAGGTGTACGCGAACGGCCAGCGCTGGAGCGGCGGCCCCGCCCACCAGATCCGGGCCATCCTCGGCACCGCGGACCGCACGGCCGTCGGCTACCGGCTCCCCGTCCTGGAGTTGCTCCGCACCACGGACGAGGACCGCGCCGTAGGCCACCTCGGCCCCGACCTCCTCGGCCCGGACTGGAACCCCGACAGCGCCTTGGAGAACCTCCTCCAAGACCCCGCCCGCTCCCTCGGCGAGGCTCTCCTCGACCAGCGCAACCTCGCCGGGATCGGCAATGTCTACAAGAGCGAGCTGTGCTTCCTCCTCCGGGTCACCCCCTGGCTGCCCATCGGTGAGCTTCCCGCCGATCGCGCCACCCTGCTCCCGGCCCTGGCCAAGAAGCTCCTGGAGACCAACCGCGACCGCCCGACCCGCATCACCACCGGCCGTCGCGACCAGAACCTCTTCGTGTACGGCCGCGCACCCCGCCCCTGTCTGCGCTGTGGCACCTCGATCCGCCGGGCCGACCAGGGCGACGGCTCCCGAGAGCGCCCCACGTACTGGTGCCCGACGTGCCAGTCAGGCCCGACTCCGGCCCCGGGCCGTATCCCGCCCTCCGAGCACCGGCCCCTCCCGTAGAACTCCCCGCCGTACAACTCCTTGCCATACGACTAATTGACGGACCGTCAGAAACCCTCGTACCGTCCCTTCATGCCCGTCAAGGCGTACGACCTCACCGGACGCACCGCATTCGTCACCGGCGCCGCCAGCGGGATCGGCCGCGCGTCAGCCGTCCTACTGGCGGAGGCGGGGGCCACCGTCCACTGCGCGGACCGGGACCCGCAGGGCCTGCACGAGACGGCGACCCTCATCAAGGCCCAGGGCGGTACGGCCCACACACATCCGCTCGACGTCAGCGACCGTACGCAGCTCCGACAGGCCGTCGCGTCCTGCGAACGGCTCGACGTCATGGCGGCGGTCGCCGGGATCATGCACCGCAGCCCGGTCCTGGAGACCCGGGACGAGGACCTGGACCGCGTGCTGGGCGTCAACTTCAAGGGCGTGCTGTACGCCTGCCAGGAGGCCGCCCGCCTCATGATCGCGACGAGCGTCCGCGGGAGCATCATCACGATGGCGTCCGGCGCCATCGACACCGGCGGCCCCGGCCTGCTCTGCTACGGCGCGTCGAAGGCGGCCGTCGTGCAGCTGACGAAGACCCTGGCGACCGAGATCGGCCCGCACGGCATCCGTGTCAACGCGGTCGCGCCCGGCTGGACACGTACGCCGATGACCGACCGTCACGGGGACGCCCAGGCGCGCACCGAAGCGGTCATGGCCCGGCTGTCGCCGCTCGGCCGGGTCGGCGAACCCGAGGACATCGCCCATGCCGTGCTGCATCTGGCCTCCGACGCCTCGGCGTTCACGACGGGGCAGATCCTGCGCCCGAACGGCGGCGTAGCGATGCCTTGGTAGCGCCCAGCGGCACCCCCACGCCGCCCCCAGCAACCCCACCAACGCCAGCAGCACCCCCGCGCCGCCGCCTCCGGGCATCCGCCCTGCGACATCTCCACCCTGCTCCCGCCCCCTCTGTGCCCAGCCCCCTCCCGCGCCGAGCCCCAGGCGCCACGCGCCCCCAAACGCGCCACACCCCTCCCACCCCCTCCACCGAGCGCCCCGCCGCTACGAAGCCCCCGGCTCACGCCCCCCACGCGTCCCACGTCGTAGCCACCCCTCGCGCCGCCCGTGCGCCCCGGCGCCGGCGCGCACGACCTCCGCCTTCGGCACACAGTGCACCGGCAGCAGGCTCAACCCCCATCCCCCGGCCGCGACCGCCCCTTCCAGCGCCCCGGCATCGGGCGCCAGCGCGAGCCGGACGACGCCCCACCACCACAGCGCACCGAGCCCCAGCGCAGCCCCCCAGCGCGCTATCCGCCCTGCCATGGTGTCCACCTCCAGCCCGAAGCTAGACCCGCGCTCTCACCCACCGGCAGGGCGCATCAACGGCACAGAGGCGCACCCAAGACACATCCGAAGCCGGTCACGGCGCCCCCTGGCCACCACGGGGCGCCCGGCGGTCACCACCGTGAGCCGCCCGCCTCCGGGCGTCACCCGTTCTCCGCCTGGAACATCCAGTGATGCTTCTCGAGGTCGGCGGTGATCTGGATGAAGATGTCCTGGCTCACCGGATCGGCTTCGCCCGTCGCGTCCACCCGCACCCGCATCCGGCTGATCACCGCGCTCAGCGCGTCCACGAGCGCCTCCACGGCGTCGGTGTCCTTGATCCAGCCCTCGGGTGTCACACCGATACCGCTGGTGGTGGCCACGGTCGCGGCACGTCCGTCGGGCGGAACTCCGAGCGTCGAGGCGCGCTCCGCCACCGTGTCGGAGTGCAGCCGTGCGGTGTCCACGACCTCGTCGAGCTGGAGGTGGATGGAACGGAAGCGCGGTCCGACCACGTTCCAGTGGATCTGCTTCGCCACCAAGGAGAGATCCACCAGGTCGACCAGCGCTCCCTGGAGGGCGCCGGACACGGTCTTGAGATCCGCGTCGGACAACGGGCTCTTCACGACGTACATCGGGATTCTCCGATCCACTCGACCTGATCAACAACGGCCGCGTCCATCACGACCTCATCAACCATGGCATATACGCACAATTCGGGTCACCTGGAGCGAGTGGACCGGGAGACAGCGAAAGCCCCGGCCGAAACCGCTCCAGGTTTCCCCTGGAGCAGCCCCGGCCGGGGCTTTCACAAGCGTGCTCAGCTCATGAGCGCGAACTCGTGAGCGTCAGGCGGCGACGACGTCGACCGCCTCGGCAGGCGCCTTGATGGTGACCCGTTCCGGTGGTACGCCGGTGACCGATACGGAATTCAGCATCGGACGGCGCACCGGTGTGGGCACCGGCTCAGTGGCCGCTGCAGACTGGGCCAGCTCGGCGAGAGCGAGCTCGTCGCTCACTTCCCGCATGAGCTCGGACATCCGTACGTCCAGCGCGTCGCAGATGGCGGAGAGCAGCTCGGAGGATGCCTCCTTCTGCCCCCGCTCCACCTCGGAGAGATAGCCGAGTGAAACTCGGGCGGACGAGGAGACTTCGCGCAGAGTACGGCCCTGGCGCTGGCGCTGCCGACGCAGCACGTCACCAAGCAGGCGACGGAGCAGAATCATCGGTGGCTCCCTCCTCGGACCGCGTAGCCGCATCCTTCACGCCCCACCGTACCGCCTTGCGCCGCGGCCGTGCGGGGAGCGATGTCGTGTTCACTCAGGGCTGCAAACATCAAAACCCCCCGTTCTGTTCCGTATCCTGTGCCCGCTCATTCCCGGTCTGTTCGCCCGCCAGCTCCTTCAGGAGCAGTGCGAGTACGCTCCGTACACTCTCCATACGGATTTCCGCCCGGTCGCCGTTCAACCGCAGCGGTATCACTTTCCCGCCGCCGGCAGCATGAAAAGATGCTCGGGAGGGCCCTTCGACGGCCACGAAAACCGTCCCGACCGGCTGCCCGTCCTGGGGTTCGGGTCCCGCGACACCGGTGGTCGCGATCCCCCAGTCCGCGCCGAGCGCCTTGCGCACACCGGCCGCCATCTGGGCCGCGACCTGCGGATCCACCGCACCACGCTGGGCCAACAGAGTGGCGTCGACACCCAGCAGTTCGTGCTTGAGTTCGGTGGCGTACGCCGTCACGGAGCCCCGGAAGGCCTGGGAGGCCCCGGGCGTCGCGGTGATCTCCGCCGCCACCAGACCACCGGTCAGCGACTCGGCGACGGCGAGCGTCTCGCCCCTCACCGTGAGTAGTCGCAGCACTTCGGCGGCCGCAGAACTCACCGTTCTGCCTCCTCGGCGGCCGCCTGCCGCTCGGCGATCCCGCTCCTGCGCAGCACAACGGCCTGTCTTACGTAGTCGAGCCCGGTGACGACGGTCAGGACGACCGCCACGGCCATCACCCAGAACCTCAGGGTGGCCAGCGGCCCCGTCAGCGCCAGGACGTACATCCCGACCGCGGTGCCCTGCGCGAGGGTCTTCAGCTTGCCGCCACGGCTGGCCGGAATGACCCCGTAGCGGATCACCAGGAAGCGCATCAGGGTGATCCCGAGCTCGCGCCCGAGGATCACTCCCGTGACCCACCACGGCAGATCACCGAGGTAGGACAGGCAGATCAGCGCCGCACCCATGATCGCCTTGTCGGCGATGGGGTCAGCGATCTTCCCGAAGTCGGTGACCAGGTCGTACGTACGCGCCAGGTGCCCGTCGAAGATGTCGGTGATCATGGCGACGGCGAAGGCAGCCCACGCCCAGGCACGCCACGCGGGGTCGTACCCGCCGTCGGCCAGCATGAGCGCCACGAAGCCCGGCACCAGGACGAGCCGGATCATGGTCAGGATGTTCGCGATGTTCCAGAGGCTGGCCTGATTGACGGCCACAGCGCCCAGCTTCCCGCCCCGCGCCGGCTTGGAGCCCCCGGGAACGCCGGGAGCGCCCGCCGCGCCGTTCGCGCTGGAGGAGCCGCCCGCCGCGGACGCCGGGGCTCCGGTCATCTGGCCGCCTCCTCAGTACACGGGAGCGAGCCCAGGAGCGGCTCGGCCACCAGGTCGACACCTTCCGCACCGACCACCTTGGCCTCGACGATACGGCCCACCGTCAGACCTTCGCCGCTCGTGAACTGCACCTGACCGTCGGTCTCGGGCGCCTGGTGCGCGGCACGGCCGACCGCGCCCCACTCCTCCCCGTCGGCGGAGCCGATCGACTCGACGAGCACGTGGACGGTCTCACCGACGCGCTCCTCGGCGCGCTGCGCGACCAGTTCCTCGGCGAGCCGGGACACGCGCGCGAGGCGCTCGTCGACCACGTCCTGGTCGAGCTTGTTGTCGTACGTCGCCGCCTCCGTGCCGTCCTCGTCGGAGTACCCGAAGACGCCGATGGCGTCGAGGCGTGCGCCCGTGAGGAAGCGCTCCAGCTCCGCGAGGTCGGCCTCGGTCTCACCGGGGAAGCCCACGATGAAGTTGGACCGCACGCCGGCCTGCGGGGCCTTGGAGCGGATGGTGTCGAGCAGCTCCAGGAAGCGGTCCGTGTCGCCGAAGCGCCGCATCGCGCGCAGTACGTCGGGCGCGGAGTGCTGGAAGGACAGGTCGAAGTAGGGCGCGATGTTCGGCGTGGAGGTCAGCACGTCGATGAGCCCGGGGCGCATCTCGGCGGGCTGGAGGTAGCTCACGCGCACGCGCTCGATGCCGTCGATCTCGGCGAGCTCGGGCAGCATGGTCTCCAGGAGGCGGATGTCGCCCAGGTCCTTGCCGTACGAGGTGTTGTTCTCGGAGACCAGCATGATCTCCTTGACGCCCTGCTCGGCCAGCCAGCGGGTCTCGTTCAGCACGTCGCTGGGGCGGCGCGAGATGAAGGAGCCGCGGAAGGACGGGATGGCGCAGAAGGAGCAGCGCCGGTCGCAGCCGGAGGCGAGCTTCACCGAGGCCACCGGGGAGCCGTCCAGGCGGCGGCGCAGGGGCGCACGCGGGCCGGAGACCGGGGCGACGCCCTCCGGGAGGTCCGAGGGGGCGCCGTGGCCGGGAAGGGCCACCTCCTCGCCCGCGCTCTGCCGCTCGGCGGGGCTGATCGGCAGCAGCTTGCGCCGGTCGCGGGGGGTGTGGGAGGCGTGGATGCCGCCGTTCAGGATGGTCTGGAGGCGGTCCGAGATGTCCGCGTAGTCGTCGAAGCCGAGGACGCCGTCGGCCTCGGGGAGGGCCTCGGCGAGCTCCTTGCCGTACCGCTCGGCCATGCAGCCCACCGCCACGACGGCCTGGGTTCTGCCATGCCCCTTGAGGTCATTGGCTTCCAGGAGTGCGTCGACGGAGTCCTTCTTGGCGGCTTCGACGAAGCCACAGGTGTTGACGACGGCGACGTCCGCTTCTTCGGCGTCCTCCACGAGTTGCCAGCCGTCCGCCTCCAAGCGGCCTGCGAGCTCCTCCGAGTCCACCTCGTTACGGGCGCAGCCAAGGGTGACGAGTGCGACGGTACGGCGTTCAGGCATGGGCTCAAGACTACTTTGTCTCACTGACAGCCCACGTCGACGGGGTTGGCCGATCTTGGCCAACCCCGTACCCGCCTGTGCGGAGAACCCTTTGTGCGCCCGTTTCGTGAGCCCTTTGTGCGACCCTCACGGCCGTCCGAAGTCATCCGACGACGGGGTCGCCCTTCGTGTACGTCAGTCGCTCGACCTGGCCGGGCTGGAACTGATCGTCGATCTTCTTGCCGTTCACGTACAGCTTGATGGCGCCCGCGTCGCCGAGGACCAGGTCGATCTTCGTCTTGTCCTGGAAGGTCTTGGACTCGCCCTGCTTGAGCAGACCATCGAAGAGAAGCCGGCCATTGTGGTCCTTGGCGGAGATCCAGCTGCGCCCGTCGGGGGCGCTCACCTGGACGGTCACCTTGTCCTGCGGAGCCGCCGCGATGGCGCTGTCGGAGGGCTCGGGCTTCGGGTCGGCGGGCTTGCTGATCTTGGGGCTGGCCGAGGTGGTGGACGTACTGGCGGTCGGTGTGGAGCCCTCGGCGACCGACGACTTCGCGTCGCTCCCACCGCTGCCCTTGACCACGGTGAAGCCGACGAAGCCGATCACGGCGACGATCGCCGCGACCATCGCGGCGGTCCAGTTCGGCCCGCGGCGCTCGGGACGGATACGTTCCGCCTCGAACAGCGGGGCGGCGGGGGTCGGCGCGGGACGCCCGCCGTGTTCGGCGTCGTAGCGGGCGAGCAGCGGGGCCGGATCGAGGCGCACGGCCCGGGCCAGCGTCCGGATGTGACCGCGCGCGTACACGTCACCGCCGCAGGGGGCGAAGTCGTCCTGCTCCATCGCGTGCACGATGCCGATACGGACCCGGGTGGCGTTGCTGACGTCGTCAACCGTCAGTCCTGCCTCGATGCGGGCCTGCCGCAGGGCACGACCGACCGAGAGGACTTCTTCGCGGTGCTCTTCGAACGGGCGCTCGTCTTCGGGGGAGTTGCCGTCAGGGAAGTTGCCGATGGACACGGGGGCGCCTTTCGAGCGTGTAGCCACCTGTGCTGGAGGTTCAGTTTAGGGGGGGTG
Source organism: Streptomyces sp. NPDC107454 (assembly GCF_055582885.1). Classification (NCBI taxonomy): domain Bacteria; kingdom Bacillati; phylum Actinomycetota; class Actinomycetes; order Kitasatosporales; family Streptomycetaceae; genus Streptomyces; species Streptomyces sp. NPDC107454. The sequence continues at coordinate 13,871 of NZ_JBVJPA010000019.1, read as the reverse complement.
CGAAAGGGTGGGGCAACCGGGCGGTGGGACTTTGTACGCCATCAGAATGGCCGGTCATCCTGATGTTGGGACAGGGACCTGTCCCCTCGCTCAACTTGACGTACGACGAAGGGAAACGGTTGCCCGTCTTTCCCTTACGGGTGAGTCACGTTCGAATATCCATGTGTCACGGAGCGAACCGTCCGCGCCATGACCGAGCCGCCGAGATCTCACCCGTACGGTGACCGACCTGTCCTGTTTTCCTCCGCCAAAAGCTCTACGCTTCAGCTTCCCCACGAATCACGGCGAGCACTCCATCCAGCTCGTCGGCCTTCACAAGAACATCACGCGCCTTGGAGCCCTCGCTGGGCCCGACGATGCCGCGCGACTCCATGAGGTCCATCAGCCGCCCTGCCTTGGCGAAGCCGACCCGCAGCTTGCGCTGGAGCATCGAGGTGGACCCGAACTGCGAGGTGACGACCAGTTCGGCGGCTGCGCACAGCAGGTCGAGGTCGTCGCCGATGTCCTCGTCGATCTCCTTCTTCTGCTTGGTGCCCACGGTGACGTCTTCCCGGAAGACCGGCGCCATCTGGTCCTTGCAGTGCTGCACGATGGCCGCGACCTCGTCCTCGGTGACGAAGGCACCCTGCATACGGGTGGGCTTGTTGGCCCCCATCGGCAGGAAGAGCCCGTCACCCTTGCCGATCAGCTTCTCGGCACCCGGCTGGTCGAGGATGACGCGCGAGTCCGCCAGCGACGACGTGGCGAAGGCGAGCCGGGACGGCACGTTCGCCTTGATCAGACCGGTGACGACGTCCACGGACGGCCGCTGGGTGGCGAGCACCAGGTGGATGCCGGCCGCACGCGCGAGCTGCGTGATGCGCACGATCGCGTCCTCGACGTCGCGCGGCGCGACCATCATCAGGTCGGCGAGCTCGTCGACGATCACCAGCAGATACGGGTACGGCGTCAGCTCGCGCTCGCTGCCCTCGGGCAGCTTCACCTTGCCGTTCCTGATGGCCTCGTTGAAGTCGTCGATGTGCCGGTAGCCGAACGCCGCGAGGTCGTCGTAGCGCAGATCCATCTCCCGTACGACCCACTGCAGCGCCTCGGCGGCCCGCTTCGGGTTGGTGATGATCGGCGTGATCAGGTGCGGGATGCCCTCGTACGCGGTCAGCTCGACCCGCTTGGGGTCGACGAGGACCATCCGGACGTCCTCGGGGGTCGCCCGGACCATGACGGACGTAATCAGGCAGTTAATGCACGAGGATTTACCGGAACCGGTGGCTCCGGCGACGAGCACGTGCGGCATCTTCGCCAGATTGGCCATCACATAGCCGCCCTCGACGTCCTTGCCGAGCGCGACCAGCATCGGGTGGTCGTCCTCGGCCGCGTCCGCGAGGCGCAGCACGTCACCGAGGTTGACCATCTCGCGGTCGGTGTTGGGGATCTCGATGCCGACCGCCGACTTGCCGGGGATCGGACTGATGATCCGCACGTCGGGGCTCGCGACGGCGTACGCGATGTTCTTGGTGAGCGCCGTGATCCGCTCGACCTTGACGGCGGGGCCGAGCTCGACCTCGTAGCGCGTGACCGTCGGACCGCGCGTGAAGCCGGTGACGGCGGCGTCGACCTTGAACTCCATGAAGACGTTCTGGAGCGAGGCGACCACGGCGTCGTTGGCGGCGCTGCGCGTCTTGCCGGGCCCGCCACGCTCCAGGAGGTCCAGCGACGGCAAGGAGTAGGTGATGTCACCGGACAGCTGGAGCTGCTCCGCGCGCGGGGGCAGGTCGCGGGGCGCGTCGGGCGCGGACTTGGTGAGGTCGGGCACGACGGACTCGACGGCCAGGGCCTCCTGCTTGGGCCGCTTGGCGCCCGGGACGGCCTTGGCGCGCGCGGCCGGCACCGGGGTCGTCTCCTCGTAGCCGTCACGCTCCGCCGTGACACCCTGCGTCAGATCGGCGACCAGCGGGGAGGGCGGCATCCCGTGCAGCACGGCGCCGTCGAGCGCGGCGGCGGCGGCCGCGGCGACGTCCACCGCGTCCATGGGCCGGTTCATGTCGGGCTGCTGCGCACCGGGCCGCCGGGGACGGCCGCGGCGCTTGGTGAGCGCCTCCTCCTCGGCGCTCTCCGCGTCGTATCCCTCAGGGGCGCGTGAACGCCGCCGGGAGCGGGCGGGAAGCGCCTCACGCCACTGCTCGTCGTAGCGCTCGTCGTCCTCGCCGAAGGCGTCCTCGTCGGGGTCGGCCTGGACGACGCCCAGCTTCTGCCCGAGCAGCCGCAGCCGCTGCGGGATCGCGTTGACGGGAGTCGCCGTGACGACCAGCAGGCCGAAGATCGTGAGCAGCACGAGCAGCGGCACCGCGAGGACGTCGCCCATCATGTACGTCAGAGGCGTCGAGGCCGCCCAGCCGATGAGCCCGCCAGCGTCCCTTATCGCCTGCATGCCGTCACTGCGCGCGGGCGCCCCGCAGGCGATGTGGACCTGGCCGAGCACACCGATGACGAGCGCGGACAGGCCGATCACGATGCGCCCGTTGGCCTCCGGCTTCTCGGGATGCAGGATGAAGCGGGCGGCGATGACCGCGAGCAGTATCGGCACCAGCAGGTCGAGGCGCCCGAAGGCACCCGTCACCAGCATCTCGACGAGGTCGCCGACGGGACCGTGCAGGTTGGACCACGTGCCCGCCGCGACGATCAGCGCGATCCCGATCAGCAGCAGCGCGAGTCCGTCCTTGCGATGCGCCGGGTCGAGCCCCTTCGCGCCCCGTCCTATGCCGCGGAACATCGCGCCGACGGCGTGCGCGAGGCCCAGCCACACGGCGCGTACGAGCTTGTACACACCCGCGGTGGGGTTGGGCGCCGACGCGGGTGGGGCCTTCTTCGCCGCGACCTTCTTGGCGGGCGCCTTCTTGGCGGCTGCCTTTTTCGCGGGGGCCTTCTTCGCCGGAGCCTTCGTCGGAGCGGCCGCCTTCTTCGCGGGCGGCTTCTTGGCTGCGGACTGACGTGAGGCCATGAGTGTGAGGTTACCGGTGGAGACGACAGCGGACACGTGTGCCTACTGCTTCACCCGTTCGTGTCGCCCGTACCAGGGACCAGAACTGACGCGCGCTCACCGCGAACGAAGGACTCCTCGGAGGTCAGTTCTGCGACGGCACCGACGGCGCGCCGCTTCCCGTGCCCGGCTCCAACGCGTCCAGCGCCCGGCGCAGTCCCGTGAGTTTGCGTTCGAGATGGGCCGCGGTCGCCACCGCCGCCGCGTCCGCCGAGTCGTCGTCGAGCTGTTTGGACAGCGCCTCGGCCTGCTCCTCAACGGCGGCGAGCCGCGCGGAGAGTTCGGCGAGGAGACCGGCCGGCTCCTTGGCCGAGCCGAGCGCCGTCTTGCCGCCGCCCTCCAGCTGCAGCCGCAGCAGCGCTGCCTGCTCGCGCAGTTGGCAGTTCTTCATGTAGAGCTCGACGAAGACCGAGACCTTCGCGCGCAGCACCCATGGGTCGAACGGCTTGGAGATGTAGTCCACCGCACCCGCCGCGTACCCCCGGAAGGTGTGGTGCGGGCCGTGGTTGATCGCCGTGAGAAAGATGATCGGGATGTCCCGAGTCCGTTCGCGCCGCTTGATGTGCGCCGCGGTTTCGAAACCGTCCATTCCGGGCATCTGGACGTCCAGCAGAATGACCGCGAAGTCGTCGGTCAGCAGCGCTTTGAGCGCTTCCTCTCCGGACGATGCCCGTACCAGTGTCTGATCGAGCGCGGAGAGGATCGCCTCCAGCGCCAGCAGATTCTCCGGCCGGTCATCGACCAGAAGGATCTTGGCCTTCTGCACCATGGCCCGCCCTCCTCGCCCCGGCAGTGCACCGGGCGCCGCCCCAGAGGACGACTCCCTTGCGTCGCCCGTCCTTGTGCCGGTCATGGTAGCCGCACCCCGCCTGTCGCCACACCCTGTCACCGCGATGTCACTGTGCACGTAGCAGAAACGTAGCGGGAGACCAGAAGGTTCCCCGAATCCCGCACTTCTACACGGCTTCGGCCACCGTCAGTTATACGACGTCGGGCGCCCCGCGCCGCCGAGTCGGCGCGCACAGCCCGGCTTCCCGGCCGCCGACACCACCCGGCGACACCCATCCCGCTCACTCCTCGCGCATCCACTGTTCCATCACGGAGAGCAGATGGTCGGGATCGACCGGCTTGGTGACGTAGTCGGACGCACCGGACTCGATGGCCTTCTCCCGGTCGCCCTTCATCGCCTTCGCCGTGAGCGCGATGATCGGCAGCCCGGCGAACTGCGGCATCCGGCGAATCGCCGTCGTCGTGGCGTAGCCGTCCATCTCGGGCATCATGATGTCCATCAGGACGACCGTCACATCGTCGTGCTGCTCCAGCACCTCGATGCCCTCACGGCCGTTCTCGGCGTACAGCACCGACAGGCCGTGCTGCTCCAGGACGCTGGTGAGCGCGAACACGTTGCGGATGTCGTCGTCGACGATCAGCACCTTCTCGCCCTCGAACCGGATGCCTCGGCGCGGCTGCGGCGCCGCCTCCTGCTGAACCCCGGCCGCCCACTGCTCCTGAGAGGCACCCGCGGTCCCGTTCGGCCCCGGCAGCCCCGGGCGCTGCTCGTTCGCGGGCAGCGCCCTGCGGCGCCGCCTGAAGAGCGCGGCGGGCCCGTTCTGCGTCTCCTGGTACGACTTCACCTCGGCCGGCGTCTCGATGCCGACCCCGGACAGCTCCGCCTCCGAGGCGAGCAACTCCCCGGCCTCCAGGGCGGGCGCGAGCTGCCCGTAGCCCTGCGGGGGCAGTTCGCTCGGGTGCAGCGGCAAATACAGCGTGAACGTCGAACCGCGTCCCGGCTCGCTCTGGGCGTGGATCTCACCGCCCAGCAGACGCGCGATCTCCCGCGAGATGGACAACCCCAGACCCGTGCCGCCGTACTTCCTGCTCGTCGTACCGTCCGCCTGCTTGAAGGCCTCGAAAATCACCCGCATCTTGCTGGCGGCGATCCCGATGCCGGTGTCCGTCACCGAGAACGCGATCAGACCGGCGTCCGCGTCCCGCAGCGAACCCGCCTCCAGGAGCTGCTCCCGGATGGCCACCGGGACATCCGCGCCGGCGGGCCGGATCACCAATTCGACCGCTCCGGAGTCGGTGAACTTCACCGCGTTGGAGAGCAGGTTGCGCAGCACCTGAAGGAGGCGCTGCTCGTCGGTGTGCAGCGTGGCGGGCAGTTCCGGCGACACCCGGACGGAGAAGTCCAGGCCCTTCTCCGCGGTCAGCGGACGGAAAGTGGCCTCTACGTAGTCGACGAGTTGGACCAGCGCGATGCGGGTCGGCGACACGTCCATCTTGCCCGCCTCGACCTTCGACAGATCGAGGATGTCGTTGATCAGCTGGAGCAGGTCGGAACCCGCTCCATGGATCGTTTCCGCGAACTCGACCTGCTTCGGCGTCAGATTCGACTCGGCGTTGTCGGCGAGCAACTTCGCGAGGATCAGCAGGGAGTTGAGCGGCGTGCGCAGCTCGTGCGACATGTTCGCCAGGAACTCGCTCTTGTAGCGCATGGAGACCGCGAGCTGCTCGGCACGCTCCTCCAGGACCTGCCGCGCCTCCTCGATCTCGGTGTTCTTGACCTCGATGTCGCGGTTCTGCTGGGCCAGCAGCTCGGCCTTGTCCTCCAGTTCCGCGTTGGAGTCCTGAAGGGCCTTCTGCCGGTTCTCCAACTCCGCCGAGCGCTCCCGCAGCTGCTCGGTGAGCTCCTGCGACTGCTTGAGCAGCACCTCCGTCTTGGTGTTGACGGAGATGGTGTTGACGCTCGTCGCGATCATCTCGGCGATCTGGTTCAGGAAGTCCTTCTGGATCTGCGTGAACGGCGTGAAGGACGCCAGCTCGATCACGCCCAGCACGGTCCCCTCGAAGAGCACCGGAAGCACGATCACCTGCGCCGGGGGCGCCTCACCGAGCCCGGACGAGATCTTCAGGTAGCCGCTCGGCGCGTTCTCCACCAGGATCGTGCGCTTCTCCTGCGCGGCCGTCCCGATCAGCGCCTCACCGGGCCGGAACGACGTCGGCATGGAGCCCATCGAGTAGCCGTACGAACCGAGCATGCGCAGCTCGTAGGCGTCCTCGTCGTTGCCCGCCTCCTTGCCGTCGACCAGCGGCATGGAGAGGAAGAACGCGCCGTGCTGCGCCGAGACCACCGGCGTCAGCTCGCTCATGATCAGCGAGGCCACGTCGTCGAGGTCGCGGCGCCCCTGCATCAGGGCGGAGATACGGGCGAGGTTGCCCTTGAGCCAGTCCTGTTCCTTGTTGGCGATGGTGGTGTCGCGCAGGTTGGCGATCATCTTGTTGATGTAGTCCTGAAGTTCCTGGATCTCGCCCGAGGCGTCCACGTCGATCTTCAGGTTCAGGTCGCCGCGGGTCACCGCGGTCGCCACGCGCGCGATGGCACGCACCTGCCGGGTCAGGTTCCCGGCCATCTCGTTCACCGACTCCGTGAGGTCGCGCCAGGTGCCGTCGACGTCACGCACCCGGGCCTGGCCGCCCAGTTGCCCCTCGGTGCCCACCTCGCGGGCGACTCGGGTGACCTCCTCGGCGAAGGACGACAGCTGGTCGACCATCGTGTTGATGGTGGTCTTCAGCTCCAGGATCTCGCCGCGCGCGTCGATGTCGATCTTCTTGGTGAGGTCGCCCTTGGCGATGGCCGTGGTGACCATCGCGATGTTGCGCACCTGACCGGTCAGGTTGGACGCCATCCCGTTCACGGACTCGGTGAGGTCCTTCCACGTACCGGCCACACCCGGGACGTGCGCCTGCCCGCCGAGGATGCCGTCCGTGCCCACCTCGCGGGCCACCTTGGTGACCTGGTCGGCGAACGAACTCAGCGTCTTCACCATGGTGTTGAAGGTGTCGGCGAGCTGCGCGACCTCGCCGCGCGCCTCGATCGTCACCGTACGGGTCAGATCGCCGTTGGCGACGGCCGCGGCGACCTGGGAGATGTTGCGCACCTGCATGGTCAGGTTGTTGGCCATCAGGTTCACGTTGTTGCTGAGGTCCTTCCAGATGCCCGTGACACCGGGCACATGGGCCTGCCCGCCGAGGATGCCCTCGGTGCCCACCTCGCGGGCCACCCGGGTCACCTGCTCGGCGAAGGACGACAGCTGGTCCACCATCGTGTTCACGGTGGTGACGAGTTCGAGGATCTCGCCCTTGGCGTCGACGGTGATCTTCTTCGACAGGTCGCCCATGGCGACCGCCGTCGTGACCTCGGCGATGTTACGGACCTGGATGGTCAGGTTGTTCGCCATGAAGTTCACGGACTGCGTGAGGTCCTTCCAGGTGCCGGAGACACCCTGCACCTCGGCCTGACCGCCGAGCATGCCCTCCGTGCCCACCTCACGGGCCACCCGCGTCACCTGCTCGGCGAAGTTCGAGAGCTGGTCCACCATCGTGTTGAGGGTGTTCTTCAGCTCCAGGATCTCGCCACGCGCGTCCACGTCGATCTTCTGCGACAGGTCACCCCGCGCCACCGCGGTCGCGACCTGCGCGATGTTGCGCACCTGGGCGGTGAGGTTGCCCGCCATGCCGTTCACGGAGTCCGTCAGGTCGCGCCACACACCGGCGACGCCAGGCACCTGCGCCTGACCGCCGAGCCGGCCCTCCGTACCCACCTCACGGGCCACCCGCGTCACCTGGTCCGCGAAGGCGGAGAGCTGGTCGACCATCGTGTTGATGGTGTTCTTCAGCTCCAGGATCTCGCCGCGCGCGTCCACGTCGATCTTCTGCGACAGGTCACCCCGCGCCACCGCCGTGGTGACCTGGGCGATCTGCCGTACCTGCGAGGTCAGGTTCCCCGCCATGAAGTTGACGGAGTCGGTGAGTTCCTTCCACGTACCGGACACGCCGTCCACGCGGGCCTGACCACCCAGGCGGCCCTCCGTACCCACGTCCCTGGCCATCCGCGTCACCTGATCGGCGAATGAGGACAGCTGGTCCACCATCGTGTTCACGGTGTTCTTCAGCTGGAGCATCTCTCCGGAGACGTCGACCGTCACCTTCTGAGACAGGTCACCGTTCGCGACCGCCGTCGTCACCTGCGCGATGTTGCGGACCTGACCCGTCAGGTTCCGGAACGCCGTGTTGACGGAGTCGGTGAGGTCCTTCCACGTACCGGCCACACCCGGCACCTGCGCCTGGCCGCCCAGTTCACCCTCGACACCGACCTCGCGCGCCACGCGCGTGACCTCGACACCGAACGACGACAGCTGGTCGACCATCGTGTTGACGGTGTTCTTCAGCTCCAGCATCTCGCCGGCCACGTCGACGGTGACCTTCTGCGACAGATCACCGTTGGCCACCGCCGTCGTCACCGCGGCGATGTCCCGCACCTGGGTGGTGAGGTTCCGGAAGACCGTGTTGACGGAGTCCGTGAGGTCCTTCCACGTCCCCGCCGCGCCCGGCACGTTCGCCTGACCGCCGAGCCGCCCCTCGCCACCGACCTCGTTGGCCACCCGCGTGACCTCGTCCGCGAACGTCCGCAGCGTCTCGGTCATCTGGTTGATCGTCTCGGCGAGCTGCGCGACCTCGCCGCGTGCGGAAACAGTCACCTTCTGCGACAGGTCACCGCTCGCGACCGCCGTCGTCACCTGCGCGATCCCACGCACCTGGGCCGTGAGGTTGCCGGCCATCAGGTTCACCGAGTCGGTGAGGTCCTTCCACACACCGGCCACACCTGGCACCTGCGCCTGGCCGCCGAGCTCGCCCTCGGTGCCCACCTCGCGGGCGACGCGCGTCACCTCGGAGGAGAACGAGGACAGCTGATCCACCATCGTGTTGACGGTGTTCTTCAGCTCCAGCATCTCGCCGGCCACGTGAACCGTGACCTTCCGGGACAAGTCGCCCTTCGCGACCGCCGTCGTCACGAGAGCGATGTCACGCACCTGAGCCGTCAGCCGGTACGCCATGGTGTTGACCGAATCCGTGAGGTCCTTCCACGAACCGGACATTCCGCGCACCCGGGCCTGCCCGCCCAGCTTGCCCTCGGTGCCCACCTCGCTGGCCACGCGCGTGACCTCGTCGGTGAACGTCGACAGCTGGTCGACCAGGTTGTTGACCGTCCGTCCGACCTTCAGGAACTCCCCGCGCAGCGGATGCCCGTTGCCGTCCGCCGCCTGCGCCCGCAGCTCCATACGCGGCGACAGATCGCCCTCCGCCACCGCGGACAGCACCCGGCCGACCTCGGAGACCGGTCGTACGAGGTCGTCGACGAGCGCGTTCGACGCGTCGATCGCGACACCCCAGGAACCCTCGCAGGCGCCCGACTCCAGCCGCTCCGTGAGCTTTCCCTCACGCCCGACCACCCGCCGCACCCGCGACAGCTCACCCGTCAGATGCAGATTCCGGTCCGCCACCTCGTTGAAGACAGCCGCGATCTCCGACATCACGCCATCACCGGAGACCGTGAGGCGCTTGCGGAAATTGCCGTCCCGCATCGACACCAGGGCCGTCAGCAGCCTGTTCAGGGCAGCCGTATCCACCTCGGTGGTGCCATTGCGTGGTGTGCGCCGGTTGTTCAGGGACTGTCCGTCTTCTGCGCGCGTCTTACCGCCCCGCGTCGCTGCGCCAGACTCCACTGTGTCCCTCCCGCAAGGGTCGACCATTACTGCTCGGCGTACTCGGGTACTGCTTGCTCGGGTACTACTGCTCGTGCTCAGGTACTACTTGCTCGGCGGACCGGCAGGCACTCAGCCTGTCCGACCTTCCCACTGGAGCTTGCCCAGTGTTTCACCCCGGCTGAACCAGGCCATAACAGTTCGGCAGCTTCGCACATCGTCCGCACACCGCCCGGAAGCGGGCACAGCCTTGTCAGGACGGAAACGGAAACACACGCACCTGTCCGAACGGAAACTCTGCCCCTCTCCCGACGGAAACACCGGTGACCGGCATCCGCATGGACGGCGAAGGTAAGTAACCTTGCATGCGGCTGTCCAGCCACACCGGTTTGTCCGGCCTGGACGGTGGCACAAGAACGAGCGGGCAGGCATCGGAGGGGCACCGCACCATGACCACCGGACTGCATCCTGGGGGACAGCCCCAGGATCCTCGGTCGACCGGGAACCAGGCACTGCCCCGGCAGGAGCGGGTCGGCCACGGGGCCCCGCACGCCGACAACCGGACAAGGAGTGCTGTGATCACCGCGCGCGCGGCCGCCAGTTTCGATCCCGTCGGGCGATCGGTCGCGACCGCCAGATCCTTCGTCCGCGACACCCTCCAGGGCTGGGGCTTCGCCGACATCGTCGACGACGCGGTGGTTCTGACCAGCGAACTCGTCACCAATGCTGTCGTGCATGCGGGCACCTCCGCGGATGTCCTGTGTCTGCGCAGCGACGAAGGCGTACGCATCGAGGTGGCGGACCGCTACCCGGAACGTGAAATTCCACTCCAGGCGACGGCTGTGAACATGGGCAGCCCCGACCGCGAGGGCGGGCGCGGACTCCAGTTGTGCGCCGCCCTGGCCGGCCGCTGGGGCGTCGACTACTCCCCCACGCACAAGCAGGTCTGGTTCCACCTCGACCTCCCCGATCGCCCGGTCGGCACCCGCACCGCGGGCCCCTCCCTCCCCGCCGACCTCCTTCCGCTCGCCGACGGCCGCGTCCGCGTCGCGGTGATCCAGATCGACCGCGTCGGCGCCATCTCGGCCTGGAACGAGGACGCGGAGGACCTCTTCGGGTACGCCGCCGAGCAGGTCGTCGGCAAGCCCCTCACCGACCTCGCGGCCTGGCCGCACACCCCGGGCACCAGCACCGGCATCGTCGAGGCCCTCCAACTCTCGCGCTGGGAGGGCACGTACGGGCTCCGCGGCGCGAGCGGCCGCGTGACCCCGGTCTACGCCTCCCACCTCCGCGTACGCGACACGGGCGGCGAACCCTCCACGGTCTGCCTCCTCGTACGCGACCACGAACGCGCCGTCCTGCAGACCCCGTTGCGGGCGTCGGCCACCGACACGACGACCAGCTCCGAGGGCCAGGCCACCGACCCCTTCGAGGTCTTCATCGGCTCCCCCGCCCCGGACGACCTGGACGGCCTCCTCCAGCGCACGGTGGAGCGCGCCCGCGACATGCTCGACGGCGACTCCGCGTTCCTGCTCCTCGCGACCGACGACGAGACGGAGTTGGAGGTACGAGCCTCGACGGGCCTGCCCTCCGCCCGCCAGCGCTTCGCCCGCGTCCCCGTCGAGGCGGGCCCCGGCCGCTACGGCTCGGCCCGCATGCCCGCCGTCCACGAGGACCTGACGGTCGTCCCCGGCGCCGTACCGCTGCTGGCCGGCACCGGCATGCGCTCGGTCGTCACGGTCCCGCTGAAGGTCGAGGGCCGCCTCACCGGCTCCCTCGGTGTCGCGGCCGAGGGACCCTCCCGCTACTCGAACGAGGAGGCCCTGCGCCTCCAGTTCGCCGCCGACCGCATCGCGCTCGCGGTGGAATCGGCCCGCCTGGGTGAGCTGGAACGCCTGCGCCGCGGCTCGCTGAGCTTCCTCGTCGAGGCCTCCGACCTCCTCGCCGGCACCCTGGACCGCGACCAGACCCTCGCCCTGATGGCCCAGATGACGGTCCCGACCCTCGCCACCTGGTGCGCGGTCTACACGATCGCCGACCAGGCCTCGGACCCGTACCTCTCGTACGTCCTGCACGAGGACGAGGAACGCATCGACGGTCTCAAGGCCCTGCTCTCGAAGATCGCTCCACCGGACCCGGTCCCCACCCCCGGCGCCCGCGTCTGGGCGGCCCCGGGCGAGGCCGCCCACCAGGCGGCCCTGCGGACTTCCATGCGCAGCCTGGGCCTCGGCGAGCCCGCCTCGGTCACCTCCGGCATCGGTACGACCCTGGCGACGGCCGCGGCGGTCGGCGGCGAGACCGTCGTCCTGCCCCTGGTGGCCCGCAACCGCGTCATCGGCATGCTGACGCTCGGCAAGCCCTCCGACGAACACTTCCGCCAGGAAATCCTGGAACTGGCCGAGGACCTGTCCCGCAGGGCCGCCCTGGCCCTCGACAACGCCCGCCTGTACTCGGAGCGCACGGCCATCAGCCAGTCCCTCCAGCGCAGCCTCCTGCCGCCCGACCTCCCGCACATCGACGGCGTCGAGGTCGAGGTCATCTACCGCGCGGCAGGCGAGGGCAACGAGGTCGGCGGCGACTTCTACGACCTCTTCCCGATCCGTGACGGCGTCTACGGCTTCGCCATCGGCGACGTCTGCGGTACGGGCCCGGAGGCGGCGGCGGTCACGGGCCTCGCCCGGCACGCCCTGCGCCTCCTGGCCCGCGAGGGCTTCGGCGGCCCCGCGGTCCTGGAGCGCCTGAACTCGGCGATCCTGGACGAGGGCGCCCGCAGCCGCTTCCTGACCCTGCTCTACGGCGAGTTGTGGCCTCAGGAGGACGGCAGCGCCATGCTGAAGGTGGTCTGCGCGGGCCATCCGCTCCCGCTCCGCCTGCGCCAGGACGGCACCGTGGAAGCGGCTGCCGAACCGCAGCCCCTCCTCGGTGTCATGGAGGACCTGGAGCTGTACGAGCAGACCATCACCCTCGACCCGGGCGACGTCCTGCTGTGTGTCACGGACGGCGTCACCGAACGCCGTGAGGGCACCCGCATGTTGGGCGACGACGGCCTCACGGACGTCCTCACGACGTGTACGGGCCTCACGGCTGGAGCGGTGGCCGCCCGCATCATGCGCGCGGTCGAGCGCTTCGCCTCCGACGCCCCGTCCGACGACATGGCGATTCTGGCCATGCGGGTGCCGGGTCTTCAGCGGGACTGAGGTCGGCACTCGACTCCGGGACATGCGAAAGGCCCCCACCCGCAAGGGTGGAGGCCTTTTCTGCTGGAGCCCCCCAACGGAATCGAACCGTTGACCTTCTCCTTACCATGGAGACGCTCTGCCGACTGAGCTAGGGGGGCCAGTCGCCTTTTCGAGGTTTCCCTCGCGGCAACGAAATAGATCATACCCCGAACAGCGGCGTGCTCCCAACCAGTCCCGTCGGATCAGAAGGCGGGCTGCAGCAATCCGCCGAGCGCATTGCACGCGGACACGATCCGCTGCATCTCCCGCTTCGTCAACGACGCGTCCACGGGCAGCGCGAGGGTCTCGTCGGCGGCCCGCTCGGTCTCCGGGAGGTGCACGTCCCGACGGAACCCGGGCAGCCGGTGCACAGGCGTCTTCACCGGCACCCGGCACTCGACTCCCTTGGCCCGTACGGCCCGTGCGAAGGCATCCCGGTCCGGCCGGCCATTGCCGGGCACGCGCACGACGTACTGCTGGTACGTGTGCCCGTCACCGCCGTCCGGCGTGCGCACTCCGCTGAGCCGCCCGTCGAGATAGGAGGCCCGCTCCCTGCGCTGCGCGATCTCGTCGTACGGCGCCTCGGACTCGCCCAGTTCCAGCACCAGGAGCCCGTGTCGCTGCCCGACATCCCGCAGTCGCACCATGTCGGCCGACCGACCGAAGCGGTGTACGACGACGACAGCGTTCGACCTCGGGGTGACGGCCGCCTCGACAGCACCGGCGTCAAGGCAGTAGGTCACCGGATCTATGTCGGCGAACACGGCCGACGCACCGACCTGGGTCACGGCCTCCGCGACCTCGACGTTCCCGAACGCCGGCACGATGACCTCGTCGCCGACTCCGACGCCCGCGGCCCTGAGCATTGCAGCTGTACCCATGCCGCGGATGCTTGTCGCGCAAAGTGAACGCAAAGTGTCGGACAACAAAAAAGAGCTGGTCCCCGAACCGAAGTTCGGGGACCAGCTCTTTTAATATGAGTTCGGCGGCGTCCTACTCTCCCACAGGGTCCCCCCTGCAGTACCATCGGCGCTGTGAGGCTTAGCTTCCGGGTTCGGAATGTAACCGGGCGTT
>NZ_JBVJPA010000018.1:0-212177 GCF_055582885.1 Streptomyces sp. NPDC107454 | reverse complement strand
CCATGCCCAGGGTGAGCTCGGCGTGGATGCGGCGGTAGCCGTAGGTGCCGCGGGAAGCGACGTGAACCTCTCGGATCAGTCCGGTCAGCCAGTCCCGCCGTAGCTGCCGTGGAGTGGTCGGTGTGCGCTTGTGCTTGTAGTAGTTCTGCCGGGCGACGCCAAGGATCCGGCAGCACCTGTCGACCGGTGCCCCGGCATCGACGAGCCGGTCGATCACCGGGTAGAGCCTTTTGGGGCCGGCTTGTCCTTGCCAAGGAACTTCGCCGTCTGCCGGACGATCGCCAGCTCGGTTTCCAGCTCATGGATCCGCCGGCGAGCGGCCCGCAACTCAGCAGATTCGCTCGACGGCGTTCCCGGTCGCCGCCCGTTGTCGATGTCGTCTTGCCGCAACCACTTCGACAACGTGACGGGATGGATGCCGAGCTCAACCGCCGTCTGTTTGGCCTGCTTGCCGGCGCGGACCAGCGCGATGGCACGCGCTCGGAACTCCGGAGGAGAGAAATTGTCAATACTTGTGGATGGCTCATCAGCAACGGTAGATGGTGAGTGGCGAGGCATACTGGCAGTCGTGACGACGTATGACCGCATCGGTGCGACCTACAATCACACGCGACGCCCCGACCACCGGATCGCTGTCAAGATCCACGAGGCGCTCGGCGATGCCAGCACTGTCGTCAACGTCGGTGCTGGCGCTGGCTCCTACGAACCACCGCAAACGGTGTTGGCGGTTGAACCCAGTGCAGTGATGATCGCCCAACGTCCGGCCGGATCTGCGCGGGCTCTGCAGGTCTCCGCAGAGTCGATTCCCCTCGCTGACAATTCGGCCGACGCGGTGATGGCCCTGCTGACCGTGCACCACTGGACGAACCTGGAAGCCGGTATCGGGGAACTCCTTCGGATCGCCCGGCAACGCGTCGTCATCTTCACTTGGGACCAGGCCATCTTCCGCAGATTTTGGCTGCTGGACGAGTACCTGCCCGAGGTAGCCGCGTTCACCGACACACGGTCCGTCCCTATCGATCGGCTGATTGAGCTGCTGGGAGACTCCCGCGTCGAGACGGTCTCGATCCCGCACGACTGCACCGACGGCTTCGGCGCTGCCTTCTGGCACCGACCTGAGGCATACCTCGATCCGAGAGTGCGAGCAGGCATCTCGATGCTCGCCCAGGCCGGCGAAGAGGTCCTCCGCCCAGGTCTGGCCCGGCTGTCCAGCGACCTGTCCTCCGGCCTGTGGCACGAACGCCATGCTGACCTGCTCAACTGCGAAGCACTCGACGTCGGCTACCGACTTCTCGTAGCGGACCTTTAACACAAGAGGGCGCGCCCCGACCCAACACTCAGGCAGATCTGTATATCTGCAGTGGACTTGTTCATGCCGCGAGGTTCTCGGAGCGTTCGACGAGGTGGCCGCGTTCGAAGCGGGCTCCAGCTCGGACGAGTGCGACCAGGTGGGGTGCGTTCACGGCTCGCCAGCGGGCCTGGGCGGACTCGACAAGCTTGAACACCATCGCCAGAGCGGCAGTTCGGGAGCCGGCGCCCTTGGTGACCTTCGTCCGCAGACGGACGGTCGCGAAGGTCGACTCGATCGGGTTGGTGGTCCGCAAGTGGATCCAGTGCTCGGCGGGGAAGTCGTAGAACGCCAGCAGCTCGGCCTCGTCATCGGCGATCTTCTTGACGGCCTTGGGGAACTTCGTCCCGTACTGCTTGGCGAACGCCTTGACCGCTTCGGCCGCGTTCTCCTTGTCCTCGGCGTTGTAGATGTCCTGGATGGCCTTCTTCGCCGCCGACTGGGCCGACTTCGGCAGGCTGTCGAGGACATTTGCCGTTTTGTGAACCCAACACCGCTGGTGACGGGTGGTGGGGAAGACCTCGTTGAGCGCGTTCCAGAAGCCAAGGGCGCCGTCGCCGACGGCGAGGACGGGAGCGCGCATGCCGCGTCGGGCGGCATCCCGCAGCAGGCTTGCCCAGGACTCCGCGGATTCGCGGTAGCCGTCGGCCATGGCGATCAGTTCCTTGGTGCCGTCCGCGCGCACACCCATCACAACCAGGACGGCGGCCTTGGCCTCCTCCAGGCGTATGCGCAGGTGGATGCCGTCGGCCCAGACGTAGACGTAGTCGGTGGCGGACAGGTCGCGCTCGCCGAATGCCTTGCGGTCGGCCTGCCACTGGGTGGTCAGCCGGGTCACCGTGGCGGGCGACAGCCCGGCCGAGGAGCCGAGGAACTGCTCCAGCGCGGGCACAAAGTCGCCGCTGGAAAGACCGTGGAGGTAAAGCAGCGGCAGCACTTCGCTGATCTTCGGGGACCTCCTCGCCCAGGGCGGCAGGATCGCCGAGGAGAACCGCTTGCGCTCGCCCGTCGCCTCGTCGATGCGCTTGTCGTTGACCCGCGGAGCCTTGACCTCGACGGTCCCGGCAGAGGTGGTGACCGACCTTGGCTGGTGGTGGCCGTTGCGCACGACCAGACGGCGACCGTTCTCGTCCCGCTGGTCGGCCAACTCAGTTATGCAGGCGTCGACTTCAGCCTCCAGGGCAGCGGCCAGCATCCGCCTGGCACCCTCCCGGACGATCTCGTCGATCAGGGACCCTCCTCGCGTCGAGCCGTCCTCGGTGATTACCGTGAGCATGGGCGTACCTTCCCAGCCGACGGGCCAACGTCGGCGTACTCGATTCCAGTCAATCGATCACCCGGGAAGGTACGCCCCCTCGCGTCCAACCCGGGTCCGATCCACAGACATCCGAGCTTGGTAAGAAGTCAAGTAGTGGCTGGCGCGAGAGCTGGGAATGCCTTGGTGGGATCGAACTTCTGGCCGGTCGCCAGGCAGTGGTGCAGGCAGCCCAGGAGTCGGTTGAACACGTGCCGCATGGCGGCGGTGTGCCGGTCTCCTCGGGCTCTGCGCCGGTCGTAGTGCTCCTTCACCTGTGGTGAAGGCAGGGCTCCGAAGATCCACACGTAGCCGGCGGCGGCCAGCCGCTGGTTCTTCACGCGGCGGTGGCGCACGGCGTGGCTCTTGCCGCTGGCGACGGTGATCGGCGCGGCTCCGGCGTATGCCTTGAGGGCGCGGGCATCGCGGAAGCGGGAGCGGTCATCACCGATCTCGCCCAGCACGCGGGCGCCGGTGAGCGGGCCGATGCCCGGGAAACTGCTGAGGATCTCGGCGTCCGGGTGCTGGTCGAACGCCTCAGCTGCCGCACCGGCAAGGTCGTCCGCCGCTCGGCAGGCAGCATCCAACTGCCCTACCAGAGCGGCGGTCTGGTGTCCCATGGCCTGCTCGACCAGGGGGAGCTGGTGGAGGTAGTCGCCGGTGAAGATAGTCCGCAGACGTTCGATCCAGGTGTCGATGTTGCGCTGCCGTCCCGACTTGCGCAGCAGCGACCGCAACTGGGCGCGCGTCAGTCGCGCGGCCGCCGTGGGGTCCGGAGCCGCAGCGAGCACGGTCCTCGCCTCCCGGGAGTCCAGTCCGATGCCCCGGACTTGGAAGGCCGCCAGGGCGGCCGGGAAGTACTGCTTGAGGTGCGAGCGGAGCTGGTTGTTTAGCTGGGCCCGGTTCCAGACCGCGTCCTGCTGGGCGCGGGCGAGCACCGAGATGGCCTGGGCGAGCTCGGAGTCGGCGGACAGCGGACGGTGGACGTCCGCGTCCGTCCGCAGAATGTTGGCCAGCGCCATGGCGTCGGCATGGTCGGACTTGGCGCGGGTGACGCGATGGCGCTCTCGATAGCGGGCGACCGCCATCGGGTTGATCGAGTACACCTTCCGGCCGGTGGAGCGCAGGCAGGCGAACAGCAGGCCCCGTACGGTCTCGACCGCGACCGGGATGGGGTTTTTCGGACTGTCTCCAGCCTCGGCCAGCATGTTCAGCAGCTGGCGGTAGCCTTCCGCGTCGTCGCCGATGTGCCTCTTGGCGACGAGCTGCCCGGCCTCGTCCACCAGAGCCACGTCATGATGGTTTTCCGCCCAGTCGATCCCGCAGGTGATCGTCAATCCTGTGTCCTCTCTCCTAGTGTTTGCCCAGCGTGTGAGCCTGTGCGGGGACACGCAGCGACCTAATAGGAGGGCTCGGCGGCCCGACATCCGATGAGCTGTTCGTGGCCCCAGCTGACCGCACGGCCCCGGTCTTCGGAGAGAGCTCTGCGGCTCGCGTGTTGAGGAGCGGGTGGTCGTACGGGCGGCTCGGGTCACGATCATCAGTGCCCCCGCGGAGGCGATCGACACGCGCCGTCCGCGAGGGCACGGCGGCGGGGCCCTCTGCCTGTGGAGAGGAGTCCGGCTCCGAGTCTTGAGTAGGGGTCACCCGTCACCGTGCACTGCTATTAGGTCTTGAGCATTGCTCGCCGTCGCCGTCGTCCTTGGCGAGCACGGCAAGGCCTCCTACACGCTGCAGACCCCCGAGGGCGAAGCGCGGGTCGACCTCCAACTCGTCGGACATGTTCAGGTCCACAACAGTCTCGCGGCAGCCGCCGTGGCCCGCGAAGCCGGACTCGACGTCGACCAGATCGCCGAACTCCTGTCCGCAGCCACCACCCAGTCACGCTGGCGAATGGAAACCCACACTCGAGCCGACGGCGTCACGATCGTCAACGACGCCTACAACGCGAATCCCCACTCGATGCGCTCCTCGCTCGACGCTCTCGCCACGATGACCCGCGGCCGCAACCAGCGCGCCATTGCAGTGCTGGGGCGGATGAACGAGCTGGGCGACGACGAGCGCACCGCGCACGAGGACATCGGACGGCACGCCGCCGGACTCGATCTGGACCAGCTCATCATGGTGGGAGGGGACGAGGCCGGATGGGTACAGAAGGCCGCGAGTGCCGCCGGCGCGACGGCCGTCCACGTGCCCGACCAGGAGACCGCACTGCATCTTCTGCACTCCACCCTCCGGCCCGGGGACGTCGTACTGGTCAAGGCATCCCGAGGGGTCCAGCTGCAGCAGCTCGCCGACGCGCTGCTGCAACCGGACCCCGAGACAGCGGGCGCCTAGACCACCGTGGGTGTCAGATCGGACAGTGCGCGCCTGAGCAGCACGCCACACTCGTTCAGGTCGCCAGTCCCCATGAGCACCACCACGTCGCCCTCCCGGGCCGCAGTCGAGGCGCACATCACGGCCCTCTCCCGCGCTGTCTCCACGGCCAAGACCGCGCCGCCGGCCTGGCCGATGGAGACGGACACCTCACGCAGCGACGCCTCACTGATGCTCCGGGCGTCGCCTGTCAGCACTACGGCGTCGCTGCTCGCCAGTGCCGTTGCGAACTCGGTGCCGAAGGCGTCGAGCCGGGCCTGACCGGTGGGGCGGAACACCGTGATCACCCGCCCCTGCCCGGTGAGGAGGGCGCGGGCGGCCTTCAGATCGGCCGTGATCTCGGTGGGGTGGTGGGCGTAGGAGTCGTAGATCCGCACGCCCGCCATCATGCCCGCCGAGCTCATCCGCCTCTGAACGCCGTCGAAGTAGCCCAGCTCCTCCACCGCCAGGTCGAGGTCCTGGCCCAGAACGGCCAGGGCCGCCATCGTTGCAGCGGCGTTCAGCAACTGATGGACGCCCGGAATCCGCAGAGCCAGGTGGAATTCCTGGCCCTGCGGCCCGCACAGCAGCGCCGTGCTGCGCCTGCCCGTGCAGGCCATCTCCGTCAGGCGCCAGTCCGCGTCCGTCGACTCTCCGAACGTCACCACCCGTGGGCCGTCCCCGGCACTCAGCCGGGACTGCAGGTCGCGGCAGCCAGGCGAGTCAGCGTTCAGCACCACTGCGCCGCCCGCCCGCATGCCCCGCACGAACGCCTCGAACACGTCCACGTACTCCGCGGCGTTGGCGTAGTTCTCCGGGTGGTCGTACCCGATGTTCGTGACGACCGCCACATTCACGCCCACCCCGAGGAGCGTGCGGTCCGACTCGTCGATCTCCGCGACGAACAGGCTGCTGCTGCCCGCGCGTCCTCCGCTGCCCGGCCCCTCGATGTCCGCGCCCACCATGTACGACGGGCTCTGGCCCATGCGGCTCAACGTGACGGCCAGCATGCCCGATGTGCTGGACTTGCCGTGCGTGCCCAGCACGCCGACCGCCATGTGCCCGGTCATCAGGGCGTCCAGTGCCGCTGCACGGTGCACGGTGCACGGTGCACGACGGGAACGCCCCGCTCCAGGGCTGCAAGGATCTCGGGGTTGTCGGATTCGATGGCGTGAGTGAACACCACCGCGGTCACGCCCGCGGGTACCTGCTCTGCGGCGTGTCCGATGTGCACAGTCACCCCCAGGCGGGCCAGTTCCTCCATACGCTCCGAGGCCTTGGTGTCACTGCCGGAGACGGCGAACCCGCGCTCGACGCACAAGCGGGCTACGGGCAGCATGCCCGTACCGGCGATCCCGACGAAATGCGGACGGGTCAGGTCGATCGCTTCACCGGCCGACAGGCTGGGAACGATCTTCGGGACTGCGGATTCTGCCATGAAACAGCCTCCTCGACGACGACTTCCGCCGTCTCAACTGGCAACCAGCGCACCCTGGTTGGGGGCGCACCGCCACCGTCCCTTCCTCCCCCCCCGCACGGTCTACGACCTGCGGTGTTGCGAATACATTCGCAACACCGCCACCCACCCCAGGCCAGGCTCGGTCGCCCAGGTGGTGAGACTTGAACACACCGAACTACCCACTCGCGCTTGCCCTTGCCACGGCCCGTTGGACCAATAGTGAGACGGCCCGCCGCATCAACACCCGGGCTCAGGAAAAGGGACACCGCAGTGTCGCTGTCGACCGCTCGCGCGTGAGTCGGTGGATTCGACACGGAGAGAAGCCCCGCCCACCCATCCCTGAACTCCTGGCCGAACCCCTAATACTCACCCGCAGTGTGGCGACGTCGCGCGGCGCAGGGGCCTCGAAGGTCGTGCGATACCAGAAGTAGTTCCGCGGGTGGCCCGGGGTGCCGGCGTCGGTGAAGCGGTGCGGGTCCGATGGGAGGCCGACGAGTCCCTTGACGACCTCGTACTCGGGGGTCACGAACTCGTCGATTCCGGGGAACTCCGGCGTCGACGAATGGGTCAGGGCCGGCATGGGGACGCGGTGCTGGTACTCGGTCGGCGGTTCGGTTGCGGAGACGGTGTCCGCCACGTCCCACACGCCGTCCAGGAGGACGGTATGCCGCGTGGTGCGGTGTGTCATGAGAGTGCCTATTCTCCGTTGAGTGGCCTCGAGGGGCTGGGTCTACAGGGTCGGATCGAAGATGAACTTCAGTCCGGAGCCGGAGCGTGTCTGCTCGAAGACGGACTCCCAGTCGTCAAGTGCGGCGACCCGGCTGATGAGGGGACGAGCTGCGACCCCTCCGCCGGCCAGCAGCAGCAGCGCCTTGTCGAGGGCATGCGGTGACGCGCCGTAATACGTCTTGAGGGACAGCCCCTTGAGGCAGAACTGGTCCATGTCGATGGGCGCGGGGGCTCCGAAGATGCCGAGCTGAACGTAGGTTCCGGCTTTCGCGCAGGCCGTGAGGCACAGATTCGCCGCAGCCACTGCCCCGGAGCACTCGATGACGACGTCGAACTGTTCGCGGACCGCGCTCGCGTCGAGGGGCGCGGAGTCTCCCACGACAGGGAATCCGAGATTCCGAGCTACCGTGAGCCGCTTCGAGTCCCGTGGTGTGCCGGCGACCGTCGGCGTGCCTCCCGCCAGGCGTGCCACCTGCGCGGCCAGCAGTCCGACGGTTCCGGGGCCGGTCACGAGTACACGGTCACCGGGCGCTACCACGGGCGGGAAGTCGAGCGCACCGAGCACACAGGCGAGCGGTTCGGCGAGCGCCGCGTCGAGGAGTTCGAGGCCGTCGGGCACCAGGTGCAGGTTCTGCACCGGGATGGTGAGGTGCCTGGTGAATGCGCCATCGGCGAGGCGTCCTATGGCTCGGCGTTTCTCACAAAGGTTGCGCCTGCCTCGCAGACAGTTGCGACATGTACCGTCTGCGACGATGACCTCCGCGACCACGCGCGCACCGAGCCACTCGTCGCCGACTCCGTCGCCGCACTCGACGACCGTGCCGCTCGTCTCGTGCCCCATGACCACGGGGGGCTCAGTAGGCCATTCGCCGTCCATGATGTGCAGATCGGTCCCGCACACCCCTGCCGCGGCGACCTCCACCACCGCCTCACCCGCCCTCGGCGGGCGCACGGAGACGTCACGGATTTCCACACCGCCGGCGCCCCTGGTGGTCTTGACTATCGCCTTGGCCTTGGCCATACGCCGTTCCGGCGTTCCTGTGGTCACTTCGGCGGGAGGGGGACGCCGCCGAGGTTCACCGCGAGTTCGGTGACATGCCACCGGCCGAGGTTGCTCGACAACAGGCGATGGCCCTGGAAGGCAAGGTTCGTGGGGTGGGCGAGCGTGTGGGCCGAGTCATCCTCGCCGACGACGGTGGCAGTGCCGTCCAACGAGACGTTGAGCACCTTGCTCGGTTCGTAGCAACCCACGAAGACCGACCCGTCCTCGCCCACAGCGAGCCCGTCGGGATAGATGCCGGGCAGGATGGCGAGGTCGCGCTTGTCCCCCGCCGAGCCGTCGGCCTCCACCGCTATGGCGCTGATGGCGTTACGGAAGGTCTCAACGACGTAGAGCGTCGATCCGTCCGGGCTGAACGCCAGCCCGTTGGCGAAGGTGAACGGCCCTTCGTGCCAGACCTCCCCGGATCCGTCGGGATTGAAGACGAGGATGCCGGGGCCTGGTTCGTCGAACTTCCAGCTGTCGGACACGAACAGGCGGCCCTGGCGGTCGAAGGCCGGGTAGTTGGGCAGGAGGAACCGATGTCCTTCGACGCCGTCCGCGAAGAGAGTGAGCGTGCGGGTTGCCACCTCGAGGCGGAACACCGCGGCATGCTTCATGTCGCAGATGAAGAGGTCACCGTTGTGGTCGAAGGCCATGCCCAGGCAGAAGCCCTCGGTGCTCGCGACGATCTCCCAGCTACTTCCGTCGGGGGCGATCCGGTAGATCTCGCCGCGATCTCCACCGCACCAGATGTTGCCCTCCTGGTCGACGGCGATCCCCTCGGGATGCGAGATGCGAACCTCGGTCGTGGCACCTTCGCAGAGGACGCTCATCGCAACGTCCTTGCCCATGTACTTATCCATGATTTCCTTCCTCTCGTGATGCGTTGCCGGCCGTCGCGGCGGCCGTGTCAGTTGAAAGTCCACCCGCCGTCGACCAGGAGCGTCTGTCCTGTGACGAAGGAGGAGGCGTCGCTCGCCAGGTAGATGGCCGCGGCGGCAATGTCGGATACGGATCCACGCCGCTTGACCGACTGCTTCTCGACCACCGACCGGTCGAACGCCTCTTGGTCTTCGTAGAGGCCGAACTCCGCGCGCGTGGGGAAGGCGCCGGGCGCGAGGACATTCGCCGTCACGCCCAGCGGGCTGACCTCGCGTGCGAGGGCACGCGTGAGTCCGACGACCGCCCCCTTCGTCGCGATGTAGGCACCCAGCCCGTCTGGATTTCCCAGAAAGAAGGTCACCGACCCGAAGTTGATGATGTGGCCGCGGCCGCTCGCCTGCAGAAATGGAAGTGCTGCCTGAACCGTGCGCAGATAGCCGACAACGTTGATATCGAGTGCTGTCGCAACCTCGTCGAGATCAATATCCGCCAGGGGCGCACTAGGGAAGATCGCAGCGTCGTTGACCAGGATGTCGATCCCACCGAACTGCGACGCGACCGCGCGAACCGCGGCCGTCACAGCGTCCGTGTCACGAACGTCCACTGCGTGGGTGACTGCCTGTCCCTTCTTATTGAGCATCACCTCGACACCGACAAGCGCGTCGGCGTCGATATCTATGAGCCCCACCTTCGCGCCCGCCCCGACAAAGGCAGTCGCGATCGCGAGACCTAGGCCATGGGCTGCGCCCGTGATGACAGCGGTTCGTCCTTCAATGCTGAAGAGATCAGAGGCGTCGAACGCTGTGGGCTCGGTGTATTCCGATGAAGCCTGCATGCACTGGACCTTTCATGTGCTGGAGCACACCCATCCGACCGGCACCGGCAAATGCCGGGGGCAGGACAGGGCTGCCGATCAGATGGGTGTGGGTCAAGTGAACGCCGCACTGTGCGCGGTGTTGCACGCACTGCAGCCGTTCGGGCTTATGCCTTCCGACCGTCCAGGCGGCATGCGGCGAGGCTGCCGGCTCGTACGACTTCGAGGTCGGCGCTGCCCATGGCAGGGCCGATGCACAGGAATAGAGTGTCCTCCTGGTCGCCGCCGAGAGCGACGGCGAACACGGCACTGCCGTCCGGTGCTGGAACGCGGTCCAGGATCTCGCCGCCTTCGGCTACGCGCACTGCGCCCTTGCCGCCCGCGTCGGCAACCCAGAGGTCTCCTTCGCGGTCGATGCAGATGCCGTCGGGAAGAATCCCTCCGCTGCCGAGCGCCTCGGCCTGGTCGTATTCGTTCTTCAGCTCGTGGAAGACGGCCCAGTTGCGGCGATTGCTGAGAGAGCCGTCTTCCGCGATGTCGAATGCGAGGATGCGGCAACTGAAGGTCTCAGCAACCAGCAGGGTCGTGCCGCCGCCCGTCACCACCGTTCCGTTGGGGAACATGACCGGCTCGCCCACCTGGGCGGCCACACCATCGGCGTTCACGTGCACGAGGCGGGTCGGGGTCATCACCGCGTCTCGTGACTCGTCGTCAAACCCGAAGTTCCCGACGTAGAGCCCGCCGCGGCCGTCGTCGATCATGTCGTTGACCGGGCCGGGGCACAATTCCCGCAGGTCAGCGAACGTTTCCAGCCCACCGTCGTCGCGGAGCCTGACGATCCGACGGTCCAGCATCGACGAAACGAGCAGCTTGCCGCTGGCGTCCCGGGCGAGGCCGGATGGCCGCGCGGGGACCGCGGCCACGGACTCCACGCCGGTGCTTTCGCGGTACCTGAACACCTCCCGCCCGTACATGTCGGAGAAGTACAGGTAGCCGTCATACCAGCGGGGGCCCTCCGGGAACGCCAGACCGGTCGCGATGGTGGTGAGTTCACGCATGCCGATCACCCCAGGTGCGCGAGCAGGCCCGCGTCCACGCCATAGCACGATCCTGTGACCGCACTCGCTTCATCGCTGAGGAGGAATGCCGCGACCCGGGCAACCTCTTCGGGCTCGATGACGCGGAGCATGGGATGCCCCTGCCCATAGGAGTCGACTGTGGCGTCGATATCGCTGGCGCCCTGCATCTGGGCGAGCTCGCGAGCCATGGGCGTACGTACGGTGCCCGGGGCGAAGCAGTTGACCCGGATGCGCTCGCCGGCCAGTTCGACCGCGAGCGAGTTGGTCATGGCGACGATCGCGCCCTTCGACGCCGAGTACAGCGTGGCCGTCGGGCTACTCGCGAAGGCCATCGCCGAAGCCGCGAGCACGATGGATCCACCTCCGGCGGCCCGCAGGTGCGGCACCGCGGCGCGGATGAACTGGAACGGCCCCAGCACGTTGGTCTCGACGACCTCGTGCCATTGGGAGTCGGGGACCTCCGCGATCGGTGCGAGACGGAGCACACCCGCGAGGGCCGCGAGTCCGTCGATCCGCCCGAACTCTTCGACCACCGCCGCGACCGCGGATCGCACGGTCGCATCGTCCCGTGCGTCACCCTGGATCGCCAGCGCGCGCCCGCCGCCAGCGTTGATCTTGGCCGCCTTCTCAGCCGCCGCGTCACCATCGATGTCGAACACGGCTACGGCGCCGCCGCCCGCTGCGACCTGGTCCACAAGCGCGGCGGCGATGCCTTTCCCGCCGCCGGTGATCAGATAGGTCCTGCCTTCGAACCTGCTCATCTCGGGTCCTCCTTCTCCGTCTACTCTTTCGGCGTTGACGAAACCGGCCACGTGTCCATTCGGCCTGTCACGGACGCCTCCTGTGCTGGAGCTGTCAGTCCCTTACCGCTCTGCTGGCGACCTCGCGACAGCAGAGCGACCGGGGCGACGTGGGTGGTCAGTTCTTTGCAATGGTCCAGGGCTGCACCGAGTAGCCCCAGACCATCGGGGGCGTGTAGTCGACCGACTTGCTGTGCGCCCAGAGAAAGGTGTTCGCGACAACCGGCGCGAACCAGGCTTCCTCGACGAAGTACCGGTTGACGTCGGCGAACGCGTTCTTGGCACCGGTCGCGTTCGCCTTGTCAAGCAGCTTCGTCAGCTCCGGAGTCGACGTTCCGAACGGGTTGAACACCGGGCCAAGGGCCGACTCGGCATCAAGAGCGTCGGAACCCGAGTACGTGGAGGGGAAGTAGAACATCGCGAACTTCTTCGATGAGAGGTTGGGAACGATGTCCTGCAGCGACACGTTCTTCCACTTCACCTTGATGCCGATGTCAGCGAGGGACTGGGTCAGGAACGGCTCGTACTGTGTCGAAGCAAGCGTGCTCGGCATCGTCACCGAAAATCCGTCCGCGTAGCCGGCTTCCGCCATCAGCTTGCGAGCGGCCTTGACATCGTGCGGGTAGCGGCCCTTCAGGTCAGCCAGGTAGGCACCGCCGTCGGCCTGGAAGATCTGGTCGACGCCACGGGACTGCCCGGGTGAGAGCTTCTCCACATCTGAGCGGTCCAGGGCCATGTTGATGGCCTGGCGCACCCGCTTGTCGCCGAGTGCCGGCACCACGTCGCCTTCGCGGTCCGCGATCCAGATATTGCCCCAGGTCGTGGGCTTGTCAACGCCGGTGGTGAACTGGTCCTTGAGCGATTTGGACTGGTCCTGGCTGATGCCGACCGCATGGTCCAGCTGACCGGACTGCAGGCCGTTGACCGCGGCGGTGATGTCGGGGATCACCGAGATCTCGATGTGATCGAACGGGAACTTGTCGGCCCGCCACTGGCCGTCGACCTTGTCCAGCACGTACTTCTCGCCTATCTGGGTCTTGGCCAGATTCAATTTGTACGGGCCCGAGCCCACCGGCTTGGTCGCCTCTGCCTCTGTCCCGAGCGTGGAGGGTGCGGCGACGAATCCACCGACGCCGGCCAGGCTCGGCACAAGTGAGGCGTTGGGCTTCGACAGCGTGACCACCACCCTGTCCCCCGCCTGCGCCTTGATCGTTTCCACCCCTGTGAAGCCAGCGCTGCTCCCGGATTTGAAGGTCACCATCAGGTTGTCGACGACCGCCTTGGCATTGACGACCTCGCCGTTGGAGAACTTGGCATCGCCCCGGATGGTCAAAGTGAGGACCGTACGGTCCGCGTTGTACTCGAACTTCTTCGCGAGGTTCGGGACGATCTCCCCCTGCTGGTCGAACGCGAGCAGTGTGTCGAAGATCGAGGTCTGGATCATGATCTCGCCGCCGCCGTACTTGCCGATGGCGAAGCTCGCCGGCGCCTGGCGCGTGGAGATGCTGAGAACGCGTTGCTTGCTCTCGGACTCAGCAGGTGCGGTGCCGGAGCATCCGCTCAGAACAAGTACGACGGCCGCTGCGGCGGCCGCCAGGCCGACCCAGCGATGCCGGATTGAATCGCGCACGTGTGACTCCTCTGTCATGGTCTGCGTTGCCGTCACAGCGACGGGTATTGCAAGGGGAGAGCGGCGTTCGCGCCCGGGAAAGACCAGATGCTCGGCGGTCTGGCAGGCCGTCCGGTCAACGGCCTCAGGACGAGACCGAGGATTCGATCCGTTCGAGGAATGCCTGCCTGGCCGCGCGGCGTTCGGCCTGCGCGTCCGGGTCGGCGACGGGAGCGGCGAGCAGCAGACGCTTGGTGTAGTTGTCCTGCGGGTGCGTCGTGACGGCGTCGGCCGGACCCGTCTCGACGATCTCGCCCCGGTACATCACGGCCACCCGATGGCTGATGTGGCGTACAACTGCCAGGTCGTGGGTGATGAAGAGATACGCGACGCCGGTACTGCGCTGCAGCTCGATCAGCAGATCCAGCACGCGTGCCTGCGTCGTCAGATCCAGCGCCGAGACCGGCTCGTCGCACACGATGAGCCGAGGCTCGAGCACCAGGGCACGAGCGATCGCGATGCGCTGACGCTGCCCGCCGGAGAACTCCCGCGCGAATCGGTCCGCGCTGTCTTTCGGCAGGCCGACGCGGTCGAGGAGCGACGCCACGCGGCGCTCCGCTTCGGACCTTGCGACGCCCTGGGCGATGAGGGGTTCGGTGAGAATGTCGCGCACTTCCATCGCCGGGGTGAGCGAGGTGTAGGGGTCCTGGAACACCACCTGGATGTCGCGCGCACTCTCCCGCTTCCGGCCTGCGGGCAGGTGCGTGATGTCCTGGCCGTCGAAGGTGATCGCACCGCCCGTCGACTGTGCCAGGCCCAGCACCGCGCGGCCGACGGTTGTCTTCCCGGACCCCGATTCGCCTACCAGACCGAGGGTTTCACCTGGCGCAATGTACAGGGACACTCCCTTGAGCACTTCGGGCAAGCGCTGGCGGAATCGGCCACTGGGATAGCGCAGCCTCAGGTCGTCGATCTGTAGAAGGTGGTTCATCTCGCCCCTTCCTTCGCTCTGGGCGCCGGCGCATCGGTGCGGACGGTCTCCGCGTCGAGGATCGAATCGATCAACGATTGCGTGTACTCGTGTGCGGGCTGGCGGAAGATCCGTCGCACATCGCCCGTCTCCATGTCCCGGCCTTCCCGCATCACGACCACGCGGTCGCACAGGTCGGCAACGACACCGAAGTTGTGGGTGACGAGGAGCACGCCCATCTTGAGTTCACGCTGCAGCTCTCGGAGGAGGTCGAGGATTTCGGCCTGGACGGTCACGTCGAGCGCGGTGGTGGGTTCGTCCGCGATCAGCAGCTTCGGTCGCGTGGCGACAGCGCCGGCTATGAGCACGCGCTGCGCCATGCCACCGGAGATTTGATGCGGATACGAGTTGAACGTGCGCTCGGGGTCAGGGATGCCCACTCGTGCCAGCAGCTCGAGTACGCGCTGTTTCGCCTGCGCCGAGGACATCTTGCGCCGCAAGGGCTCAACAAGCTGGGAGCCGACAGTGAACGAGGGGTCGAGGTTCGACATCGGCTCTTGTGGGATGTACGCGATGTCCGGACCACGCAGCTCGCGAAGCTCCGCCTGCGTCAGCTTCAGCAGGGGACGGCCGCCCAGCGACAGCTCCTTGGCGGAAACGTGGGCGTGGCGGTTCAGCAGGCCCAGGATCGCGAACGCTGTCTGGGTCTTGCCGGAGCCCGATTCGCCGACGAGGCCAACGACTTCGCCGCTCTTCACGGTCAGCGAGACCTGGTGCACGACCTCTTTCAGTGTCCTGTCAGGGCGCGGATATCCGATGCGTAGGTCCCGCACCCTCAGCAACGCCTCGTCAAGCGGGGGCTCCGTCGTGCAAGCGGCCTCGTCTGCGTGCTCCGTACCGCCCTTGACCGCACGACGGTTTCGGCGCCTCGCCGGAGCGGAACCACCGGCAAGGGCGTCACGGTAGGCGTTCGCGAAGAGGATCAAGGCCCCGGTGAGGACGACCAGACCGAGCGTCGGCCACACCATCTGGACGGGATTTCCGTACAGCGAAGCGAAAGCCGCTGAAATCATGGAGCCGAAGCTCGGGGTACTCGCACCTACACCGAGAAAGGCGAGGCCGGCCTGAACGTTGATGCAGACCGTGGCGAGGAACGCGGCCTGAATGACGATCGGACCGCGCACCCCGAAGAAGACGTGCCGTGTCAGGATCCGCCGCGTCGACAGACCCGCGACCTTCGCGGCGTCGACGTACAGCTCCCGCCGGATACCGATCACCATGTTCCGCACGAGGCGGTAGACGCCGGGTGCGAGCATGATGCCGAGAAGCACCATCGTCAGCTGGTACGACCCTCGGGTCGCGGGCAGCAGTACGACGAGCATGAGCAGGGTCGGCAGAGCCATGACCAGGTTGAACACCCACGATGTGACCGAGTCCGTGGTGCGTCCCGCATAGCCGGCCAGGAGGCCGAAGACAACACCGAGGACGACGGCGACCGCGGTTCCGATGAACGCCGCTGTGAGGGAGACGCCGATCGAGGCGAGCAGCCGGGACCAGATGTCGAGCCCCTGGCCGTCGCCGCCGAGCAGCCATCCCGGCGTGCCGGCCGGCGCATTGATGTGATCGGTCGAGCTGTACTGGGGGGCGTGGGTGGTGATGAGCGGGGCGAGCAGCCAGAGCAGCATCATGGCGGCCAGCACGGTGGCAGATCCGATCGCCATCGGGTTGCGCAAGAGCGCGCGCAGGGCACGTCCCTTCCGGGGAGGAGGTGCGACGGTCGGCTGGTCTGGCGTGAGTGTTCCCATCTGCTGCGACATCACAGCCTCACCTTCGGGTTCAGCCACCCCTGCGCGATGTCCACGATCAGATTGACGATGACGACGAGCACGACGCTGACGAGCGTGACGCCGAGGAGCGCGGGGAGGTCGCCTTGCACGGTGGCGTTCATGGCGTAGGCGCCGTAGCCGGGCAGGGCGAATATCCGCTCAATGAAGAGCGATGCCCCGAAGATGCCGATGAACTGGAGCGAGAACACGGTGAGCGCCGGCCCGGCCGCGTTGCGCAGCGCGTGCTTGCAGAGGATCGCGCGCTCGGAAACGCCTCGGCTGCGGAGTGTGCGGATGTAGTCCAGGCTGAGCTCGTCCACGAGCGAGCCGCGGATCTGCGCGGCGAGGCCGGCGATGCCGCCGATGGCCAGCGTGATCGAAGGCAGGATGATCGACGCTAGCCAGCCCCCCGGTGACTGGGTGATGGGTACGAACCCAATCGCGGGAACCCAGCGCAGCACGATGGCGAAAAGGTAGACGAGCCCGATCGCAAGGATGATGACCGGGAAGACGTACGAGATCGTCCCGATCGACTGCAGCACGCGGTCGACGACGCCACCTCGTGCCGCCGCGATGATGCCCAGCGCGAGGCTCACGATCAGAGTGATCAAGAGTGCGACGATCACCATCGAGAATGTGACCGGGAGACGACTGGATATCGCCGAGCCGATGGGCTCGGAAGTGAAGTAGGAGACACCCAGGTCCCCATGCAGGGCATGCGCGATCCAGTCGAAGTACTGCTCGAACAGGGGCCTGTCCAGGCCGAGCTTCTCGTTCAGGACCGCGACCTGTGCGTTGGATGCGGACGGCCCCAGGATGTTGCGGGCGATGTCGAGACTCGCACCGTACGTCAGGAAGAACACCAAGGAGGTGACAACGATGATCACGATGATCCCGCTCACAAGACGACGCAGCAGGAATGAGATCATCCGCCGGCCTCGCAACTCCCTGGGTTCGGGTAATAGCCACCCAGCATGAACATCACTACCTCCACGTCATCGTGCAGCTGACGTCATGTCAGCGGTTGGGTAGATCTTGGAATTTGGCGATCTGCGTGAGAACTCGCGGGGGGACACATCGCCGCGTACGGAATGAGCGGTCCGCCACGGTGTCGGCAGCGTCGCCCGTCGTAGATGAACCGGCTATCGCGCGGCTTGCGTCAGCTACGGGGGGGGCGGAGTGGTCGTCATGCGTGGCGTTGATTGCGTTCAGCCACCCACCGGTCGATCCGCATCTTCACGTCGCCCAGAAGCGACGCGATCTGGCCCGAGGACAGCCGCGCTGACCGAGAGGAAGCGTCGATGGTGACGAGCCTGCGGAGCGCCAGGACGTCGTCGCCACCATCGAGTGGCCTGGCCACAACGCGCGGCGTGACGGGGCCGATGTGGATGTCGAGATCGTGGTCGTCGCGCTCGCGGCGGATCTCGACACCGTCGTGGCACCCGGAGTGAGCCAGGCCGATCACGATCGCGTCGTCAGCCGGCGGGCGGGCGTCAGGAAGTACCTGGCCGCCGACGCAAGCGAATCCGTATGACGCGACGCACGTAGCGGGCAAAGATCGCGCAGCACCACCGATGCACTGCACAATCGCCGATACGGCGTCCTCGCACCCGCCCGCCGACGTGACATCGACCTCGATGCGACCGGTGATCCGCTCGGCGGTGTCGACATGCCGCCTGGTAGCCGCAGTGTCCAGCAACGCCGTGCGTCGCTCGCCCCGCGCGCGAACCGGCAGCACAGGGAGCGCCGCCAGCTCGGTGCGCCCTCTTCGCTCACGGCCACCGCGCGTCCGCGGGTTCAGCGATGGCAGCGGATCGAGCGGAATCCGACCGCGCGCCGGCTTTGCCGTCGTATCGCGCTTGCGTGTGAGCCTGGGATCACTCGGGTGCTCGGTGAGCTGGGCCCACTCGATCCGCATGTACGGCCGCAATGGAAGGCTGTCGAGCTTGCGCAGTAGCGCTTCCTCATCAGGAGCACGCCAGATGCCCGCGTTCGCCCACCGTCCCTCGATCCGCCACAGCGCGTGGATACTGCCGTCGGCCACCAGCTCCCCGGCACGCCGGGCTTCCGCCGCGCGGAGCTGGTCCACGAAAGCGGTGTCGAGATCGCCGGTGTCGATTTCGACATTGACGAGGAACTCGACGAGGCCGGTCACTTTCCCACTGCCTTGCGTGCAGCCGCCGCAATCGACTCCGCGTTGGGAAGGAGAAGCTCCTGCAGGGCGGGAGCGGAGGGCATCCGCACATCGGGCGTACCCACGCGTACCACGGGATGCCGCAGCTGATCGAAGTGGTTCTCGGTGATCATCGCCGAGACTTCGGCACCGAACCCCCCGTGGAGGAACGCCTCGTGCGCGACCACGACGCGACCACCGGACTGGCTGACGGCGCGAGCGATCGCCGACTCGTCCAGCGGGCGCACCCAGCGCAGGTCCAGGACCGTCGCCTGCACGCCCTCGGCCTGAAGTTGCTCGGCCGCGCGGAGAGCCGGCGCGACCATCGAGCCCCACGTGATGATGGCGACGTCGTGTCCGTCGCGGTGGAACCGGGCCCCGGCGGCGATCTCCGACGGTCCTTCGAACCGCACGAGTCCGGAGTCCTGGTACATCGACCGGTGTTCGATGAGTACGACCGGGTCAGGGTCCTCGATCGCCGCGAGCGTCATCGAATAGGCGTCCTGAGGTGTGGCGGGAAGGCCGACCTTGATACCCGGCACATGCGCGAGGATCGCCTCAACACTTTGGGAGTGCTGCGCACAGGAGCCGGGCGTGACCCCCTGCTGCATCCGGATCACCAGCGGCGCCGACACCTTGCCGCGGTTGATGTACCGCACGTTGGACGCCTGGTTGACGATCTGATCGAGCGCGACGAAGGCGAAGTCCGCCCACATGATCTCGACCACGGGGCGCATGCCCTCCATGGCGGCGCCGACCGCCGAGCCGAGGATGGCTGCCTCGGCGATCGGCGTGTCGAAGACCCGCTCTTCGCCGAACTCCTTCTGGAGTTTGCGGGTCACCCCGAAGATCCCGCCGGCGACGCCGACGTCCTCGCCGTACACCAGCACCTCGGAGCGGCGCGTCATGGCGTCCTTCAACGCCTCGTTGACCGCCCTGAAGTACGGAACTTCCTTGGGCTCGACAGCGGCGCGCGTGGTGGGTTTCGGCAGGTCGAGTGCGTAGAGATGCTCCAGGACGTCTTCACCCGTCGGCACCGCTGCCTTCCGGGTACGCTCGGCGAGGTCGGCGATCTGCTCGGCCACTTCCGCCTCGACCTGCCCGACCTCGGCGTCCGAGAGGCCCTCGAGTTCACGGAACCGCTTCAGCGGGTCGGTAGCCTCCGCCGCCTCGATGTCCTGGGCGGAACGGTAGTGCTGCACATCCTTGTTGTAATGACCGGACAGCCGCGCCGTCTTGAACTCGACGAATACCGGACCGCGACCATCTCGGCACACGGCCGCGGCTTCCGCCACGGTCTCGCGTACGGCGACGGGGTCGTTGCCGTCGGCGATGTGGGCCTCGATGCCGAGCCCCTGGGCCCTGGTCGCGAGGTGCTCGCCGCGCGTCGTAGTGGTGATCGGGGTCATCTCCGACCAGCCGTTGTTTTCGCAGACGAAGACCACAGGGAGGTTCTTCGCCGCCGCGAACACCATCGCCTCGGTGGTCGCGCCTTGGTTCATGGCTCCGTCGCCGAGCGAGGTGAGGACGACCTTTCCGTCGCCGCGGATCTGTGAGGCCATCGCGACACCGTCGGCGATGGGTAGGCCCGCCCCGATGATGGAGTTCTCACCCAGGAAGCCGACTTCGGGTGCGCTCAGCAGTGGCGAGCCCGAACGGCCGCCGTTGGTGCCTTCGGCCCGCTGGGCGATCTCGGCGATGACCGCGAAGGGGTCGGCCCCCGCTGCGAGCGCCCAGCCGTGTCCCCGGTAGGTCGACAGCACGCGGTCGCCCTGCTTCAGCGCGGCCATGGCTCCGACCGGGATCGCCTCCTGCCCCAGGCAGAGGTGGATGGACCCGGCAACGTGCCCTTCCCGCCCCAGTTCGAGGACCTTCTCCTCGAACCTCCGGATGAAGGCCATACGCCGGTACAGCTCGAGCGGCTTGATCACAATCGCCCCTTCTTTCACTTGCCCACGGACGCGGCGTACCGCACGCGATCCGCTTAGATTTCAAGACTATGAACGTGTCATTCATTTAGTTCAAGTGGCTGGCGCTGGGATTCGCAGCCTTTACCGTTCTGCGGTGGACCGCGTCCCGCGGAACAGGCCAGCGTCGGCACGCTCGATGGCCGCCCCGCATGCCCGTCAGGGCGGCAATCGAGATGCTCCGGCGGTCAGCGGTTCCTGCCATCCGCGCCGCGGACGCCACAAGGCACCCGACGTGTCCCGGCGCGGTCACCGAACAGCCCGCGGCGTCAGTCCGAAGCGATGCGGATGTCGCGCACGCTGCGCACCGAGTAGCCCTCGCCGTCGGTGAGTTCAGCGATGATCTGGTGCTCGCCGTCGGGGATCACCGTCGTCAGGCCGAAGTGCTGCCGCTCCTGGCCCAGCGCCGGAATGCGGATGGTGCGCCGTTGCTCGCTGACCAGCTCGCCCGAGTCAGCGTCCTGCACGCGCACGACCAGGTCGCCGTTCCAGTCGTCGGGCAGGTCGTTGATGGCGGTCACCGGTATCTCGTGGAGGATGCCGCCGCGGAGTTGGCGATCCCACACATCGACCATGAGAGCAACCGGCGCGAACGCGTCGCGTACATACCGGAGGAAGTGAGGCTCGTATTCCAGGGACTCGACATCGGTGAAGGCATCGGCGGTCGAAACCCGGTCATGGGAACTGGACAGTGCACAGAACAGCAGCAGACCCGCCAGTGTGCGGTTGCACCGGAAGAACTCGGTCTCCGCTGCCGTGAGGCGCGCACGCGTGTAGCGGCGTTCGTCGACGGTCGCGGCCGGCCAGCCGTCCAGCGATTCATAGATCGGCTCGGTGAGGCGCGTGGGCTTGCCGTCGCGGGTGAGCCACAGCCAGCCGTACTCCTCCAGCAGTACAGCGTTGCCGCCGGTGTTGACCGGCACGCCGTCGAAGTCCTTGTTCGGTGTGCACAGATGCGGCAGCAGCTCCTGCGGTGCGCCGCCGAGCGGATAACCGATCGCGGTCTTGCGCATCCCCGACAGCATTCCGATGCCGGCGGGCTCTCCGCGCATCGCGGCGTTCCATTGCAGGTACCAGTGCGCGACGTAGGGGTCCGCGTCGGTGGGGGGACCACTCCAGCCGTCGCCCCAGGGCCGATGCTGCGGGTCGAGCTTGCGGATTCGCTCGACGAGGATCCCGGTCTCGGGGGACCTCCCCTCGCAATTACTCCCCCACATAACGACCGACGGGTGATTGCAGTGCCCCTCGACCCACTCCGAAAACTCGGCCTCCATCGCGTCGGCGGTCAGCACCTCCGGCCATGGCACCCTCGCCGGTTCGGTCGTACGCGGCTGCCCTGCGGTGATACTGCGCAGACCGCGGCCTCGCACGCTCGGGTCGAGGGCGCGGGCGGCTTCGACTGCAGGCGCGTCGTCCGAGAGGTCGATGTAGAAGAGCGGGAACTCGTCGACGACGAGCAGGCCCTCCTCGTCGGCGATGTCGTACCAGAAGGCGGGCGGGAACCCGATGGCGTACCGGATGGTGTTCCAGTGCATGGCCTTGAACTGGCGATGCAGCTTACGTACCCACGCGGGATCCCACGGCCGGCCACCTCGGTCTGGATCTTCGAAGAATCGGAACATCGCGGCTGCCGATCCACGCATGGGGTACCGCTGTCCGTTCAGCAGCGCATAGCCCGAAGCCTTGTCGAAGGCAAACGATCGCATGCCGAACCTGACACTGCACGAATCGGCGGGGGTGCTGAGGCCCAGGACGTACAGGAACGGATCCTCAGGACTCCACAGCCGAGGCGACTCTAGCGCCACCTCCAACTCCACCTCGCGGCTCTCGTACGGTGCGAGGGTGAGTTCACCGCTGCTCGCACTGCCGCACTTGTCCCCGGAGGCCGCCTCTCCGACCACGGCAGCCAGCGTGAACACGGCCGGCTCGTCTCCAGCGCGGAGCCGAGCGAGCACTCGCACCGACCCTGCATCCAGGTCCGGCGCGGTCTTGACCACGTCGATGTACGGATACTCGGCGAGGATCAGTTCCACCGAGTCGTAGATCCCTGGAACAGCAAGGTACGCCTCGATGTCGCGTCCGTCGGGCACCGATGTCGGTTCCTCGTCACGCCATGGTCCGAGCCGCACGAGCAGCTCGTTGCGACCGCGCTGGAGCGCGCCACCGAGATCGAACTCGCCCACAGTGTGGTTGGGGCGGTGCTCGCCGATCTCCACGCCGTTGAGGATCACCTTCGTGCCGTAGCGCGCTTTGCCGATCCGCAGAAGGTTCAGCGGCGCAGGGTCGCGATCGAGATCGAACTCACGTCGCATCCAGAATGCCTCGCGCAGACTGCTCTGCAGCCCGACCTCCGCAAAGGCGGGGGAGGCCATGTCGAGTAGACCCGGCACCGGCACGGTGTGGTCGAACGCCTCCGGGATCTTTTCGAGGCTTCCTTCGGCCGCCGTCCAGGCGCCGTCAAGATTGATGATGCTGCGCATTCCTCACGCGTTCCTCTCCACGCGAGCCGGCGCAGCGACGCTGCGCGCGGTCTCGCGATCTGTCGTTGACGCCATGTGGTCGCGGTCCAACGGTTCGGCCGAGCCCGCAGTCCGGCGCAAGGCCGGCCGTCGGCGGCGCAGAGACCGCAAAGAGCGTGTGACTGTGTCGCAAGGTCCGCCTGCACGCTCTCGCCGCACGATCAGTGCCAGCACTCAAACCATAGCCGGTGAAACAATATGGTGATAGTGCATTTCAAATCCTGAAACAAAAGACTTCCGCAAGAAGAGGCCTGGAGGTCTTCGCGCTCACGAACGGGAACATCTGGTACCAACAGCAAAGGGCCGCCCGGGCATCACGACCGGGCGGCCCTGAACGAGGCGCGGGGAGTCCTAGACAGCCGATGCAGCCTCCCGCAGCGCGGCGACCAGCACATCCTCAGTAGCGTCGAATCGCTGACTAGGAGCAGACAGCGTGATGCAGGCGGCGACCGCATCGTCGCGCCACAGCGGGATGCTGACGCACTTGACACCTTGCTGGAACTCTTCGCGGTCGTACGCAAGACCCGCCTGCCGGATGGCCTCGAACTCGGCGAGCAGGTCAGCCTTCCTCGTGATCGTGTGCTCGGTCACCTGCCGGAGCCGGATCCTGTCGAGCACGGCGGCCCGGACCTCCTCCGGCGCGAACGCGAGGAGCAGCTTGCCACTCGCTCGGGCATGCACGTCCTTGCTGAACCCGACGTCCAGTCCGACTACTCGAACGGCATGCGCGCCCTCGACCTTGTCGAGCACCTGAACCCCGCCGTTGCGCCAGACGCCCAGGTACGCGGCTTCTCCGGTCTTGTGCGCCACCGAGTGCAGCGCCTTGCGGTACTCCGGCGGCACCCAGCCGGACCTTTGGTAGGCATCGGCGATGACGGCAGCCTTCGGGCCGAGACGGAACACGCGGGACTCATCCTTGGCAAGCATGCCTTCGGCCCACAGCGTGGTGAGCAAATGATGGGTCGTCGCCAGCGACAGTCCGGCGCGGTCGGCCAGGCGCTTGGCCGTCTCGCCGTCTGAGCTCTCGGCGATGGCCAGCAACAGCCCGACCGCCCGGCTGACGGACTGAATACGTGTCTGGCTCCGCGGCTCGTCGAGCGGTCCTTGATCAGTCATACTCTCAAATCTAGCGTTCACCATTTGACATCGGCGATGTCGGTTCGTGAACTTGGCTGCATCCCTTCACCTGCGATCAGGCGGCTGGGCCGGGATACGCGGAGGCTGGACCAGCTCGACGATGTGTTCGTCCGGGTCGCGGAGATACACCACGAGGGCGCCGGCGTTGATTCCGCGGTCGAGTTCGACGGGGTCGGTGAATCGCCGTCCGCCGGCGGCCTCGAGTCGCGCGAGGAGAGTCGGCAGGTCGTCGCAAGTCACCGCGACGTGGCCGCCGCCGGGGTCACGCGGCAGCAGCTTCTTGGGTTCGCCGTACGGGGAAACGTATTGCAGCAGCTCGATGAAGTCGTCGCTGCCGGGGAATCGCAGGTGCGCCTGATGTACGTGGGCGCCAGGTTCCTGCGTGACGACTTCGATGTAGCCGCGGTCCTGTGACTGCCTGGCCACAAGATCGAGCCCGAGGGCGTCCTGCCAGAACTCAAGCGACCGGCCGATGTCGCTCACGGTGAGCCCGCAGTGGCGGAATTTCGCTGTCATGGCTGTGCACTCCCTTCGCGGCTCATGCCGCATCGATGCGGACAACGGAGACGGCATCGCGGCGGAGCCGCTCCCAGTCCAGGTGGATGCCGACACCGGGCCTGCGGTCCACGATCGCCTCGCCTCCTTCGATCTTGATCTCTCCATCGAAGTAGCGGTCGATGGGGTCCGAGCCGCTCGCCGACGAGATGTGCTCGACACTCGTGACGATCGGGTACGCGGCTGCCAGTTGAGCGGAAACGCCGGTGAACACAT
Organism: Streptomyces sp. NPDC107454; assembly: GCF_055582885.1. Classification (NCBI taxonomy): domain Bacteria; kingdom Bacillati; phylum Actinomycetota; class Actinomycetes; order Kitasatosporales; family Streptomycetaceae; genus Streptomyces; species Streptomyces sp. NPDC107454. The sequence continues at coordinate 187,403 of NZ_JBVJPA010000018.1, read as the reverse complement.
GCGGAATGACGTCGACTCCGCGCAGGCTCGCCGCCTCGATCCCGCTGAGCGCCGCGCGGATACCGCCGCATGTCGTCGGGTCGACGCGAAGCACTGCGACGCTGTCCAGGAGATCGCGGTACTGCACCGGATCGACGACATCCTCACCGGCAGCCAACTCGATCCCGGTGCCGCGGTGCAGCTCGCGAAGTCTGCGCCATTCCGTGGGCACAAAGGGGTCCTCGAGCAAAGCAATGCCTACGTCCTCCAGCACCCGGGCGGTCCGGATGGCCTCGGGCAGTGTCGCGAGACTGTAATGCGCATCCACCGCCAGCCGTGTCTGGGGCCCGAGCGCGTCGCGGGCACGGCTGAGGAATGCGATCGCCTTCGGCGAACTCAGGTCACCCACCATGAGTTTGATCTGCCGGTGACCAAGCCGTTCCAGTTCGGTCACTTCCTCGATGACGGACTCGTCACCACGTACGTCGCGGAAGTACCCGGCAACGGGCATCACGGGCACCCGATCGCGTGTGGCGCCGAGCAGATCGCCCAACGGAGCGCCGGCGTGCTTCGCGGCGAGGTCCCAGAGCGCGATGTCGGCGAGGCTTGCCGCGCGGACGAGCAGCGGCCGCACGGCCGGGCTCGCCGACAGGATTCGCTGGAGGGTTCCCTGCCGGTCACCGACCCTCGTGCCAACCACCGGGCGGAGTATGGACTCCAGCGTTGCCGCGAGGGGTGTGCCCCGCGTGTACCCGAAGGCGAGGCCCTCTGTGCCCATATCGTCGACGAGCCTCAGAGCTACATAGTCGCGACTGGCATAGACGGCGTCACCAAGACGTACTGGCGCGGGGAGCGAAATTGAACAGCCGACGATCTCTGCGAGCACTACGCGCTGACCGACGCCCTCATTGATACCCGTTATTTCGCTCTCGCCTCGCGCGGGTTGCAGCCTCATAGCTTGGCTCCATGTTTGAGAGGAGGCTGGGGGTGGGCCAGGATCGGTCCTGGTCCACCCCTTCAGACCCGAGCCGGATTCAGTCGTTCGAGGTGCCCAGCTTCTGGAACATCTCGGCCACTCGGTGGAAGGACTCCTTGCGTTCCCACGGCTGGGTTTCCTGGGCTCGGGGATCCTCAGGCGGGTAGTACCGCACGAGCGCGTAGGAACCGAGGTCGAGATCGCGTGACCCTTCACCGCCGGGTCGGCTGATCTGGGAGAAGAGGAAGACGAACGCGGCGTGGACGTCGTGCTCCTCGAAGAAGGTGAGCTGGCGCTCGAGGTAGTCGGCCTGCTCGCGCTCGCTGCGCGTCGGCACGGTGTCGTTCTGCCACACGGCGGAGCCGTCGGGGAGTACGTCTTCCACGACCCGCCAGCCCCGGGCACCCAGGTTCGCCGCGCCGACGTAGGTGCAGCTCCCGAACTCCGGCACGATCACCGGGTTTCCGAACGAGCGGTAGTACTCGAGCCCGGCGAGGTACTCCTCGTCGTTCTGGCGCTCCCGGTAGAAGTTCGGGCCGGTGAGATCGAAGGTCGTCCAGTCGACGTCTTCGAAGGACGCGGAGGAATACGTGACCGGACCACGGAACGACTCCCGCACGGTGGCCGCGAGTTCGCGGAGGGCGTCGTTGAGTCGGCGATGCGGCTCGCGGAGATCGTCGTGCAGCGCCTGCGGTGTCAGCGGCAGCGCACCGTTCTCGAAGTAGCTCTTCGCCCATGCACTGCGCTCGAAGATGTTTGATCCGGGGTACACACCGTCGCAGAAGATCGAGTACTCGCAGTTGGTGATGAACACGATGTCCCCGCCGTCCTGGCGGAGTTGCTCGCCCAGCGCTGCAGCCTCGGCGATGTACTGCTTGGAGGTCTCGAGATCGACGTTCATCTTCCACGGAGAGAAGAAGACGGCGAGTCCCGCATCGACCGCAGCTCGGCTCGCGAGCATCAGCCGGTCGAGGTCCTCGCCCTCGATGCGCACCGCGTTGGCGTGCAGCTCGTCCGCGATGATCCGCATGTCATTGCGGACCACGTCCGGCACAAAGGGTTCGACGGACGACGGGCCCTCTCCGAACACTCGAAAGCCGATGTCGTAGACGACTCCGTAATACTTCATCCTCTGGCCTTTCTCTGTGGTGGACATTCTCTTCATCTTCAGCTTCGGCGTCCGCGGACAGGAGGTGGAACGACCCCCTGCGGCCACGGACCGCGTACGGTGAGTGCGCCGTCGACGAGGAGCGTGGTGCCGCTTACGTAACTGGCGGCCGGCGAGGCGAGGAAGGTGATCGCCCGCGCGACCTCCACAGGCTCGGCCAACCGCTCGAACGGGCTGAGCTTCTCGAGCGTGCCGGCATCGAGTCGGCCTGCATCGATCGCTGTGGCGATCATGGGGGTCTTCACCCAACCAGGAGCGACTGCGTTGATACGGATTCCGGACGGAGCCCATTCCACTGCCAGGGTCCGTACGATCGCCTCGATACCGCCCTTGGCCGCGGTGTAGGAGAGGCGGTGCGGAGTGCCGATGTGTGCCGCCACCGAAGAGATGGCGACGATCGCCGGCTCGGCGGCCTCGCACAGATATGGGAAGGCCGCACGCACACAGCGGATCGTGCCGACCAGGTGGATGTCGAGCATCCGGAGCAGCGAATCGTCCTCAAGCGTGTCTGACGGCGAGGGGTCGATGACGCCGGCGCACGGGATCACGGCGTCGAGTCGATCCCAGCGCTCGGCCGCGTCGCGCGTCGCTGCCTCCACCGAAGAGGTGCTGGTGACATCCACGCCGACGGCATGGGCCGCTGTTCCCGTCTTTCCTATTCGGGTGGCGACGCGCTCGGCGCCCTCGGTGTCCCGGTCGGCCACGATCACGCGCCACCCTTGCTGCGCCAGCTCATCGGCGGTCGCCTCACCGATCCCACTCGCGCCGCCGATGACCAGGGCGACGGGTCCTTCGCTTTCTCCTGCCATGTGTCTGTCCTCTGTTGAAGTTCAAGCTGGGTTTGCAGGCGGATCAGGTGGGGCTGCGGCCCCCCGCTTGCTGCTGCCGCAGCCGTCTGTGGCCGCTCAGGCCATGGCGCCGAGGGAAGCCCCCGCGCCCACGACTTCCGCGGCGTACCGTCCGGCGGTCCAGCCACCGTCGACGGTGATCTCGGTGCCAGTGAGGTAGGAAGCGCGGTCCGAGGCGGCGAACGCGATGGCGTCCGCGATGTCGGAGGCATAGCCGATCCGGCCAAGGGCGAGGACTTGGTTGAAGGGGGCCTCCGGCGCGGCCGGGCCGCTCATCGCTGTCGCGATGGTGCCGGGCCGTACCACGCACACGCGTACGCCCTTGGGGCCCAACTCCATCGCCGCGACCTTCGACATTGCCGCGATACCACCCTTGGTCGCCGCGTAGACGCCGAGCGTCTCGACGGGTGTCGTCGCCACGACGGAGCCTATGTTGACGATCACGCCGCCCCCGGTCTCGGGCATCTCGCGGCCTGCCGTGCGCATGCCGAGGAATGGGCCGCGGAAGTTGACGTCGACGACACGCTCAAAGTCTTCGTCCGTGATGTCGGCAATCGACGCGCAGGGCATCACGCCGGCGTTGTTCACCAGAACATTCACGGGGCCGAAGGCGCTTCGCGCGGCGGCGAAGGCTCCGTTCCACTGCGCTTGCTCCGTCACGTCCAGGTTGATCGCGATGGCCGCGTCGCCGATCTCCGAGGCAATCGCCGCGGCCTCGGCGAAACGGACGTCGGCGCAGACGACCTGCGCGCCCAGTGAGGCCAGTCGGCGGGCGGTCGCCTCGCCGATGCCTCCCGCTGCTCCGGTGACGAGCGCGACCCGCCCCGCCAGCTCTCCGTCCATGTCCAGCTCCAGTTCATTGGTTCAGTGGATCAGCCACGGCTGTTCCACGACTGCCTTCCGTACGTGGCAGTCCTACGGCCACGGGTGTCTGTTGTGCGGTCAGCTCCCCTGGTTGGCGGCTTCAGCCTCACGCCGATAGAAATCGGCAACCCGGTGGAACGCCTCCTTGGGCTCCCAAGGCGGCATGGCCTTGGACCTCGGGTCGTCCTCCGGGTAGGTCTTGACCAGGGCGAAGTTGGCGCGGTCAAAGTCCCGCTGCCCCTCGCCGGTGCGCATGGCGGGGAAGGAGAAGCAGAAGATGAAGACAGCGTCTACGCCTGCTCCGCTGAGGAGTTCGAGCTGGCGCCCGGCGTAGTCGGCCTGCTCACGCTCGCTGCGGGTGGGAGCGACTCCGTCGCGCCAGATGCCGGTGCCGTCGGGGTTCGTACCTTGCAGTACGGCGAACCCCGCGTCTCCGAGAACTCCGGCTCCCTCGTAGGCGCAGCAGCCGACCTCCATGACGGCGAGCGGCTTGCCATGCCGGTGGTGACGCAGACCCTCGACGTACTCCTGGTCGGTCTCGCCGTGGCGGTAGTAGTCGACACCCACGAGGTCGAACAGACCCCAGTCGACGTCCTCCCACGCTCCCGCGGAGTACGTCACCTGTCCGAGGAAGTCAGCCCGAATGGTCTCGGCGAAGGACTTGAGTGCCTCATTGAGCAGCTTCGCCTTCTCCGGCAGAGGATCGGGCAGAGCGGCCGGCGCCCCGAAAGCCGCCCCCTGCATCTGGGCACCGAGCCACATTCCGCGCTCCATGTACGTCGAGCCGGGGTAGATCCCATCGCTGAAGATGGTGTACTCGCAGCCGGTCACGAAGACGATGTCAACGCCGTCCCTCCTGAGCTGCTCGGCCGCCTTGGCGGCCTCTGCCAGGTAGACGCGGGTCTCGTCGGCATCTGCGTTCATCTTCCACGGGTTGAAGAAGACAGTGAGGCCGCAGGCGTGCGCGACCTGAGTCGCGGCGACCAGCCGGTCGATGTCCTCCCCCTCGATCCGAACCGCGTTGGCGTGCAGGGTGTCAGCGATCGCACGCATGTCGTGCTCGACAAGCTCGCGGGAGAAGGGGGCGACCGACAGCGCCTCCTTGGTGAACCTCAGACCAACGTCGTACACAACACCGCGATACTTCATGGAACTCACTCCTTGATGGGTTGGGGTTATGGCGGGGTCAGCCCTGAGCGTGCGCGGGACCTGGGTCGTGGCTACCGGTCCGGATGTGCGCAGAGTTGGGTTTCGGGGGCCGTGGGCAACACGATGGAGGTCGGCCGACCGCCGTCGTACGCGAGTGGCCGACCAGGCTGTGCGTGTACTGAGCGTGCTGTCCGCACAGCCTGGTCGCCGTCCCCCGTGGCTTCGCCAACGTGCTTACGAAGACGCTGTCGTCCGTGCCCGCAGCGCCGCAGCCCGCTCGACGCCGTACTCCATGAGTTCAAGGGTGTGACCGTCGGGATCGTGCAGATAGCAGGCCCGGCTCCCGCGGTTGACGCCAGCCGTCACCTCAGTCGGCGGATTACGCAGCACTCCACCCGATGCTGTGACCCGCGCGCAGATGGCGTCGATGTCGTCTACGACGAACGCCAGGTGGCTCGCACCCACATCGTTCGGAAGTGGGGCCACCCGGCCGCCAGGCTCTCTGACGTATTCAATGAGCTCGATCGTGTGACTGGACGGCCACACTGCGTCTTGGTCAGGCATCGCCAGTTGGGCCACCCGCAGCGCGGCGCCCGGGATGCCCACCAGAGTGCGGGTGTAGTCGTTGTCACCCGGCTGCCTATGCACCTCCTTCAGGCCGAACACGTGGCAGTACCAGTCGGACGACCGGTCCAGGTCGGACACCGTGAGTCCGACGTGCAGCACACCAAGCACTGCCATCACTCAGCGCTCCCTTGCTCGTGGGGAATCATGCGAAGACCGCCGCGCGGCCGGGTGAGATGACACCGGGAAGGCGGAATCCTCCCCGCCCTGACTCGATGGCCGCTGTCAGCTGGTCCTTGCGGCGATTCACGTGTGTCACGACCGCCGCCGCGGCCCGTTCCGCGTCGCGCTCCCGCAGCAGGTCGAGCAGCAGTCGCCGATCCCGGTAGGAGTCAGCGATCTCTCTTTCGTTGGGGTAAGTACCGGCGAGCTGCACCTGGTTGAGGAGAGCCCACGTCTTGATCCATACGTTCACCAGGAAGGCGTGGAGCTGGGGCATTCCGGCGGCCTCGGCCACGATTTCGTGGAAGCGGAAGTCGGGGGCCGCGTCGTACATGCCCGGATCCGGCGCACCGTGGCGAAGCCTGCCTTCCAGCTCGGCCTGCACTCGCTCCAGGTCGGCAAGTTGCTCCTCTGTGATCCGGGAACATGCGGCGCGGAAACTCACTGACTCCAGCGCCGCACGGATCGAATAGATCTCCGCTATGTGCCGCTCTTCGAACACCACTACTGCCCGAGCACCGTTGCCCGCCGCCTCCTCGATCAGCCCGTCGCTCTCCAGTTGGCGCAAGGCTTCACGGATCGGCTGCCGACTGACTCCGACGCGCTGGGCGAGCTCCGTCTCCGACAAGGGAACCCCGGGTTCAATGTCACCGCTGAAGATCCACTCGTACAGCTGACGCAGCACCCAGTCGCGAGTCGCGCGCCGGTCGCGCGGCACCGAGGCAGTGCCGACTTGTCGAAGCATGCTCACTGCGACAGACATCTCAACTCCTGTGGAAACTTTCGGATCCAGGATCCGGGCTAACTCTGGCCAGCATGGATGCTCGAGCACCGAGAGTCAACACTTCGCTTTAGCGCAACAAGGTTGCGCAGGCGATACACAGATGCGACAACCGGGTTACGTTCGACAGTCGGCACACCAAGACCCGGGCATCCCGAAGTTGCTGGTCAAAGCCACACTCGCCCCGCCGGGCCGACGCATCTCCCTCAGCAATCGAAGCCCTCGACGAACACCTGCGGGCCAGCCCAAGGCGCACAGGCTCGGACCACAGGCAAGCATCGCACTCCTGGATTCCGGATCCGAAACTGCAGCGCTCCGCACTTAGGCAGGCCGGCCCGCAAGCGCCGCTCGGTGCCACTGCCCGCGAACCGCACCACCAAAGTTCAATTATTTGAAACCCAATCTCACAGTATTGCAATACTCGCCGCAGGTTGCTTTGCTGACGCCCACGGCTTCGTCGACCTTGCCCGCCCCCGGTCCCGCATCGGAATTGACCATGCGGGAACCCGCCAGACCACCCCCGGCGCGGCCGAGGACCTTGCGCGTCACGCCAGCACGTAGTCACGACACGAGCGGAGGCAAGCATGACTTCATCCCCGATCGCCCGAAGGGAACTGCTGCGGTACTCGGCCGGCGGTGTCGCCGCCCTACCGTTTACGCTCAACGCCATCAGCGGATCACCGCCTGCGGAGAGCCCTACTCCCAGTCAGGCGTCGCAGCGCTCGACCCCACATCGGCCGAGGCACTACGGCGTCGTCTACGACGTCGGCCTGAGGTTCGGTCCGAAGGGCCTGTCTGTCGAACCCTTCGATGAGGATCTGGTCCGATACGACATCAACTCGATCGCGAACGAGCTCCACGCCAATGCCATCCGTATCGAGGGCGAAGTGATCGACCGGCTCGTCACCGCAACGCGAATCGCCCACGCGTTCGGCCTGACCGTCTACTTCAACCCGTGGAAGATGAATGCGGGCCTCGACGAGACGCGGAGCTACGTCGCGCAGGCAGCGCAGGCGGCCGAGCGACTGAGACGCGAGGGAGTGGACATCGTCTTCCTCGTCGGATGCGAACTCACGATCTTCACCGACGGTATCTACCCCGGCGCTTCATACGCGGAGAGGGGTGCGTGGGTGGCCGAACAATCGCGCCTCGCGTATACGCCGCCTGGCTCGCCCGAGGCACTGAAGACCCTGGAGGAGAAGGCCGAGTTGCTCAACGAGACGCTCCACTCCTATGCAGCGGCCGTCCGCAGGAACTTCCACGGCGTCGTGTCGTACGCGGCTGGGCTTTGGGAGGACGTCGACTGGAGCCCGTTCGACATCGTCGGACTCGACGCGTATCGGGACAGCCAGACGGAGAAGGAGTACCGCGCGATCTTCAAGCGTCACCGCAAGCACGGCAAGCCGATCGCCGCCATGGAGTTCGGGTGCTGCAAGTACGCGGGTGCCGACGCGCGGGGCGCCGGCGGCTTCACCGTACTCCAGGGTGCGGACCCCGACGGCACAGGAATTTGGACGGACGGCGTCGTCCCGACGCGCGACGAAGCCGAGCAGGCCGAGTACATCGAAACGCAGATCGGCCTGATGACGGGCTCGAAGGTTGACGCTCTGTTCGTGTTCGAGTTCTCCAAGCCGGCGCTGCCGACCGGCGAGGGCGCGAAGGACCTGGACATGGCGTCCTTCGCAATCGTGAGCACCTATCCAGCAAGCGACCCGCGGTCGCAGCAGATGCCGCCCTGGAAGCGGACCGATGGCTTCCAGGGGGTATCGGAGATCTTTGCCCGCTTCGCTACGGAAACAGGCTCTGGGCGATGACGGACGAGGGGAGCTTGGGCGTCACGCCTCGCCCCGTCCTCGCATGACCACGGGCACTTCGGCCGAGGCGAAGTTCGGGTGGTGTTCCTCGTCGTGGCGTTGGGGATCAACTGGTGGTGGCGATAGCGGCGTTGGGTAGCGCGGGGGGCGCTAGCCGTCCGATACCTCCTGGGAGAACATCCCGCTCCACCGCCCCCGTCGGCGACGGCCCATGGGCACCGGCACGGCAAGGGAGAACTACGCCAGGGCCATGCAGGCCCTGCCGAAGGAACGCATCGCCCGCCGAGCGAGCGGCGCGCTGGCGCGGGATGCGACCGACCCCGTTCGGCGCGAAGGTCGCCGAGGCCGTGCGGATGGCGAAGGCGGCCGCGCCCGAGCACCGGTCCCGGCTACCGGGTCGGCGTTGAGGCTTACTGCCCGGTTGATCTTCGATTTGTTCTGCAGCTCGACTCGTTTCGGCGCGCGTACAACTGCTGCGTACGACAGCTGAACAGCATCGAACGCCCAGTCAGCCCTTGCGTCCGTCGGCTCGTGCGCGCGGTCTGTTCAAGAATCGGGCGATGGCGACGGAGCCGGCACCGTGAAGCAGGACGCTGCCGAGCACTGTGACCGTCATGGCGTTGAGGGCGGTCACGGCGAAAGAGCCGTCGGGGAGGCCGTTGAAGGCGAGCAGGCCGAACACGATGGACGTGGTGCCACGTGGTCCGAGGGCGCCGATCATGAGCCGGTCGCGCCAAGTGAACCCCGATCCAAGGAAGGCGAGCAGGACCGGGAGGATCCGCACGACGGTGAGTGCGCCGACAGAGAGCAGGACGACGGGCCAGGAGACGCCTTCGGCCACCGTGAGCACCACCACGTTGCCGAAGAAGAACCACATGCACATCGTCATCATCGCGTTGGTGTCCTCGATGAGCTGGAAGTCCGAAGCGTCGGGAGCCGGAGCACCCTGCCGACGGACCGGTACCTGCCGGACGTACCGGAAGGCGATGCCGCTCACGAACGCGGCCACGAAGCCGTTGCCGTCCACCGCCACCGTCACGGTGTACACGATCAGCGGCGTGACCAGCACGATGATCCGGCGGGACTGCTCCGTCATCCAGTGCGCGCGGTCGGCCCGGTTCATCAGCCATGCGATCAGCAGGCCCGTCAGGAAGCCGACGGCGATAGCCTTCGCCGCGGCCGGCACAATCGTGCCCAGCGCCTCCGCGGGAGTGCGGGTGGTGGAGTCCGTGCCGACCAGGATCAACGCAAACAGGAAGACGGGCGACACGATCCCGTCGTTGTAACCGCTCTCGATGTTGAGCACGTTGCGCACCCGAGCCGGGATCCGCCGGTCGCGCACCAAGGTCTCGGCGGGGGCGAAGTCCGTCGGAACGATGATGCACGCGATGAGCAGCAGCAACGCCAACGGCAAGGCGGGCAGCAGCAACCAGCCCAGAAGGACCATCAGGCCCAGGCTCAGCGGCAAGGCCACCAACAGGGTCCGCGCCACCGACCCCGGATCGTTGCCGAACAGCCGTCCGCCCGGCAGCTCGGTGGCGTCGACGAACAGCAGGACCGCCAGAATGACCTCGGCCACGTGCTGGGCGACCTCGGAGTTGAGGGTGGCCGCGAGCTCGTGGTGGGTGAACAGTCCGGTGAGTACCCCCGCAAGCACCAGGACCATCGGGGCCCGTACGTGCCACGGCTCCAGCCGCCGGGCGACGAGTGACCACGCGGCCACCACGGTTGTGATCACGATCAGAACAGAGACCATCATTGAGGATCCGCTTCGAGCTTCAGGCTGTCGACAAGGTCAGCCGGGGTGTACGGGGAGGCGCAGGCGGACCTGGAAGCCGCCGCCGGGGATGCGACCTGCAGGACACCGGCCTGGACGGCGATCAGGCTGACCTGGTGGGAGACGACGTCGTGCATCTTGCGGGCGAGCTGGGTACGTTCGCGGGCCAGGACGGTCTGTGCGTGCAGGGCCCGCTCGTGCTCCTTGACCTCCTCGATCTCCTCCGCGACAGACGTTCACGTGTCGGCGCACGTTCACGCGGCGTCCGCTGCCGCGCGTGAGACGCGTCGTCGCCGAAGGAGGTAACGGACACCGAAGGTCGTGCCGGTCAGGAGCGCGACGAATGCCGCAATGACCGCGCCGGTCCAACGGGCGCCGATGAGAGCGGCGAGGACGCGCGGGTCGTACCGAGGGGTCCCGGGATAGGTCAGCGGGGCGAGGTCCTGCAAGGTCGGCTTGGTGCCGTCGTAGGGCAGGGCGTCGAAAACCTTGCGTTCGTTGCCGAGCGGGTCGTTCTCGACGGTGGTCTTCTTGTCGATCATCAGGGTCGGGCGGTCGGCGAGGTTGTACTCCTTCCAGTCCGCGCGGCCCGGGTTCCCCGTCTTCGCGAACGTGGTCCACAGGTCCTGGACCTCGCTGGAGAGACGGTCGCGCCAGGTGCCGCTGCCATAGAAGTCGGGATCGGCGGAGAAGTTGCCGAAGACGAAGCCAAGGTCGATGGCGTGGGGCGAGCCGTACTTGCCTCCGTCCTTGGGTGAGGTCGCGGTGAACAGGCCCATCCACACCGGGACCCCGCGGCGCGCCAGGACCTCTGCGGTTCGAATGGAGGGGGCACGGAACGCTACGTCGCCGATGAGAGCCATGCCCACCTGGGCCTCGGTGAGGTCGGGACGGTTCTCGCGATAGGCGGCGATGGCCGCGTCCACGTGGTCATCGCCGACGAGGTTGGCCAGCCAGGGCCGGTAGAGCCTCTCCGGCATGCTCTCGATCTCGGGAACCTCCTCGATCCAGTAGCGGGCCTCGTCCCGGGTGGTCGTGATCACGACCGGCACCTTCGGCCCGTCTGCTGACTCCAGGCGCTTGAGGGGGTGCACCGGTAGGACGTCACCGTCGACGACGGGCCCGAACGCGGTGTCGGAGAAGTCGCTGTCGTAGAGATCGTTCGTCACCTGCTGCAGTTTCTCGGCGCTCAGCTTCCGCAGGTCGGCGGCGGTCGACGCGCCGGCGAGCTCGAGGTATGCCTGGGAGATCCTGCTGGCCTGCTTCCGGTCGGAAACGTTGGCCGCAGCCCCACTTTGAAGGATCGCCCGGTGGTAGAGACCGTCGGCCTGCGGGCTGCCTATGATCGAAAAAATGGAGATGGAGCCGGCCGACTCTCCGAAGAGCGTGACGTTGCCGGGGTCGCCTCCGAAGCCGGCGATGTTGTCGCGCACCCAGCGCAGCCCGGCGATCTGATCGAGCAGGCCGTTGTTGGCGCTGGTCGCATACTCGTCCCCCTCGGAGGACAGGTCCAGATAGCCGAACGGCCCGAACCGGTACTGCAGCGTGACGACCACGACTCCCTTGCGGGCCAGGTTCGCACCGTCGTAGATCGACTCGGCGGCGGTGCCCTCCATAAATCCGCCGCCGTGGATGAACACCATCACCGGCTTCTTGGCGCCGTCACGGCCGCCCGACGCGGTAGTCGCACCGGGTGACCAGACGTTGGCGGTCAGGCAGTCTTCCGACAGCTTCGTTCCGTCAGGAACGATCTTGGCGTGCGGCTGCACGCACGCCGCGCCGAACCTCGTCGCGTCCCGCACGCCCGACCACGGCTCGACCGCCTGCGGGGGCTTGAACCGGCGCTCCCCGGTCGGAGGCGCGGCGTACGGCACGCCTTTGAAAGCCTGCACACCATCGCGGGACGTCCCCCGGACCTGGCCACCCGTTGTCGTCACCACAGGTGACGAATCTCCCGTGGCGCAACCTGCGGGGGCGGTGAAGGCGAGGGTCATCAAGGGGGCAGCGATAAGCGTCAGCAGTCTGTGCATGGCGACCTCCGTTAGTTACAACACTGTTTCAAACGTTAATATACAACCTTGTTGCAAACGATAAGATATGAGGTCGGGCGAGACCCGCATGAGCGGAAGTGGAGGAGACGGAGCGATATGCCAGCCGAGGTGGAGAGTGCAGAGCGCAGGCGTGAGATCGGCGAGGCTGCCCTACGAGTGGTACGTGAGCGGGGGGCGGCCCGGCTCACGATCCGGGCCGTGGCCGATGCCATGGGCGGCTCGACGAGTCTGGTCACCCACTACGTCCGCAACCGGCGGGAACTGCTGATTCTCACCTTCGCCACTGTGGAGCACCGGTGGGCGGCCAAGGAGAGTCGCCTGAAAAAGCTGACTGCGGACAAGCGGATCGAGCTCATGTCCCAGTGGGCGGCGGACTGGTCGAGCGAGGAGGACGAAGTCCTCGCCGCGCTCCTGCTGCATATGCTTACCGAGCCCCAGACCAATCCGGAGGACCTGGCCTTCGTCCACCAGTCGCTCGACGGGTGGCATCGGGAACTCGGTGAAGCCGCCGAAGCCGCCGGTATCCCCGAACCCTGGGCTGCCGCCGACCTCATCTACCTCCTCTCCCGTGGCGCCATGCTCAGCACCCTGGAAAATCCCACGGCCTGGACCTCCGACCGCCTCACCCGAGCCGCCCGCAATCTCAATCGTCTGTTGCGCCCCGGAGCGCTCGCAGGGGCCAGGCCGGGCCCCTGCGATGTCGGCGACGACTGCCGGGGTGATCACTGAAGCGCGAGAGACGCCCGGCTGTCGGCCGGCGGGGCGCGCAGCTGGTGGGCGTAGCCGGTGAGCGCGCTCGCCCGGTCGAGCGACCGTTCCTTGACACGGATCTCGTTGTTGATCTGCTCCACGATCGCGTCGAGGATCTCGTCCTTGCGGGCGAAGTGGAGGTACAGCGAGGGACTGCTGTCGCCGAGCCAGTGGCGAGCCTGCGGGTGGACAGGTCCGCCACTGGCTCGGCGTCGATGATCTACAGGGCGCGCTCGGCGATGGCGTCGCGGCTGAGGATCGGCGTGGAAGGGCGGGGCCCCGTGGTCTAGGCGGCGAAGGGCAGGGGGTAGGGGAACTGTGTGAACGGCACCCGCTTCCAAGCCTTGCGCTGCTCGGCGTAGGGGTCGTTGACGACCTGACTGGTGTGGTCGAGCAGCATCGTGGAGCGAGTGAGGGCGTTGTAGCTCGGCCAGGACAGCTGCGCTGTAGTCGGGTTGCCCGACCTGGCGAAGGCCAGCCACGCGTCCATGGTGTGGTCGGCCAGGTCCTGGGGTGCGTTCGGGCCAGTCACCGCACGGACTTCCGGCTTGTCGAGAGTGCCGAAGACGAACGGCAGCTCCATCGAGTGCGCCGCGCCGTACGGCTTGCCGGTCCTGCCCTTGACCGGCGAGCGGTAGCCGAACAGGTACATGTAGGTGGGGGCCTGGCGTGCCTGCTGTTCGGCGAGCCGGATGGAGGAGGCACGGAAGTCGCCGTCGCCCAGGAAGGTGGTGACCGCCTCTTCCTGGCTCGGGTAGTCGCGCTGGTAGGAGGCTACGACGTCATCAGCGCGGTCACCGAAGTAGTCGCGCAGCGTGTTGTTGTCGCCGAAGACGTTCTTGATCAGGGCTGGGGTGGTGACCGACTTGTCGCCGGGCGCTGCGCACATCGCGGTCCAGTAGCGCATCTCGTCCAGGTTGGTTCCGATCATCAACGGCACGGGAGCCATGCTGTTCGGCGCCGTCGGGTAGGCGTAGCCATCCACGTGTGGGTAGGAGAAGACGCCCGCCGCCTCTCCCTTCTCGGCCAGCGTCCGGGCGTCGACCCGCTGGAGGTCCGTGATCGTGGTGGCGTTCACGGCCTTCATCAGCTTGCGGGTCATGTGCTTCGCGTTCGACGGCGTGGAATCCATGAGGTTGTTGATGCCGCTCTGGATGATCGCCTTGTGGAACAGTCCACGGGCGGCGGGGGTGCCGAGCAGGATGCGCACCGACTCCCCGCCCGCCGATTCTCCGGAGATGGTGACGTTGCCCGCGTCGCCGCCGAATGCGCCGATGTTGCGCTTGACCCAGCGCAGCGCCTCGATCTGGTCCAGCAGTCCCGCGTTGCCGCCGCCCGCGAAGCGCTTGTCGAGGTTGGAGAGTTCGGTGAAGCCGAAGGCGCCCAGCCGGTACTGGATGGTGACGACCACGGCGTCGCCCCGCCTGGCCAGCGCCGAGCCGTCCAGGAAGGTGTTGCGGGCGCTGCCCCAGCCGAACGCGCCGCCGTGGATGAACACCAGCACTGGCCGCGTGCCCGAACCGGATTTCGGTGTCCACACATTCAGGCTGAGGCAGTCCTCCGACCGCACGTCCGAGTTGTTCTCGGTGGGGTCGTACTCGTCGGTCTGCATGCACGCGGGGCCTGGCTGCCTGGCGTCGCGGGTCTGCTTCCATGCCCGGTGCGGGACCGGCGGCAGGAAGCGACGGTCGCCGGTGGGCGGCGCTGCGTACGGGATCGAGCGGTACGCCTCCAGGTCGGTCAGCTGCTGGCCCCGCACCGGGCCTTCCGCCGTCCGGACCGTCGGCGCGCTGGCCGCCGCGCTGGCCGGTGTGATGGCCGGTGTGATGGCCGGTGTGATGGTCATGGCTGCGAGTAGGAGGGAGAGGACGAGACGTCTCATACGATGCTGCCTTTCGTGGAATCGAGCAGGGACAGGTCTTGGGCAGGGAGCCGCAGGTCGAGCGCTCGCAGTAGGGCAGTGGTTTGTGGACGAAGCCGGTCTGCTGTTCCCAGGCGTGGGCGAGGCCCATGAGAGAAGTCGTCGTGGTTGCGGGAGCTGATCTGCAGGCCGAAGGGCAGGGCCGGTCTTGCTGAAGCAGGCGGTCCGGACGGCAGACACCTTGGGGCGGGGTTCCCGGAGGCGAGAACCCCGCAGCGGCGTCTAGCTGAGGTCCTCGACGACCGTGAGAGTGAGGCAGGAGGTACCCGCACCGGTACGGAGGGTCTGCACGGTGCTCTGCCCGCCCGTGGCGAGCCACGGGTTCTCGTTGGTGCCCGGGTGCGGGACGAAAAGGGGGAAGTCACTGGAAGCGACGTGCAGGCGCAGGCTGTGACCGGGCAGGAGGCGGTAGCCGGTGTGAGTGAGAGAGACGGAGACCGTCGTGGTGTCGCCACCCTCGATCAGGCCCTGGCCACGAACGATCATGCGGGAGGTGCCGTCCGGGGCGACGTCGCACACCTTCAGGAAGATGTGAGCGCTCGGGCCGTCGGTGCCCACTGTCAGCGTCGCGGTGATCGGTCCGGCGAGGTCGAGCGGCTGGAGGGCGGGCTCGGTGGTGAACGTGAGCACGTCCGGCCGGCCGAGCACGCCAGTCTCGTCGGCGCTGTGGACGAGCTGGCCGAACGACTCCGACACCACGCTGGGGACCAGATCCTGCGGATCATGCGTCCACGTTCCGGCCGAGGCCCCGGCAGGCGGCTCGGCCGTCAGCGCGCCGCCGGCCTCGTTTGTTCCGGCGGTGTCGGCTGCGCCAAGGTGCAGATCGAGGGTGCGCGTGCCGGGCGGCGGCCAAGAAGCGGCGGTGCGGTAGCCGAGGTTGCCCTGGTGCCACCGCACCCGCGGCAGAACCTCGGGAGCCGCGACCTGCTTCACGTAGACATCGAAGAACGCGATCAGCGAGTCCAGGTAGCGGGGCAGCATCGCAGACAGAGCCTCATCGCTGACGGCGTGGTCCATGTCCTCGGTGATCGGCCAGTCGTCCAGATGATGATTCTCATGGTCGACGGAGTCCGCGTCGAGGTACTGCAGAGCGGCCCAGTCCGCGCGGCCCGCGAGCTCCACGTAATCGCCGATGCTGAACGGCAGGCAGTTGTCGTACCAGCCGACCTGGTGCAGCACCGGAAGAGGCGGCCCGTCGAAGGGGTGACCGAAGGGGTAGGCGTCGACCTGCTTGACCTCGGGGAACGTGGTCTCCCACATCGTCATCCGCGTGCCGATCGCCTCAACGACCTCCTCCAGCGCGTCCACCAGCGGCCGGCGGGCGAGATCCGGTTCGAACTCGTACGTGTGACGGTCGCTCCAGAACCCCAGGTAGTACAGGAGACCGAACAGCGGCATCGCACCCAGCGTTACCCACGCGTCGGGGCGGATGCCGTCGGCTCCGGTCACCCGTGGGGCGATTGCCTTCAAGGCGGGGTGCCGGGAGGAGACCGCGGCCCACTGAGTGGCGCCGTAGTAGGAGTCGCCGAACATCCCGACCCGGCCGTCCGACCAGGGTTGCTCGGTTATCCACTGGATGGTGTCGTAGCCGTCGGCCGGCTCGTGGACGAAGGGCCGGGTCTCGCCGCCGGAGCGGAACTTGCCACGGACGTCCTGGACGACAACGGCGTAGCCGCGCTCGTTCCAGTAGGCGGCGATGGCGCCCATGAAGACGTACCGGCTGTTCTTGTCGTACGGCAGCCGCGTCAGCGCGGTCGGGAAGGGCCCGGGTCCCGGGGGTAGGTACACGTCTGTGGCGAGCTCGACGTGGTCGCGCATCGCGACCAGGTGCTGGGCAGCCGTTTCGGGAACGGGCTCGGCATCGGTGCGGACAATGGGCAAAGTCATCGGTTCTCCAGAAGATGCGAAGGGGGCGGCCGCCGAAGCTGTCCCAGGTCACAGGCCGCGGATGAGGGCCTCACGGTCGCCGTCGCCCGTCTCCAGGCAGTCGCGGATGGCCTGGTGACGCTGCGTCGACAGCGGGTAGCGCAGGCAGAAGAACAGGGCCGGTACCATCCACACGGCCGCGCCGATGGACATCAGCACTCGGATGGTGAAGACCGCGTCCGGGCTCGGTTCTCCGTCGCCGTCGTAGCCGACGGCCGAGAGCACCAGGCCGACCACGAGCACGGCGATGGCGCCCAGACCGGTCTGCGCGAACGCACCCAGACCGTAGATCGCGCCTTCGCGGCGTGTCCCGGTACGAAGCTGCTCCGCATCGGTCAGGTCGGCCAGCATCGACCATCCGGTGACGGCGACAGCCATGCTGCCCGAGGAGCTCAGCAGGAGCAGCACCCAATACAGCACCAGATCGCCGTGTTCCACCAGGAGGAAAAGGAACTGGAAAACGGTCCAGGCCAGGGTGAACAGAGCGAAGGTGTGCTTCTTGCCCAGCTTGCCGGTCAAATGGGAGACCAGCGGAAGCCAGGCAAGCCCGGAGACGAACCAGACGAGCATCACCAGTCCCGCAGTGCTTTTCTCGAACCCCATGACGTGGACGGCGAAGTAAATCGCGACCGTGGCCACCACGCTCAGTGGCGCCCATCCGAAGGCGGTCATCCCCATCTGCAGCCGTACTGACCGCGAGCGCAGCAGCCCGAGGGTGTCCCGCCAGGTTGCGGTCGTCTCCTCTGCCTCCGCCCGCTCGAAGCCGCGTGAGGTGTGCCAGGTGATCACGATGCCGGCCGTCGCCGCGAGCGAGACCACCGCGGCGGCCGCGGACCAGCCCGCGGTCTCACTGCCCCCGAGCAGATCCTGGAGCCAGTCGTGCAGCGTCAGCGGAAGCACGGCCCCCACCAGTGCGCCGATCTGTGAGAACGCCGTTCGCACCGTCGTCAGCGCGGTGCGTTGCCTGCTGTCGGTGGTCAGTTCCGCGCCCATCGCGCCGTAGGGGACGTAGAAGACGGTCAGGCTCGTGAACCATGCCATCACCACCATCAGCTGGTAGACGTCCGCTGTCACTCCGGTCAGCCCGAAGTCGGTGAACAGCAGCCATGAGGTGACGGCGAACGGAAGAGCCGAGGCGATCAGGAACGGCCTGCGCCGGCCCCGAGCGCCGCGCAGCCGGTCAGATCGCAGCCCGACGTACGGCTGGAGCACCGTGTTCCACAGCGACCCCAGGGTCATGATCAAACCGCCCCACGCGGGGCGGCCGTGAACGACATCGGTGAAGAAGTACAGGTACAGGCCCGAGAACGCGCTCCACATGACCGCGTTGGCCCACTCACCTCCGCCATACCCCCAGCGCACACGCCGCGGCAGCACCCCGACACGGGGCGCTACACCCAGGGCGCTCAACGCCGACCCCGAGCGCCGCTGGAAGAGGGACACGCCAGATACCTGCTGATCTCGGCATCGGATGCGACATGGGCGGTGAGCTGCGGTGCGACAACAACGGCCGCAGGGGCTACACCCCAGGCAATGGCCGGAATAGTGTCTATCGACGGACGGTGCACGGCACCTCCTTCAAGGGAGTTTTTGGCGTGGCGGGGACGTTACTGTGAACGCGTCATGACGCCATGGGAAAAAATCGAGAGGCGATCATGAGCGAAGAACCAGGCCGTCGGCGCCGGGGCCGCCCCACCGAGATTGTGCGCCGACCCTCAGGCCAGGGCACGCCCCTCGGCCACCGGCCCTCCGACGATCAGCCCACCTCAGCAGCCATCCTCGATGCCGCCCAGTACGTCCTGCTGCGCGAAGGAACCAAGGGCCTCACCCTTGTCGCCGTGGCCCGCCACGCACACGTCGACGTCACGACCGTCTCCTACCACTTCGGCACCCGTGCCGGACTGATCGAAGCCCTCATGGACCGCCTCTACGCGGATCCAACCGCCGACTTTGCCCAGCGCGCCAGCACCCTGGACGACCCCGCCTCACGCTTCCGCGCGTACCTCCAGGGCGTGCGCCACATGTACGAAGACCGCACCGCAACCCAGGCGTACTTCGAGATCGCCACGCTCGCACTACGCGACCCCGCACTGCGTGTGCGTCTCGGTCGGCTTCTCACCTGGACGGTCACCGCGTTCAGCGAAGCCATCGCCGCCCAGCCCGATCCCCTCCCACCCCTCCCCCTTGCCGAACTCGTCTATGCAGCTGTCGACGGGATCGAAATGCACCACGCCCTCGTCGGCGACGACTACCCCACCGACGCTGTCCTCGACCTCCTCGAAACCCTCATTGCCCCATACCTGGAAGGATCAGAGCTCAGGACCGACAGCCGCACCCAGCCCGATCGTGGCCCCACTCCGTCCTGAACAGTTACGAGGAGCGCCTTCGGCATCTCCGGGCCATTACCCGCACGTACAACGGCAACGGGTGCGGCTCCTCTGGAGTGACGGAGATCCCGATGTCCCGCTCGGACCTCGGCTTCGCAGGCCACGCGACTTGGGCGAGTTTCGAGGTCAAGAATGCCTCTTGTGGCTATGGGTCTCCGTCACTCCAAAAGAAGAGCCACACCCAACCCAGACCATGAACGAAACCGACTGCCCAAGGAGGCAGCCTCTTCGCGGGCTGCGGCCGCCGGAGTCCCGAGTCCCTCGAAGCCCGTACCGAGGGCATTACCCACCAACTGCGCGGCGAGAACATCCGCTTCACCATCTACGACCTGAGCAACGCCACCCCGAAACCCGCCGGCGTCGCGACGCTCCTGCCGGACCACTCCGTACGCACTGCCGAGTACGTGATCATGCTTGCACCGGAAGCCCGCGGCCTCGGCACCGCAGCAACCCAGCTCACTCTCGACCATGCCTTCCACATCACCAACCTGCGGATGGTGTGGCTCAAGGTCCTCGCCCCGAACAGTGCGGGCATCCGTGCGTGCGAGAACGCCGGCTTCCACACGGTCGGGGCGTTGCGTGAGGCCGGGTACTGGCTCGGCGAGGTCTGCGACGAGGTCCTCATGGACGCCCTCGCCAAGGACTTCACCGGCCCGTCCGCCGTCCGGGCCACGGTGAGCGACCGACACTGACGAACGGGCCAAATTTCAGACCACGAGGTGTGCTGAGGAAACGCCCGCCCTCGGAGCGCAGGACGAAGGTCAGTCCGCCGTGTAGCGCGCGAAGAACTCGGCCTCGGCCTCTGAGATGCGTCGGGGCCCAAGAACCTGCAAGGTGCCGTCCCTCGGCTCTCGGGTCGGCAGCCGCTCACGCGTTCAGGCCTCATGGCGCCTGATCATGCTGTTGACCTGCAACAACCTGCCGAACCTATCTCTCAATCAGATGGTCACCGATGAACACACCCGTCACCGCGGGCAGACGGCATGGCCGCTGTCTCCATGGCCGGCGGGCAGCAGCACAACGCCTCGTATCAGCGCTCTCACCAGGGATTTTCCAAGCACTCTTCCGTGACACGGAAGCCCTATTGCGCCCCCGTGCAGCCCGTCCAGACGATATCGCCACGACCCAGAGACGGGATCCCAAACACCATGCCGCACATCGCCGCTTTCGCCAGGAACCAGTGGTTCTTGGCGAAGTACTCGATACAGCCGACATCGGACGCTCCGGTCGGCATCTCGCTGAAAACTTCGGTCGGGATCGTCTCAAGCTGCCATGCGACCTCATTAAGGTCGACGCTTCCGTAATCTCGCATGAAAGCGCCGTTGTCACCGTGATCGAAGAGGAACTGTTCGAGGACGTCATCTGGCCACTCAAGCGAGGCCAGCGAAGGATCAACGCGGAAACGATCAAAGCTGAGGCCACCGTCCTCACGGCGCGCCATCAACAGGCCGAGGTCAGTTAGCTTCACACCGCCAGGTGTACAGCAGAAACCCCGGCGATGTTCCCTGCTCCGGTGCAACCGCCGTACCGGCAGCACCGACACGCCCGCGTCGTCGGCGGGAGCGGTGCCTTCGTTGCCGTACGAGGCAGCAGGAGCCGGGGCGGCCGTCAGCGCCTCGGGAAACGGAAAGATCGGTGACTTCCGGGACTTCGAACGGATCGAGGAGTGGGCGAGGTGGATCGCCGACGAATTGAGGGCAGGAAGAAGCACTAACCACTGAGGCATCGTCACCCGCGCCCCAACCGCGGGGCACCCTTGCCATACTGGCGGCCGGGGGTACGGGATGCCAGAACAGCGGCCGTCACGGCAGGAGTTGATCCGGCGCCGCCGCCGGAGCGGTTTCGTTGGCCGACGCGGCGAGATGAGCGCGTTCCGGGAGAACCTCGCCCGGGATCCGTTAGGCGACGACTACCAGTTCTTCTTCCATGTCCGGGGCAACGCCGGCGTGGGCAAGACCTCGCTGTTGCGGCAGTGGGAGGCGGTCGCCCGTGAACAGGGCGCGGCCACGGTGTATCTCGACGACGGTGTGCACAGCGCCCCGGAGGCGATGGCGGAGACTGGCGCCCGGCTCGGCCTTCAGGGCCTGGAGCTGCGTCGCTTCGACAAGCTGCTGGCGACGTTCCGCCAGCGCGAACACGAGGCGCAGTCGGGTCGGGACCCTCAAACGGCCGCGGAGGGCGTCGGCGCCGCGCAGCCGCCCGCGGGCTCACTCCCGGCATCGGTCGCCGCGCAGGTGGGTTTGGTCGGCCTTGGGATGGTCCCGGTCGTCGGGGCGTTCGCCGGCGCCGTCGATCCACAACAAGTCGTCCAGGGCGCGGAGCGGCTGCGGGCCGCGCTGGGCGCACGGCTGCGATCCCACGACGACGTACGGCTCGTCATGGACCCGGTGCGCGCCCTGACCCCGGTGTTCCTGGAGGACCTGGCGGAGGCGGCGCGGCGGCGGCCACGGATGGTGTTGTTCTTCGACGTGTACGAGCGGACCGGCCCGGTGCTGGATGAGTGGCTGCGCGACATAGCGTTCGGCGACATCCACGGCGCCCTGCCGGCGAATGTCCAGATCGTGGTGTCCGGACAGGGCCGACTGGCCAACCAGAGCTGGAGCGACTGGCTCGACCTGATCACGGAGGTGCCGCTGGAGGTGTTCACCGAGGAGGAGGCGCGCTCGCTGCTGGCGCTGCGGGGCGTCACCAACGAGCGGATCGTCGAGGTCGTACTGCGCCTGTCCGGCCGACTCCCCGTATTGGTGCACACGCTGGCGCAGGCCCGGCCCGACTCCGACCGTACCGTGCGCGACCCCTCGGGGACGGCGGTGGAACGGTTCCTGAAATGGGAGACGGACCCGGCGCGGCGGGCAGCCGCCCTGGCCCTGGCCCTTCCTCTTCAGTTCGACGAGGACGTCTACCGTGCCGTCGCCCCGCCGGAGGCCGCCGAGCAGTACGGGTGGGTGCGTCGGCTCGCCTTCGTCACCGACCAGGCCGGGCGCTGCCGCTACCACGACGTCGTACGCGCTCCCATGCTGCGATTGCAGCGCCTGCAGTCCCCGACCCGCTGGCGCGCCGCGCACGAGCTGCTCGCGGAGACCTTCCGTACCTGGCGGACGAAGCGGGAGGAGAGCCTGCCGAGCGCGGAACGCTGGGGCGACGCGGCCTGGCGCGAACACCGGTACAACGAGACGTACCACCGCCTGTGCGCCGACCCGCGCCGCGCACTACCGGACGCGCTCAGCGAGACCGTTCACGCCTGCGAGCACGGGAGCGCTACGGCCCGGCGCTGGACACAACTGCTCGCCCAGGCCGGGACGGACACCGCGGACGACGGCCTGCAGGCCTGGGGAGGACGACTGACCGGCGCCTCCCGGGATGACACTGCAGCCGTCCTGGCAATTCTCGACGCGTTGCTCGCCCACTCCGGCATGGACACCGCGGGGCAGCTGCACGCCCGAGTCGTGCGCGGGCGACTGCATCGGCGTGCCGAGCGGAACGAGGCAGCGCTCGCCGACCTGACCGCGGCCTTGGCCCTGGAGCCGCGGCACGACGACGCCCTGGTGGAGCGCGCCTTCACCCATGAGGAGATGGGAAACGCAGCGGACGCACTCGCTGACATGGACGAGGCGATCCGCGTCCGGCCCGATGCCTGGACGCACGTGGTGCGGGGGCACATCAACCTGTCGGCCGGGCACCTCGCCGCGGCGCTCGCCGACTTCGACCATGCCCTCGAACTCGAGCCCGAGCAGGAGTGGGCACGCGCCAGCCGCGCCGAGGTTTACCGCATCGAGGGACGCTACGAGGACGCTTTAGCAGATCTGGATCGGGCGCTCGCCATCGACCCCGAGTACACCTGGGCCCACGCAGAGCGGTCCCGGTGCCTGAGCGGCCTGGAGCGGTGGGACGAAGCGCTCCACGACATGGCGCGGGCGGCCGACCTGGACTCCGATTCGCACTGGCACCGTGCCTACTTCGCGGGCCTGCTTCTTGACCTCGGCCGGCACGCAGAGGCACTCCGGGAGGTGGACCGGGCCCTGGCCGCCCCGTACGAACACGGGCCACGGGACCGTGCCTGGCCCCACACACTCCGGGCCTGGGCCCTGCACGGACTCGGCCGCGAGACCGAAGCCCTGGCCGACCTCGATCGCGCGATCTCCGTCGATGACGGGTACACGCTCTCCTTCGCGATGCGCGGATGGCTGTTGTGGGAGGCGGGGCGGCTCGCGGAAGCGGAACGGGACTTCGACCGGGCCCTTTCTGACGCTCAGCTGTGGCCGTGGCCTTTCGGCGGCCGCGGCGCGGTCCGTCTGTACGCCGGGCGGTACGAAGACGCCGTTGACGACTTCGCCCGGGCCTTCACCATCCAGTTCGGCATCGCCGACGCGGAGAGCGAGATCGCCCGGCCTCTGGTGGAACTGCTGCGGCAGCACCTGCCTGCGAACCGTGCCGCCGTCACGGCCGCGATCAGACTCGGAGCACTCCTCACCCACCAAGTGCAGTGGCCCGGCGTGACGCGGCAGGCGGCCTCCGTCCTGGCCCTGCGCCCCAGCCTCGGGCTGCTGACCGGCGGCTCCCGGATACTGGCTCGCGTCGCCACGGCACTCGACGACCCACTCGAAGGCGCAGACATCAAGCGGATCACCTGGACGCGGAAACTCCTGACCCCCATCCTGCGTGCCCTCGCTCCCTGGAGATCTCCCACACACCGGGAACCAGGCTGAGCACCGGCTGCGTCGAGGAACATGGTCGCCAGCCCCATACGCCAGCTACACGCCGCTGGATCGTCTGGGGCATCGGCGGAGCTTCACAACAAGGGCAGCGCGCGTGGAACCTTAACGTGAGCGGAGACACGTGTGAGCGCGGCGTCCAGCAGGTCCTCCACGCCGGCGTCGGGGCGCCGCATGTCGTCCCAGGGTGGCTGCGGCGATGCGCCACGATGCCCAAGCGATCACTTACTTACCGTGTCCGGTGCGTCCAGCGGCTCGTGAATACGCGACACCACAACATGCGAGCCCACCAGTCCCAAGGCCGCATCCACCAAGCCGTCGCGGTCACCGGCATCAGACGTGAGCGGCGGCTCGTGCGCAAGCACTGGAGCCTGGTCTTCGAACCGAGGTCGTCGCCGCGGTGATCGACGGCACGACCAGCGTCCCGGACGCGGCCGCCGCGCTCATGTCCCGGACGCCGAAGCCCGAGCACAGCGCCTGATCGCCATCCGTGTGGGTCGCGCGTGTGTACGCACGACTCGAACGTGCGGACACGACCGTCACAGCCAGGCGACCGCTCACCCGGCCGGCCGCCTCTTCCCGACACCCAGGTCCGTGATCGCCTCTCCGAATCCACAGGAGGGGAAAGCTCTGATGCTGACCACATTCCGCAGCGCAGTCGCGGCAGCCGTACTGGCGGCCGCGCTCGTCGTCCCGGTCGCGGTGGCGACCGATGCAGCAGCGGCGACGTGCAAGGACGGCACCTGGTCCTACAGCGCCCACGCCTGCGGCATCTGCTCGCACCACCGGGGCGTCAAGTACTGGTACCGGTAGATCCCAGTCCGCATGAAGCCCCCGGCCGCGCCCAGGGCGGGGGCTTCATGCTCGGCGGCAGGTGGCTACAGGGTTCCCGGGGATGGCCGCGACGATTGTGGTGCTCCTCGAGACGCACAGACGGTATCACTGATACCGTAGATACCATGTCGGATCCTAAAGCGATGAGTCTGCGCTTTCCTGACCCTGCCCAGCGGGCCGCTATCGCGGCAGCCGCGAAACAAGCGGGGGTCAGCATGCAGGAGTACATCCTCTCGGCGGCCTACGACCGTGCGACCGCCGTGGAGCAGCGCTTCTTGGAAGGCTTCAAGACATCCATGGCCCGTAGCAGCGCGGCTTTCGCGGCCGAGCCCAGCAGCCTGGACCCCAGCACCGAACATCAGGCAGCCGAACAGGAGGCGCGACGGGAACTCGAGCACCAGGAGCGAGGCCACGCCGCGTGACCCAGCCGGAACCCCTCCCGCTCGACGTCACCTTTCTGCTGCACGCCGCCGAGCTGCTCGACCGCGATCCGCAGGTCGACGACTACGGGCCGCTCTACGCCGCTGCCGCCCGCGTCAATGCCAGGGCGATGGAGCACGACGTCTACGGATCACTGCACCTCAAAGCCGCAGCCCTTCTGCAGACCCTGGCGAAACTGCCGTGCCTGGAGCACTCCAACGAAGCCTTCGCCTGGCACGCGACCGAGGCCTATTTGATCCTCAACGCGCGCGAACTGGCCTACCCGCCCAAGGCGGCCGTTGCGCTCGTGCGCGACGCGGCCTCCGGAGCGCTGGGCGTCGCCCGGATCGCCCGCCAGCTGCGCGACTGGACCGTCGCCTGATCCCGACGGTCCAGTACCGGGGAGTCGCCGTGGCCCCCGGCGCCCAGCCCGCATCCCCCTCAGGACCGGACTGCTCGCCTAGCACGCATGCAGTGAGGAGGGTAATCACCCCCTCACTGCCGGTCGTCAAAGCGCAGTCATGAGAAGCGGGTGCGGGAACCTTGCTGCGCCCTCACCCGGACCCGGCACTCTCTCGTCGGCGTACACCAGCTTGCGCCGGCGCCCCCGCCGCCATCGGTGCGGAGGGGAAGCGGGACGAACGCTCTCTTTCGAACCGCTCCCGGTGGCGGGCGCCGGAGGACCAGGACGACTATGCGGGAGGTGGCGTGCCCCGAGACCAGCGCCTGGTGCAGACCGCGGTGACGGGCAGCGCGGAGTCGGAGATGGCCGCCCTGCTGCCGATGCAGGCCGAGCAGGCAGACCTGTTCCGGCGAGCCCACGCCCGGGAGACGTTCTGGTGCGGGGCCGGTACCCCGGCGCAGTCCTCGCGGTGCGGCGCCACGTACTGTGCGAGCGGGTGGGGACACGCCCGCAGGATGGACGGTGGGATGCCGTGCCATCCAACACGTGGCAGTTCTCACCTGGCGCACACGCCATCACACCGCCCCACCCGCGCTGCTCGATGCGCACCGTCCCGGAAGGACGAGCCCCTGTGCTCACGTCATGCGCAGCCCACTTCGACACGCCCGCC
Organism: Streptomyces sp. NPDC107454; assembly: GCF_055582885.1. Lineage (NCBI taxonomy): Bacteria > Bacillati > Actinomycetota > Actinomycetes > Kitasatosporales > Streptomycetaceae > Streptomyces > Streptomyces sp. NPDC107454. The sequence goes on along the minus strand of NZ_JBVJPA010000018.1, from coordinate 161,187 downwards.
GGGTACCTCGACTTCGCACGGTTCGGTCCGCCATCGCGAAACGCCGTAGCCGCGACCGCGCGAGCCATGGAGAAGTCCGCCCGCGCCGACCACACCACCGTGAACGGTCTGATGCGCGCGAAAGAAGCTGCGCGGGACACGGCCGCCCGCCTTGCGGGCACCGACGCCCGACACTGCGGGTGCCGATAATTCATCCGCCCAGCTCCCAGCCTTGATTGCCTAGCGGCGAGCCGCGCACGCCGACCTTTGATTGTCTTCCCGCGGACCAATGCGGACGGCATCATGATCTCTCGTGCTGCTGCGCATGGCCTACCTCGCCGCCACCAACGCCTTCGCCTTGCTACGTCTGCTGCCGATGAGCGACCGGGACAAGGACATCGAGATCCTCGCCCTGCGGCACCAGTTGCTGGTCCAGCAACGCCAGGCCGGCAAGCCGACGTTCACCGACACCGACCGGGAGATCCTGGCCGACCTGCTCCGCCGCCCGCCGAGGGAGAAGCTGCGGCATCTCCTGCTGCTGGTCCGCCCGGAGACGATCTTGCGCTGGCACCGCGACCTGCTCACGCGGAGCCATGCTGCGACCTGCGCGCCGAAGCGTCGCGGGCGCCCGCCGACCGTCCGCTCGATTCGCGCCCTGGTGCTGCGCCTGGCCCGGGAGAACAGCTCGTGGGGATACCGCCGGATCCACGGTGAGCCTGCGGCGCTGGGCATCCAGGTCGCCGCCTCCACCGTCTGGGAGATCCTCAAGGAGCACGGCATTCCGCCCGCGCCCGAACGGCAGAGCACGACCTGGGCGGACTTTCTGCGTAGCCAGGCCGACGCACTGCTCGCCTGCGATCTCTTCGAGGTCCGCCCCCTGGCCGGGGCGCGGCTGTACGTCTTCGCCGTCATCGAGCACACGACAAGGCGCATCCGGGTTCTGGGCGCCACCGCCCACCCGACCGCGCAGTGGATCGTGCAGCTCGGGCGTAACCTCCTCATCGACCTCGAGGACGCCGGCAGCAAAGCCAGATTCCTGATCCGCGACCGCGACTCGAAGTTCACAACCGCCTTCGACGCCCTGGTGGCCGACGCCTGCCTGAAGGTCATCACCACAGGCATCCAGATGCCCCGGATGAACTCCCTCATGGAGCGCTGGATACAGACCTGCCGACGCGAGCTCCTGGACCGTACCTTGATCTGGAACCAGAGCCACCTCCTCTACGCACTACGTGAGTTCGAGACCCATGACAACGAGCACCGACCACACCGGACCCTCAAGCAAGCCGCACCACTCCGCCCACTCCCCCAACCGGTCAACGGCCCACCACAGCTCGGGGACCTGGAGGTCCGCCGACGAGACCGACTCGGTGGAACCCTCCGCGAGTACCGACATACCGCTTGACCAGGCCGGATGATTATTCGGCCCCCGCAGTGTCGGGGTGGTTGGGGCCCAGGACCCGCAGACAGTCGTCCAGCAGCTCGGCGTACGCGGTGACGGTCCCGGCCACACCCCCTGCCCGGCCCCACCAATAGGCGAGGGTGCTCCGGGCGCTGAGGGTGTAGACGTGGTCGTGGCCGAGGTGGGAGGCCCCTGCCCTGAACGCCCTCGCGAAGACCATCATCCCCGGGGAGCACTTCGAGTTCTCCGCCGGGACCGCCGGGACCGCTTCTTCGACGAGAGCCGCATGCTCATCGTCAGGCAGTGGGTCCACAACACATTCCGGACCAACCCGACGCCGATGCTTGAGCACATGCTTGGCAACCTCGCCCTCACCGGCACCGAGGATCTGCTCGACCTCGGATGCGGCAACGGCTTCATCCTGGAAGGCCTGCGCCCTCACCTCACCGACGGCTCGATCACCGGACTCGACATCGCCCCGGCCGTCCTGGACGCCGCCCGGCAGCGGCTGCACGGCACCGCCACCCCGTGCACATGGATCGAGAGCAGCGCCGACGACCTGTCCAGCCTCGGCGACGACACGTTCGACCGCGTCATGGCCAACTACATGATCCACTACGTGCCGGACCTGGACCACTGCTTCGCCGGGGTCCGCCGCGTGATGCGCCCCGGCGGCATCTTCCAGCTCACCACCGACCGCACCGACAGATCCTGGAGATGTACCAGCTGCACTTCACCGCCTTGAGGGACATGAACGCCCCTGAGGACCTGTTCAAGGCCACCCCCAAGGGGCGGCTCTCGTTGGACAACGCCCCCCAGCTGCGGGCCCACTTCGAGCACGTGCAGGTCGTCTCCTGGCAGGACCAGCTGCGCTTCACCGAACCCGACCCCTTCATGCGCTTCTACGAGGTCGGCCACAACCACTGCTGCGCCTCCTCCGAGCCCGACGAGTTCCTGGACGACGGCTTCTTCCGCGAACTGCGCGATCGCGTCCGCGCCCAGGTCACCGCGGCAATCGCCACCACCGGCTACTTCGCGGTGCCGAAGTTCACCGGCTCCTTCCTGTGCCGGTGAACCCTGCAGAAGAGCCGATGAACGGCTGCCGTCCGGAGGCGGCCCGGAGCGTTGGTAGCGTCAGGGGATGCCGTGCCAGCCGGCCCGGTGTGCCGCTCGACCGAGAGAGACCTGATGCCCCCGACGATCCGCAGGGCTGTGATCCCCGCCGCCGGACTCGGCTCCCGCCTCCTGCCCCTGACCAAGGCCACGCCGAAGGAAATGCTGCCAGTCGGCGACAAGCCGGTGATCGAACACACCGTGCGCGAACTCGTGGCATCCGGCATCACGGACATCACCATCGTCGTCTCCGGCGGCAAGGCGCTGATCCAGGAGCACTTCCGGCCCAACCCCGCCCTGGTCGAGCAGCTGCGCGCCGACGGCAAGACCGCCTACGCGGACGCCGTGGATGAGGTAGCAGAGCTGGCCAGCAAGGGCCACATCACCTACCTCGACCAGCACGGCCCGTACGGCAACGGCACCCCCGTGCTCAACGCCGCCAGGAACTTCGGTGACGAGCCCATGCTGGTGCTCTGGCCCGACGACGTGTTCGTGGCCGACGTGCCCCGCGCCCAGCAGCTGATCCGCGCGTACGAGGCGACCAACTGCCCGGTACTGGCCCTGATGCCGATGGACCCCGCCGACTCCCAGCGCTACGGCGTACCCGTGGTCAAGGAGGACCTGGACGACGGGCTGCTGCGCATCACCGGACTGGTCGAAAAACCCAAACCGGCCGATGCACCCTCCTCGTACGCGGCCATCGGCGGCTACGTCATCACCCCCGGCATCATTGACGAACTGCGCGAGCAGACCAAGCGCTGGTACGACCACCGCGAAGGCGAGGTCTACCTGACCGACGCCATCAACGCCTACGCCGCCGGCCGCGCGGTGTACGGCCAGGTCATCCAGGGCCGCTGGTACGACACCGGCAACCCGGCCGACTACCTCGTCGCCCAGTTCGCCTCCGCCCTGACCCACCCGGAGTACGGGCCCGTCCTGCGCCGCCTCGCCCGCGAGCTCGGCGACGGCCAGGACCCCGCATCCGGCACCCAGAGCACCACCACGACCTGATCCGCCGCTCCCCTCGGGCCGCCCGGCCACGGCGAGCGGTCGGCCCCGAGGGAGCGCCCGTGGCACCCCAACCTGTCTACGAAAACCTGCCTACGAACCCGTCATCGACCGGCACGACACCTGGCTGGCCGTCAACCCCGTCCAGGGCTGCCCCAAGGGCTGCGCCTACTGCTACCTGCAGGACCTGGGCCTCACCCGCGCCAAGCCCACCGTCCTCGCCACGCCCGAGGACACGCTCGAACAGCTCCTCGCCCACCGCTACTACCACCCCGAGCTGGCCTGGTACCCCCTGCAGAATCCCGCCCAGCGGCCCATCTGCGCCAAGGTCTCGGCGTGGTCCGCGCGATAGCCGTAGAAGCTGACGGTGAGACCGTTGATGACCAGGGAGCGGGGTGCTCGGCCCCCGCGCACGACGATCTTCCAGATGGCGTCCCGGTCGAAGCCGGCCCACCAGCGACCCGGTCGCCCCGGACGGAGATGAGGGGGTTCAAAGCGTCGGCGGGGGCGGCGATCCGCAGGCAGACAGGGCCACGTAGGGGGCGAGCTCCGCGAAGCTCTTTCGCCGTCTTCCGGTCGTCACTTGGAGGATAAACCTCCTAGCAGGGCCGACCCTGGCGCCAGAGCACCACGGCTGCCTCCAGCTTTCCCATGGTCAGTCGCTACTGGCCGTTCGATCCTCCTCACGGGCCATTTCGGTTACTGAGGCGAAATCAGTCGGCGGGCTTGCCGAACCAACGGGAGAGGTGGTCGTCCAGGTCCTGCTGATCGTCGCCGATCCAGGCGACGTGGCCGTCGGGGCGTAGCAGGACACACGGAACATCCAGTCCCGCAGCGGGATCCGCGAGGTGATCGACCCGGTCTGACCAGCCGCTGACGGTCAGGCGTTCGGTGCGGTCCAGCAGCAGTCCGCGGCCGCGATGCAGCAGACCGTAGAGGTGGCCCTGTTTCACGTCGATGTCGCGCAGGCGGCGGCCGAGCAGGTCGGGGCCTTCGCCGAAGTCGTAGCGGATGCCGATCGCGGTGATCTTCTCGATCAGATAGCGGTTCACCTCGTCGAAGTCCATCAGTTCGGTGAGCAGCCTGCGCACGGCCTGCGGGCCCGGTTCGGTGGACAGCAGTTCCATCTGGGCACGGGTGTTGTCCAGCACGTCCGCGGCGACCGGATGACGCTCAGCCTGGTAGGTGTCCAGCAGTGTTTCCGGCGCCCAGCCGCGGATCTGTCCGGCCAGTTTCCAGCCGAGGTTGAATGCGTCCTGAACGCCCAGGTTGAGGCCCTGTCCCCCGGTGGGTGGATGGATGTGTGCCGCATCGCCTGCCAGCAGCACCCGCCCGACCCGATAACGTTCGGCCAGCCGGGTGGCGTCCCCGAAGCGGGACAACCAGCGCGGGGAGTGCACGCCGAAATCGGTTCCGGCGATGGTGCGCAGCTGTTGTCTGAAATCCTCGAGGGTGAGCGGTTCCGCGCGATCGCTGACTCCCGCGACGGGGACTACGACGCGATAGACCCCTTCGCCGAAGGGCCTGAGACTGAAAATCTTGTTGGTCTCGTTGATTTCGGTCACCTTGGCGGCGATCTCCTCCTGTGGCACACTCACTTCCATCTCGCCCATCAGCGTCTCGGTCTGCGAGGGCTCGCCGGGGAAGCCGACGCCGAGCAGTTTGCGCACCGTACTGCGCCCGCCGTCACAGCCGACGAGATAGCGCGAACGCAGCTGTTCGCCGTCGGCCAGCTCGACGGTCACACCCTCGTCGTCCTGCTCGAAATCGGCCACCGCACAGCCGCGCCGGACCTGCGCACCCAGTTGCATCGCACGTTCTTCGAGAAGGCGAACGATGGCCGGCTGTGGGATGCCCAGCAGATAGGCGTGCGCGGAATCCAGGTTCTCGGGCGCGGGTTTGGTGATGGCGGCGAAGAATCCGCCGGCCGGACGCTTCCTTCCGTGTTCGAGAATGCGATCCAGCAGACCGCGCATTGCCATCAGCTCGATACTACGAATGTGCAGACCGACTATGCGGGCGAACGACACGGGCTCGGTTTCCTTCTCCAGAACGAGTACCCGCACATCGTGCAGCCGCAGCTCGGCGGCCAGCATCGCGCCGGTCGGCCCGCACCCGGCAATGATCACGTCGAACATGAGGGGCGCGCGATCGCCGCCGGGGGCCGACGACTGGAGTCGGGGGACGTCGCCCACGGTGAAGTGGCGTTCGACCGTATCGTTCGACGACGACTCGGAGGTGAATCGCAGAGAGCGCATAGGTGTTGCCTTTCGGGAGGGCCTTGTTGTCGAGGCGCTCCCGGCGACACCTACGTCAATCGCCGGCCGTGACGGGAAGGGGGAGCACCCACGTCGATACAGCGTTCATGGGTCTCACCTCCTCGGGCGGTGTCGCGGTCCACTGCAAGCTACAAGCCCGTGCATCACCCCGTCCAATCATTTCCCAGCCACGTGATCACGACTCCAAGCGGGCCCGTGCGGTTGCCGGGCGAATCCGGCGTGGCGGCCTGGCCGGCCACGGTCGCTGTCGCTGTCGCTGTCGCTGTCGACGGTCTGCTCTTGGCTGCCCCGAGTGACGGATCTCCTCCGGTTCGGCCTCGGTTGTAGCTTCGGCGAGGGTGGGGACGCGGGCTGCGAGCGTGCGGTACGCGGCGGGGCCCAGGTGCAGGACGACGGGGTGGGCGGCCCGGATGACCGGCAGTTCAGCGAGGAAGTGGTCGGTGCCGTCCGCCCGGTCAAGCACGGACGGGCCGGGTCTCCGTGCCGCGCTCCAGGCACGCGCAGGAGTCGATGCTGATAATGGCGAGCGTGGCCAACTCCTCTCGGGGCAACTCCCGCGTGCGACGGAGGCCGTCACCTGCCGGGAGACCGAGGTCGTTGTCGCGTCTTCGACCGCACCGTCTCCCAGGAGGAAGTGCCCGAGGGCTACCGGGCGATGGACCAGCGCGAGGCGCTGAAGGTCCTGGTCACACCGTAGGACCCAACCGGCCCGGATGGCGACGGTGGTCCACCGGTTCACATCCGGACGCCTCGCAGCACAAGGACAGTCCTGACCGCGCCCTGGCATCCACGTCTTCTCCATTCCGGAGCGTCGGCTTCGGCACGCATGGACCACAAGCCGGGCGGAGTGCCGGCAGCTTCCCCGATGCGCGTCATGCGCCGTCGGACCCGCCCGCATCGCGCAGCAGCAAGGAGAGGGACTCCGGAGTGATCTCTCCAGCACAGTGCCGGCACCCGGAGTCCACCCGCAGCGGATGACCGCACTCGTGCCCGAAGGCGACCGCAGGCGCGTCGACTGCCCACTTGTCGCCCCATTGCAGGAATCCGATCATGACCGGGAAGAGCTCCTTCCCCGCCTGGGTCAGGTGGTATTCGTGGCGCGGGGGGTGCTCGCTGTACTGCCGCCGCTCGATCACACCTGCCGCTTCGAGCTTGCGCAGCCGGTCGGCGAGGATGTCGCGCGGCGCGCCTGTGTAGCCGACGATCTTCGCGAAACGGTGCACGCCGTAAGCCAGTTCCCGCAGCGCGAGCAGCGACCACCGCTCACCGACGATCTGCAGTGCGGCAGCCATCGAGCAGGGGCGCACGCCTACGGGCATGCCCGCCATCGCCGAGGTCAGGGGCCTTGCGACGGCCCCGGTCCCGGTCCCACCCACCGGCTGCTCCCTGTCCTGCTGGGGTTGTACGTCCATGATCCCACGTTACCCCTGGTTGGTTGCGTTTCACGACTCACTCACGCTAGCGTCCCGGCACGTCAGTAGGAAATCACAACTCACTTGCGAGGAATCCATGGCTGTATCCGACGGGGGCTCCACAGCTGCGCCTGCGGAGTCACCGACGGCGGGCGAGCCGGCCCAGGACGCCGCGGCCCGACGGCACGCGCTGCGGGTACTGACCCTGAGCAGCCTCGGCGCGTTCGTGGTGTTCCTCGACACCACGATCGTCAACGTCGCGTTCGAGACCATCAGCCGCAGTTTCCATGACACGGCCGGCCATCTGGCGTGGGTGCTCAACGCCTACAGCCTGGTGTTCGCCGCGGTTCTCATCCCGGCCGGGCGGCTCGCCGACCGTTACGGGCGCAAGCGAGTCTTCCTCACCGGCATCATCGGCTTCGCGGTGACGAGCGCCCTGTGCGGCCTGGCACCGAACGCCGGGACGCTCATCGCGGGGCGGGCCCTGCAAGCGGTGTTCGCCGCCCTGGTCACTCCCACATCACTGGCCCTGATCCTCCCGGAGTTTCCGGCCGCCCGGCGAGCGGTCGCGATCGGCACCTGGGGCTCCATGAGCGCGGCGGCGGCCGCCCTCGGCCCCACCCTGGGCGCGCTGTTGACCCAGTACGCCTCCTGGCGCTGGATCTTCCTGGTCAACCTGCCGATCTGCGCGCTGATCGCCGCCTTCGGCCTGCGCCTGCTGCGCGAAGCCCGCGACCCGCACGCCGACGGCCTGCCCGACCCCCTCGGCGTACTGCTGGTCGCCGCGATGCCCGCGGCGCTGAGTCTGGGCATCATCGAGGGACCGAACTGGGGATGGACCGACCCACGCGTGATCGGTGCCTTCGTGCTCGCCGCGCTGCTGCTCCCCGTCTTCGTGCTGCGCAACCGCTCCGCCGCGCGGCCCGTGATGGACTTCGCCCTCTTCCACGTCCGCCAGTTCCGGCTCGTGAACGCCGCGACGCTGGTGTTCGCGGCCGCCTTCTTCGGCATGCTGCTGAGCAACATCATCTTCCTGCAGACGGTGTGGCACTACTCGGTGCTGCGCGCCGCGCTCGCCACCGCACCGACCCCGCTGGTGGTGACCGCCACAGCCGGCTCCGCCAGCCGCCTCTCCCACACCTACGGGGCACGCCGTGTACTCACCCTGGGCGCGGTCTTCTGGACGGCCGGCCTCGCCCTCAACGCGACCCTCGTCGGCGCCACCCCCCACTGGAGCACTCACTGGCTGCCCGCGGCGCTGCTCATCGGACTCGGCATCGGGCTCACCCTGCCCGTCCAGTCCGGAGCGGCCGTCCAGACGCTGCCGCCGGGGCGGTTCGCGCTCGGCTCGGCGATCAACGCGAGCCTCCGTCAACTCGGCGCGGTCCTCGGTATCAGCCTCTTCGTGGCCGTCCTCGGCACGCCTACGGCGGCCACCGCCGTCGACTCCTTCCACCGCGTCTGGTGGCTCTTCGCCGCTCTCGGCCTGGCCGCCGGCGCCGTCCTCTGGACACCGAGCCGCCGCCGAGACGCCGGGGCAACCGGCCACGATCCGGCATACGGCACTCCCGACGGGACCAGCGGCCACTGACCGAGCTCTACGCCGAGGGGCGACCAACGCTGTACCCGTCTCTGTGCGGTGCAGCCACGGTCTGCGGGCGGCATGAGGGATTCCGTGGGGTTTCCTCGGGTGCCGGGAATCGGCGAGGTCGCCGACTCGCCGTGGAGAGGGGCGCGCCGACCGCCGCCAAGCCGATTGCGGTGGTCACGGGCTGCCCGGAGAGACCCGCGGCCAGGCCGACAACTGAACGCCGTCAGCCGGCCGATGAAGCGGATCAGCCCGGCGCTCGCGCCGTGTGGAGCGCCTGCTCCCACCCGTCGAGCGCCCCGGGGTGTCGTGCGGAACGCCTCTGTACGGCTCAGTCCTTGATCTCACACGTGGGTAACCCGGGAGACCAGCTCGCTCGGTCCGGCTCCGCCCGTCGACGGCATCTCCGGCGGGCGGAACCGAACCGGGACTGGTCGGCCCCCGACTTCATGTGCGGGGCGACATCACTCAACTCCCGTCTCTGCTCGGCAAGGTCCCTGGCGTGAGCGATGTCGTCGGCCGGCGCAGACGCCGACCCGACACGCTCCTTGCGGACCGTGGCTACGACCACGACCACGACCAGTACCGTCGGCTGCTGTGGCAGCGTAGGACGGCCCGTGCGGTCATCGCCGAACGAGGCCAGGCAAACGGCTCCGGCCTGGGCATTTTGTTCCCGGGACACAGGAGATTCCGTCGACCCCATCGATGAGGCCACCCGCCGACGAGGCCGCGCGAGCCTGATGGCGCATCAAGTCGCCATGGCCCGTGTGGACAGTGGCGCCGTGGCCGGTGCTGCTCCGGTCAGGTGGTGAGTCCTGCGTCGCGAGCCATGAGGGCCGCTTGGACGCGGTTGGTGACGTCCAGCGCGGTCAGGATGCGGCTGACGTGGGCCTTGACGGTGCTCTCGCGCATGGCGAGGCGGGTGGCGATGTCGGCGTTGGTGTCGCCACGCGCGAGGAGGGCGAGCACATCGCGCTCGCGGGGGGTGAGCCGGTCCAATCGGGCCTGCGCTGTGGCGGTTTGGGGCTGGTTGGTCGCGTGGTAGCGGTCGATGAGGCGACGGGCCGCGGTGGGGTGGAGCATCGCCGAGCCGGCGGCCACGAGGTGGACGGCGCGCAGGATCTCGGCCGGGTCGGTGTCCTTGAGCAGGAACCCGTCGGCTCCGGCGGCGAGGGCGTTGTAGACGTACTCGTCGAGGTCGAAGGTGGTCAGGGTGATCACCTTCGGCGGGTGGGGAAGGGCCCGCAGCCGGGTGGTGGCGGTGATGCCGTCCATGCGGGGCATGCGTACGTCGACGAGGGCGACGTCGATGTGGTGGGCGGTGGCCTGCTCGATGGCCTGGAGGCCGTCGGCGGCCTGGGCGACCACCTCGATGTCTTCGTCGCCGTCGAGGAGGTCGGCCAGACCGAGGCGGACCAGAGCGTCGTCATCGACGATCAAGGTGCGAATCATGTGCGGGTGCCGTTCTTTCCGTCGCCGGTGGGGTGGGGAATGCGGGCGGCCAGCCGCCAGGCGCCGGCCCCGGCGGGTCCGGCGGTGAGATGACCGCCGAGGGCGGTGACGCGTTCGCGCAGACCGACGAGCCCGTAGCCGGAGCCGACGGTGTCTGTGCGGGGTGCTCCAGGGGAGTTGGTGACCTCGACCAGCGTGGCCGGCGGCCGGTAGTCGATGCGTACGGTCACTTCGGCCCCGTCTGCGTGCTTGCGGGCGTTGGTCAGTGCTTCCTGGACGATCCGGTACACCGCCAGTCGGTGGGTGGTGGGAGCCTGCTCCGCAGGGCCGTCCGCGGTCAGTTCAATGTGCTGCCCGGCAGAACGGGCCTCGTCGACGAGTTCCTGTACGTCCCTCATAACCGGCGTGAGTGCGGAACCCGTCTCCCCGGCGTCGGGGCCGCGCAGGGCACCGAGCACGTCACGCAGGTCGGCCAGGGCTTCGACGGACGTGGTGCGCAGCAGACGGAGACGTTCGGCGACCGGTGCGGGCAGCGTGTCGCCCCTGGTCGCCAGGACACCGGTGTGCAGGGCGATCAGGCTCAGCCGGTGAGCCAGCACGTCGTGCATCTCCGCGGAGATACGGGAGCGTTCCGCGGCGCGGGCCGCCTCTTCACGCAGCGTCGACTCGACGCGCAGGTGCTCGACGTCGGCGGCCAGGACCTCAAGCAGGCGTCGCCGACTGCCCAGCCACAGACCGACAACGACAGCCAGGAGCGGCAGGAGCAGAGTGGAGGCGTAACTCTGCCCCGTCCAGAGTGAGGTGGCCGGGTAGCTGAGCAGGTTGGCGCCCAGCGCGGCCACGGCGCATCCCACCGCCACCCGCGCCCGGCGATTCACCGCCAGGTCGAACAGGGCGATCACCAACAGCGGCAGCAGCGGCGATCCCCACCACGCGGTGGCCGCGGTGATCAGCAGCGGCGCCGCCGGCCACCGCAGCCGGGGCACGAGCAGAGCCGCTCCGCACAGCAGGGTTACAACGGTCACGGGGATCAAGTAGCGGTGATCGCTGAGCGACGCCGCGTTCAGCGCGGCGGCCGGCACGCACAACGCCACCAAGCCCACCCGTCCGTAGGCAGCCCACCTCCGGCCCTCTCTTTTGCTCACCCCGCCAATCCTAGGAGGACGGTTGTGCCGTTCCCTCCGACGATCTTCTCTGAACGCCCCCTACTTTCGTAGGGGGAAAGCGTCGCACAACGACGGATCCAATGCCGGGCATCGGTTTCTAGCGTCGAAACCATGAACGACTGGACCACCTCACACGACCGTGTCCTGGCGCAGCGCCATGCCGAGGGCTGGATGTTCCTGATCGAAGCGGCCCGCGATCTGCGCACCACCGGTGCCATCGCCCCCAGCGGCAGGGCCCTGGCCCGCGCCCTGACCGAACCGGTGCGGGTCCAGGCACCCCAACCCCTTTCCGTCCTGGAAGCCGGCGCCGGCACCGGCGCGGTCACCCGCACCCTGATACCCCAACTGCCGAGGGGCAGCCGCCTGGACATCGTCGAGGCCAACCCACGCTTCACCGCGCAGCTCCGTCACCTCGTCGGCACACACCCGAGTCCGGCCAGTCGGCCGACGCAGGTGAACGTGCACCAGGCATACGTCGAGGACCTCGGCACCGACGAACGCTACGACGTGATCGTCTCCGGGCTGCCGCTGACCAACTTCGCCCCCGCACAGGTCGAGCGCATCATGGCCCGCTACCTGGAGCTACTGCACCCCGGCGGCACCCTGACCTACTTCGCCTACGTCGGCACGCGCAAAGCCCGTGCCCTGACGGCATCACGAGCCGAAGCGAGCCGCCACGCCGAGGTGGACGAGGTGATGGCCGCCTACCAGCGCAGCTACGCCACCGGCCGCTGGACCGTCTGGGCGAACCTGCCCCCGGCCCACGTCTGGCACCTGCAACGGCCCCACGCGGTCCCCCACGAGTCGCAGCCGACAACGGACGGAGCAAGGCGATGAACATCCTGTCCGACATCCTCGACCACCTCCCCCCTGCCTCCGCTTACACGGTGGTGGCCCTGGCCGTCCTGGCCGAGTCGCTCCTCCTGGTCGGCGCGTTCGTCCCCACGCTCACCCTGCTCCTGACCGCGGGCGCCCTGGCCCGCACCGGCCACATCAGCCTTCCCCTCGTCATCGCCGCCGCGGCCGGCGCCGTGGTGGTGGGCGACTTCCTCGCCCACCGCACGGGCAGGCTCCTCGGTGATCACCTGCGCACCGGCCGCGTGGGCCGTCGTATCCCCGGCGCCGCCTGGCACCGGGCCGAGACACTCATGACCCGCCACGGCGGCCGGGCCGTCTTCCTGGTGCGGTTCCTGCCCGTGGTCCGCACGCTCGCCCCCCACTTCGCAGGCGCCACCCGACTGCCGTACCGCCGCATCGCTCCGTACAGCGTCACGGCCGCCTGCCTGTGGGCCACAGCCGAGGCCGGCGTCGGGTACGCGGCCGCGACATCGCTCCAGCGGATCCTCACTCTGGGCGGTCCCGCCGTAGCCGTGGCCGCCCTGACGGCCGTTGGAGTGGCGCTCCTGCGTCGTTCTACGCACAACGCACAACACGCTGCCGCTGACCGGCATGAGTGCCGTCATCGCACCCCTTGACTCCAGTCGGCCGGTCTTGCCCTTCGCCGATGGGAGCCGACCCCAGGGCGGTCCGGCACGGTGCAGGCCCGCGTGCGGAGCGCGTCTTGACCGGTCGGGTACCGACGCGCTCCTGTCCCGAAGTGGCAGGACACGCTCGGGTCAGCGGCCGGCGAGGAGCTCGAGTGTGTCGATCACGCGGTTCGAGAAGCCCCACTCGTTGTCGTACCAGGCGACCACCTTCACATGCCGGCCGTCGACCCGGGTGAGGGCCGAGTCGAAGATCGACGAGGCCGGATTGCCCGTGATGTCGGAGGACACGAGCGGGAAGTCCGAGTACTCGAGGATGCCGGCGAGCGGCCCATCCGCCGCGGCGCGGTACGCGCTCAGCACGTCCTCGCGCGTCACGTCACGGGCGACGGTCGTGTTGAGCTCGACAATCGAGCCCACCGGGACCGGCACACGGATCGAGTCGCCCGACAGCTTGCCGGCCAGGTTCGGCAGCACGAGGCCGATCGCCTTGGCGGCGCCCGTCGTGGTCGGCACGATGTTGACGGCGGCAGCTCGGGCGCGACGGGCGTCGCGGTGCGGACCATCCAGCAGGTTCTGCTCCTGCGTGTAGGCGTGCACCGTCGTCATGAAGCCGTGCTCGATGCCGGCGAGCTCGTCGAGTACCGCGGCCAGCGGTGCGAGCGCATTGGTCGTGCACGAGGCGTTCGAGACGATCGTGTGCAGGGTCGGGTCGTACGTGTCGCTGTTGACCCCGAACGCCAGCGTGACGTCAGCGCCGTCAGACGGCGCGCTGACCAGCACCTTCTTCGCGCCCGCATCGACGTGGGCGCGGGCAGCCTCTGCCGACGTGAAGCGGCCGGTCGCTTCGAGGACGATGTCGACACCGAGTTCGGCCCACGGCAGCTGCGACGGTTCACGCTCGGCGAGCACCTTGATGCGACGGCCGTCGACGACGAGGGCGTCCCCGTCGACGGTCACCGGGCGACCGAGCCGGCCGGCCGTCGTGTCGTAGGCGAGCAGTCGCGCGAGGGCGACGGGCTCCGTGAGGTCGTTGACGGCCACGACGTCGAGGGTGCTGTCGCGTTCGAGCAGTGCGCGCAGCACGTTGCGTCCGATGCGGCCGAATCCGTTGATGGCGATGCGAGTCATAAGTGCTGTCCCTTCGGTTCGCCACCAAGGCTCACTCGCGGCACTCACCCGGTGACAGTGGCGGGATCGCCACGGTTCAAAAGGATCGCGCCACGTGCGCCGGTGGCGGCGGGACTACTCGCCCTGGGCGAAGGTGCGCCGGTACTCGCTCGGCGTGGTGCCGAGGATGCGGTGGAAGTGCAGCCGCAGATTCGCACCGGTGCCGAGACCGACGTCGGCGGCGATCTGCTCGATGCTGCGCTGCGAACGCTCGAGCAGCTCGCGGGCCATGTCGATGCGGGCTCGCATGACCCACTGCATCGGCGTGTACCCGGTCTCCGCCACGAAGCGCCGCGAGAACGTGCGCGGCGAGACCGCTGCCTGCCGCGCCAGTACCTCGAGGCTGAGGGGCTCGTCGAGCCGGTGCAGCGCCCACTCGCGGGTGACGGCGAACCGCTCACCGAGCGGCTCAGGCACGCTGCGCGGCACATACTGCGCCTGACCGCCGCTGCGGTAGGGGGCTGCGACCAATCGTCGGGCCGCGTGGTTCGACGCAGCCACCCCGAGGTCGCCGCGCAGGATGTGCAGGCACAGGTCGATGCCCGAGGCGGCGCCGGCCGACGTCAGCACGCTGCCCTCGTCGACGAACAGAACGTTCTCATCGACCTCGACGAGCGGATGCCTCGCCACCAGCGCCCGTGTGTAGTGCCAGTGCGTCGTGGCACGCCTGCCGTCGAGCAGGCCCGTGGCGGCGAGCGCGAAGGCGCCCGTCGAGATGGCGGCGAGCCGCGCGCCCCGGTCGTGGGCAGCGATCAGCGCGTCGACGACGGCCTGCGGCGGATCGTCACGGTCCGGGAACCGATAGCCGGGGATGAAGACGATGTCGGCCCACGCAAGTGCGTCAAGGCCATGGGCGACGTGGTACGAAAGGCCGTCGCCACCGGCCACGAGACCAGGTGCCGCGCCGCACAGCCGCACCTCGTACGGCATGCTCGCGCGCGTGCTGAACACCTGCGCGGGGATTCCGACATCGAGCGGCTTCGCACCCTCGAGCACAAGAACGGCGACGCGACGCAGGCGGGAGGCTGACACGGAGACAGGGTACGCAGGGGTGCCTCGGTGCACCTGGATAGGTCGGCCGGGCGCGCAGGGTCCGGGTGAAGCCCAGGCCTGAAGGAATCAGAGCGGCTCCAGGACCACGCCCGCCCCCTCCGGTACCTCCCGACCGTCCGGCCGAGCGGACTCGCCTCACGTGCGGGCGGGGCAACCGGTGAAATTCTCGCCGAGCTGCAGCTCGACGTTCTCGCAGCCGTTCTCGGTGATCGAGGTCTCACCGGTATCGGTGGCGGCGGCGAAGCGCCGCAAGGTCGTCGGCACATGGCCGGTGTTGACGAAGTCCACCCTGCCGCCGGCCGGCTCGCCCACGTTCGCGGTCGGGACTCTGCGACCGGAATCCGGCGTGGCCTCCGCCGCCGCCACCAGGAACTGCAGGAGGGGCACATGCAGGTCGGCCGCGGACGTGGAGGGTGAGCGCGCTCAGGCCGGCCGATCCCTTCCGTCTACCGAAGTCCAGGAGCCGCTTGCGCGCGATCGACCGCAGCCCGCTCGTCGGCCGGGACATCCCCGCGGCCGCGAGGGGCGAAGGCCGGACTCATCGTGACGCCGTGACTGGCTGGGTCGCCCGGGTCGTCGACTCATGCCGGAACGAGCTGGGACTGGATCCCGTGCTGCTTGCGATCGGCCGAGCAGTCCCGCTCGTCGAGCGACAGCACTGCGGTCGGGCAAGAAGGACTCACTTCCGTGGCAGGCCGAAGCCCGCCCGGGGGAAGTCCCCTGGGAAGCCGGCCTATTGAGGTGGGACTCCCAACGACCGGTCCGCGCCCGTGCCGGGCGGGGGCCGGTCGTCGGCTCCCGCCCGGCATGTGTGCCGGGGCCCCTCAGTCAGGGCGTGGCGGGCGGAAGTGTGGAGCGGAAGGTCCAGTGGCCGGAGCCGGTCTCGTACACGGCCTCGGTGGCCGTGGTGCGGACCGGTCTGGCCCCGGCGGGAGCGGTGGCGCGCCCATCGGCGGCGGGCACGTGGATCTCGGCGGTGCTGCCCGAAGGCACGTCGACCGTGAGGCGGAAGGCATCGCCGGTGCGGGTCCAGTCGGTGCGGGCGAGGCCGTAGGGAGTGCGGTAGGAGCCGGACGCGGAGGTCAGGTCGCCCTCCACCGCCGGATCGACGAGGAGTTCGCGGAAGCCGACGGAGTCGGCCGTCTGCCCGAGGCCGGCGATGCGGCCGGTGAACCAGGAGTCGATCGCGCCGAGCATGAAGTGGTTCTGCGACTGGCCGGGGCCGCCGTCCCAGGATTCCCCGAGGGTGGTGTTGCCGGCGAGCACCTGGTAGCCGTAGCTGGGGCTGGAGGTCTGGGTGGCGATCCGGTACACGATGTCGTCGCGGCTGGCCGAGGTCAGCACGTGGAACGCGGACGGCAGGGAGATCTCCCCGAGTTGGAGGTGGTAGCCGGCAGCCTCGACGGACGCGGTGAAGTGGGCCAGCAGCCGGTTCTTCTCTCCCGCCGGGTAGGCGCCCATGTCGAGGGCGAGGGCCTCCGCGCCCTGCCCGCCGCCGCCGAACGTCCCGGTGGCGGTGTCGTAGTACTTCGCCGCGAGGGCCTGTGCGGAGGTGTCGGCCTCGGTCCGGTAGTCCGCCGCGGCACTGTCGTCGCCGAGGACTGCGGCAATCCGGGACAGGGCGTCCACGACCCGCCAGTAGCCGTAGGTGCCCGCGACCGCGCGGGGGAAGGTGCGGTCCGGGGTGAACCAGTCGCCGAGGCCGTAGTCGAGGATGCCGGCCGAGACCTGGGTCTTCAGGAAGGCCGCGTACTGGCGCATCCTCGGGTAGTAGGTGCTCAGGGTGTCGCGGTCGCCGTAGGTGGTGTAGAGCTGCCAGGGCACCAGGACGAAGGAGCCGCCCCAGTTGGAGTCGTTGCGGTAGGCGCCGGGCAGGCTGGTGTATTCGGGGACGGTGCTCGGGACCAGGCCTTCGGCGGTCTGGGCGTCGGCCATGTCACGGACGATCTTGCGCAGGTAGGCCTGCATGTCGTAGTTGGCGGCGAGGGCCGGGAAGACGAGTTGGTCCTGTTCGAGCCAGCCGAGCTTCTCACGGCTCGGGCAGTCGGTGAGGACGCTCATCATGTTGCCCTCGATCGCCCGGCGGATGATGCCATGGATGCCGTTGATCAGCGGGTCGGAGCTGGTGAAGTCGCCGGCGGAGGCGTTGTCGGTGCGCAGCACCAGGCCGCGTACCGAGACCGTCACGCCGTCCGGCAGGCCCTTCAGCTCCAGGTAGCGGAAGCCGTGGTAGCTGAACGTGGGGTGCCAGGTGGCGGTGCGGCCGTCCCGGGTGGTGTAGCTGTCCCACAGGGGTGCGCCGACGTTGCTGATGGACTGGAAGGCGTGCCCGTCCTTGAGGCTCTCGGCCGGATAGACGCGGATCTCCGTGCCGGCGGGCGCGCTGACGGTGATCTCCGGCCACCCAGCGATGTTGCGGCCCAGGTCGAAGACCCGGCTGCCGGCGGCGCCGGCGACCTCCTTGCCGGTGAGGGTCTGAACGACCCGGATCGGTTCGGTTTCGCGGGCGCTGAGTGCGGCGGGGGCGTCGGCGGTGCCGGGGGCGGCCACGGTGACCGCGTGCTCCCAGGTGCGGGGGTCGCCCTTCGCGTCGTTCCAGTGCGGGATCTCGCGGCGGGCGTCGTAGTCCTCGCCGCCGTACCAGTTGCTGGAGGTGGTGGGGCCGAGCATGGTGCGCCAGTCGTCGCCGCTGCTCACGACGCGGCGGCTGCCGTCGGCGAGGGTGATCTCCAGTTGCGCGACGAGCTTGGGGTCGCTGATGTTCCCGTACAGCTTGCGGTAGCGGTCGGCGGTGCTGATGACGTCTGACATGCCGTTGCCGAGGGCCACGCCGAGGGTGTTGGCGCCGGTGCGCAGCCGGTCGGTGACGTCGTAGGTGGCGTACTGGACGCGGTCGCGGTAGTCGGTGTTGGCGGGTTCCAGTACCGCGTCCCCGACGGGTTCGCCGTTGAGGGTGGCGTCGTAGATGCCGAGTCCGGCGATGTAGAGGCGGGCGCTGCGGATACCGTGCGGGAGGGTGAAGTCGTCGGCGAGCAGCGGGAGTCCGGCGGGCAGGTAGGGCTTCGGGGGCTGCTGGCCGGTGACCTGGGTGAGTGTGGTGAAGGGCCCCGTGCTTGCATCGGCCGCGGAGAACGCGTAGTTCACGGGGAAGTCGGGGACCTTGCCGTCGTCGGTGAGGATGTCGGCGCGCGGGTAGAGGGCGACCTGGTCGAAGGTCTTGGCCGACTTGAGGTCGAGGGTGAGGGTGACCGGGGTGGCCGAGGTGTCGGCGGAGGTGTGGGCGGCGCTGGAGTAGCCGGCGGCCGTCTGCAGGGCGCTGTTGGTCAGTCCGTCGACGGCGAGGGCGGGTTCGTAGGTCTTGCGGATCGTGTAGGTCTCGGAGGCGGTGACCGCGGCGCCCTTGGCGAGCCCGGTCGTCCCGGTCTGCGCGTCCCGTACGTCGATCTCGCCGAGCTGGAGGCGCCAGGTGCGGGCGTCGACGCTCTCCTTGAGGGGCAGGCCGAGGCGGGTCACGTCGAGACGGAGGTAACGGGCCGTCGTACGGGGCACCTTGACGACGACGGGTTCGATCTCCCTCTCACCGAGGCGCCATTCGGGGTGGGTGATCCACTGGGCCTGCCAGTCGGTGGCCTTGGTCAGGCCGGTCTCGAAGGCGGCCGGGACGCTCCAGCCGGAGGCCCGGTGTGTGCCGGACCACAGTTGGACGCGCCAGTAGACGCGGGTGCGGGAGCCGAGGGTGTGGCCGGCGTAGGTGGTCTCGGGTACGGCGGAGGCGACCTTCCCGGAGTCCCACAGGTCCGGGCGGCCGGAGCGCAGGCGGCCGGGCGAGGTGGCGGCCTGGACGCGGTAGGCGCTCTGGAGGGTGTTCGCGGTGTCGGCGGTGGTCCCCCAGCTGAGGTCGGGGGTGGTGTCGTCGATGCCGAGCGCCTGGTCCAGGTGCTGGGTGCGCAGTTGGACGGGGGTGAGCGTGCCGGTGGTCGCGGCGGCGGCCGGGACGGTGGCGGCCACGGCGGTGACGAGGGCGGTCAGCGTGGCGGACAGCAGGGCGGTGAGGCGTCGGCCTCCGGCGCGGGGTCCAGAACGGGGCATGGCGGTCCTTCCTGGCGGGGCGGGATCGTCAGACGCGGTCGAGGTCGACGGTCACGCGGCGCTTGAAGCGCAGGGCGACCGGGCCGAGCAGGCCGGAGGGCAGGGGCTTGTTGCGTTCGTTGGAGAGGGTGTTGGCGACCCGTACGGCGATGCGGTTGCGCCCGGGGACGAGCAGTCCGGTGACGTCGGTGACGAAGGGCGCCCACAGCAGCGGGGCGAGCGTCGTGCCGTTGACGGTCACTCGGGCGACGTCCCGGACGTCCCCGAGGTCGAGCAGGACGCGCCGCCCGTCGAGGGTGGCACCGTCCACGTCGAGGTCCTTCGTGTAGGTGCCGCTGCCGGAGAAGAGCGGGGCGTACATCGTCCAGCTGCCGAGCGGTCCGGTGACAGGGGTGTCCGCGTCCCGCTCCAGGGCGAGCGTCCAGTCGCCGGTGACCGGGACCGGGGTGCAGGGGTCGTCGACGCGGACCGTGCCCCGGTAGGTGCGGCTTCCGTCGGTGCCGCCGAGCGGGTGACTGCCCGGTTCGGCTGTCTCGACCGTGGCACGCAGGACGCGGCCGTGCCGCTCGACGGCCAGCACGTCGACCGGTGCGTCCGTGAGGTGCGGCGGCACCGTCCCGTGTGCGCGGACGACGACGATCCGGGTCTCGTACGGTGCGAAGGCCAGCGGCACCAGCAGGCCCCGTTTGCCCGTGCGGTAGAGCGGGGCGGGTGCGGTCTCGCCGGTCGTCGGGTCCCACAGCTCCGGGACGCCGTCGGCGGGCAGTACCGCGGTGGTCGTCACGGCGGTGCCGCTCTCGTTGTTGAGGAGGAAGGCGGTGTCGTCGCCCCTGGTGACGCGCAGGGCGCGGATCGAGTCCCGGGCCGGTTCGAGGACGGCCGCGGCGGCTCCCGCGTCGTGCGCGGCGCCGCCCAATCCACCGGCGTCGGCGACGCGCACGGCGCTGCCCCGGCCGAGGGCGCGGCTGCCCGGCACGGTGTCGGGGAACAGGTCGTTCAGGGCGCGGGTGAGGGAGCGGTCGTCGGCGTCGGCCTCGTCGACGGGCAGTGCGCCCACGGCCACCACGGTGCCGCCCGCCCTGACGAATCCGGTCAGCGCGCGGACGGTCGTGGTGTCCAGGGTCGGCGTCTCGGGCAGTACGACGAGGTCGTAGCGGGCCTCCCCCACGGCGAGCCGCCCGGCGCGCACCTGGGCGTGGGCCAGCAGATCGGGGTCGCCGGTGAGGGCGCCCTCGTGGAGAAGGTCGAAGTCGACCTGGGCGCGCTCCAGGGCGTAGGCGGCGTCGCTCAGCGCTCCGTCGACCGTGCCCTGCTTGTCGGTGCCGGTCCACTGCTCGGCGGCCCGCTGCGGCTGGAGCAGCGCGGTGCGGGCGGCGGAGGTGCCGCGGGCCGCCTCCATGACCCGGCCGATCCACTCGGCGAGCGGGCGCATCGACCACCACCAGGGGGCGCGGGGCCCGAAGGGCGGCGGGAAGTAGACGACGGTCTCGTCGGTCCACAGGGCGTGCAGGACGGTCAGGTTGACGCCGCGGGCGGCCTGGGCGCCGACGGTCGCGTGCACGAAGCCGGGGGTGACCTGCCAGCCCATGTTGCCGAACATCTCCATCAGGGTCCGCTCCCGGCCCATCTGGTGGGCGACCGAGACCGGGTTGCGGGGCAGCATGGTCTGCTGGCCCGCCACGTACTCGGCGGTGATGATGTCACCGCCGGGCACCTGCGCCCACTGGTTGACCTTGTGCAGGTCGCCGGTGCTGGGGACGCGCTTGGCGGGGGCCGTCTCGTCGTAGAGCGGATTGGTGATGAGGGCGACCCCGCGCTGTGCGCACCACTCGCCCTGTGCGCGGAAGTAGCCGGCGAACCGGTTGGAGACCGCCTGCCAGTAACGGCCGCGCGCGATCCTTCCGGTGCGGCCGAGGTCGTCGGAGGCGGCGGCGTAGGCGACACCGGGCGCGACACCGATGTCGCGCAGGGCGCGGTCGAGCGTCGGCGACCACGGCAGCCGCTTGAAGTGGGCCTCGGCGGAGGCGAAGAACGGCTCGTCGTCCCAGAAGCCGGGGATAACGGTCCCGAACCAGCGGCGGAAGCGCCGGTGGTATTCGCCGGGGACGATGTCGAGGAAGAGCCGCACGGGTTCGTCGTCGAGGAGGTCGACGTAACTGCGACTGTAGCCCTGGGTGTCGTCGACGAGCGGTACGCCGCCGAACAGGTCGAGCTGCCAACGGCCCTCGGGGACCTGCCAGTGGGCACCCTTCGTGAGGCGGTCGGTGAGGTCGACGACGGCGGACGCGTCCGTGCTTCCCGCCGGGCGCGCGGCGGCGGCGACGGCGTCGACGGCGAGGGCGGCCCGCTCGGGGAAGTCACCGGCAGCGGCCGGGTCGTCGAAGGCCGTCGTGTACAGCGTGCTGCCGTCGGGCGCGGTGACGGCGAGGCTGTCCCACAGACCGCGCTCGTCGCCGACCGCGCGCACCCCGACCCCGCCGGCCGGGTGGGCGCCGTCCTCGACCGTGCCCTTGGCCCGGCCGTCGAGGGTGACGGTCAGGGCGGTGCCGCTGACGGTGACGACGAGGGTGTGGTACTTCGTCTTGTTGAAGCCGTCGGTGCGGGTGCTGCGCAGCAGTTCGACGGGGTCCGCGTCGCGGGCCAGCCGTAGTACGGTGACCACGCCGGTCTGGTCGAAGGTGACGGCGTAGCCGTCGAGGCCGTCGGCGCCGGCGCGGACCACCAGCCCGGCGGCGGTGTGGTCGGCCTTGGCGCTCGCGGTGACGGTCAGGTCGGTCCAGTGGTCGCCGCCGCGCAGCACGGTGGCGCCGGCCAGCACGGCGGCGTCGGCGACCAGGTGTCCGGCTTCCACCCCCACGCCGGTGCTGCGGCGCAGGTCGGCGCGGCCCGGGCCCTCGACGACCGTGGTGGACCGCCACAGCGCCTTGAGCCGCAGGTCGGGGCGGGGCTCGTAGATCCGGGAGCCGACCGTGCCGCCCTTCACGATGAACTCTCCGGCCCGGCCGCTCGGGAAGTGGTCGTCGTTGAACAGCCACACGCGCATGCCGGTGCGTTCCGCGGTCCGCAGCACGTGCTCGACGATGTCGAACCATTCCTCGGTGAAGAAGACGGGCCGCATGGCGTCGTTGTCGAAGGAGAAGAGGATCACCTCGTACATCCCCTTGTCCCGCAGGTCGGCCAGTTGGCGGTCGACCAGGTCGGGGGTGACGGGTCCGTTCCAGTACCAGTAGACGGTGGGGCGGCTGTCCTTGGGCGGGTCGGTGAAGCGGCGGGAGGTGAAGGTGGCGGGGGCGGGGGCGGGGTGCTCCGCCGCGGCGGAGGCCGGCTGTGGTACCGCTAGGCTGAGGCCGGTCAGTCCGGTGGCGAGGGCGGTGCCGGCACCGGCCGCGACGACGAATCCGCGTCTGGACAGGGGGACTTCGGGAGTGGGCTCGGGCATGCGGGTGCTCCAGCGAATGCGAGTGGAAGTGGAGGTGAGGGTGGGGCTTCAGCGGGGGCCGGTCAGCCCGCGGCGAGGCGGGCCACTTCGGCCGCCGTGAGGGCGCGGTTGTGCACGCGCAGGTCGCGTACGGCACCCTTCAGGTAGGGGTGGGTGGAGTTCTGCGAGCGGCCCAGGTAGGAGCGGGCGGTCACGCCGAGCAGCAACGGGCTCGCGACCATCGCGGAGTTGCGGCCGGTCTCAGCGCCGTCGAGGTAGAGCACACCGGTACCGCCGACCAGCGTGAGCGCCACATGGGTCCAGCCGCCCACCGGCAGCGGCCCGGCGGCGTCGATGTAGTCCTCCCGCTCCATCCCCATGATCTTCAGCGCGGCCCGGGCACGGCCCGCTCCGGTGGTGGCGGCCAGGAAGAGGTAGGTGTCCTTGTGAAAGCCGAAGTCGAAGACGCGTGCTGAGGCGGCGAGGGCGTCGACCCGTACCCGTACGCTGATCGTCACCGCGTCCAGGCCGGTCAACAGGCCTGCGGGCAGGGCGACATGGCCTCCGGTGCCGTCCAGCAGGACGGCCGGTCCGGTGCCGTCGTCGGCCCAGTCCGCTCCGCCGGTGAGTGCGGCGTCGGCGAACTGGCCGGTGGAGTCGGCCGGGGTGCCTGCGCCCTCGTCCAGCGGGTAGTGGGCGACGTCTCGTGCGCGGCCGGGGCGCGGCGACACCGCCCAGTAGACGTTGTAGCGCTGGTGCTGGACCTCGTGGAACGGCCGCAGCGCCACCGGGTCGCCGTCGGCGAGCGCGGTGAACCGGGTGGTGGTGCCGGTGACCGGGCGCAGCGACGTGGGCGCGATGGTCGGGATGGTGGCGGGTTCGGTGTCACCGTATTCGCCCGCCAGCACGAGAGGGCCGTACGACAGCGTTGTCACCTGCGGGTTGTCCGGCGCCGGGGTCCACACGGGCCGTCGGGGCAGGGTGAGTTCGACGGTGTCGCCGGAGCGCCAGGTCCTCTCGATCGCCGTGTAGGCGCCGGGGTGGACGCGGGCCGTGACGTGACGGCCGTTGACCTTGAGCAAGGGGTCCCGCCCGGTGTCGGCCACCCAGCCGGGAATCCTGATGTGCAGCGTGAAGTGCCCATGGCCGGCGGTGACGGTGAGGCGTGTGTGATCCTCGGCGGGATACCGTGTTTCCTGACGGACGGTCACTCCACCCTGATTCCAGCGGACTTCGGACGGGATGAACAGGTTGACGTAGAGGGCGGGGGAACGCGGGTCGTCGGCGCGGAAGTAGATGGAGTCGGCGAACTTGGTGTGCGTCTCCAGTCCGGTGCCGTGGTCGCAGGAGAAGTTGTCGTAGTCCCCGCTGTAGCTGCCGGCGGCGGAGCCGAGCCCGCCCTTCGGCTCGCGTCGGGAACCGGCCCACAGTCCCGTGTAGTAGGTGACGAACCCGTGCGCGGAGTCGGGGTCCTGCTCGCCCAGCAGTTGGTTGTAGAGGGTCCACTCGTAGTGGTCCATGTATGCCGACCGGCCGGGGCGGTGCCGGAAGAGCTGCCGGCCGAGCTTGAGCATGTTGTAGCTGTTGCAGTTCTCGCAGGTGACCTCGGACAGCCTGCTGACGATTTCGTCGGGCGGTCCGAAGAGTTCCTGGTTGGAGTTGCCGCCGATGGCGTAGGAATGGCGGCGTACGACGGTCGTCCAGAAGGTGTCGGCGATGTCGAGGTAGCGGGTCTCGCCGGTGGCCTCGTAGGAGGGCACGGTTCCGACGATCTTGGCGATCTCGGTGTTGGCGTGCCGCCCGGCGAGTTCGTCACGCCCGGCGGCGAGCGGCGCGTACAGATCCTCATGGTCGAAGCGACGGGCGGTGCGCAGGTGCGCCGGATCACCGGTCTCCAGGGAGAGCCGCATGAGTACGTCGTTCATGCCGCCGAACTCGACCTTGAGCAGGTTCTGCATGCGCTCGTAGGGCAGCGGCTCGGTGCGCGCGTCTGTCCATGCGGCCATCTCCCGCAGCACGTCGAGGGCCTGTGCGTTCCTGCTGAGCCGGTACTGGTCGAGCAGACCGGCCATGATCTTGTGCAGGGTGTAGTACGGCGCCCAGGGTTTGCCGCCCGCCTCCAGCTGGTCGAAGACCGACTCCGGGAAGGCCGACAGGTAGCCGGGGGTGAACCCGGCTGCGGGAGCGGCGCGTTGGCACTCGGCGAGCGCGGCGACGAGGGTGCGGCCCTTGTCGGCGTACGCCGTGTCCCCGGTGTTGGCGTGTGCCTGGGCGAGGGCGCTGAGCAGATGTCCGGTGGTGTGGCCGCGCAGTTGGACCGTGGGGGCCTCCCAGCCGCCACAGGGCTCAGCGGTGGACGGCAGGCCGACGTTGAGGCGGAAGGTGTGCAGCAGCCGGTCAGGGTCCACGAAGAGCAGATAGGCGCAGGTGCGGCGCATGTTGGCGAGGAAGGGGCTCTCCAGGAGCCGGACGTCGGGGAGGTCGAAGGCGGCGAGGGCGGGGCCGCCGGCGGTTCCGGAGCCGGACGCGCGGGCGGTGGTGGCGGGGCCGATCGCGGTGACGGCTGCCGCGGCCGTGGCGGTGACCAGTATCCGACGGCGGGACGGGCCGGAGGTGTCGCGAGGTGCGGGCAACGTACGGAACTCCTTCGGCGTAGTGAATCGTTTTACAATGCAGGCGCTGACGCTAGGGTCGACCATGGCAAGCGTCAAGACTTTTCACAGGTGTCGATCGAATCACCCTCACCCAAAAGCATGAAGTCGCAGGTGAGGCAGCATGGTTCGGTTATCCGAGCGGCTTTGGACGAGAAAGACGTCACCGGAAGTCTCAAAAGTGAGAGATTGAAACGTTCAATTCATTGTCGGCCCGGGCCGGACGGAGGACGTGAGCGCGAGGGATTCCGGTCCCGGCCGGATGGGGACGTCCCGGGGCGTGGGCGTGGGTCTCACCGACCGGGACCTGGCGCGAGCGGGTCCGCGAGCAGACGGCCATCTGAACCGACACGGCCCCGTGCGCCGTCCTGCGGCGGCTTCGGGGGTGACAGGACGGACGCCCCCCCCCGGGGGGGGTGCCGCTACACCGCCGACGCGGGGATCCCCTGACCGGCGCGGGAGGCACGCGTCCCCGGCGTCCCCAGGGCCCCGCCGGCGACCGCGTGCGTGATGACACCCACCGCGGACCGTGCCGGTACCCCGGCGCGGTCCGCGCGGTGCGGCGGCACGTACTGTGCGAGCGGGTGGGGACGCGCACGCACAATGGACGGTGGGACGCCGTGCATCCAACACGTGGCAGTTCTCACCTGGCGCACACGCCATCACACCGCCCCACCCGCGCCGCTCGATGCGCACCGTCCCGGAAGGACGAGCCCCTGTGCTCACGTCATACGCAGCCCACTTCGACACGCCCGCCGGGTACCTCGACTTCGCACGGTTCGGTCCGCCATCGCGGAACGCCGTAGCCGCGACCGCGCGAGCCATGGAGAAGTCCGCCCGCGCCGACCACACCACCGTGGACGGACTGATGCGCGCGGAAGAAGCTGCGCGAAATACGGCCGCCCGCCTTGCCGGTACCGACGCCCGTCACACCGTGCTGCTCCCGAACGCTTCCACCGGCCTGTTCCACGCCGCTCTCGGCATCCGGGAGGGTGTGGTCCTCGCGCCGCGCACCGACTTCCCCGCCAACCACTATCCGTGGCGCCGCACCGCGGACCTGGGACGGGCCACGCCGCGCTGGCTCGACCCGGCACCCGACGGCGGGATCACCCCCGACCTGGTGCGCGCCACGTTGACCGACGACGTCGTTGCCGTGTCCGTCAGCGCCGTGGATTTCCGCACCGGTTTCCGCGCCGACCTGGCGGCGCTGCGCGAGGCGATCGGACCGGACCGGCTGCTGATCGTGGACGCCATCCAGGCATTCGGCGTGGCCGAGCTGCCCTGGGACGCGGCCGACGTGGTGGTCGCGGGCGGTCAGAAGTGGCTGCGCGCGGGATGGGCCACCGGCTTCGCGACACTGTCCGATCGCGCGCTGGAATCCCTGGAGCCCGTGCTCACCGGCTGGACGGGCGTCGAGGACGTCGGCCTCTTCGACAACGCCGAACACCCGCCCGCCCCGGACGCACGGCGGTGGTCGATCACCAATCTGAGCCCGGTGACGGCCGCCGCGTTCGCGGCGGCGCTGGACCTCGTCGAGCAACACACCGTCGCGGCGATCGAGGCAGCGATCGCCGCGCGGATCACCGAACTCACCGACATCGTCAGGGGGCACGGCGGCCGCGTCCTCTCCCCCACCGACCCGGCGCGAAGCGCGGGCATCCTCTCCTTCACGATGCCGGACCACGATCCGTCCCTCGTCGCGAAGGCCCTGCACGCCGAAGGCGTCACCGCGACGGTGCGCACCGACTCCCTCAGGCTCTCCCCGCACGCCTCGACCCCGCCAGAAGCGTCCCAAGGTGTCGCCGCCGCCCTCTCGTCCCTGCGGAACTGAACCCGGCCGGCCCACGAACACGACGAGCCTGCCAGGGCCCAAAAATCCTCCATCCTGGTCAAGCGCTGTGTCGGTACTCGTGGAGGGTTCCACCGAGTCGGTCTCGTCGGCGGACCCGCGTTCCTGACCACCACACAGCCCGCCGGGGCGAGCGCGTGAGCGCCCCGCTCGGCCGCCGTATTGCAGCCGAGGCGATCGGGACCGGGCTGCTGGTGGTGGTCGGCTCCGGCATCCAGGCCACCGAGCTGCCCCGCGACATCGGACGAACTCGGCGCCGAGGATGGGGCCCATGCCGGGCAGGGACTCGATGACCTCGACCTGCGGGTGGGCGCGGAAGGTGTCACGGATCTGCTGGTCGATGCGCTTGAGCCGTTCCTCCAAGGCCAGAATCTGCACGGCCAGGTCGGCGACGATGGTGGCTGCAACGTCTTCGCCGGGCAGCGCGGTCACCTGTGCCCGGCCGTTTTCCAGGGCGGCTGCCGCCACTGCGCACCCCGCGGGCGGCGAGCCAGGCCGTGAAGGGGGCGTGTCCGCGGCGGCGTATCGCGGCTGGAGCCTGGTAGCCGGTCAGCAGCACCAGCGCACCCTTGTGTTTGGAGTGGCCGAAGGCCCGTTCCAGCGCGGGGAAGATACCGGTAAGCACGTCCCGGAGCCGGTTGGCCAGCCGGACTCGATCGGCCACCAGGTCGGTTCGATGCGAGGTCAGCAGCGCCAGGTCGGCGGCCGGCTGGGCGGGGACATCGATGGTCGCCAAGTCCTGTCGGTGGCGGGCAGTCTCGGCGATCACGTAGGCGTCGCGGGCATCGGTCTTGGCCTCGCCCCGATAGGCGTCGGCCATCCGGTTGACGGTGCGGCCAGGTACGTAGACGGCCCGCCGGCCGTGAGCCGCAAGGAGCGCCAGCAGCAGCGCGGAGGGGGTCCCGGAGATGTCCACCGCCCAGCGGACTTCGTCGGCCAGGTCGAGAATCCCGACCAGCGCAGCCAAGATGGCCGACTCATCATTGTCGATCTTCTTCGACCACACCGTGGCACCGGTCTCGTGAACCACCGCCGCCCAGTGATGCCCCTTGCCCCCATCGATGCCGCACCATACGCAGCCAGGCCGTTTACTCACTCGTCCCTCCTCGTCCGCACAGCATGCCGTCGGCCCGAGGAACACCCCGCTGTCATCTCCGTAAACAGCCACCGCACAAGGCGCGCAGATCTCAATCAGCAGCCAGGGCGCCCCGCAGAGCCGGACGGCCACTCCTACGGAGCCACTGACGGCAAGGAAGCTTCAGCGACATCCGGCCCTCCCGGGCCACCCAGCAACTTACGGAGCGGAGCTTGTCCGTGACGACCACCTGCGGCATTGCACGCGGCTTCTTCATCAGGTGGCGGCGGCCTTGTCCCGCCGGTTCTGGACGAGGACGTCCAGGAGGATGTCCAGGACGTTGCCGTCCTGGTCGACGGCCCGCCACAGGTACTTCAGCTCGCCGTTGATCCTGACGAACACCTCGTCCAGGTGCCACTTGTCACCGGGCCGGGGCCGGCGGCGGCGCAGCCCGTTCGCGTAGGCCTGCCCGAACTTCCGACACCACCGCCGCACCGATTCCTACGAGACGATCACACCGCGCTCCAGCATCAGCCCCTCCACCTCGCGGAAGCTGAGCGGGACGCGGAAGTACAGCCACACGCAGTGGGAGATCACCTCGACCGGGTACCGGTGCCC
This sequence comes from Streptomyces sp. NPDC107454, assembly GCF_055582885.1. NCBI lineage: Bacteria > Bacillati > Actinomycetota > Actinomycetes > Kitasatosporales > Streptomycetaceae > Streptomyces > Streptomyces sp. NPDC107454. The sequence goes on along the minus strand of NZ_JBVJPA010000018.1, from coordinate 132,381 downwards.
CTTGTACGACGGCGACGCGCTGCCCACGGACGACCCCTCCCAGCGTGACCAGCCAGAAGATCATCCCACCCGGTCAGTCAAACGAGACATGCCCCTCGAACGCCTCCTGCCAGCGGACAGGGTCTACGCTGTGACCCGCGGCCACCGCACGATCTTCAGTCTTCACACACCGATGATCAGCGGTGGCCGCGCGCATGGGCGCCAGTGGGATGTAAATGCCCGTCGTGGAGGGAGATGCGGTGCTGGGATTGCTGGGTTTCTACGACGAAATCGACGTTCGTCCCGGCCGGCCGAACGGATGCCTACGCGATGCCGTCCAGCCAGTCGGAGAGCCGGATGAGGCGGACCTCGTGGCCTACCTGGATGCCGGCCACATGCTCATCGACGTGATGGAAGGGGGCCGTGACGTCATCACGGGGAGCGCGCACCGCCACTCCCTGGGCTGTTCATCGCTGGTCACCGACGGCACCTGGCTCTGGCGCCAGGACTTCCCGCACTACGTGGAAACGCACCACGTCCTGCTCCCCGAGGCGTTCATCGAGCACGCGCGCGACCTGGACTACCAGATGCCGGTCCTCATCACCGCACAGTTCGCCCCCCACTACAACGAGACCATGCCCCTCGTCGGCTGGGCCTCGGCCGTCCCGTGGCGATCGACTACGACCGTGCTCGAACCCGAACCACGAGCGGTCACCAGCAAGCTCGAGTTCGACGCGGCAATGCTGGCCAAAGAACGAAACCGGCCGCACGGCAATTGGACCAAGCCCCGCAAGCCCAGGAGAGCATGAGCCAACTCCAGCCAGTCACGATCTACGGCTTGAGTACTACTCCAGCCGTAGATCGTGATTTTGCTGGTGGGGTAGGGCTGCGGCCATAGGCATAAAGCGATATCGGATCGCGTGACGTGGTCGCGAGCTGGCAAGCTGCCTTCATGGATCACGCGGAGGTACTGCTCATCGGAGGGCGTGCCGGTGTCGGCAAGACGACGGTGGCCTGGGAGGTTTCGGCACGGCTGCGAGCCGTGGCGGTCTCTCACGCAGTCATCGAGGGTGACTTCATGGGGCAGGTGCATCCGGCCCCAGCCGGGGATCCGCACCGCTCGGAGATCACCGAGAGCAATCTGACTGCCGTATGGGGAAACTTCGCCCAGCGCGGTTACCGCCGCCTGATCTATACGAACACCCTGAGTGTGCTGCCCGAGACGACGGGCATGTTCGAGCGTGCCATGGGGGCAGGCGTGCGGATCCTACGGGTTCTGCTCACCGCATCCGACACCACCGCCGGCGAGCGGTTGGCGGGCCGAGAGCTCGGCTCGGAACTGGAGCAGGAGCTGAAGGCGAGCGTCCGCAAGGCACGGCTCTTGGACGAGCGGGTAGGTGCTGACACTGTGCGGGTGGTGACGGACGGGCGGTCCGTCGTGGACATCGCCCGTGAGGTGGTGGCCGCCACCGGCTGGGGCGGTTACTGACCTTTTCGGGTTGCCTTCGGGTGGGGACGCCGGGTGATCCCTGCGGTATGCCGGTGATACGCGGTATGCGGATGGCGGGGGCCTGACGGCTGAGCGGCGGGCTGCGCCTGAAGGGATCCGGTTGGAGGCCGGGCAGAGGTTCGCACGAGGTGACGGGACCTCGGGCATCGCCAAGGACCTGCGGGTGAGCGAGTGTCCGGTGGAGCACTGGCGCCGGGACTGGCGTGAAGGCGGCATGACGGGTCTGACGTCGAAGGGACCCGCGGAACGACCGAAGCTGTCGGACGAACGGTTCGCCCAGCTGGAAAAGGAGCCGGCCGAAGGGCCGGCCGCACATGACTGGGAAGACCAGCGGTGGACACTGGAACGCGTCAGAACGCTGGTCGGCCGCCACTTCCACATCAGCTGCTCCATCGCGGGAGTGTGGCGGCTCCCGCACCGCCACGGCTGGTCCTGGCAGAGCCCCGTCCGTCGCGCACTGGAACGCGCCGAACACGCAGTCGAGCTCTGGAAGAAGGACGTGTGGCCGCAGGTGGAAGGACCGCGGCGGCGCTCGGGGCCTGGATCGTCTTCGAGGACGAGGCCGGGTTCGCGATGACTCCGCCACGCGCCCGCACGTGGGGCCGGCGCGGACACACTCCCGTGGTCAGAGTGCGGGGACGCTCCCGGCGACGGATCCCGGTCGCCGCGATGTGCTGCTACCGGCCCGGCGAAAGGTCCCGGCTGATCCACCGGCCCCGCTTCCACTCGCTCCTCAAAGGAGCACGCAAGACCTTTTCCTCGCAGGACTCCCGTGACCTCCTGGTCCGCGCGCACCTGCAACTCGGCGCCCCGATCGTTGTCGACTGGGAAATCTGAACACCCACCGTGCCGCCGGAATGAGGAAGTACGCAGCCGACCTCGAATGGCTCGCCATCATCCAACTGCCCTCCTACAGCCCTGACTTGGATCCTGTCGAGGCATCTGACCTCCGCTCCGACGCGGGCGGATGGCCAACACCGCATTCACCGACCCTGATCACCTCACCCGCACCCTCCGCCGAGGACTCGCCCACATCCAGCGCCATCCCGAACTCATCGACGGCTGCCTCACCGAGACCGGGCTGTCCCTCACCCCAGAGCTCCCTCTCCTCCTCGGTGTCGAAGCTCGGCCGGGCAGCGCCGCCGCCGTTCACGGCCCACCGCCGGATGGCCTCCATGAGGAGGTCGAACTGTCCCTGGGGCATCCGGGCTCGCAGCGCGTCCACGTAGAGCCGGTAGCGCAGCCGCGCGACTTCCCGCGGGTCATCCTGGTCCGCCACGGCCGTTCCCCTTCCTCCCGGCGCCGGGGCCGGTGGTCAGATCCGCCAGGAGCGGATGCGGTCGGCCCCGCGTCGTACCCATCGACGCCGGCCGCGCCGATCGTCGTCTCAGTGGCGCGGGTGAGGAACGCGAGTGAGGAACGCGGCGAGCCCGACAGCGGCTTCAGGGGCGGCGGTAGCGAGCCGAGCCGCGAGTGCCAGCTGGCCGACGGCGGTTTCTGGGGCCCAGCGCGCGAGCTCGGTGAGCAGCTGGCCGATGCGCTCCCACTCCGCGAACTCCACCCAGTCCGCTTTGCCCCGTCTGGCGTACAACCTTCCGGTGCTGCGGGCCGTCTCACCCGGCATCAGAGTTACGCGACCAAGCGCGACCAAGGGGGACATGATGCGACGTATCGGAGCGGCAGTGGCGGTGCTCGTGCTCGCGGGCGCCACGCTGGGGACGGCGGCGAGCACCGCGGGCGCGGCCCCGGCAGAGGGCGCGCGAGCGGCGGCGGCCTGCCCGACGGGATGGGGCAGCGGCGCCAAGGGTGGTGCCGCCATGGGGGCCGATCACCTGGAGGACATCAGGACCGGACAGCACGAGTGCTACGACCGCATCGTGTTCGACGTGCCCGGCGGCGGCGGCCAGATCGGCTACCACGTCCAGTACGTGGACCGGCTCTACGCGGACCCCTCGGGCGAGTACATACCGGTCACCGGCGGGGCGATCCTCGACATCCGCGTCGGCGCGTGGAGCTACAACCTGGAGGCCGGCGTGCCGACCTACCCGGGCGAGGTGGGCGAGCCCCTGCCCGGCGTGAACATCAGCGGGTACAGCACCTTCCGGGACACCCGATTCGGCGGCACCTCCGAGGGCCAGACGCAGGTCGGTCTCGGTGTGCGCGCCCGACTGCCGTTCCGCGTTACCCAGTTGGACGACCGGGTCGTGGTCGACGTGGCCCACAGCTGGACGAGCTAGCGGTGGTTTGTTCACGGCGGATCCGTGCGGGAGTACACGGTGAGGTGAAGGCGTCAACAAACCACCGCTAGGTCGGGAACACGCCTCTGTTGAGTCAGACCACGGACGGACGCCGGGCCGGTGGCACACCGCCGGAGAGCCGGCCGCGAGGGGCGGCAGGAACCTCACGAGCCATCCGAGCCGGCGTCCTACGGAGACGCTACGAGCGGCCAACCCGACCGCGTTCCGCTACAGCCGGACAAGTCGGAACCTCAATCCGCCGGCTGGAACCTGGTGGTGAAGCGCTCGAAAACCAGTGGAGCAGCGCCACTGTGCGCCATTACCGTGCTGTCGAACCAAGTCGTCTAGGCAAGGACGTCCCGTTGTACACCGTGTGAGACCTCCCGAGTGCTGATTCGTCGCGCGTCGCGCTTGTTGCGCCGCGCTGCTTTTCGCTGCGGACTTCTCACTGAAACCGGTGTACTTCTGTGCTCGAAAACTGGGTTGTCATGCCCACCTGCCTGCCCCTCGTTCTCCGCCGTTGCCACACGTGCACGTCCGAGCGATTCCAGGCAAACGGCAAGTTCCGCGTCAACGCACATCACAAGCTCCTCGACGCCTGGCTCCTCGTACTCTGTACCGGTTGCGGGGAAACGGCGAAGCTCACGGTCCTGGAGCGGATGAATGTGCGCTCCGTACGACCTGATCTGCTGGACCGGCTGCACGACAACGACCCCGGTCTGGCAGCCGAGTTGCTCCAGGATCCGGTCGTGCGGCGTCGTAATCGCATCGCCCTCGACTGGGACGATGCCTGGCGCCTCGACACCGGCGGATCGGATCACCTGGACCGCGAGGTGATCGACGTCTCGGTCCGCTTTGCGGCGCGGATCCCTGTCCGGCCGGTGCGACTGATCACTGAAGGGTGCGGTCTTTCGCGGGCCGAGGTCGAGCGACTGATCACGGAGGGGAAGCTCGTTTCGGCAGTCCGGCTGAGCGGCAAGCTCTCCGGCGACTTCACCTTCACGCTCAAGCGCTGAGCCCTCCTCGGGACCACGGGCCTGTCCGGCAAGATCCGCCGGACAGGCCCTGGCTCACAGCTGCCTTGGGGTGTTGGGAACTGTTTCGGGGGCAGGACGTCGTACCCGTCGGATGACGCACAAGCGGAACACCCGAGGCGGAACTTCCACCGTGAGCGTCACTCTTCGTCCTCGACGGCATCCGGTCCCGCGACGGGCGCAGGCACTGACCGGGACCGCTTGCCTGGACGTTGAACTGGTGGCGGCCACCCCTGCCGTCGCCGACCAGCGGCGTGCGAAAGCACTTGAACCGCTGCAGCGGAGCCCGCTCCCGGCACCGCTGCTGCACGCCCGCACCGGCGCAGGAAGCCGCCTCTGATGACCTCGTCTTCAGCACCGCGACCACCAGGAACTGCGCCTGGTGCTCCTCCTCGCCCTGCTGGTGCGACTGTTGATCACACATGCGGGCCACGTAGACGGACGCCGCAACTCTGGGCGTAGGAGTCGCCGTCGTCAGCGCACTCGTCGGCGCCGTCGGGAATGCGGGGGCGGCTCGGTCAAGGCGCGGCTGTCCGTGGTGGGTGAAAATGCACCGGAGGCGCCTGCGGGCGGCGAGTACTCGCGCGCGTCCATGTTCTCGTCACCGTCACCGCCACCGTCCGGAACGACAATGAACAGCCCCTGGCTCGCGGCGGCTTCGACCGCCACGTAGAGATCAGCGTTCTCTCCCAGGCAGGCGCCGGTCAGGACGATGGACGGCGGTCCGGATGCCTTGGCCTGATCCACCGTCCGCTGGAGGCCCTTGATCAAATGCTTGGGCTCCGGCCACCCGGTGTGGTTCGCCACTTTGACGCCGACGCTGCTACCCGATCCGCTCGGCCGCCTTTTCGGCGATCATGATGGTGGGTGCGTTGGTGTTTCCGCTGATGACAGTCGGCATGACCGAGGCGTCGACGACACGGAGTCGCTCTACTCCGTAGACCTCCAGGTCCGAATTGACGACTGAGTCGTCCCCGGTTCCCATGGCACAGGTGCCCACCGGATGATAGGCCGTGGCACCCCACCTGCGGACGTGCTCCTCGAGCGCCACGTCGTCCATGCCGTCCAGACAGTCCAGGTCGTCACCGGCCGGCAGGTACGCCCGCGCCAGGTGTGCGGCGAACGGTGCACAGTGGGCGATGCCCATGACCGCTCTGAGCCCGGCGACCATGACCGACACATCCGCGGGTACGTCGAAGTACCGGGGATCGATCAGCGGCGGGGCCTGCGGATCAGCCGACGCGAGACGGACGGTGCCACGAGTCCGCGGGTTCATGGGATAGCAGTTCATCGTGAACACCGGCCCGTCGGGTACTTCCTCACCGCTGAGAATGAGCGCCGTAGCCCCTCCCACTAGCTGGACGTCAGGACGGCCGGTGCCGTCCGTGACGTTGAGGAACGCGCCGACCTCGCCGTAGTTGGAGGCGAAGGGCCCGTCGCCGTGGGCGCGCCACCGTTCGAGGTTGTCAGGGGTGAGCAGGTCCCGGATGATGTCAGTGGAGTTCCGGGTCTCCCACGCGACGGGAGTCATCAGATGGTCTTGCAGGTTGTGTCCGACCCCGGGCAGGGGGACGCGGACGTCTATCCCCACATCGTGCAGGTCGCCGGGATCGCCTATGCCCGACAGGAGCAGCAGCTGGGGCGAGTTGATGGATCCGCCGCAGAGCAGGATCTCCCGGTCGGCGTGGGCCGTCCGCTCCTGTCCGTCCCGGAGATAGGTGACGCCGGCCGCGCGTGATCCCTCGAATGTGATCTTTGTTGCCAGGGCGCCGGTGCGTACCGTGAGATTGGGTCGGGCAAGGGCCGGGCGCAGATAGGCGTCGGCCGCGGACCATCGTCGCCCGTGATGGCATGTCACCTGGTACAGGCCGGCGCCGACCGGGGACGCACCCGCGAAGTCGTCGTTGTGGTCGAGTCCCCATTGCACGGCGGCGTCCAGCCAGGACCGTGAGAGTTCGTGGGTGTAGACGCGGTCCTCTACGTGCAGGGGTCCGTCCGCACCGTGGTACGGCTCGCCAAGGCGGCGGTTCGACTCGGACTTCACGAAATACGGCAGGACATCGTCGTAGCCCCAGCCTTTCGCACCGTACTCGTCACGCCAGCCGTCGTAGTCGTGCCGGTTGCCCCGGGTGTAGATCATGACGTTGGTGGATGACGACCCGCCCAGTGTCTTGCCCCGAGGCCAGAAGAAGGTGCGGCCCTGCTGGGGCTGCTCGACCGTCCGATAGCTCCAGTCGGTATGCGATCCGAAGAGCATTCCGAGCGCGGCTGGGATGTGGATGAGTTCGTCTGTATCGGGGCCGCCCGCTTCGAGGAGCAGCACGCGGACGCGGTCGTCGCGGCTCAGGCGGTCCCCGAGCACACAACCGGCGCTGCCGGCGCCCACGATGATGTAATCGAATCCTTCGGTTCCGGTGGAAGTCATGCTGGCTCCCTCGCCCGCCGGATGGTCGTCGCCTGGACTCGGCCGAGCCGGGCGGCGCATGCCGGCCGTCGCATCAGGGGTGGTAGTCACATCAGGGGTGGTGGTCGCATCAGGGGTCGTGGTCGCATCAGGGGTGGTAGATCGACTGGACTTGCTGGTACGCATGAAGCCCTTCGGGCCCCAGCTCGCTGCCGAGCCCGCTGGCCTTCCTGCCTCCATAGGGGGAGGTGAGGTCGGGCAGATAGCCGTTGAGCCCGACGGTGCCGGTCCGGAAACGGCGGGCCACCTGGGCACCGTGGTCCAAGTCCGTGGTCCAGACGGTGCCGGCGAGGCCGTAGGCCGACTCGTTCGCCAGGCGCACTGCCTCGTCCTCGCCGTCGTAGGAGGTGATCGTGAGGACCGGGCCGAAGATCTCTTCCTGCGCGATGGTCGATGAGTTGTCGACGTCGGCGAATACGGTGGGTTCGACGAACCAGCCTCGATCGAGGCCGGGCGGCCGGCCTCCTCCGGTGGTGAGCCGAGCCCCTTCGTTGAGGCCGGTCTTGATGTAACCCAGCACACGTTCACGCTGGCGCTGGCTGACGAGCGGGCCGATCTGGGTGTCAGGGTCGAGTGAGTCACCGACGACGGCGTCACGGGCCATCGCCGTACAGAACTCGACCACCTCCCGATACCTGCTGCGCGAGGCCAGGATCCTGGTACTCGCGTAACAGGTCTGACCGTTGTTCAGCAGACTGGCCATGAAGAACTGCTCTGGGTTCGCGGCGAGGTCGGCGTCGTCGAGAACTACGGCGGCGGACTTTCCTCCCAGTTCCAGGGTCACCGGCCGCAGCAACTCGGCGCATGTGGCAGCCACTTGACGCCCTGCTCTGGTGGATCCGGTGAACGACACCTTGCCGATGCCAGGATGGGAGACCAGATACGCGCCGGTGTCGCGGCCGCCCGGAACGACGTTGATCACTCCGTCGGGGATACCCGCTTCCTGGACCGCCTCCGCAAGCAGCACCGAGTCGAGGACCGTCTCCGGCGCCGGCTTGAGGACGAGCACGCAACCGGCCGCCAGAGCCGGGGCCATCTTGAAGAAAGCGATGGTCTGAGGGAAGTTCCAGGTCATGATGGCGGCTACGACGCCTGCGGGTTCCCGGCGGACCAGGGTGGTGCCACGGGGCAGTCCGGTGCGCGTTTCCTCGCACGGCATGCTGTCGGCCAGACCCGCGTAGTAGCGCAACAGTGCTGACGGCACCACACCTTCGAAGGACCGGGCGACTGTGATCGGCATGCCGTTCTGTGCGCTCACGGCGGCGGACGTCGCCCCTTTCCTGGCATCGAGCGCATCCGCGAGACGGATCATGGCGGACGCGCGACGTTCCGAGCCCCAGGAGGCCCAGCCGGTCGGTGCGTCGAATGCGGCACGAGCGGCCCTGACCGCCCGGTCGATGTCGTCCCGGGAACCGTCCGGTACAGAACCGAGCTGATCGCCGGTATTCGCGGAAATGGCGTTGATGACGCGATCGCCGGACGCGTGGACCCAGCGTCCGCCGATGAACAGATGGTTGGGATTCATGGTGAACTCTCCCCTCGGCATGGCCGTGGGACCACGGCACTCCGTGGTGTTGGATACGTGGATGACCGGGGGGCACGAGGGCGCTCAGCGCGGTACGCGGACCGCTACCGGTCGTAACGTTCTTAGGCCGTGGCCCGACGCGTCGAACCTGCGGGCGGGCCACATCTGCGACGCTCCCTGCGACTGGTACCGGCCTCGCGAGGGGCGCTTTCACGGTTCACGACTGAATAAATGCGACGTTACACCCATCTGGGGTAATTCGTCACCAGATGGGTAGAATCTGGACTGAAAAACTTTGGTCGCCGCCCGATGAGGGAAGGCCGGACCGACGGCTCAAGATCTCACGCGATGCCGGTGGGCATCCAGGTCGGCAGACCGGGCCCCGGTTCGCGACAACGCACCGTGACCAGGACGCCTCAAGGAGAGGTGGCACATCATGAGGACATATGGCGGAGCGACGGCGGAACAGCGCGCTTCGCTCCGCCGTCGGCGCCTCATGGAAAGCGGTCTCGAACTTTTCTCCAGCCAGGGATACGCCCACACGTCGATCAGTGCGGTACTGCGCCACGCCGGAGTGAAGGACAGGTACTTCACGGAGAGCTTCTCATCCCTCGACGACCTCATGGCAGCGCTCATGAGAGACATCTACGAGGAACAGATCACCCGATGCGCCGAGGCGATCGGCACAGACCAGCCGCTGCGCGACCGGGCTCGAAACATGATCGACGTCATCGTCGGGCTTCCTCTGCAAGACCCGAGAAAAGGGCGCGTCAAACTCGCGGAATCCATGGGTGCAGGTCCCCTCACAGCACGCGAACGACGTCTGGGCCTGCAGCGCATGAGCGGCCTCGTGGACTCCCTCCTAAGGGAAGGGCTTCACGATCCCCGGATCGACACCGCCACCATGTCCGTGGCCGTCGTGGGCGCGGTCAGCGAGATGCTGCTGAGCTGGTTCAACGGGGTTCTGGACCTCTCGAGGGAGGAGCTGGTGGACCAAGGCCTTCTCCTCTTCGAGGCCATCACCTGCATGCCCGGCGGCACCCCGTCGGTCGCGTAGGGCATGTACGGGTCGAAAGGGATCGGAGGAGAGTTGACTTGCTCCTCGGGCTGAAGCCCGAGGATTCTGGCCGTCTCGTCCGTTGCCGTGCCGCTACGCGGCGCGGGGTTCGGGCGGGAATCCGTGGCTTCCTGTTTCTTCGCGCTGTGCCGGGACGAGTCCTGGTCTTACCGGCGCTCCGCAGGCTGTCACCGCCAGTCCGGCGGCCGTTTTGACATTCTTCGCGGCGTTGTGGTCCCGGTCGTGGACGGTGCCGCAGGCGGCACAGGTCCAGTCCCGGACGTTCAGGGGCTTGGGGCCGTCTTTGGCGCCGCAGGCCGAACAGGTCTGGGAGGTCGGCTCGAACCGGCCGGTCCTGACCAGCCTCCGCCCGTACCGGGCGGCCTTGTACTCCAGCATGTGCACGAACGCCGACCATCCGGCGTCATGGACACTCCTGGCCAGCCTGGTGCGCGCGAGTCCTTTGACCGCCAGGTCCTCCACGCCGATCGCTTGGTTGTCGCGGATCAGCTGGGTGGAGAGCTGGTGGTGGAACTCGCGGCGCGCGTCGGCCGCCTGCGCGTGGGCGCGGGCGACCTTGAGGCGGGCCTTCTCCCGGTTCTTGGATCCCTTCTGCTTGCGGGACAGCTCCCGCTGGGCCTTCTTCAGTTTCTTCTCCGCCCGGCGCAGAAACCGAGGAGAGTCGATCTTCGTCCCGTCGGAGAGGACCGCGAAGTGGGTTAGGCCCAGGTCGATGCCGACCGTCTGGCCGGTGTCGGGCATCCGGGCGGCGTCCGCGGCCGGGTCGGTGTCGATGACGAACGAGGCGAAGTACCGTCCGGCCGCGTCCTTGATCACGGTGACCGAGGAGGGCTGCGCGGGCAGGGCGCGGGACCACTTCACCTTCACCGCGCCGATCTTCGGGAGGTTCAGCCGCCCGGAAGCGGTGATCGACCAGCGGGCATTGGCCGTGAACCGGATCGACTGACGGCTGTCCTTGCGGGACTTGAAGCGGGGCGCACCGCTCTTCGTGCCCTTCCGCTCGCCCTTGAGGGAGGCGAAGAAGTTCCGGTACGCGGATTCCGCGTCACGCAGGGACTGCTGGAGCACGACCGCGGAGACCTCGCCCAGCCAGGACCGCCCGGGTGTCTGCTTGGCCTGGGTGATCAGCTTCCGGGACAGCACACCCGCCGTGGGGAAGGGTTCGCCCGTCCTGCGGGCGTCCTCGCGGGCGCGCACCACGTCGTTGAACACGACGCGGGCGCACCCGAACGCCCTGCCCAGCGCGCGGCGTTGGCCCGGTTCCGGGTACAGCCTGAAGGCGTACCGAAGCTGCATGCGGTGATCGTACGAACGAGTGCCGCCCGCTGCCAGAGGGAACGTATGTACGGTCGATACCCCTCCTTGAACCGGGGAGCGGAACGAGCCGAACGAGCCAGGCGTTGCCCGGCTTCGCCGGATCGGACCCCGTGACGCTCCGCGTCGGCCGTGGTGACGCCTGCGCTCTCCTGCTCCGCAGGACAACATCCGTGACGCTCCGCGCCACCATGACAGATTCGCCTCACCACCGGCCTGAAGGCCGATGCACTACGAATGAATCACGCTAGCGGCGGTGCCGACACTATGCAGGGTGTTGTGTCCGACGTACGTCTGTGGGCGCCCATCGCTGGTCGGCGTGCTGCTTGCCGCATCGTGCAACTGCTCCCTGCCGTGAACGGAGGGGTGCTGATAGCCGACCACTCAATTCGAGCAGAATGCCCGGACCGGGGCCATCGCGGGTCCCGCCACCTGCCACAACGCCTGTTGCTGATGGGCAGGAACGGTCGGAGCCGTGCCCACACCCCTGCTCCAGCACGTCCAAGCCCAGGCCGACATCGCGGGTGACATCGACTGAGACATCTCGGTCGACTCCCCCATCGTCCGCGCTCACCATCATGCGACCGGCGCCCGCACCGATCCGCCGCCGACCCCCGCTTCTCAAGGGGCCGGACCGGCAGAACGCCTGGACGAGTTGCCGTGGCAGAGCCTCGTGGTCCGCCTGGTGGAGGTGGTGCAGGAGGTGAGGACCTGGACCGCACGCGCGGCGGGTTCACCACCAGATTCCCTCTGAGCGCGCACGGCCACAGCCGCCCGTTGTGCCTGATCGTCACGCCAGAACACCGGGCCGACTGCACCCAGTTCAACCCGTGCTGGAGAAGATCCGCGTCCCGCGGATCGGGCCCGGCAGGCCCCGTAAGAAGGCCAACAGCCTTGCGGCGGACGAGGCTTACAGCAACGGGCTGTGCCGCGACTGCCTGCGGCGCCGGGGCATCCGGCACACGATTCCGGAAGCGACCGACAGCCAGGCTGCCGCCTGCGCATAGGTTCACGCGGCGAACGGCCGCCAGGCTTCGACGAAGAGCGGTAGGCGGATGTTGGGGTGCTGCCTCGGGCGGTGGTCCGTCCCTCGATACGACTGGCCCGTGATACGACCGGCCCTGGTGCCTTGCGTTTGATCTGCCGACCGCTGTCTGAGGCGGCGCGTGCCGCTGCCGGAACGGTGGGTGTGTCCCGGCAGGGGCCTTCGCGGGCTGTTCGTCGCGGCCACCGGCAACCAGGGACAGACCTCACCTCACCCTGCGCCCCCATGGTGCTGGGATTGCCGGGATGCGGAAGCCGACCCCTCTCACAGACTGCCGTGCGACCTGGGTGTATTCCCCTCTGTGGCTGATGGAAGCTGAGGCGGAGGGGGTAGGCGATGACAACAGCGCGGGCGAGGGCTCACAGCACGGGCGGACTGCCGCGCAAGGGCGATGCCGACCGGCGGTCGACCGGTCGGGCGCGGTTCATGGGCATGCTGCTGATCCTGCTGTCCCTGATATCGGCGGCAGGCTGCTACTTGGTGTTCTCCTGGTGGTTACCCTCCGACAGCGAGCGTTATCGGGACTACCACGCGGCCGAGGCGTGCTCCTCCCGGGCGATGGAGCGGGGGGAGACGGACTGCCTGAGTACCTGGCACCTCACGGTGGAGAAGACGGTGAACAAGACCTCGGGGAAGAACTCCTCCTACGAGGCAACCCTGACGGATCGGGACTGGCGGGGAACCGTGTCCTTCGGCGACCCGGGGCCTCTCCTGGAGCGGCTCACACCCGGCGACCAGGTCACGGCCATCGCCTGGCGCCGCGACATCGTGGTGCTCAGCAAGGACGGCGTACGGCAGAACGCCTCGGAGGCGCCCCGTGACGAGCTCCAGATGAACGCTGTCATCGGCGTGCTCGCCGCGCTCGTCGCGGCTCAGACCTTCGTGTTCGGTGCGGTGCGTTTTGTCCGGCCACGTGACTATGAGCCCTTCACGTGGAATCCGTACGGCAAGCGGCTGCTCATCGCCATCACCGCGGTCTGTTTCGGGGTGGGCCTGCCGGCGACGTGGATCGGCGTCCCATGGTGGACGGTGCCCGCCGTCGCCGTACCCCTGGTCGTGGGCGCGGCGGGGCTCATGCAGAACCGCCTACGGCCCCGAGCCGCAGGCGGAGTATGACAAGCCCCGGTGAATGTCGGTGTGCTCGTGTGAGGGACGTGACGCGCGGGGGTACTGGTCCACCTGGCAGTCGCGATCGTGCTCGGGGGCGTACCTGTCGGGGGGCCGAGCAACTGCAAAGCGCCACTCGTCCACCGGCGAGGCCCCGTAGGGGACACGTAGAAAAGCCACCACCGCTTGCGCCGCCGAGCCCCGGACCTCGCCCCGCTGTCGACCCCGGCGTCCCGGCCGGGGTCAGTAGCGAGCCGCCGCCGAGCGGGCCAGAAGCAGATGGCGCGACCGGGGCTCGGTGCGCGACAGGGCCCGCACCCGGTCCAGGACCTGCTGGTCGAAGCCGGTGGTGCGCTCGTGATGCTGCCTGAGGTGCTTGTCCCAGGTGGGCACTTCGAAGACCTCGTACAGCTTCGCCGGGTCCGACGTGTCCTGTTACAGGCGCCAGCGGGTCGCACCGGTACGGAGGCAGAAGCGGGACAGCCGCTGGGTCGCCTCCAGGAACTCGGGCAGATCCTCCGGGGCCACCTCGTAGACGATCTCCACCAGGACGGGTCCCGTGTCGCCGACGGCGTCGAAGACCAGGGCCGGCTCCGGCCAGTGGGCCGAGACGGTCCGGTCGAGCGTACCGGTGTCGGACAGCAGCGGGAGCAACGGGAGGCTCGCCGCACCCACCACCAGCAGAGAGACGGCCAGCACCAGCGTTCCCTGGGTGCCGAGCGGGCGCTCGACGAGACCCCAGAGCAGTGAGCCGAGACCCTGGCCGCCGAGGAAGACGATCAGGTAGGCCGCGCGGGCCCGGACCCAGGCGGGAAGGGTCAGTTGCATGGAGGTGTTGAGTGTCGACAGGGTGACAAGCCAGCCCGCTCCGGTGGCGACGGACACCGCGGCGACGATGGGCAGGCTCGTGGACAGAGCGGTGACCAGGGCACCAGCGCCGTAGAACAGACCTGAGAACAGCAGGAGTTGATTAGCCGTCAGTGCCTTGCGCAACCGCCCCATGCCCAGCGCTCCGCCGACCGCGCCTGCCCCGAGCGCCGCCAGCAACAGGCCGTAGCCGCCAGAGCCCTGATGCAGGTGCTCACTGGCGATCACGGGCAGCAGGGCCCACAGGACGCTGGCCGGTACGACGAACAGGGCGGCCCGCAACAGGATCCGGCGTACGCCCGGGGCATAGCGCACATAGCGGCCGCCGGCGTGCAGGGCGGCGAGGATCGTCTCGGGCGCGGTGTGTTTCTCCTCGGTCCGGCGCCAACCTCACCGGCGACCTGCGGGACGTGCCGCGCCTGCTGGACGACGCCCGCCGCGCTGCCCCCGGGCCGGGATCACTGGCCGCGGCGGTGGCCGGATCGGCCTACCTGCTCAACGGCGCCGACGACATCGACACCGCCCGCAGTCTCCTGTCCGGCGCGATCGCCCTACAGTCCGAACCATTCGACCCCGAGGACACCACTCTTACCGAAGCGCTGCACACCCTGCTCATGGTGTGCTTCTTCGGTGGCCGGCCCGGTCTGTGGTCGGTCGGCCACGTCAACGGCGCCGGCTTCCGAGCGAGACAAATAGATGAGCTGTCAACCATTTCGTTACACTCGGTCCATGAAGGAGACACAGCGCTGGCTCGACCCCGAGCAGAAGGCTGCCTGGGACAGTTTCATCCGCATGCAGGAGAAGCTCATCGGCCGGCTGTCCCGCCGGGTGCAGACCGACTCCAAGATGTCCGCCGCCGACTACATCGTGCTCGCCAAGCTCACCGAAGCCGGCGGACGGCTGCGCTTCCTGGAACTGGCCAATCTGGTGGAGTGGGAGAAGAGCCGGATGTCCCACCAGGTCACACGAATGACCAAGCGCGGACTGGTGGCCAGGGAGGAATGCCCCGACGACGGACGCGGAGCGTTCATCGTCGCCACCCCGGCCGGATACGCGGCGATCGAAGCCGCCGCCCCCCTCCATGTCGAGCACGTCCGCCGACTCTTCATCGACGCCTTGACACCAGAGGAACTCAGCACGCTCGCCCAGCTCTCGAACCGCGTGCTGGAGCACATGGAGAAGCAGCCGGACTGACCGACGGACGGACCAGAGCCGCTCGTCATCAGCGCGATCTGCCGCACAGTGAGCTTCTTCTTACCGTGCTGTCCCGTGGTGGGCGGATGAGGCAGGTGTACGTATGGTGGCCGCATGGACAGGGGCGGCGTTCCGCGCCTGCGGCTGGTCGGGATCACGGATGCGCGTGATGCGGGGCCGTCCGCGGAGTCTGGTGAACAGAGCCGGCCGCCGCGACCGCGTGCCAGCGCGGTCGCTCAACAGCGAACCTTCCCGCGCCCGCCGTTGCGGGCAGTTCAGCGGGGCTGACCCGGTCGTCGGTGCCGTCCTTCGGGAGGAGGCACTCGGAACATCGTCCGCCGTGGCCGACCGGGGACAAGGGCCCGGCCCGCCATGACCAGCCCGACGCCCAACATGGCACCCCCGCCGGCAATGCAGCCGGAAGTCCACCAGCCGATCTTCCACCCACCGGCCCAGGCCTGCACGCTCGCGGCAACGAAGGAATCCCAGCAGGCACACAACGCTGATTCAGGGCATGCCACCAACGAGAAAGCACCGGCTTATCCCCGCATGTGCCGCGAACGAGACCTCTTCGCAGCGGTCCCTGCCTGCTCACGGCGAGCTGCCCAGCGTCGGCGCAACCAGTCACCGGTCTCCCCGATTCCGACCAGGAACGCGGAGGATGCGGCGCACGCGGTGAAAGAAGCAGCCTGGTCGACGGCCTGCCCAAGGAGCCATAAAGCAAGGGCGAGCAGCAGCCACCAGACCGTGAGCGACCATGTATGCCGCCGCAAACGAGTGGGGCCGGTCATCGGGTGACCGCCCGGGTCCGCCGGGTGGCAACGATCACCACGATGCATCCCGCGAGCGCCACTACTGCCCCCAGGTCACAGGCGTTCCGTCCCTGCTTCCCGCTCACCGCGGCACTCCCTTCACGAGGGGGAAGAGCCTGCCATCTGGATCAACAGGCCACCAGGCCATTCGCTGCACCTTACGCGGCACGCGCCGGGCCTGAGTCACTCGCATTCGGCAAATCCGGGATAGCCCGGCCGATTTTGGTGGTCCAGCAATGAGTTTCGAGAGGGAGCGTGGTCGACGAGTACGCGGGAGGCCGACGAGAGGAACGATCACTGCGGTCACGGGATCAAGCCGATCGTACCCAAGGCGGCGACCGCGGCAGTGAGGCTCTCGGAATCCGGGCCGGATCGGAGCACACATCGGCTCTCGATCACAGAGAGGGTGGGGGGTGCCAGATGTGGTGGCAGCGACGCCAAGACGAGAGCCCAGCGATGCCATTGCCGACGGAGCAGTGGCCGGCGGCATGGGATGAACCTGGCCTGATGACGCCGAAGCAGCGGGTTCGGGCTGTAGTGGACGCGATCACCAACGGCAGCATCACGTTGCACTGGTAGCCAACTCCCGGGTCAGCTGCGCGTCATCGAGCGGTGTCCGGCGTAGGGGTCCTGCCTTCGGTGCGCCTTTCGGTCCCCCACCGGAGAGAACCCTCCGGCCAACGGTCCAGCACACTAGGGGAGCAACTCTTCCAGCGGGCGCTGGAGCAGGCGGGGAGGCGGCCAGGCGGCGTCCCAGTGCCAGGCCGTCCACCGGTCGGCATGCGCGAACGGCCCCGCCCGGTCCTCGATCAGGGCGAGCACCTGGGTGCGGGCGAGCTCCACTGCCTGGTGCTCGGTGTCGGAGACGATGCCCAGGCGCCGCGCGTGGGCGTACTCGTCCACGTCCTTCCACTCGATCGTGGTCAGGTCGGGGGCGATGACGAGATCCACGGCCAGGTCGAAGGTGTCGAACCCGCCCGGAGCGCGGGTTGTGGGGTGTTCGAAGTTCACGTACCAGTTCCGCAGCCGGCGCCCCTCCCCGTCGGGAACATAGAAGGCGTTGACACTGAACCAGGCCCCGGGCGGCTTCCACAGCAGCAACTCCGTGTCCTGCCACAGCCCTGGGGCTAGCTCCCACTCCCCCGTCGCCATCACATCGAACGCCTCCATGCGCGCCGAACGGTCGCCGTCACTACGGGCCCTGAGGTACGGAGACGGCCACACCACCTGGGCACCCGGGCAGCACGCGGTGACCAACGCCACGTCGGTGTCCTCGATGACGCGCAGCGCCTGCGCGCTCCACACCCGTCCGCGGTAGACGTCCCGCCGCACGACTGTCTCCCCGGCGTCGAACACCCGCACCTGGTCACCTCGTTCCCTCACCCCGACATGCTGCGCTGGGCAAGCCCACAGGAAGGCTTGCCCAGTTGCGCACGGACTCAGCGTCCGGCCGGTTCTGGGTCGCGCTCACGCCTGCGGGACGGATCATCGACACCGATCTCATACCAGGGATCGCCGCGTTGCACACCGGGCAGCGGGGTGGCGAGGACCACGATGGTGATGCCGCGGGCCTCCTCGAGGAACCCGCCGGACCCACGCGTAGGACCGGCGAGCGTTCCTCGTCCCTTCCCATGATCGGCCTGGCCAACCCGACCACGGGGACAGCGCACGCCGACCATCGCGCCGACCACGCGAGACCGAAGAACACCTCTTGCTTCGCTATCGCGTGGGAGAAGGTGTCGGCGCAGGGCTACTCCTCGGTGCATCTGCGGATCGCCCGCCGCGCGGCGCACATACGCGAGGGCTGTCCGCTCAGTCTCTGTGCGGGCAACTTGGGGACCTGCATCCGACCCTGCCGCGCAACGGTGCGTACGACCGTTACAGCGCGTGCCACGCCTCGCGCACCGGCTGCTGAACCTGGCCTCCCTCGCCGACCGGCCGGGCCACGCGCTCCCGCGCCGTGCGCATCTCCCAGCGCGTCGGCGGTGCGCGGGACGGCAGTAGCGCGACGGCCGGCCACTGCCCGCGTACGCAATCGGGGCGCCACACCACTCGCAGGTACGTTCCATCAGCCGCTCGCGCACCGTGCTCGTCTCCTGCGCGGAGACGAGTCCGCCGTGCTCATCCGGCCGCCCGTCACGGCTACGCGCCCAGGGGCGGACTGGCCAGACCGGTGGCCGATGGCTTCGGCCGTGCGCGTCCATTTCCAGCGGTCAAGACCGTAAGCAGGCCAAAGAGCGAACCGGGCTTCGTGATCCTGACGCCCGGGCCAAGGGCGCGGCCTCCCGGGTGTCGGCCGGATTCGTCGCCCGACTGGCCTGGTACCCCGAGGTAGACACGTCTCCCCGGGGCACCAGAGCATCGGTGTGCTGGAACGTCAGCCGAAGTTGTACACGGTGACGGTCACTGACCCGCCTTCGGCGCTGATGGTGTATTCGCCGGGGCCCGTGTAGGGCACGCAGCCGTCGGCGAGGATGTCGTCGTCGTTGATGCCGGTGTCGTCCTCGCCCACGAAGGCGCACACCTCGGTGACGGGATGCGGGACGAACCGGTGTTCGGCACCGCCGAACAGCGGATAGCGGGGCAGGGTGGGGGTGTTGATGTCCCGGTCCGGGTGTTCCCACAAGGCGGTCTGCTGGCCCCACGGGGCCCTCACCACGACTTCACCGTAGGGCTCGGGCAGGTCGTTGTCGTCGCTCTCCCGGGGGTTGGAGAACACGATCGAGTACGTGATGGGCCCACCGGGCACCTGAGCCTGTGCCGCGCCGACGCTCACCCCGCCGACCAACACCAGGACTGTTGAGGCAAGGACCGCCAGCCGGCCCGCAGACTTGGGACGCATCCCAAACTTCCTTCCACTCAAAGTAGTCGAGCGACTACAGAAAGTAGGCTATGGGGTTGCGGAAGCGCCTGATCCGCTCCCCTGGCTAAACCCCCCGCAGGGATGGGGCCGAAGCCAACGCGGTCAGTGTGCGGGCGCACGCGCGGCTGATCCCTGCCAAGAGTGCTCCTCTGCGCGTCGGTCAAGGCTCCCCGGTCGCCCACCTCGGAGACATACCGGCTTCGTGAGGCCTTCCTGACACCCGGCATTGAACCGGGCCGCCCAGCCCAGCAGACAGCCGAACGACAACTGCCCGCCGAAACAGGACTGTCACACCTCACGCCAGGAAACGTCACCGGCCGTCGGCAGGTCACGACGTGGAGAACGCGTGCGGCCCCGGCCGGCGAGAGCGCCGGGCGGGGCCGCAGACGAAGAGTGTGGTCGTGAAGGGCGGTCGCCTACGCGGCGAAGGGCTCTGCAGGGCTTCGGCCGAACGATCGTCCCCGCAGGCAATAGGTGAGGCCCGGGGACACTGTCAGTCCCCCACCGCAGGAGAGCGAAGGGGCCGTCGGCGTGACCGCGTCAGCTCGGGATCGCTCTGCTCGGGAGCCTCCAAGAGTCCACCGAGGTCAACTCGTTCGACGGGCAGAAGCCGTGGGGACTCCTCCGCGGACGGTGTGCTGCTGCTGGCGGTCGGGCCCGTGCCGAGGCGGCGTCGCGTGGTACTCATGACGAGAGTCTGACCCATACCCGAAGGCCCCCGGAAAGGCAGCCCGCATTGCCCATGCCCATGCCGATGCCCAGGGCGGGGATCAGGCTCCGGTACGACACGGCAAGCACGGCGCTGATCGGCATGCACCGCGAGATGGCCCACTCCTGACAGACGAGCCACAACCGACGCTGCGTCTCTGCTCCCGCTCCCTGCACGGGACTCCGGCCTGAGCGGGGACGTGTCACATTCCGGAGGGCCGTGTCGTCGTACTGCTGAGACGAACATCGTGCACCGAGTTCAAGGCGATGCGGAGGAAATCGATGAGTGACTTTCAGGCCATCGCGGATCGCGTCGAGATCGAGGCGCTGCGCGG
The DNA here is from genome assembly GCF_055582885.1 of Streptomyces sp. NPDC107454. NCBI lineage: Bacteria > Bacillati > Actinomycetota > Actinomycetes > Kitasatosporales > Streptomycetaceae > Streptomyces > Streptomyces sp. NPDC107454. The sequence continues at coordinate 112,309 of NZ_JBVJPA010000018.1, read as the reverse complement.
TGAGTTCACCGACGCCGTGATGATGCGCGACTACGACCGCATCGCTTTGCTGTTCACACCGGACGGCGTATGGCGTATGCCCAACATCCCCGTTGAACTCGAAGGGCAGGAGCCGATCCGCGCCTGGGGCAGGCGGGTGCCGGATGTCGTGGACTTTCTTGTGCAGAATACGCACCCGGGCGTGATCCAGCTTGACGGCGACACCGCGTCGGGCCGCGCGTATATGTCAGAGGTCGGGCGTGGCCGCGACGGTCGCGGAGGGCTGAACTACGCCATCTACCATGACCGTTACCAGCGCACCGGCGACGGGTGGAAGTTCGCCGAGCGCGTCTACGAGGTCCGATACGAAGACGCCTCACCGCTGGCCGGCTCACCGCCCCGCCCGGGTGAGGATGCGTGACCAGCCCTGCCGCTTGGCCTGGTCGGCGGCTCCGTCACTTCGAGCCGTAGTACAGCTGGAGGAAGTCTTCCATCGCCGCGTTGACGCCGTCGCGGTCACCGGTGGCGAGCAGGTCGAGCAGCAGACCGCGGACGGTGGCGAGTCCCAGCCTGGCGCGGTTCCTGGCCGCGGCGGGGTCCGCACCTGCGGCGACCTCGGCGGCCACGAGTGGCTCCAGCCAGTCGCTCACGAGCCCTTCGAGGAGCGGGGCAGCCTCGGGGCGGCCCCGCAGCGCGTGCCCGTAGATTTCGAAGAAGAGCCGCTCCTGACCGGCCAGTCGAGGGTCCGTCAGCTGCTGCCAGAGGAGCCGTGCAGCATCGGCGGGTGACAGACCGGGTTCCAGGCGGAGCCGGGACAGCAGATCGCGTTGGCGCTGCTCCGAGGTCCGGACGATCTCGACGATCAGGTGTTCCTTGGAGCCGAAATAGTGGATCAGCATGCGGTGGCTGACGCCGATCGCGGCGCCCAGGCCGCGCAGGCTCAGGTCCGCGATGCCGTGCGCCGCGACATGATCGACGGCCGCGTTCACCAACTGAGTGCGTCGGTTCCCGTCCGTGCCGGGCGCTGCCTCGCCCTCAGGATGCGGGCCGTGCGTATTCACCACGTCACGAGTGTACCAATTGGTACATGCCCTGTGTACCGTGTGGTACATGAAGTCTGTCACCGTGTCGATCGACGTACCGCAGACGCCCGAGCAGGTCTACGACTTCCTCGATGTCATGGCTCACCACGAGCGATTCACCAACCACTACCTGACCGGATGGCGCTACAGCGGCCCCGGCCAGGGCATCGGGTCGTGCGCCACGGTCACCGCCGCGCTGGGCGGCATGAAGACCGACGTCACCATCGAGGTCGTCGAGGCCGACCCGCCGCGCCGCATCGTCGAACGAAACGTCAGCGCGGCCGGCCGACGCCTGGCCCAGGGCACCTACACCATCGAACCGCTGCGGACCGGCGGGAGTCACGTGACGTTCACGTACGGCTGGTCGCGCGTCCCGCTCGCCGACCGTCTGCTGGCGCCCGCCGTCCGGGCCACGATACGACGCGCCAACCACACGGTCATGCAGCGCCTGGCCACCGAGTTGGCTCGCCACATGTCCGCTGCCGGATCCTGACGTCGATTCATGGCGGTTCTTCCGCGCGACGCAGGACCCGGGGCCTCTTGGTGGACCGACGACGGCGGGCCGTGAGTTCTGAACCCTCGCCGAATTCAGTGAGTTGTATGTGAACGTCCACGGACCCGGGATCAACGTCGAACCCGCGCTTCCTCAGCATTGACGAGTTCAGCGAGATCTACCTCGTAAAGACGTAGGTAGCCAGTTTCGGCCATATGTCGGAGGCCATGGCGAACCTGATCCTCGGAGTCATGCCTTCAGGGACACTACAAAACAGGGCGCGGCTCACACTTCGCGACTGTCCGACGGCGGTTTGCCGCGACCGGATTGTTGGTTAAGGTGATAAATAGAGACTGATCCTGATGCCCTTGGGCAGGGTGATGGCCAGGCCGGCGAGTTCGGCGCTGCACGGGCTTACGGCTCCCGCGGAGTCGTAGGGGCCAGGAGCGGGTGTCCGCGGGGCAGTTGTGATCGGAGGAGCGTGGGTCGGACTCGACGGGGGCTCGCTTTGGATCGCCCGGCCGGAACGGAAGTGGAAGTCGGCCCAGCCCAGTTCGTGCTTGACGGGTTGGGAACCTTGCTCGGTCCAGCGGCGCAGCCCGTGCAGACTGACGATTCCAACCATGTCGGCGGGTGGCGGCCGGCAGTTCTTGCCGGGGCCGACCACCGCCGCGTCGGGGGTTGCGGCGCGGTCGAGTTCGGCGATGACGCGCGGGCTTTCGCTGGGGTCGTAGAAGCAGTCAGTGACCAACGCCCGAAACGCGATGCCCTTGGCGTGGGCCCGGGCGGTGGTGGCCGCGACGATGCCGTTTCCGATCTGCCCGCGGAAGCCGAGGACTTGACGGCACACATAGGCCGTGGCGTACCCGGACTTACGGTCGCCGGAGTCGTCCGGAAACAACGCCCCACCGTCGTGGGCCGCGGCCGGTGTCCTGTTGCGGTCCCGCGGCGCCGGCCGGGCGACGACGTAATCCCGCCACGCCCGACGCTGCGGACGGTGGACAAGAAGGTCACCACCGCAGGTCGACCGGACGCGGTGGGCGTGTGACCGGCCGGCCGGCGCCCGCGGTGCTGCCCCCATCGCTGCGCGTGTGGCTCGGGCTGATTGCGGCCCTCGCCGCGCTGGTGGTCGTCGCGCTCGGGGTCCTGTATGCCGGCCACAGCGATCCCGGCAGCGTGGACGTGTGGATCCAGACGGCGGTGGACGGTGTGCGGTCGCCGTGGCGGCAAGTCGCTCTGGCCTTGGACTTCTTGGGCGAGCCCGCCGGATCGGCGACGCTGGTCGTGGCCACCGTGACGGGCTGCCTGCTGCTTCGGCGTCCTCGCGCAGCGGTGCTCGTGGTTGCCGGCGTCGGCATCACCGTGGGGACGGCGACGCTGCTCAAGCACCTGGTGGGACGTACCATCCACGGCGACGAGAACCTGTCCTACCCGAGCGGGCACACCGCCTTCTTCACCGCGCTCGCCCTCGTGGCTGCGCTCCTCGCGACCGGCCGGCTCGGCCTCGGCAGGACGGCCGGCACCTCACTCGTGCTCGCCTCGGCGCTGGTCGCCGGCACCGCCATGGGCTGGGCCCAGGTCGCCCTGGGCGCGCACTACCCGACCGACGTCCTCGGCGGCTGGTGCACCGCGCTGGTGGTGATACCGGCGACCGCGTGGCTGGTCGACCGGACGGCTGACCGGCTGGACGATCGGACGACCGACCGGCTGGGCAACCGCACGGCCGACGCCGGTCCGCGGGTGCGTCGCTGACGCGAGGTCACATCACGTCACGTGTCGTCACGTCACGCCAAGCGGCGGAATACGGGCTTCACCGGCCGCCCGGCCAGCCAGGGGGTGGGGTCAGCGGCATCCAGCGCCTTCCGGTACACCGCACACGCCTGGGCCACCACGTCGACGGTGCGGTCGATGTCGGCGTCGTCGAGCGCGCTGCTCACCACGAACGACGGGGCCAGCACTCCGCCCGCGAGGAGCCGGCGCAGGAACAGGGTGCGGTACTCCTGCGACGGCTGCCCGTTCTCGTCGAGGGTGGCGAAGACCAGATTGCTGGCCCGGCCCCGGACGACGATGTGGTCGCCGACGCCCATGCCGGTCGCGGCCTCGCGGACACCGGCGGCCAACCGTTCGCCGAGGGCGTGCAGCCGCGCGGTGACGCCCTCTTCGACATAGGTGGTCTGCACGGCCATCGCGGCGGCCAGGGAGTGTGTTTCCGCACCGTGCGTGGTGGACAGCAGGAACACCCGGTCGCCGGAGTGACGCAGACCGCCCAGCTCCATCAGATCGCGGCGCCCGGCCAGCGCGGAGACGGCGAATCCGTTGCCCAGCGCCTTGCCGAACGTGGAGAGGTCGGGGACGACGCCGTACAGGCCCTGGGCACCCGCCTCGGACCAGCGGAAGCCGGTGATCATCTCATCGAAGATCAGAACGCAGCCGTGCCGGTCGGCGAGTGCGCGCAGACCGGCGAGGTACCCGGGCGGCGGCTCGGTGTGGGTGGCGGGTTCGAGGATCAGGCAGGCGACCTCGTCCTGGTACCGGGTGAGCAGCTCCTCCGTGGCGGCCAGGTCTCCGTAAGGGAACGCCACGGTGAGCTCGTTGGTCTCCGCCGGAATGCCGGCCGACATCGGCGTGGTGCCGATGAACCAGTCGTCGACCGAGAAGAACGGATGGTCGCCGCAGAGGGCCACCCGCGGGCGCCCGGTGACGGCGCGGGCGAGGCGCACCGCGGCGGTGGTGGCGTCGGACCCGTTCTTCGCGAACTTCACCATCTCGGCCGTCGGCACCGTGGCCAGAAAGCGTTCCGCCGCCTCGACCTCCACGATGGACGGCCGGACGAAGTTGCTGCCGCGGTCGAGTTCCCGCCGGGCCGCCTCGACCACGCGCGGGTGGGCGTGGCCGAGGCTGACCGACCGCAGGCCGGAGCCGTACTCGATGTAGCGGTTGCCGTCGACGTCCCACACGTGGGCACCGCTGCCGTGGCTGATGACCGGGGCCAGGTTCTCGGGGTACTGGTCGTCGCCCTTGGCGTAGGTGTGCGCGCCCCCGGGGATCATGGCGTGCAGCCGCTCGTTGGCTGTCCGCGACAGGGGCAGGTGGAGCTCTTCGGTGTCCACGAGGACCTCAACTTTCTCTGTGCTTCAGGACCTCGGCGAGACTCGGCGCCTCACGGTCCCGTCGGGACATCAGTGCGACCGGCAGCGGCCAGGGAATGGCCAGCTCCGGGTCGTCGAAGGCGATGGTCACGTCCTCGGCCGGATCATGCGGGCGGTCGATGCGGTACGAGGTGTCGGCGGTGTCGGTCAGTGCCTGAAAACCGTGCGCGCATCCCGCGGGAATGTAAAGAGTTGGTTGTGTTTCTCCTGAAAGTTCAAAGGAGGCCCAGTTGCGGAAGGTGGGAGAATCCGGCCGCAGGTCCACGACGACGTCGAAGATCCTCCCGTACGAGCACCGCACCAGCTTGGCCTCGCCGGCGCCGGAGCGCAGGTGCAGGCCGCGCAGTACGCCCCGGACCGAACGGGAGACGCTGTCCTGGACGAAGGCGTGCGGGTCCAGGCCCACCGAGCGGACCACGTCGGCGTCGAAGGTGCGGCAGAAGAAGCCGCGTTCGTCGGCGTACGGCGTCGGCTCGAACAGGAACGCGCCGGCGATCTCCGGGACTTCGGTCGCTTTCATGGAGACTCCTGCCGAGGACGGGCGTGGGCGTGGGTGTAGTCGGCCGCCGGGAACAGAGCCGCGGTCAGGGCGGAGAACTGGTGGTCGAGTTGCCGGGCCGCGTCCAGGTTCCGCTCGGCGAGGGTCTCCCGCAGCTCGGCCGATCCCTTCTCCAGCGCCCGGAACTGCTCCAGCAGCCGGTCGGCGTCGACCTCGCGGGCCGGGTGGCAGTACGCGCCAAGGCCCATCCGGGCCATGAGGGCGTCGCTCTTCGCCGCGTAGCTGAGGGCGAGCACCGGAGTTCCGGTCTTCAGCGCGCAGATCAGGTTGTGGTAGCGGACCGCCACCACGGTGTCGGCGGCCGCCATCTCCGTCATCAGGTCGGCCAGCGAGGCCGGCTCGGCGGCAGTGACCAGCGGTGAGTCCACCGCGTCGAGGATCGCGGCGACCACCGAGGCGTCGCACTGGTCGCCGGTGAGCAGCCGGACCGGCCTGCCCTCCTCGACCAGCACGCGGACGAACCGGATCGTCCCGTCGAGGTAGCGCCGGTAGATCTCGTCGGCCCGGGCGCGGTCGTCGTTGCCGCCGTGGAAGTCCATGACGCCGAGGCAGACCGGGCCGGGCGAGTCCGGGGGTGCGCCCGCCGGCGGTGTGGGCAGGGAGAAGGCGAGGTCCGGGTAGACCTCGTCGCCCGCGGTGTTCACGCCCATCGCCCGCATCGCGTCACGGGACTGGGCGTCCCGGTAGGACCGGTACGCGGCCAGCCGCGCCGACCAACGCACCAGGGCCCGGGTGGGCCGGTTGCCGATCTCGGCGGCGCCGACACTGACCAGCGCGACCCGGGTGCCCAGCAGCCGGCCGCTCGCGCAGAGCAGGAACAGCGAGTACGGGAAGCCCCAGGGCCGCAGCGGCAGGGTGGCCTCCAGGACGCCCATGCCCGGCACGATCACCACGTCGTGCCGGCGCACCCAGGCGGCGGTGCGGAAGACGTCGACGAGTTTGCCCAGACCCTTCGCCACGATCGCGCCCGCGCGCGACGCCGTCCGGTACTCGCCTCGGTACCAGTGCAGCCGCGTCGCGGGAATCCCGAACCGGGTCGTCACGGCCTCGGGCCCGCCGCACAGCGCGTCCACCACCGCCTCCGGGTGCTCGGCGCTGAGGTATCCGAGGACGGCCTGGAGCGATCCGTCGTTGCCGAGGTTGCCGGAGCCGAGCAGGCCGAACACCCCGACGCGCACCGGGGTTTGATCCGCTGACGTCATCCCCGCCTCCCCTCACGGCCGGCGACGAGGGCGTCGACGGAGACCGTGAGCAGGGCCGGGTCGACCGGAGCGCGGTCCTCGACCCGCTCGCCGGCGCCCGGCCGGACCCGGCTGGTCATCCATGACACCAGGTGGCGGTAGCACTCCCGCCGGTCGGCCGGGGACAGGGGCGCCCGCCGGATCGCCGAGGCGAAGCCCCAGACGTACTCGGCGAGCAGCCGGGGCGTCGGGTGCAGCGGGCCTGCCCGGCGCGGGTCCAGGTTGACGCACCGGGAGCGCTTGGACGGGTTCGCCCGCTCGGCGCGGGTGGGGTGGTCGCGGCGGAAGTACAGCAGCTCCGGCACCTGGTGGAAGGGCCCGTGCAGGGTGATCTCGGCGACGAATGTGCGGTCGGCGTGGTGGTAGCTGTCCATCGGCTTCACCCGGCGCAGCATGTCGGCACGCATCACCCCGTAGAAGTCGTCGCCGCCCGGCTCGAACAGCAGGCTGCGGAAGCGCTCCGGTGCGTCCGGAGAGTCGGTGGCGAGCGTGTACTCGTAGGGGACCGTCACCTGGCCGTCGCCGTCGATGACCGCCTGGCCGGTGTGCGCGAGGATCACCTCCGGCCGCTCGTCCAGCGCCTCCACGCAGCGCCGGAGCAGGTCGCGGCCGTACAGGTCGTCGTGCGAGGCCCACTTGAACAACTCGCCGCGGGACTCGGCGAACACCCGGTTGTGATTCGGCGTGGCACCGATGTTCCGGGGCAGCCGGAGGTACCGGATGCGTGAGTCCTGAGCGGCGTACTTGCGGCAGATGTCCTCGGTCCCGTCGGTCGAGGCGTTGTCGGAGACGACCAGTTCGAAGTGCTCGTAGGTCTGGCCGAGCAGGGCGTCGAACGACTCGGCCAGGTACTCCTCGCCGTTGTACACGGGCAGGCCGATGCTCAGCCTGGGTCGGTCGGTCATGCGGTCCTCACTTCGGGAATGGGATTGCGGTGGTGCTCGCGCAGGGCGGACCGCAGTTGCAGCCACCACACGGCCGAGCCGCTGAGGGTCGCGGCGGCGACGCCCCAGGCCGAGCCGGCCGTGCCACCGACGGCCGCGCCGCCGAGCCCGCCGCCGACGTAGCAGGCGGAGGCGAACAGCTGGCAGCGAAGGCTGCGCCGGGCGGCGCCGAGCGCGCGCAGCCCGGCCGCCGCGCCGGTGCCGAGGCCCGCTCCCGCGACACTGAGGGTGATCTGCACGATGAGGTGCGAGGAGGAGTGCCAGACGTCGCCGAGCGCCAGGTCGCCGAGCCGGTCCGGCATCAGCAGCAGCGCCGAGCCCCAGAGCAGCGCGCCGACGGCCTGTCCCCCGCCCAGGAGGAGGCAGAACCGGCCCAGTTGATGCGGGGCCCGCCGCAGCACCCGTGCCGCCTCCGGGACGGTGACCAGCGAAAGCCCCATCAGCACGGCGAGGAAAGGGCCCATCAGGAGCTCGGCGCCCCGCACCGCGCCCACCGCGCCGACCCCGACGATCACACCGAGCCCGTATGCCCGCACCTGGCTGGCGCCGCTGAGGCTGACGTTCTCGACCAGGTACCGGTAGCCGAGATCGCGCTGTTCGCGCAGCCACCCGCGTGCCTCCGTCATCCGGGGCCGGATGCCGGACTGGAGGTAGCCGTAGCCTGCGGCCACCGTGGCGGACGCGCCCCAGGCGAGCACGAAGGCGGCCACGCTGTCCACACGGGCCGCCACCACCATGGCCGGGACGAGCGCGATGCCCCACACCACGTCGTTGACGAACGCCTTCCGCCCGGCGCCGGCGGCGAAGAACGAGAACCGCCAGGCGTCCTGGAGCAGCAGCCCCGGCAGCATGACACCGAGGGCGGCGAAGGCGGGCCCCACCCGGCCGCCGAGGCCGAGCCCGGCCATCAGACACACCACGCCGAGGGCTGAGCCGACGCTGAGGGCGGTACCCGTCGACCGGGCCACCGCTCCGCGCCAGGACGCGTCCGGCACGCCGCTGAAGCGCACCACGAGCGGATCGGTGGCAAGGCCGCGGGAGACGTTGAGCACCACGCCGTAGGTCACCCAGGCCAGGCTGAACACGCCGAACGCGGTGACCCCCAGCGAGCGGGCCACGTAGATGCCCACCGCGAAGTTGCTGATGCTGGAGGCCGCCTGGTCGGCCAGTCCCCAGGACAGCCGGCCGACGAGGGCCCGCCTGGCGGACACGGCCGGTGCCGTCGTCGTCTTCTCCCCCTCGGTGGTCATCCGCGTCATTCCTTGATCAGCCCGGCGCCGAGCAGAGCGCCGGCCGCGTCGGCGACGGTGCCGAACGGCAGTCCGGACCGCTCGGCGACATCCAGCAGACTGTGCTCGCCGTCGGAGAGGCTGAGCACCCAGAGCATGGCCAGCTGGGCCTGCTTGGTGTCGCTGCGGCCGCCGAGCGCGTCGTACAGCCCACGCCGGCCCAGCTGCGGTTCGCCGTAGGGACTGAGATTGACGAACCGCCGGTTGCGGTCGAGGACGGCGAACGCCTCGCGGCAGACGGCGAGCGTGTCCGCCATCGCCTCCGGGGAGACGAAGGCCGGGTTGTCCGCCGAGGTGTGGTACTCGGGGTAGCCGGCGTACGGGGTCCGGCTGAGCGAGCCCACGCCGAGATCGAACCCGGGCGAGCAGTACTGCCGCTCGTCGTAGCCGTACGGCGTGAACTCGTTGACGTGGTGCGGGCGTTCGGAGGCGGCCAGCACGTGCCGCATCACCCGGTCGATCTCCGCGTCGCCGCGCCTGCTCTGCTTGTACGTCAGTTGACCCGAGTCTCCGGCGCAGGCCAGTACCAGCCCGTGCTTGACCCGTTCGATCCGCTCCGCGTTGCGGGCCAGCCAGGTGATCGCCCCGATGGTGCCGGGCGCGTAGATGAACCGGTAGGTGTAGTACGGCGTTTCCTGTGCCAGCGCGCGGGCCAGGAATGTGGCCACCGCGATGCCTGCCAGGTTGTCGTTGGCCAACGAGGGATGGCAGACGTGGCAGGAGACGATCACCTCGTCGGTGACCTGCCCGGGGACCACGTGCTCGGCGTAGGTGAGGTGGCCGTCGGCGAGTGTGGAGTCGATGCGCACCTCGTACTCGCCGTCGGGCAGCGCGTCCAAGGTCTCCTGGGCCAGGCAGAACCCCCATTCCGGCTTGTAGTAACTGGTGCGGTACGGAACCCAGTTCGGGTGGTCCGGCAGGGTGTGCAGGTGGTCACGCAGCTCGGTCAGCGCCACGGTCTTCGATACCGGCACGCTGTAGCCGAGCACGTGCAGGCTGGACGCGGCGAAGTCGACGACCCGGTTGCCCGCTAGGTCGGCGATGTACGCGTCCCGGATGTTCCACTCCTGCGGCACCGTCCAGTCGAGCACCTGCGTCCCGGTCGGCACCTCGTGCACCTGCAGCGGGACGTACTCGCCGACGATTTCCAGGGTGGCGCGCACACCGTCGCCCGTGATGCTCCGGCAGAGCGGGTACAGCCGCTCCACCAGCGCGTGCATCTCTTCGCCGGTCGAGGTCATCGGCGCCGCCGCAGGGTGTCGTCGACGGCGCCGGCGTCGGACGCCGCGCGCAGCACGGCAAGACGGGTGAAGCGTCGCTCGAAGTCCTCCCTGGTCAGGCCGAACTTCTGGTAGGCGTCGGCGAGTTCGAGAGCGCCCTGCTTCACCGTCCACTCGCAGTCGAAGCCGGGGAGCGCGGCGCGGAACCGGGAGAAGTCCACCCGGTACGACCGTGGATCGGCACCGGTCTCCCCGGTGATCACCACCTTCGAGCCGGACACCGCCTCGGCGACCTGCTCGGCGATCTCGGCGACCGTGACGTTGTTGACCTCGTTGCCGATGTTGAACGCCCGGTCGTGCACCGCTTCGCGCGGCGCGGTCAGCGCGGCCGTGAAGGCCCGTGCGATGTCGGCGGCGTGCACGAGCGGGCGCCACGGGGTGCCGTCGGACATCACCAGTACTTCGCCGGACAGGAGCGCGTGGCCCACCAGGTTGTTCAGCACGATGTCGGCGCGCAGCCGGGGCGAGAAGCCGAAGGCGGTGGCGTTGCGCATGTACACCGGGCTGAAGTCGGCGTCGGCGAGCGCGTGCAGGTCGTCCTCCACCCGCACCTTGGACTCCGCGTACGGCGTCACCGGGCGCAGCGGGGCGTCCTCGCTCACCAGGTCGTCCCCGCCGGCGGCGCCGTAGACCGAGCAGGTGGACGCGTACAGGAAGCGCCGCACTCCGGCGTCGCGGGCCAGCCGGGCCAGTCGTACGGAGGCGTGGTGGTTGATGTCGTAGGTGAGTTCCGGTGCCAGGGATCCCAGCGGGTCGTTGGACAGGGCGGCCAGGTGGATCACGGCGTCCACCCCGGCCACGTGGTCGGCCGTGACGTCGCGCAGGTCCACCCGGGGGCCTTGCGGGTCCACGGGCGGCGGGCCAAGGACGCAGTCCGCGAACAGGCCGGCGTCAAGGCCGACGACCTCGTGTCCGGCGGCCGCGAGGACCGGAGCCATCACGGTGCCCAGGTAGCCCTGGTGTCCGGTCAGCAGTACGCGCAAGGTTCATTCCCCCAGATTGAGCGTGAGTTTGGTGACGGCGAACGCCTCGGCGTATTGCGCGTGGCATTCGATGCCGCGGATCCGGGCCAGGCCGAGGAAGGCCTCCCGGTCGTACCAGGGCCGGTGCCGCTGCGAGGGATAGTGCTCCTGCAGCAGCCGCACCTTCTGTTCGGCGATCTCCGGTGACAGCGGCTGGTACGCCGCCGGACGGCCGAGGTCGCCGTCCCACTTGACGATCTCGTAGCCGAGCACGAGGTGGTCGCGGAACGCGGTGGTCATCAGCTTCGCCAGGCCTCGGTGGTCCTGGTGAGCGTCATCGGTACGCGGCGCGAGCACCAGATCCGGCTCGGTCTGCCCGCGCAGCTCCTCGACCGCGGCTTTGGCCTCTTCCCAGTGCGCGGGCATCCGGCCGTCCGGCAACTTGAGCACGGTCAGCCGCAGTTCGGCGCCGGGGCAGAAGGCCGCGAGCGCGGCCCGCTCCTCCTGCTCCCGCTCGCTGCCGCCGCCGGAGAGCACCAGCGCGTCGATACGGATACCGGGCCGCGCGAGGCACATCGCCAGCAGTGTGGCGCCGGCTCCGATGGCGATGTCGTCGCAGTGCGCTCCGACCGCGACGATCCGGTCCAGGCGCCCGGCCCCGAGCCGGATCACGCCCTCACTCCGGCGCCGTTCATGCTGCCGGTCGCGCTCGCCCCCGCGCCGTCCCGTTCCCACACGGCCCACGGACGGTCGCCCCGGGCGTACGCGTCGTCGAGCGCGGCCCGCTCCTTCACCGTGTCGGTCGGCTTCCAGAAGCCACGGTGCTGGTGCGCCACCAGCCGACCGCGCTTGGCCAGTTGGGCACATCCGTCGGCGACCAGGTCCCCGTTCTCCGGTATGTGGTCGAAGACCTCCTGGCGGAGCACGAAGTAGCCGCCGTTCTCCCACAGCGGCATGTCGCTCACCGCGGTGATGCCCCCCACCAGGCCGTCCTCGCCCAGGTCCACGCAGTGGAACGACGACTGCGGCGGCACCACCATCATCGACGCACCGGCGTCGCGCCGGGCGAACCGGTCGATCATCTCCGGCAGCGGGGCGTCGGTGAGCACGTCGGCGTAGTTGGCGAGGAACATCTCGTCGCCGTCCAGGTGGTGCCGCACCCGGCGCAGCCGCTCCCCGATCGGCGACTCGATGCCGGTCTGCGCGAACGTGATCGTCCAGTCGGCTATGTCGGTGGACAGCAGCTCGGTCCGCCCGCCGCGCAGCACGAAGTCGTTGGACGTCGTCTCCTCGTAGTTGAGGAAGAAGTCCTTGATGTGGTGCGCCCCGTACCCGAGGCACAGGATGAACTCCGTGTGCCCGAAGTGCGCGTAGTAGCGCATGACATGCCAGATCAGCGGTCGCGGGCCGACCATCGCCATCGGCTTGGGCACGTCGTCGGCGGCGCCGCTGCGCATCCGCATCCCGTAACCGCCGCAGAACAGGACGACCTTCATGACTTGACCTCGACAATGCTCAGTTCCGGAATGGGAAAGACCAGCCGGCCGCCCCAGTCGTGGATGAAGGACAGTTGCTCGACCAGCTCGTCCCGCAGGTTCCACGGGAGGACGAGCACGTAGTCGGGTCGGTCGGTGCTGATCTGCTCGGGCGGCAGGATCGGGATGCGGGTGCCCGGGGTGTACCTGCCATGCTTGTAGGGGTTGCGGTCGACCGTGTACGGGAGCAGGTCGGGCCGGATGCCACAGTGGTTGAGCAGGGTGTTGCCCTTGCCCGGGGCGCCGTAGCCGACGACCGTCTCGCCGCGCTCGGCCGCCTCGATGAGGAACTTCAGGAGGTCCCGGCGCACCTTGGCCACCCGGGCGGAGAACTCGGTGTACCCGGACAGCTCCTGCAGTCCGGCGGCCTTCTCCCGGGCCAGCACGTCGGCAACCCGCCGACTCGGCTCGCCCGCCACGTCGGTCGGCCGGGCCCACAGCCGGATGGAGCCGCCGTGCGTGGGAAGCAACTCGACGTCCACGAGCGTGAGTCCACCGCTCGCAAGCGCCCGGATCGCGGAGGCGACCGTGTAGTACTGGAAGTGCTCGTGGTAGATCGTGTCGTACTGGTTCTCCTCGATCAGGGTCAGCAGATGCTGCACCTCGATGGAGACCCAGCCGTCGTCGGCGACCAGGGCGCGCAGGCCCTCGGTGAACCCGACCACGTCGGGGATGTGCGCGTACACGTTGTTGGCCACGACCAGGTCCGCCGGGCCGTGCTCGGCGCGGACGGCCGAGCCGGTGTCCGAAGACAGGAACTCCGTGAGCGTGGGAACGCCCGCGTCCCGCGCCGCGGCGCCTACGTTCACCGACGGCTCGATGCCGAGGCAGCGGATCCCCCGGTCCACCACGTGTCTCAGCAGGTACCCGTCGTTGCTCGCGACCTCGACCACGAAGGCGTCGGGGCCGAGACCCACTCGCTGTACGGCGTCGGCGACGAACGTGCGCGCGTGCTCCACCCAGGAGGTCGAGAAGGAGGAGAAGTAGGCGTACTCGCTGAACGTCTCCTCCGGCGTGATCAGCGGAGGGATCTGCGCGAGCCAGCAGTCGGTGCAGACCCGCAGGTGCAGCGGGTACGCAGGCTCCGGTTGGTCCAGTTGGTCCGCGGCGAGAAAGCTCTCACATGGCGGGGTCGCCCCCAGATCGACGACGCTCGCCAGCGTCGCCGAGCCGCAGAGTCGGCATCGTGTCATCTACTGCCCCCATCCCTGCCCGCGCGGGTGTCCCCACCGCGGGCCAGTGCTGACCGACCCGCGATCGCGGTGCGGTACCCCTCCACCAGGCGCTCAAGGCCGACGGCCGGGCTGAACCCCTGCTCGTAACGGCGCCGGGCCGCCTGGCCCATCTCCCGGTTGCGTGCGGTCTCGACCGTGATCCGGCGCATGCAGGACGCGAGCGAGGCGACCTCGCCCGGCTGGTGCAGCAGCCCGGTCACCCCGTCCTCGACGAGTTCGACGAAGGCGCCGTGACCGGCGGCGACGGTCGGGACCCCCGCCGCCATCGCCTCCACGACCACCAGGCCGAACGCCTCCAGCCACGTCGAGGGAGCCACCACGGCGACCGACCGCGCGACGGCCTCCTGGCACTGGGCCGTGTCGTACAGGCCGACATACCGCACGTCGTCCCGGCCCGCCGCCCAGGCCTTCACCTCTCGCTCCAGCGGCCCCGTGCCGGCGACCACGAGCGGCACGCCCACTCCGCCGCCCGCGGCGATCTCGTCCCACGCGGCCATGAGCAGGCGCACGCCCTTGGCCTCCGCGAGTCGGCCGAGATAGAGCAGATGCTCGCCGTCGCCCTCTCGGCGGGCGCCCGGTTCGGGCACGAAGTTGTGCTTCACCGCCAGTCGCCCGGCCGGCATGCCGGCCCCCACCAGGACGTCGCGCTGCGCCGCGGAGATGCAGAAGAACCGCTCCACGCCGGACCACCACCGCCGCCGGTTGACCGACAGGCTGATCGCGAGCGGCACCGTCGCAAGGCGGGAATTCCGGTAGCAGCCGTGCCGGACGGCGGGCAGCGGCGCCGTCCCGACGCACTCGGTGCACGGCCGGCCGTCCCGTTGCAGCGTGCCGGGCGGGCAGACCTGGGTGTAGTTGTGCAGCGTGGCGACGGCGGGCACGCCGGCGTCGGTGCAGGCGGCAAGGACCGCGGGCGACAGGAGCGGGAAGACGTTGTGGACGTGGACCACGTCAGGGCGCTCGGCGCGCAGCCGGGCGGCGAGTTCCGCGCGGACCGCCGGGTTCCACGGCACAAGGAGCGGCACCGCGACCTTGCCCGGCAGGGCCCGGGCGGCGATGGTGTCGCTGCGCCGCTCGAACACCTCGACCCGGTGGCCGGCCGCGCGCAGCAGCTCCACCTCCTGGTCGACGACCTTGTTCTCCCCGCTCGGCTGCGCCGACGCGTAGCGGTTGTGCACTACGAGGACGTGCATGCTCAGGTCATCTCCGATCTCCGGGCCCATCGCGGGATGTGCCGTCGAGGGGCTGCGGGCGTCGGCAGGGGTGTGGCCGTGGCAGGTGCCGCCAGGAGTGAGGCGGCCACGGCCAGATGCAGCAGATACGGCGAGGCGTCGCCAAGGCCGGCCTCGGTGTACGAAGCGATCGCGCAGTAGCTGATCAGGAAGATCGCGCAGGCTCTCTCCAGCGACGGTGGCCGCAGCAAGGCGACGCCGCCGAGGACGATGATGATCGCCGCGACGATGGCGGCGCCGGTCAGCCCCTGCTCCTGGTAGACGGCCAGCCAGCTGTTGTCGATCGGCAGACCGCCGAACGACTTGTCGCCCAGGCCCATGCCGAACAGTTGCTCCGAAGTCGTCCGGGGCGCTGCCAGCAGGGCATCCCAGACCTTGGCCCGACCGGTGAGGTTGGAGAAGTTCTCCTGGCTCTGCCCGCGCAGGAACCACGCCTGCAGCGCGGAGCTGAAGCCCACCGCGGCCACCGTGGCGCTCAGCACCGTCCAGGTGAAGAACCGGCGGGCGGCCGCGCTGGTCAGGAGGAGCGAGCCGATCGCCAACGCCAGCCCGATGAACAGACCGAGCGTCGCCGTCCGGGTATGGGTCAGCGCGAGCAGGACGAGTGACGGCACGATGATGACCGCCGCGCTGGCCCTGTCGGTCCGGCGCCCCAGTAGGAGCAACACGGTGAGCCCGATGATCACCGCGGCGTACTGTCCGATCTGCGGTGGGGTGAGGGGCCACAACGCGCCGACAAGGCGTCCGCCGTAGAGGTCGGGCAGGGCCGCGCCCGGTGAGATGACCAGGCCGGCGGCCACCGACCCGAGCACCGCGAAGTACATCCGGATGTGGTGCCGGACGAACGTCAGGCCACCGTCCCACCAGCGGCTGAGCAGCCACAGCGTGCCGATGAAGAGAGCCAGCCGGGCGCAGCGGAACAGCGCGCCGAACCCGGACTCCAGGTTCGCGCTGGAGATCAGGCTCGGCACAAGCAGCAGGGTGAGCAGGAACACGAAGGCGCTGGCTCGGATGCGTAGCCGGAGATTGACCGCGAGCGCCAGCGCGAACGCGGCGACCAGCGCGCCCATGGTGGCCATCTGGATGAGGGAGCGCGGCAGCGGGATGATGGTCTTCGCCCCGGCGGAACCGAGGGTGTTGAGGACCAGCAACCCCCAGACGATTCCGACGATCTTCGGTGTGACGGCAGGACGCGGTGCGGCGCCGGGCAGCGCGCCCGCCGTGTCCGGTCCGTCCGGCAGCCCACCGCGCCGCGGTCCCCCGCCCATCTCAACCACCGGCCCGTTGGTCGAGGGTGCTGCCCGCGTCCTGCTGGTACGGCGCGCCCTGCCACTGCCCGAAGTCGAGCACCCGGCTCTGGTCCGCGGCGACGAATTTCCATGGCCCGAGGTAGACGTTGTCGTGCCAGCGATTGCGCTGCTTGGTGGTGATCGCCTCAGCCACCTGCTCGCCCTTGTACGGCGACCAGTCCGGATAGGTGCCGTAGTTGGCCAGCATCGCCATTCGGTCGCACTTCACCGTGCACCCGACGACGGACGTGTCCAGCACGAAGCGGTTGTTGTGGATGTCCACGCGCTGGGTCTTCCACCGGCAGTCGGAGTAGAGCGGTGCGGTGACGATCGCCGGCTTCGCGCAGCGGTGAACGTCCTTCACCAGCAAGGTGCAGTCACCGGACGAGGTGTTGGCCGGGCTGTTGCAGAACCGGTCGGCGTTCTCCCACAGGGTGATCCCGGACCAGTTGTTCTCCAGCACGTTCCGGTAGATCTCGATCTTGTTGGTGCGGGCCCGGATCCGGGGTTCGCCGCCGGACTCGGACAGGTAGATGGTCGCGTACGGGAAGCTGTCGCCGCGGTCGGCTTCCCTGCGGCCCTCGACCCAGTTGTTCCGCCGGATCGTGTTGTTCCGGATGACCGCGTTGTAGCTGGTCTCGTAGATCAGCGCGGCACCGTCATTGGCTTCGAGCACGTTGTTCTCGATGCGGAAATCGTTGTTGTTGGTGTCCGCCCACAACCCGGTTCCGCGGTTGTCGTGCACCCAGTTGCCGCGCACGTCGGCGCCGTTGACGGCCCAGAACTTGATGCCTCCGGTGCAGCCGCAGCCCTGCCGCCGCCGCTCCCAGTCGCCGGTGTTGTTGCCCACGATCTCGTTGCCCTCGACCACCAGGCCGCTGATACGGCCGGTGGCCTTGTATGCGTTCATTCCGTACTGGCCGTTCTCGCGCAGGCAGTTGGCGCGGACCTGCTGGCGGGCACCGGCCATCAGCCCGGCGCCGGAGTTGTACTGGATCGTCGCGTGCTCGATCACCCACCCGTCGGCCGAGTCATGGTTGACCACGCCCTCGTCCGGCGGCGCCACGAAGCGCTGCACGGTCAGGTAGCGGATGGTGACGTTGCGGGCGGTACCGCCGAACGCGTACTGGTTCTTCTTCCGGCCGTCGAGCACCGCGCCCGGCGCACCGAGGTAGCGGTCCCCCTCCTTGGGGATGACCTGGGCGTAGCGGTCCGGGTCGAGCCTGTGCTTGCCCGGTCGAAGCCAGAACGTGGTGTTCGGAGGGCTGCTCTTGGTCTTCGACGCCAGGTCACCGACCACCGCGGGGTCGACGGTCACCGCGCCCGCCGGTGCCTTCGCCGGCCCGGCCGCGGGCTTGGCGCACACCCGGGCCACGGGCGTGGACGGCGCAGCGGTCGGCATTGCCCGGGCGCCGGGCGTGTTCGTCCGGGCGCCCGACGTACTGTCACAGCCGGTCGCCGCCAGCAGGGCCAGCGCCAGCGGTGCCGCCGCCAACGCCCAGTGCCGCCCCTTGTTCCCCACACGCCCCCCTAGTCGCGGAACCTGATTACGGTGGTGACCCCCTCCACGCCGTCGGCGACACCGGTGCCGACGAGCGTGGTGGTGGGTTCCTTGCGCCCGAAGCCGGCGGAGTACCAGCCCAGCGGCGGGTCGGTCTCGCCGCGATGCGCCCGCCAGCTCAGCTGCCCGGGCAGGTCGAGCACCGCGGAGCGGTCCTCGCCGTCCCGGGTCCAGGTGAGCACTGCCCGGTTGCCCGCCAGGTCCGCGGCGATCGTCGGCCCGAGGTGGAACGCCAGGTGCACGGCCCGGCTCGGGCCGCGTACCTCGTCGACCACCCTCAGCTCCTGGCTCGCGGCGGTCAGCTCCACCCGGCGGCGGTGCACGGAGCGCTGGTAGCCGTCGTGCTCGGCACACCAACGGGCCACACCCTCGTCGGATGTCTCGGCGGCCAGGACGCGGGTGCGGGCATGCCGGGTCCACAGGAACGGGCCGCCGGAGACGGACTGGTCACTGCCATCGAGTTGCAGGGTGTTGTGGCCGAGGGTCGACCGGAAGTACTGCCGCCACTCGGGCTGCCCGTGGTAGCAGAACGTCCCCGGGTCGGCGAGCACCTCGACCCCGTCGTGCCGGACCTCCACGGACAGCGCGTCCGCATGGGCATGCGCGGCGATGGACAGGAAGCCGTGCGGACCACCGTCGCAGCGGCACCAGATCTCTCCCGGACCGCGCAGGATGGTCATGCCCGCGTCGGCGAAGTGAGCGGGCCGGCCGGCCGGGCGGGGCACGGCCGGTGCTGTTCCATGTGTCGCGTACGGCTGGATGAGCGCGGCGAGGAGCGGGGTGCGCACATCGGTGCCGGTCACCTCCGGCCACCAGTCGAGCCGGCCGAACACGGCGTCCCCGGTGGCCAGCAGCGAGGCCCAGCGGTCGGTACCCGCGCCGTCCACGATCAGACCGTGCCCGTCGTCCGCGTCCCCCTGGCGCGGCGGCCTCAGCCGGCTGTCCACGATGGCCGCCAGCGCGTCGCTCATCCGCAGCAGCACCAGCCGGATCGACGCGGGGACCGGCACGCCGGCGACATCCGCCTCGGCCACCGCGGCCAGGCCTAGCTCCAGCACGAGTCCGTGATATTCGGTGGCCAGCTCGCGGTTGAGGCCGGAGTCGAAGGTGTTGCTGCGCAGCTGCCGCTCCAGCGACCGCAGCGCGCCGGCTCGCCAGCGCGCCGAGGAGGGGAACCACCCGAACGCGCAGGCTCCGGCCAACTGCCCGGCTGCCTCGGCGATGACGTGGTTGTTCGCCGAAGACCCCCGGCTGGGGAAGGCGGCCAGCCAGCGCTGGTGGTGCCAGATCTGGTTCAGCGCCACCGGGTTGCCCTCGAAAAGGCCGGCCGCGCCCGGCCAGCCGTCGAGCAGCCGGCGGATCCAGACCCAGGACAGCAGCCGGATGCCCAGCTCGATGCCGCTGATCCAGTGCACGCCGCGCAGCGGTGGGTTGGCCGCCCACCACGACCGCAGGTGCTCGGCCACGCGCTCGGCGTACCGCTCGTTCCCGGTGATCGCGTAGGCGGCGGCGAGCACGGTGAGGTACTGATGCCGGGACAGCTCCCAGATCTGCTTGATGTCCCCGACCGCGTCCTCGTTCCGGTACGGAACGTCGAAGGCGTAACCCCACGGAGCCCGGCGCCCGGTCTTCGGGTCGCACCACCAGTCCGGGTCGACCAGGTCGTCGCGGACCACCCCGAAATACTCGACGTGCCCGTACATCAGCCGGTCCGCCTCGGAGATGAGACGTTTCGCGGCGTCCGGAGGTATTGCGGCGATCGTTCCGGCGGGCAGGACCGCGGTGAACCGGGCGCCGGTCACTCTCGGGCAGTCCGGCCGTGCCGAGCGCCATCGCCGCCTGCGCACCGCGTCACCCACCCGGCCGCCGACCTCCCGCGGTCCCATCCGGGACAGCCGCCGCAGGTACCAGCCCGCACTCATGGTCATCGGGCTCTTCCCAACGTCACCGGCGCGCCGCCCACCAGGCCGGCCTGCACGGCGAGGGTGGCCGACGTGGTGGCGACCAGCGACTCCAGCGGCACCGGCATCGGCCCGCCGGTCCGCACGGCCTTGATGAACGCGGCCAGCTCGGCGGACTGGCCCTTGTCCCGGGCCTTGGGCAGCCGCGAACTGACCCACCGCTTGCGGTCGTACACCGAGGCACGGACGAAGTCGTCGAGCCGCAGCACCTTGCCGTCCGCGACAAGGTCCAGCGTCTCCTTGGGGAAGCCGGCCGCGCCGGTGGTGACGTAGCTGATGGTGGCGGTGGACCCGTCCGGGTAGCGCAGCACGACCTGCAGGTCCTCGTTGCCGGACGTGGCGACCGCGTACACCGAGACCGGGTCGGCCTCGAGCAGCCAGCTCGCCGTGTCGATGAAGTGTCCGCCCTCGCCGGCGAACCGCGAGCCCTCGCTGCCCTGTTGGAGGTACCAGCTGCCGTGCTGCAGCCGGCCCGCGTTGACCAGGTAGCGGAGACTCGCCGGACCGGTCCGGGCGCCGAACCGCTGTCTGGCCTCCTTCAGCAGGGGCGCGAACCGGCGGTTGAAGCCCACCTGCAGCCGGTCGTTGCCGGACTCCTCCACCGCCGCGAGCACGCCGGCCAGCTCGTCCTCGGTGAGCGCCAACGGCTTCTCCACGAACACCGTCTTGCCGGCCAGCAGGGCTCTGCGGGTCAGTTCGGCGTGCGAGCTGTGCCGGGTGACGACGAACACCGCGTCGATGGACTTGTCGCCGAGCACGGCGTCGAGATCGGTGGTCGCCTCGGCGAAGCCGAACTTCCGCTGCGCGTTGGCCGCGGACAGCGCCGTCGTGGTGACGACGGTCGACAGCGTGACGCCGTCGCGCTGTGCCAGGTGCGGCAGCAGCATCGACGTCGCGTAGTTTCCCGCGCCGACGAACGCAAGGCGCACCTGCGACTTGGCGGACCGGGCCGGGGTGGTCGCTCCGCCGCTGCGTCGCACCGCGGGCACTGCCACCGCCGGGGCCTCCGCTTCCCCCTTGTGTTCGGGGTACCGGAACAGCACGGCCACGGCCTTGAGGTCGCCGTCCT
The DNA here is from genome assembly GCF_055582885.1 of Streptomyces sp. NPDC107454. Lineage (NCBI taxonomy): Bacteria > Bacillati > Actinomycetota > Actinomycetes > Kitasatosporales > Streptomycetaceae > Streptomyces > Streptomyces sp. NPDC107454. The sequence continues at coordinate 91,449 of NZ_JBVJPA010000018.1, read as the reverse complement.
TCAGGCGCTGGTACGTCTCGACGGCGTCATCGAAGTCGGCGATGTGGGAGATCAGGGGCTCCACGTCGACGCTGCCGCGGGCGAGGAGATCGAGGAAGCAGGCCAGGTTGCGGCGCTCGGTCCAGCGCACGTAGCCGATCGGGTAGTCGCGCCCCTCGAGCTCGTACTCCGGGTCGTAGCGCCCGGGGCCGTAACTGCGCGAGAACCGGACGTCGAGCTCCTTCTCGTAGTACGCGTTCCACGGCAGGTCCAGGCGGCACTTGCCGATGTCGACGACCCGGCCGCGGTCCCGGCACAACCGGGCGGCCAGCTCGACGGGCTGGTTGCTGCCGCCGCCGGCGGCCAGGTACACCTGGTCCACGCCGTGACCGTCGGTGAGTTCGGCGACGGCGGCTTCCACGGCCGCGGACGCGGGATCGCCGCAGGCCGCCGCGCCAAGCCTTTCGGCGAGCTCGCAGCGCACCGGATCGGGGTCGACCCCGACGACGCGGACCCCCGAGGCGGCGAGGAGCTGCACCACCAGCTGCCCGATCAGACCGAGGCCGATGACCAGGGCCACTTCGCCGAGTTGTGGCTCGCCTCGGCGGACGCCCTGCATCGCGATCGACCCGACGGTGCCGAAGGCCGCGTGCCGCGGCGCGAGGCCGTCCGGCACCGGGGCGTAGAGGTTCTTCGGCACCCAGTTCAGCTCGGCGTGCAGCGCGTGCTCGTTGCCGGCGCAGGCCACGAGGTCGCCGACCTTCACATCGTCGATCCCGGGGCCGACCTGCTCGACGATCCCGCACAGCGAGTAGCCCAGCGGCGTGTAGGAGTCCAGCTTGCCCATCACCTTGCGGTAGGTCGCGGGCACCCCGTTGGTGGCGACGCTCTGCATGACCTTGGCCACCTGGTCCGGCCGGGAGCGGGCCTTGCCCAGCATCGACATGCCGGCCTCGGACACCTTCATGAGCTCGGTCCCGGTGGATATCAGCGAGTAGGCGGTGCGGACCAGCACACCGCCCGGCTTGCACCCCGGCACCGGCACGTCGAGCACCGCCAGCTCGCCGCTCTTGTAGTTCTGCACGACCTGTTTCACCCGAGCTCCTCTTGTTTCCACGCCGTCAAGCCGCCCGGCTCTGGCCGGAGCCAGAGGTCGCGCCGCGATACCAGTACTCGAGGGTCAGCACATGCCACAGATGCTTGGAGAAGTCCCGCTGCCCGGCGGCGTCCTCGGCGACCATGCGCGCCAGCGCGTCGCGGCGCAGCAGCCCGGATGTGACGAGCACGCCGTCGTTCACCACCTCGCGCACCAGCGGTGCCAGATCCCGGCTCATCCAGGCCCGCAGCGGGGCGCTGAACAGGCCCTTCGGCCGGTACACGATCTCCCTGGGCAGGATCGAGGTGGCCGCCTCCTTGAGGACGGCCTTGCCCTGCCGTCCGACGATCTTGCGATCGCCGGGCACGGCGAACGCCGCCTTGACCACCTCGACGTCCACGTACGGCACGCGCACCTCGGTCGAGGCGGCCATGCTGGAGCGATCCGTGTAAGCGAGGTTCAGGCCAGGCAGGAACATCCGGGCGTCGGCCAGGCACATGCGGTTGACGAAGTCGTCGAGGTCGTTGTCCTGGTAGACGTCCGCATGTTCGGTCAGCACGTCCTCGACCGTCCCGGCCAGGTCCGGATCGACCAGGGCGAGCAGCTCGTCCTGGTCGTACATGGTGTAGCTGCGCCGGAACGCGGTCTCCTCCGGCAGGTCGGCGAAGGAGAGGAACCGCTTCGCGAAGCGCACCGACCGGTATCCTCGGCGGGCCGTGGCGACCGGCAGCCGGTCCACGGCCCTGGACACCCCGCGCCGCAGGGGCCGCGGGATGCGCTGGTAGCGCAGCGCGATCAGGTTGGCCAGGTGCTTGCGGTAACCGGCGAACAGCTCGTCGGCACCCATCCCGGAGAGCATCACCTTGACCCCGGCCTCCCGGGCTGCCGAGCAGATCAGGAATGTGTTGATCGCGGCGGGGTCGCCGATCGGCTCGTCCAGGTGGTACGTCATCTGCGGCAGCAGGTCGAGCACGTTCGGAGCGATCTCGATCTCGTGCAGGTCGACGCCGAACCGCTCGGCCACCCGCCGGGCATAGCGCAGGTCGTCCGGCATCGCCTCGAACTTGGCGTCCTCGGCGCGGAACCCGATCGTGTAAGCGGAGATCCCGGGCTGGTGGCGGGCCGCGAGCGCGGTCAGGTAGCTGGAGTCGAGACCGCCCGAGAGGAAGGTCGCCACGGGTACGTCGGAGAGCAGGTGCTGCCGGGTCGACTCCTCGACGATGGCGGCCAAGTCCGGCTGCTCGCCGCCCCGGGCCCGCTCCCGGCCCTCGGCGGCGACGTCCTTCAGGTTCCAGTACCGGCCGCGCTCGACCCGGCCGTCGGGCCGGCATCTGAGCCAGCTCCCCGGTGGCAGCTTCTCCGCTTCGCGGAACGCACAGCGCGAGTCCGGCACCCAGTAGTACAGCAGCGAGGCCACCAGCGCCGCTTCGTCCACCTGCAGCGACCCGCCGGTCACGGCGGCGAGCGCCTTGAGCTCGGAGGCGAACACCAGGCCCGCACCGCGCCGGAGCAGGAACAGCGGCTTGATGCCCAACTGGTCACGGGCGAGCACCAGTTCACCGGTCCGCTCGTCGAAGATCCCGAACGCGAACATGCCGCGCAGCCGGGGCAGGCAGTCGGTGCCCCAGCGCCGCCACGCCTCAAGGAGCACCTCGGTGTCGGAGGTACCGCGGAAGCGCACGCCGGCGGCTGCCAGTTCGGCACGCAGCTCGGGTGCGTTGTACAGCTCGCCGTTGTACGTCAGGGCGAGGCCGCCCGAGACCATCGGCTGGGCGCCGGTCTCGGACAGGTCGATGATGCTCAACCGGCGGTGCCCGAGGTGCACGTCACCGTCACCGGCGGGGTGGCTGTACCGGCCTGCCCCGTCCGGACCGCGGTGGGCGAGGGTTTCGGTGAGCCGGTCGGTCACGACCTTCCCGTCCGGCCACTGGTATGTGCCTGCGATGCCACACATGTCCTACCGCGCCTCCTGGTCGCTGTCCGGGACTCGTACCGCCCATGACGGCCGCTCCGTCGACAGCCGGCCCTTCACGTTCTCCCTGGCCAGCCGCTCGTTGTGGCCGCGCAGCGCGGTGTGCAGCCCGTCCCACAGGGTGCCGTCGGTCCGGTCCCGCGGATCGGGGTCGATCAGCACCACACCGATCACCGGGATGAGCAGGTCCGCGAGCTGCCGCGCCACGGTGTGCAGCCATGCGGCGCTGCCGTGCCCGGCACGCACGACGAGCACGGTCTGGGTACCGAGGTCCGGGAGGCCGGTCCACGCCGTGCCGGGCGCGACCGAGCCGACGCCGAGCCGGCGCACCTCGAGCGGCAGGGCCGCGGCACCCTCGACGCTGACCAGATCCGGACCTCCTGGCTTCTGCCGGCGGTGGGCGCGCTGCAAGTCCGGCAGACCGTCGATGACGACCACCGCCCCCTCCGCCGCGAGTGCCCTGGCGAGGTCCAGGGCGATCACGCTCGTGCTGCGCGCACAGCCCAGTTCCAGCAGCGACACCGGTTCTGTGGAGCCACGCACCGTGCGGGCCAGGGTCGCGATGAGCCGTTCGCGTGCCGCCCGGGTCCGTCGGCGCCGCCACAGCCTGGCCCGCCGACGGGGCGCGCGGCGCAGTTCCGCGATGACCGAAGCGCCCAGGTTCCCTGCGATGTCCCGGCGCAGCACGGGGCGGTCCGCCACCACCGTGCCGACCGCGGCCACCGCGAGCCCGAGGAAGAGCCCGAGGAAGAGCCCGATCACGGCGTTGGTGACAGCGGACTTGGGCAGGGACTGCCGCACCGCCCGCGGGGTGTCCACGATCTGGGTGCCGGCGACGATCTGGGGCGTGCCCACGCGCGCCTCCTCGGCGCGCTGATCGAAGTCGGCGATCCGCGAGTTGAGCTCCGCCCGGCGGGCGAAGAGCGACTCGATGCCCGCCGACGCCTTCGGGTCGCTCTCCGGCGCCCGGTTGCCGATCTCCTTGTTGACCTGGGCGAGTTCGACCCGCATGCGGTCACCCTGGTCGCGCAGGGCCTTGGCCTCGGCCTGCGCGGCTTCCTGCATCCGCCGCACATGGTCCGTGACGAACGCGTCCGCCAACGCCTTGGCCCGGGCCACCGCTTGCGCGTCACTGGCTCCTGTCACATCGATCTGCAGCAGGTTGTTGGTCAGGCCGGTGCCCCGGTAGTCCTTCATGAAGTCTTCCGGGCGTTCCGGGGACTTGAGGGACTGCAAGGCCTTGCCGGCGATCCGCGTGGTCTGCAGCAGCTGTACGTCGGTGCGGATCAGCGTTCCGGTGTCGTTCGGCTGGTCCTCCTTGTGCGCGACCAGCACCTTGGTCACCGCGGCCGGCGGTGGCGGCCGCAGGACCGCCACCGCCGCGCCGACCAGCAGCCCCAGGAGCGCCAGGGAGCACCAGAGGCGGCGGCGCCTGCGCACCGACACCACCAGTGCCTGAAGGTCCAGCAGGTGAGTGGCTGCCGACGACTCCGAAGTCGTGCTCGTCGTCACGCGGAACCTCCCGTCGCGTGGCCGGGAACCGCGAACGCCAGGGTGGCGTCTTCCGGACGATGGTCGGCGGGCCGCGTCGGACGGGCCCGGACCGGGTCGGCGACGACGATGCCGACGATCTCGTGTCTGCCGTCCGCACACGCCTCGGCGATGCCGGCGAGCTGCCCTGCGGTCCAGCTGCCCGGGCTGAGCACGACCAGGGCACCGGACTCGGTGTCGCGGTCCGGCACCATCGGCCGGTCCACCGAAACTTCCACCACCCGCAACAGCGGATCGCTCTTGGCTTCGGCCACGAGCTGCCCGGCGGCCCGGCGGGCGATCTCGTCGCCGTCCGGTACGACGACGAGCAGCCGCCGGGGGGCGGGCACCTGGTCCCGGAGGCGAGCGCACACCCGCCGGTAGCGGATCCGCATGCCGGCCTCGTCGCCGGACCTCTGCGGGGCCGGTATGTCCCACCGGGTGTCGACGCCGAGGAGCCGGCGGATGCGGGCTCGCGAGCCACGGCCCTTTGGCCGTTCACCAGGCACGTCGACGGTGCCGAGGAGTGCCGAGCCCAGCGCCGCGGCGATCTCCGGTTCGGTGCGCGGTCGGCGGTTCACCCGTGCGGCGGTGAGATGGCCGATGACCGCGAGCAGGAAGAACAGCAGTGCCCCGGCCTCGATGAGCTGCATCCTCGTCGGCGGCGCCTCACCGGTCGGCCGGGCCGCAGGCCCCATGACGACCATGCCGGCCTTGTTGGCAGCCGGGTCGGCCTCGTCGAGCTTCGTCATGGCCTCCTCCAGCGAGGTGCGCAGCTTCTCGAGCGTGGTGCGGGCCTGCACGCTCTCCACCGTCTTGCCCGGATCGGCCGCATTGGCCAGGTCGGTGATGCGGCGGTTGGTCTCCACCACCTGCTGCCGCAGCGCCTCGGGTCCCGTAGCCGTGTCGGAGTCGGTGCCGCCGCCTGTGATCCGCGCGGCGAAGCTGACGAACTGCTGGGCCACCTGGTCGGAGAGCTGCTGCGCGCGCTCCGGGGTGTCGGCCGTTCCCGAGATCTTGATGATGTTCCCGTCGGCGGCCTTGGCGCTCACTCGATCCCGCAGCTCGGCGCTGCTGACGCCGCTCCAGCCGAGCTTGGCGGCCACGGGGTCGACCACCGACGAACTGGCCGCGATGTCCACCTGGGTCAGTAGTTCGCGCTCTTCCCACTGCCCCGGCAGCAGTACTGACGTCGACGCCGTGTAGCGCGGCGGAAACAGCACCACCGAGGTGCCGTAGCCGACGAGTGCGCCCACCACGGTGAGGACGGCGAGAAGCCGCCAGCGCCGACGGAAAATCCGCCCGATCGTGACCAGGCGTATCGTGTCATCGCTCAAGGGTGCTGCCTCCCCCGTGCCCGGACCGGGGCTCCTGCCGACATCGGATTGTGGTCACGGCACGCAGCGGCGTAGGCGGCGAGCAGCGATGCTTGCGAGTTCCGCCAGGAGAGCTGCCCGCTGATCCGCTCCTGGCCGATCTTGCCCATCCGGGCCCGCTGCTCCGGGTCGTCAAGCAGCAGCGCGACGAGCTTGGCGAACTCGGCCTCGTCGTTGGCGGGCGCGTAGACGGCGGCGTCACCGGCGGAGACTCTCGCCTCGCGGAGGTCGAACGAGACGATCGGCCGGCCCATCACCATGTACTCCAGGACCTTGTTCATGGTCGACACGTCGTTGAGCGGATTGCGCGGGTCGGGAGACAGGCACACGTCCGCGGTGGACAGGTAGCGGACCAGGTCGGCGTCCGGAATGCGCCCGGTGAACTGCACCTGCTCCGAGAGCCCGAGCTGCCGGGACAGCTCCACCATCGCGTCGAAGGCGTCGCCGGCGCCGACGAACACCGCGTGCCAGTCGGTCCGCCCGAGTTCGTCGCGCAGCTTCGCGAGGGCCCGCAAGGCGTAGTCCACGCCGTCCTGCGGGCCCATGACGCCGAGGTAGCACAGCAGATGAGGCTTGCCGCGCTTCAACTCGGGCTCGGCCGGTACCGGGTGGAACCGGTCGATGTCAGGCGCGCTGCGCACCACGAAGACGTCCGCCGACCGCCGACCGCCACGGCGCACCGCGACGTCCCGGTAGCTCTCGTTCGTGGCGAGCACGATGTCCGCGGCGCGGTAGGTCCGCCGTTCCAGCGCGCACACGGCGCGGTAGAGCAGGTCCTCGCCGCGGTCGAACCGGGAGAGGTACAGCTCGGGTACCAGGTCGTGCTGGTCGAAGATGAACCGCGCCCCTCGCCGCTTCTGCCACAGTGCCGGCAGGAACAGCAGGTCGGGCGGGTTGCAGGCGTGGACCACGTCGACCGGGCCGACCTTCCGGGCCAGCCGGAACGTATGCCACAACGCGGATCCGTACTCCCGCAGGTAGCCGGCGGGACCTCCGGTGGCCGCGCGCAACGGGTAGCGGTGGATCCGCACCCCGTCGATCTCGGCCTCCAGCTCCGTGTCCCGCTTCTCCCCGCGGGGACAGATGACGTGCACCTCCCAGCCCGCGTCGCGCAGCGTCGTGCACTCCTGCCACACACGCCGGTCGAACGGCACCGACAGGTTCTCCACCAGAATCAGCGCGCGCCGGTCCGGCCGGTCGCCGCTGGTTGCGTCACCAAGCAAGGCCCATGTACCCCGGTTCGGCCCGGCGCGCCTCGGCGTCGGGAATGCGGATGAGGTCGACGAGCAGCGTGCCGTCGCCTTGGGGCAGCGCCGACAGCACAGCCGGATCCCTGGTCCCGACCAGGCACACCTCGGCGTGCTCGAGCACCTCGTCGACGGAGTCCACGAGGAGCTGCGCGATGTGCGGCAGCCGGGTCTCGATGTACTCGCGGTTGGCGCCGAGCAGTCGGGACAGGTTCACGTTGGCGTCGTAGATCCGCAGGTCGTATCCCTTGCCGATGAGCCGCTCCGCCAGCTCGACGAGCGGGCTCTCGCGCAGGTCGTCGGTGCCGGGTTTGAAGGACAACCCGAACAGGCCCGCCCGGCGCTTGCCGGTGCGCTCGACCAGCTCCACCGCGCGCTGCAGATGTGCGGAGTTGGAGGTCAGCACGTGGGCGAGTATGGGCACCGAGACGTCGGCCCGCTGCGCCGCGTGGACCAGGCTGCGCAGGTCCTTGGGCAGGCAGGAGCCGCCGAAGGCGAAGCCGGGCCGCAGGTAGGCGGGGCTGATGTTCAGCTTGCGGTCGGCCAGGAACACGTCCATCACCTGGTGCGAGTCCACCCCGAGCGCCTGGCACACCGCGCCCAGCTCGTTCGCGAAGCCGATCTTCAGGCCGTGGAACGCGTTGTCCGCGTATTTGATGGCCTCGGCCGTCGAGATCGGCACCCGGAACAGCTCACCGGGCAAGCCGTCGTAGAGCGCCGTCACCGCGTCGCCGCTTGCCGGGTCGAGCTCGCCGACGACGGTCTTCGGCGGGTCGAAGAAGTCCCGCACGCTCGTGCCCTCGCGCAGGAACTCCGGGTTGACCGCGACGCCGAAGTCCACCCCGGCCGTGCCGTCGACGTACTTCTCCAGGATCGGTACCAGGAGGTTCAGGCAGGTGCCCGGGAGCATGGTGCTGCGGAACACGACGGCATGGCGACCGCTCCGCTCGGCCAGCGCGGCGCCGATCTGCTCGGTGACCCGCTCCAGGTACGTGGTGCACAGGCTGCCGTTGGGCTCCGACGGCGTGCCGACGCAGACCAACGACACCTCGCTGCCCATGATCGCCTCGCGGACGTCGGTGGTGGCGCGCAACGCTCCGGACTGCACGGCCTCGGCGATGAGTTCGCCGATCCGCTCCTCGACCACCGGGGCCTTGCCGTCGTTGACCAGGTCGACCTTGACCTGGTTCACGTCCACGCCGATGACCTCGTGACCCAGGCTGGCCAGGCACGCGGCTGACACGCAGCCCACGTAGCCGAGCCCCAAGACACTGACTCTCACAACCCGTTCCTCCCCCCAGGCACGCCCTTGCGGCCTGCCTTCCGTTCGCCGGCCGGACGGCGCTCCCCTTGCATCAGTAGGCCCCCTGCCCTTGGAGCACCGCACGCAGCGTCTTCCACAAGATCACCGTGTCCAGGGCGAGCGACCAGTCCTCCACGTATCGCAGGTCGAGCCGGACCGCCTCCTCCCACGGCAGGTCGCTGCGTCCGCTGATCTGCCACAGGCCGGTGAGCCCGGGCTTGACGAGCAGCCGCCGCCGGATGTCCGGGCCGTAGGCAGCGGACTCCTCCGGCAGCGGAGGCCTCGGACCGACGAGCGACATCGATCCGCTGAGCACGTTGAAGAGCTGCGGGAGCTCGTCGATCGAATACCGGCGCAGCACTGCTCCCACCCGGGTCACCCGCGGATCCCGGCGAAGCTTGAACAGCAGGCCGGCACCCTCGTTGCGGTCGGCCAGCTCGGCACGTGCCCCGTCAGCCCCGACGACCATGGTGCGGAACTTGAAAATCGTGAACTCGCGGCCGTCCTTGCCCACTCTGCGCTGGCGGTAGAACGCCCCGCCCCGGCTGTCCACCAGCACGAGCAGCCCGACGAACACCATCAGCGGCGCGAACAGCACCAGCAGAATCGTTGCGCCCATCCGGTCGACGACCCCTTTGACCGCCCGGCGGCCCCCGGTGAAGGTCGGCATGCTGACCCGCAGCAGGGGGATCCCGAGCACCGCGTCGACGTGCAGCCGTGGGCCGGCCACCTCCATCAGCACGGGGGCCACGACCATCTCGGCATCGCTGCCTTCGAGGTTCCAAGCCAGCCGCTGCAGCCCGTCCGGTGACCAGTGCGGGTCCGGTGTGACCGCGACGACACGGTAGCCGTCGCGGCGGACGTGCCGCGCGACGTCCGTCAGTCGGCCGACGACCGGCACTCCGTCCAGTTGGTCACCGTCGAGCCCGAGACCGTCCGCCGTGCACACCGCGTCCACTCGCCAGCCGAGGTGCGGGAACTTGCGGGTTCGGGTGATCAGGTCGCGCACGGTGGCCGGGCTCCCGGCAGCGAGCACCGGTCTCAGGCACTGTCCTTCCTTCCGCTGTTTGTGCAGCCAGAGGCGGAGCACATACCGCTCGGTCATGGTGAAGAGCGCGATCGTGGGGATCGCGACGAAGATCCAGAGCTTGATGTTGCGCGAGGTGAGGGCGATCCCGCCGAGCGCCAGTACGACGGTCGCCGTGAACAGTGAGCGTCCGAGCCGGCGGAATTCCTCGGCGCCCTGGCCGAGCACGGCCGGAGCCCACGACCGGCTCACCGCAAGCGCTCCCAGCACCAGCAGCTCGGTGCCGAATGCGAGAATTCCCCACTTCTCGTGCCAGTTGGCCGCGTCCCGGGCCCCGAAGAAGTTGCCGATCGCCGCCACCACCAAGGCGGTGGCCACCATATCGCTGGTGATCACGGTACGGCGGTACCGCTGCTCCCAGTCGTTCGCGGGCTGTCTTATCGCCCCGTTCGTCAGACGCTCGCGCGCCGACGGAAAAGGGCCGACTAATCCCCCCTGTCGCACAGAACCCCCCCGGTCCCCAGTTGTTCGACGTGATCGCCCAACACTGCCCCTCCCCCCAGAAGGCCCCAGCCCTCGACCAGTTGCTCCCCTCGGGAGGCCCCCGCCCCCCGTGTCGCGCCGCTCTTCCCCCGGGAGGCCCCCGCCTCCCGCGCATGACATCCCGGCTATTTCAGCGCTAGTTGAACAACCCACCCTGGCGGCAGCAGACTCGCGTGCCCTGCCAGACCCTCGAGGTACGCGGAACCCCGTCGGAACCTCGGGTGCTCCCCGCACCCAAAGCCCCTTCGCGGGCCCAAGAGTTGATCACCCCCACAGCTGGCACCAGAGACGCAATTGCTGGCTATCCGTCACGTCTGACCTATAGATCATCATTTGTCGCCTCGTGTCCCAGCATGTGAAGCACGGTCAATCTAGACCATCGGGGCCCGTCTGAAGAGAGGGGTGTGTGGAATTTGTGCCCACTATTTGAAGCCGCTTCCACGGACCGGTGACGGCTCGTGGGTGCCTTGATGACGAAGACGCGCCTGCGACCTGTGATGACGGGAGTTGTCCGGGCCGCCGGCACCGGCAACCCCGAGGCGCCCTGGCACTGCCGGCCTGGCCACATTCGGGGCTTGTTTGGCCGAACTTGTAGGTCAGCATGGGGCGTTGGATGCGGGTGTGGGCGATCGACGGCACTTGGGAACGGATCTTCACAGCTCCGCTCGAGCAGCCAGACGCCGAGGCCGACCTCGACCGGGTCGTCGCCGTCGCCGCCGACTCCACGATCGTGCGCCTCACAGCACACCGCCGGAGCCCGCCAAAACGGGCCCCGGCCGGCCGCCTCGGACGCTCCCCCGGCGGACGGACCACGAAGATCCACCTGGTGGCCGACCGCCGGCCTTCGGTCCCACCGTTGCTCGACGCACTCCTGAGCCAGAACGTACCAAGTGATCCACTGCTTCCGGGCCCTGATTGCGTAGGCCGGCACACCTGACCGGGTGTCAATGGGCTCGCCGTCGCGGGCAGCGGTCATCAGCCGGCGCGTCGGCTCTCCGCGAGTCGCGCGCAAGCGGTAAGAGGCGGATGCACTCATACGGATCTCCGCCAGGACCTCGGCAAACTTGAGTACACGGGGACAGGCCACTGATGTCTCCCTCAGGGCTCTGTGCACTGCCGGACGCCATGGATCACAGAAGCAACCGCAACACCTCGTCAGGACCGACGGACGGGCCCTCGGCATGGCGGTACTTGGACGACTGCTCCAAGTACCGCCAGAGGCACCGAGGAAGGAGCGCACCTCTCGCCGCCTGCCATGGCGCCACTCCCCCATCGGCCAGTTATCGCCTTGAGCGAGACCGCGCAGTTCGCCCGACGTTCTTGGCCTGGCCTCCGTGGCGTCAGACCGCCTCGACCGAGTCTCGGTAGGCTGCCCGATTCACTGGGCCAGCAGGCGCAGGATGATGCGGGTGGCCCGCCGCACCGCCTCTTCACCGTCCTCGTCGTGCCGGCTGTCGTCGGCGCGCTGTGCGCAGGTATGGAGCAGTTCTACGTTGTGCAGCCCGGCCAGTTCTTCCGCAGGTTCGGGTCGGCGGTAGCGAGGACGGCCTTGAGCTGGTCGATCACCTGGGTGCGGGCCTTGGCTGCCGCGCCAGCGGCGGTCGGTCCGGTCGGTCCGGTTCACGTCGAACACGGCCACGCCCTGGGCCTGTAGGTAGCGGGACGTGGCCGCCCCGAAGGAGCCGGTCCCCTCCACTCCGACCCGCCGCACCTTGCCCAGCCCTCCAGGCCCTGTCGTCCGCGATGATTGCGGCCGCCTCACCGGCATGGTGAGCCTGGACGACCTGCTTGGCCGCCGCCTGCGGCCGCGGGCAGCCTGGCGACAGGCACGGCTGACGACAGACACCTCGCCGGCCGCGTCCCCTCACAGGGCTGAGGCCGGCGCACGTTCACCGCTCGTCGTTCTTCAGCTCCTTGGCCTCGCTCTTGAAGATGCGGGCCGCCTTGCCCGCCGAACGTGTCAGTTCGGGCAGCTTCTTGACGCCCAGGACCACCACGACGACGAGGAGGATCAGGGCCAGTTCACTCAGGCCGAACATCAGATGTGCTCTCCCAAAGGACGGACGGCGGCCGAAACGGCGTACCGGCGAGGCATCACTCTCTACATTGCTGTAGAAGTCTCTCCTGGAGCATGATCGCTCAGCAAGCCCGCCTTCCAGCCCGGTTGGCCGGGAACCACGCGCTGCACGGAGGAACAGAGCGGAATGACGGATGTGACCGCCGGGAGGCAGATGGCCCGTGAGACGTTGGCGCGATGGTGTCGCGCCGTCACGGAGGCCCGTTGGTTCGCCGTCACCGTATTCGCCCTGATCCTCACCAACGCAGCACTGCTCGGTGTCGAGACGTACAGCGGGCTGGTGGACGACTGGAACCGGTGGTTACGCTTTGCCGAGCACGCCTGCGTCGCTGCCTTCACGGTGGAAATAGCGCTCCGCCTGGCCGCCCATGCCGACCGCCCCCGGGACTTCTTCCGGGACCCGTGGAACCTTTTCGACCTCGCCATCGTCCTGAGCGCCTTCCTGCCCGTCGTCCGCGAGAACACCACCGTGCTGCGGCTGTTGCGCCTCGCCCGGGTATTGCGCACCGCTCGCTTCCTGCCACAATTGCGCGTCTTCCTGGTCGCGGTCGGCCGCAGCCTCCCCGGTACTCTCAGCTTCCTGGTTGTCGGCGCCCTGCTGCTGTACGTCTACGCGATGGTCGGCTGGGTCTTCTTCGCCCGCCACGACCCCGAGCACTACGGCTCCATCGGCCGCGCCGTCCTGACCCTCTTCCTCCTGATGACCCTCGACGGCATCGGCGACGCGGTCCACGCGGGCCTGGAGATCTCCCACTGGAGCATCCTCTACTACGCCTCCTACGTGCTGCTCGCCTCCTTCGTCCTCGTCAACGTCCTCATCGGCGTCGTCATCACCTCGCTCGACGAAGCGCGCGACATGGAGGAGAACGAACGGCCGGACCGGCGCCCCCCGACCTCCCCAGAGGACCCCCACGAGCTACTCGAACGTATCGCCACCGCCCGCCGCGCCCTCGACGACCTGGAGCGCGGCCTGGCCCAGATGCCGGCGCCCCAAGCCCGTGCGACGGAGCGGACTGGCTTCACCTCTGGAGGGCCCTCGTAGCCACAGCGACGGCACGGCAAAGCTCCGCCACTGATGCAGTCCGCCTCCCAACACCTTCCGGAATCCGAGCAGTCGGCGCCCTCCTGCCGCCGGCAGGAACTTCCGGGAGATCGTGACCGGGCTTGGTCGGCTGTCGTCGGAGGTGGCTGCGGACTCGTACATCGTGTGCCGCGGTCAGCGGTCCCCCGTCGGCGCATGCGTCATGGCCGTCGCGGTCGCGGTGCCCGCCGCCAGGCGGCCGCCTCCGGCGTCGGCCTGGTCATCGTCGGCCTCGAAGACGCCGTCGCCGCCCGGCTCGCCGACGGCGGCCACGGCACTGATGTCCCGCGCCAGTAGTTGCTCCCGAGCTGCTGTGTGACTTCCGCTGCTGGTACGTCAGTTCCTCTTCGGGGCCCAAGTCGGAGCCGTTGTTGCTTTCCGTGGATGAGCGGACGGTGTTGGAGCGCTGGACACGTCGGGCGACATCGGCCCTGGCCCTGCGCGCTCGGATGGTGCCGGCATGTGCGGGGTCCGAAGTAGCGCCGATCGCGGCGGTCACCCGGGATCTGCGGGTGACCGCGGACACGGTCCGCGAGTGGTGACGACGGTTTTTCACTGAGCGACTGGACGGCTGATCGACGAGCCCGGGCCGGGTCGGCCGTCCACCATCGGTGTCGACCAGATGGAAGCGGTCGTGGCCACCTCGCTGGAACAACTCCCGAAGAATGCCACCGACTCGTCGCGCACGTCGATGGGGCAGCACCGTGGTCTGTCGAAGTCCACGGTCGGCCGGATCGGGCGGCAGTTGCAGCTCAAGCCGCGTCCGACGGACACGTTCAAGTTGTCGGCGGACCTCACTGTTCGTGGAAAGGGTCCACTACGACGTCGGCCTGTACTTCAACCCGCGCGAAGGTGCTGTGTGGTTCTGCCGGTGGACGAGAAATCGTAGATCCAGGCCCTGGACCGGTCCCAGCGATTCCCTCGCACGCCTCTGCCGACGCATCTCGGGCGCAGGACACTAGCGCGCCACGCGGTAGCGGAGGTGGACGACTTTCGAGCTGAAGGTGCGGGTCTCGACGAGTTCGAGATCCACCCGGCGCCCGTGCTGGGGAAAGAACGGGATGCCACCGCCAACCAGCACCGGGTAGACCATGGCCTGATACTCGTCGATCAGACCCAACGCGGCAGCCTCGGCGGCGAGAGTCGCGCCGCCGATCGCGATGTCGCCCTCTCCCGGCTCTGCTCGCAACCGCTCGACCTCCTCCGCCAGGCCGCCGGAGGCCAGGCGGGCATTGCCCTGCACCGCCGACAGCGTCGTGGAGAACACCACCTTTGGGAGCGGCTTCCAGATCGCGGTCCACTCGAGCATGGAGTCGTCGAGCGATGGATCCTGGTCGGCGGTCTCCCAGTACAGCATCGTCTCGTACAGCCGTCGTCCCAACAGGTGGACGCCGACCTCGCGCATCTCGTCGATCCAGAAGCGAAAGACCTCCTCATCAGGCGCCGTCCAGTCGAAGCCGCCGTCCGGCCCGGCAATGTAGCCGTCGAACGAGACGCCCATCGAATACGTGACTCTGCGCATCAGAAGCCCTCCTCGGTAACGGGTTCGACAGTACGACCGCCGGACGCCGTGGAACTCATCGCCGCTCGCGAATTCCCCTGGGCCGAGTCACCGCACGAGATCATCTCGTTGGGAAAACCTCAGTCACTCGGGGACCGGGACCGCAGACATGTCCGCCTTCGGCCACTGTCTCAGGGAGTTGGGCTGTGGGCCCTCGGCGAAGAAATCTCCACCCACTGGTGCCGAAAGTCCCACAGACACGACCGGAACACCGCCGTCCGTGAACGTCGGATCGTCGGATCGTCGGAATGGCGACCATGCCGAAAGCAGAACCGGCCGACCTCAGTGACCTACACGTGGCCGTTCCCACCGCTCCCGATGACCGTCAGCAGGCCACGGTCGCACAGGGCATGGCCGAGCGCCGTTCCCCGGCGCCCAAGCTCCAGGTTTCTCACCGGCCGCGAGCCGATCCAGAAGCGCGCGCTGCCGTTCGTTCAAGGCGGACTACCGATGCATGAGCGTGAATCAGAACGCACCTCTTCGACGTCACCCCCGACCGCTTCGAGGCATACCTGAGCGAAGAACTGGACCTTCAGGTCCGGTCTGGGCTGCACGAAATGGAACGCATCAACGACTGGCTCCGCGGCCGCCTCTCCTCCCTCGGGTGGGCCACCGAGCACACGTACCACTCGAAGCGCAGCTCCTGCACCACGCCCTCCACCTCCGCCCGGAACTGGCCCCTGCGATGACCACGCCCGTGCCTGACAATCCCCCACAGGAGGGACCGGAACCCACATGAGTGATCGAACACAGCGTCACAGCTCGCAAACCTCGGCTGCGCACGGAGAGACCCGGACATTCGAAATCAGGTTCTAGATTTCGCCCTCGCGCACCCGTGACGGCGACAGGAAAGCCCCCGTTACCCGATCACCTGTCCGCATCTCACCCCGAGGAGCACCTATGCATCCCGTACGCCGCACTGCGCTCGTTCATCCTGCGTTCGAAAACACCGCTGTCTCCTCGGACACCACCGCCCGCCCTGCCACCAACTGCGCCGTCTCCCTCTCCGACGCAGCACGACCGGATACGAGGTACCTGGCATGACGGACTCCACACGCCTCCCGGCGCCCCTCGCCACCTCGGTGGAAACGGTCCTGAGCCCCCTCAAGCCCGTGCGGGACGCCTCGTACCCCCGAGAGAACTCCCAGGTGTGGAAGGTGACCGAACGTACCGGCGACCGCTCTTTGAAGGTGGCGCCCAAGCCTGTCCTGTATGCCCGGGAGACCCGCGCCCACCGCGAAGCCGTCCCGCATCTCGGTCACGGTAACGCGCCCGCGCTGAAGGACAGCTCCGCCGACCTGCCCGCCCTGATCCTCACCGCGGTGGACGGCGAACCGCTGAAGGGAGAGGAGTCACCCGCGTGCCGCCGCGCCGCCCTCCGGCCACCAGGACTGCCCCTGCGCCGCCTTCACGAGGCTCTGCCCGGCCACCCGGCACGGGACGAGGCCGCGCACGTTGTCGAGAGCGCACAGTCCGGGCTGGACAAGCACATCGCGGAGGCCGACGACCACCTGTCCACCGCCGAATCCGACACGCTGCGCCGCCTTCTGAACACGCTGGCCGGCCTCGGCCCCCTTCCCGCCGGGTGGCGCCAGGGGGACTTCTGGGAGCGCAATCTGGTGCGGAACGGCCGACGCTGCGCGCTGATCGACTTCGAGCGCAGTGAACCGGGCCCGCTCGTCTCCGACTTCGTCAAGCTCGCCACCTCCCTTCGGCCGGACCATCCCGGGCCGCGCACCGGCTTGTTCGAGGGGAACGGACGGTCTCCGTCCGATGGCGGGGAATGCGCGCTTGGGGCGTTCGCCGCAGCCGACGCGGCGAGTGCTCCCGCGTACGGCCCCCGGTACGGCGACGTATGCGTGACCGCGCGCGGCCGGGCCACCGTCGAGCGGCCGATGCGGGAGGGACGGCGTTGAGTAAAGCTTCTCACCTGCTGATCGCCGACGTGGCCCAGATCCTGCTCCGGGCGAACGGCGCCGTCCTGTGCGTACGCCGCAGACCCGACTCGGACCTGGCGCCGGGACAACTCACCGTTGTCGGAGGCCATCTGGAGGCAGGCGAACCGCTGGACCGCGCGGCACGGCGCGAAGCGGAGGAAGAGACCGGTGTCCGTATCAGCGCCGACGAGCAGGAGTTCGGCGGCCTCGTCCACCACCACGAGCCCGGGGGCACGGATCGGATCACCGCCGTGTTCGTCGCCCAGTCCTGGACCGGCGAACCGCACAACGCCGAACCGGACAAGCACGAAGGGCTGTTCTGGGTGCCCATGGAAAAGCCCCCGCCGGACTGCCACCCCTACACCATCGCCATCTTCCACATGCTCACCCACGGCCCGTCGTACCGGGCACTGAACTGGCCCACCTCAGGAGGCGCCCGGTGAAGAGGTTCTTCGGACCGGTGAAGATGGCCGAACCCCAGGTCTCTGACGCCGAACAGGAGCTGTTCGGCGGTCCGCTGCGCTACGACATGGGCTGGTCCCACCACGAGCACGCGGGCCTGGACCTGACCATGATGTCCGCCCTGCGCTCCATGCCGGCCCTCGTCGGCGCCGCCCTGCGCATGGCGTGGAGCGCCGACCGGCGGGCGCTGCTCGCCGTGGCGGTCAGCGAGATCGGCCAGGGCATCGCCGCGGCCGTCAGCCTGCTCGCCATCAACGCCGTCATGCATGCCCTGCTCGCCGGGAATGGCGACGCTGCCCAGCGGCTGCACGCGCTGCTGCCCGGACTGCTGGCCGCCGCCGCCATTGGCGTGGTCAACTCCGCCCTCTCCGCGTGGTCGACCTCTCGCGCCGGGCGACTGGAGCCGATGGTCGAGCGGATCGCCACCACCCAGTACCTGGCCGCCGCCGCAAGTGTCGAGTTGGAAGCCATCGACGACCCCGACTTCCGCCGGCTCGTCGACGTTGCCCAGTACGGTCCGGGCTCCGCCCGCCGCATGATCGGTGCCTGTGTCGCCGCGCTGAACGGCCTCATCTCCCTGATCACCACCGCCGGCGTCCTCGCCGTCCTCCACCCCGTTCTGCTGCCCATGCTGATCCTCATCGCCGCCCCGCGCGGCTGGGGCGCCATGCGCGTGGCTCAGGAACGGTACGTGTCGGTGATGAGCTGGATCGAGCACGTGCGGGCCAGCCGCCTCATCGGCAACCTGCTCACCGAGCGCAGCGCCGCCCACGAGGTCCGCATTCACGCCGTCGGCGCCTTCCTCCTCAGCCGCTACCAGCGCATGGCCGAGACCGCCGAGGCCGAACAGGAACGCCTCGCCTCCAGCAAAGCCCTCACCGAGTGGGTCGCCTCCGCACTGTCCGGCCTGGCCATGGCCGCGACGTACGGGGCCATGTTCTGGCTGATCCTGGCCGGGCACATGAGCCTCGCCATCGCCGGCACCGCTGTGATCGCGGTGCGGACCGGGTCGGCGAGTCTGGGCGGACTGGTGATGAACATCAACCAGTTGCACGAGGAGTCCCTGTACGTCCGCGACCACGGCCGGTTCCTGGCCCAAGCCGCACAGCGCACCATCCCCGAGGGCGGCAATCCGGTCCCCGAAGAGATCAAGGAGATCGTCCTCGACCGCATCACCTACCGCTACCCAGACCGTGACACAGCTGCCCTGGACCAGGTGTCGCTCACCCTGCCGATGGGCTCGGTCACCGCCGTGGTGGGCGAGAACGGCTCCGGCAAGAGCACACTGATGAAGATCCTGTCGGGCATGCTGCTGCCCCAGGCCGGCACCTTGCGCTGGGGCGAGGCGGACATCAGCGACCTCGACCGCTCCCAGGTCTTCGAGCGGGTCTCCCTGCTCACCCAGGATTTCCAGCGCTGGCCCGTGACCGCCGCGCTCAACATCCGCCTCGGCCGCCCAGCCCACGCCGCCACACCGCAAGATCTGCAGCCCTCCGTCGACTACGCCGGAGCGGGCCCGGTCATCGCCAAACTCCCCGACGGCCTGCGGAGCCTGCTGGCCCGCATGTTCCGCGGTGCCATCGAGCTGTCCGGTGGGGAATGGCAGAAAGTGGGTCTCGCCCGCACGCACTGGCGCAGCTCGACTGCGCAGGCGGACAACGTCCTCATCGTCGACGAGCCCACCTCCGCCCTGGACCCCGAAGCCGAGATCGAAGCCTTCGACCGTATCCGCCGTCTCGCCGCTCCGAACCGTGCCGTCGTCCTGGTCACTCACCGCATGTCCGGCGTCCGCCACGCCGACCGCATCTACGTCCTCACTCACGGGCGCCTCGCCGAACACGGCACTCACGACGAACTCATCGCCGCACAGGGGCGGTACGCAGCCATGTTCGACGCGCAGGCAGCCCAGTACGCCCCCAACGCCAGCATCCCGAAACCCACCGCACCCGCCGCCGCGGACCCCGCGTGACCCGATGCACCGAAACGGCCGCCGTGACGACACCTCCCGCCACCGAACTCGACGAGACGAGCGACCTGCGCCACCAGCTGATCGACCAGCTCACCGGCGCCGGCCACATCCGCATCCCCGCGGACGACAACGCCCTGAGCACCGTGCCCCGGCACGCCTTCGCCCCCGAAGTACCGGCCCAGAAGGCGTACTCCAACGACGTCGTCGCCGCCCGACACAGCGACGACGGCCGCATCACCAGCTCCATCTCCGCACCCTGGCTGCAGACCGACCTCCTCGCAGCAGCCCGTATCCAGCCCGGCCATCGGGTGATGGAGATCGGCTCCGGCGGTTACAACGCCGCCCTCATCGCCGAACTCGTCGGCCCCACGGGCAGCGTTACCTCCCTCGACATCGACCCGGGCGTCACCGACCGCGCCACCCGCCACCCGGACCGGACCGGATACGACCGCGTCCGCGTGGTCACCGCCGACGCCGAACACCTGCCCGACGACGTCATCTCTGCCGGTGGCTGCGACGCCATCATGGTCACCGTCGCCACCCGGGGCCTTCCCTGGATCCACGCCCTCGCCGACGGCGGACGCCTCGTCGCTCCGCTACGCCTGCACGAGTGCACGTGGGCCATCAGCCTCACCAGGCGCGACGGGGCCCTGCACAGCGACGAGCCGCTCATCGTGTGCGGCTTCGTGGCCATGGAGGGCGCCGGTGCCCGGGACGCGAACCGCCGTACCGTCCCGGGCACCGGCGTCCACCTCCCCTGGGAGGTCGGCACCCCGCTGCCCGTCGACCAGCTCGCCCTCTCCCTCACCCGCCAACCGCTCGCGGCACACACCCACGTCTCCGTAGGCAGTCAGGAACCCTTCGACGCCCTCGCCCTCCACCTGGCCGGCGCCCTGCCCGGCTTCTGCCGCCTCTCGCTCGACCGCGACGGCGGCAACGGAGTGCTGAATCCGCCGCCCCGGCACTGGCCCGGCGCCGCGATCGTGCGCGGCCCCTCCCTCGCATGGCTGGCCACCGAGCGCATCGCCGACGGCGACGGCGTGCACGAGCTGGTCGTCCACGGCTACGGTCCCCGCGGCCATCTGGCCTCCCAGGTGATGGCCGAACAGGTCCGGCACCGGCAGCGCAACCACCACGCCGCCCTCCGCCCGCGGATCACCATCCGCCCCGTGGCCAACGGCGGTCCCACAGCCACGACCGGCGCCCCGCACGTGTTCGTCGAGATGCACACCCGCAGCGCGATCGACTGGCCGATCGTTCCAGGCACGGCGGCCCTGCCACGGGCGACGAGAGCCGCTACCTGCTCCACCTGCGCTCGGCGAACAAGCCGCTCTGGCGCCCGGGACAGTGAGCCCTGCTCGGCGGCGCCACCGAGAAGGGCGACACCTGCGACGAGGCCATCGCCGGGGCACTCTACGAAGAGATCAGGCTCACCAGCAGCACGATCACACGCGTCCAGTTCATCTCCACTCCCTCCCGCTGAGGGGAGAGCCCCTCGTACGCGAACCGGAGTGCTGCACCGAATGGTGCTGGTGGCCGCTGGACGCACCGGCGCCACCGCAACGGCCGAGGGCCGTACCAGCTGTGCTGCCGTCTTCAGCCCCGCTACCGAGAAGGGCGTGCTTCCGTACATGTTCACCACGCAGAACGAATGGGACCGCGGTTACGCCGATGGCCGCCGCTACCGCTCACTCACCGACGTCGAACGCTCGCTGCTCGCCACGCGTCTGCCGCCTGCTGCCGGGGGAAGGGCCCTGGATGTCGGGTGCGGGACCGGCGAGCTCGCCGCTCACCTGTCCTCGACCGGCTACACCGTGGACGCCATCGACTGGTCAGAGACCGCCCTCGCCGAAGCCGGCACCCGGTACGGTGACGCGGCTCGCTGGCTTCGTCTGGACGTCGAGGAGAACGACGGGGCACCATTACACGCCGACGGCTACGACCTGATCACCCTGCGATTCGTCGCTCCGTTCCTCAGCTCCCGCGACCGCACCCTGGACGCGCTGAGCCACCGACTGCGGCCGGGCGGCGCCCTCGTGCTCATCACACCGCTCGCCGCCGACACCCCGACCGAACGCCGCGGTATCGCCCTCGGCGAGGACGAACTCGTCAACCTGCAGAACCGGTGGGCGGCTGCCGAGCGGCACGACGCCGACGGTCTGGTCTTCCTGATCCTGCGTGGTCCGCGCCAGGACGAGCCCGCACCGCACGTCGGAGAGCAGCGCACGCCGTCCAGCCCCCAGAGCTCGGAACTTGCCTCCCGGCGGCAGCATCACTTCCCTCTCTTGGGGCACTCCTACGAGCAGGTGGAGTCAGGGCGAAAGACGATCGAGGTCCGCGTCGCCACCCTTGAGAAGGCGGCCGTCGAAGTCGGGGACACCATCGTCTTCCACGACCGGGACAGCCACCGGGAACTCGACATCGTCGTGAAGCGGGTCACCCCGTACGCGTCGTTCGAGGACCTGCTCAACGCGGAGGACCCCTCACGCATCGACGCGGACGCCCCGCGCGAGGAACTGCTCGTCAGCCTCCGCAGCATCTACCCGCCGGACAAAGAGGCACTCGGTCCCCTGGCCTTCGAGTTCGACCACCGCCCCGCGCTGCGCGGCCGTTCTCTGTCGATGAGGCCGTCGCAGGACGCACAGCCTGTCCCCCATCACGCGGTGTACGGCTGCCTGTACGTCCGCGACGAGGACGACCGGCCGGTACAGCTGCGCTCGGTCCACGGATCCAGGCGCTGGCAGTTGCCGGGCGGCATCCTCGACACACAGGGGGAAGACCCGCTCCAGACCGCCCGCCGCCAAGCCCTCGAGGAGACCGGCCTCGAACTCGGCCTGGAGACACCGGGACTGCTCCTGACGCACTTCCTTCACGCCGGGCCCGGGATGCCTCTGAACAAGGTCGGCTTCATCTTCGACGGAGGGCGCCTCACCGCCGCACAGCTCCGTCGGATTCGCCTTGATCCCGCGGAGCACGACATGTGGGCCGTCCACGATCTCGTCAACTGGCAAGAGCTGATGGCGTCCTGGGCCTTCGCCCGTCTTCACGCCATCGAACGAGCCCGGCAAGGCGAAGGCCCCACCTATCTCATCACGCACTCCTGATCCACATCGCGCCGCCCACCGAGGAGAAGACGTGCCCGCCGAAGACATCAACACCCACGCCTGGACCGTCTACGGGAGGCGCCAGCTGGCCCGCGCCTACATGCCGCCCCTCCCCGACCACCTGGCCTGGACGCCCTGGGAGAGGGTCGGACCGGGTGCTGAAGTCCTCGGCGACATCACCGGCCGGCGTGTCCTGGACATCGGCTCCGGGGCCGGCCACCACGCCGTGCATCTCGCGCAGGCCTACGGCGCGCGCGTCACCGGGATCGAGCTGTCGCCGACCCAGCACGAACGCGCCGCCTCCACTCACGGGAAGGTTCCGGGTGTGGAATTCGCGCACGGAGATGTGGCCGACTACCTCGCCGAGGCCGAGCCGTTCGACGCCGCGTACGCCATCGGCACCTTGGCGTTCATCGACCCACACCGTGCGCTGCCCGCCCTGCGCGACGGCCTGCGCCCCGACGCGCCGCTGATCCTCTCACTCCTGCACACCGACCTGCACGGCCGCGGCCCGTCCACGGAGGTGGCACCGCGCGAACAGATGATCTTGCTGCGTGACGATCCGCCCCTGCCCACCCAGATGTGGGTCCTAGCGCCGCAGTTGTGGGAGGACCTTCTCACCGAATACGGCTTTCGCGTCGAGGCCATCGACCTGTTGCACCACCCCGATGAGAGCGCCCCGGTTGTCCAGCAGCTCATCCGGGCCCGCCGCCTGCCCGACCGGCCTGCAAGAGTTTCCAGCCGCCCCCGCACCACCAAGCCACCCGTGCCGCACGCGGCCGTCGGTGTCGGCACGATCCTCCTCAGCGAGCAGGGGCTGCTTCTGGGCCGCCATCGGCACGGCACCATCGAACTGCCCGGGGGAACCGTCGAGCCCGGCGAGTCCTTCGAAGCAGCGGTGGTCCGCGAACTCCGCGAGGAGACCGGTCTGATCGCCCACCCTGGCGACGTCACGCTCCTGGGAACGCTCGTCGACCGCGTCGAAGATGTCCTACGGGTCACAGTGGGCGCCCTCGTTCACGCCTGGCGGGGACAGCCGGCCACGCAGCCGAACGAGAGCGTGGGCGACTGGGCCTGGCATCCCCTCGATCATCTTCCCGACGACCTGTTCGTGTGCAGCGCACAAATCCTCACGGCCTGGCGTCCCGATCTCCCCATCGACCACACCCCCGCGCACTTCACGCCCTTCGCCTACGGCACACCGCGCGCGATGACGGTGGACGGCCTGGCATGACATCCAGGGCAGACTCGAGTCTGCGGCGCCACCGCGGCTTCCGCCTCTCCTGGACGGGCCAGGCCGGCGATGTCCTGGGGCTCCTCGCTCAGCTCGGTCGCCATCCCCCTCGTCGCGGTCATGAGCCTGCACGGCAGCGTGGGCTCGGTCCTGCTGGCTGCCTCCTACGGCAGATTGACCCTGACACAACTGTGGGTGGCGGCGTTCGTGAGGGGGCTCCTGCCACGTCATGGGCATGGCGGCCAGCCTGTCGTACATCCCGCACCTCGTGCCGGCGCACCGGCTCCTGGAGACCGACGCCAAACCGGCCGGCGCATTGCACCCCGAGCAGCATGACGACAACGGCCGGACCAATGCCGCGTTGCTGCGCGCGGCGGTCACCCGGGACGGGCCCGGCTCTCCCGCAGCGGACCTGACGGACGTCCTGCTGCGTACCAGCGACGAGTTCGCCCGGTTGCGGGAGCGCCACGAGGTGGGCCTGCGGTGGAGCGAAACCAAGCGGTTCGTCCATCCCCAGGTCGGACACCTGGACCTCTACTGCCAACTCCTCCTGGAGCCGGACCAGGGCCAGTCGCTGCTCATATTCACCGCCACCCCGGGCACGGAAAGCCACGAACAACTCGCCCTGCTCACCGTGCTGGGCACCGACCGATTCGCCGCCGACACCCCGTAACGCCACCTGCGGCGTCGGAGACGCGTGCAAGAAAACTCCTGTGCGCCGGCTCGCACACCTCTGCGATCATCCCCCAATGGAGCAGAGTCTCGAATCGCTGGTCATCCGGCACACCCACCGCGTTGCCTCCCCCAAGGGCTCCGCCGGGGAAGGAGCCACCGCCGCACGGCAGTTCGACGCGGCGCTGACATCCGTGGGCTTCAAACTCTCGGCGGAGCTGCTGGAGCGGTTGTCGGGGCTGTCCGAGGCCGCGGTCGTGCACACCGCCAAGCGGACGCTGCGCACCGTGGGCGAGATGGTGGGCGACCACGTCCGGCACAACTCGTACTTCATCGACTTCCCAGCGAACGTGCCGGACACCGAAGAGTTCTGGATGCGGTGTGTGACGAAGGCGCTCGGAGACGACAAGTCGCGCGAGAACGTGCTGACGCAGTTGGCACACGGGGTGCTGGACCTGCTCAGCCTCCCCACGTACGGCCGCTACCAGCACACCTACGAGGAGATGCTCGCGGCGCAGGACGAGCTGATCGCCTCTGCGGGCGACCGGGTGACCGTGCTGCACCTCGGGCGGGATCTGGACGACGAACTCACTGACCTGTACCTGGCCTTGGCGGGCAGCAGGACGCCACTGGGCGAGGACCACCTGCGCGATCTCAAGACCCTCGCCGAGCGGTGCGCGCTCGGCCCCCAGCCGGAGTCGATCCCTGTCCGGGAGAACCGGGCGGTCGTCAACGAGGCCCGTCTCGCTGTCGGCGCGGACCTCCTTCTGGACACCGTCATCGATGTGCTGCGGCTGGCCTGCGCACTGTCGGGCGGCGACGCGACGCTGCAGGAGCCGACCCGGTTTCGGGCCCTCTCGCGGCCGACCCGCCGTGCGCTGCTGGCGGGCCTCGACGCCGTGGTCGCGGCGAACCCCGCCAAGCTGGCGGATGTGCACGCGCACCGGGAGCGCTTCAAGCGGCTCGGTGAGCGTCTTCACCCGCACGAGTACCCGCGCTGGCCGCACGCCGCCGACGTGTTCGCCGTAGCGCGGGGCGAGAAGGAGGCGCGGTCCTTCGACAGCCGTGTCGAGAAGCTGCTCGACGAGCTCGACGTCCTCGGTGCGCTGCAGCTGCTGACGTCCGCTCCCGGCAAGCTCTTCCGCGCCTTGGACCTCCTGCTGCGCATCGCCGCCGACCAGGAGGAGCGGGACGCGGTGGTGGCCGCCGCGGTACGGGTCGCCCCCGAGGTCTCCGGCCGGGTCGTGCTCTCGGTCCGCGAGCACTTCCACAACCGGGAGCGGGAGACCGACGGACCCCGCATCTTCGTCAACCGCAGGGGCCGCGCCTGGGTGACCCCCGACTACCGGCCGACCGTCCCGGCCGCCGACCGCGATCGTCTGATCGCCGCCCTCGACGCCGAGCTGCGCCGCAGGCTCCCTGCTCCGGGCCGACTGCTGCTCGACCCGGACGTCCTCGACGTGGCGCTCCCGCTCAGCGGCAGGGCGACCGCGGCCGGACTCGGCGTACTGCCGCGGGGCTCGGTCTCAGCGGTCGACGGCGAACAGCTGCGCTTCTTCGTGTACTGGAAGGAGACCGAGAATCGGACCGACTACGACCTCTCGGCGCTGCTTCTCCACACCGACTACAGCACCGACTCCTGGCTCTCCTACACCTCCCTCCAGGCGGTCGGGGGCGAGCACTCGGGCGATGTCACCGAGGCGCCCGACGGGGCCTCGGAATTCATCAACCTGTCCCTGGACCGGGTGCGCAGCACATTCATCGTTCCGCAGGTCAACATCTATTCCGGCGAGAGCTTCGAGGAGGTCGAAGAGTCGTTCTTCGGTTTCATGCTGCGCGACGGCGAGCAGAAGGGCCGTCCGTTCGAGCCGCGCACGGTGCGGATGAAGTCGGAGCTTCGCGGGGTGGGCCGGGTGGCGCTGCCGTTGGCGTTCCGGCGCGAGGACGACGGCCGCTGGCGCGCGAAGTGGCTGCACCTGTATCTGAAGGGCATCTCGTCGGCCAACCGGGTCGAGGAGAACCAGGCGTCAGTGTCCAAGGTGGTGCGCGCCATCGTAGAGCGCGAGCATCTGACGGTGCGGTACCTGATCGGCCTGATGTCCGGCGACAGCACGGCCGTGGACCTGTGGGACGGCGAGCGGGTCCCGGACGAGCCCGTGATGTACATCGGTCTCGAACGTCCGGAGGGGCTGCACCCGGACTCCCGAGTCATCACCCTCGAAAATCTACGCGACTTGATCCCGGTCTGAGTGCTAGCGTTGCCCGCGGCGAGGCCATGAAGGGGCTTCCTTCTCAATTTCCTTTACCGAAAACAAGTTCTTTCGCTTTCCTCGCCCTCGGCTTCGACTGGGAGGCGCCCGCGCGGCGCCTCCCAGTTTTCGTGTGTGCGCCGAAGGTCAATCACCCCTGAAAACACACATGACTTGGTCCCGAGCCGACTGATAGCGTTGCCTGAGACGAGGCCATGAAAGGGCTTCCTTCTCCTCCGCCGTGAAAGCGGCTTAAATGTATGAGTCCCTTCGCTTTCCTCGTCCTTGACGTCACTCCGGGCAGTGGCCGCTGTGCGGCCGGGCGGGCGGCTCGACGGAGCCCGTGCCCCCGCTGCCAGCAGCCCGTCACCATCGTCGCTCTCCTGACAGCACCGAATGACAGCACCGAAAGCCGCCCGGCCCTCGGTGCCTACTCGCATCAACTCGTCTCGCGGGTCACCCCGCGGAGTCCAGGCGTTCGCGCTGATCGGCCGTCAACTCCAGTGACACCCCCGCGACCGCCTCGTCCAGCTGCTCGACCGTGCTGACGCCGACGATCGGCGTGGCAGCCGGGTTGCCTCCGGTCAGCCACGCCAACACCACCCGGTTGCGGTTCGTGCCGGTCTCGGCGGCGATCGTGTCGAGCACCGCAAGACGGCGGGCGGTGCCGGGGTGGTCGTACTCCGCGGGCAGGGGCTTGTCCGCGCGGGTGTAGCCGCCGCTCAGCAGCGGCGTGTACGCCCACAGAGCCATGTCCGGGTGGTGTTCCAGGTAGTGGAGCACCTCGTCGGTGACCGCACCGAACCGGTGCACCACGGTGGGCCTGGTCGCGGGGCGCGGTTGCAGGTACGTGTGGTGTTGCTGCATCGCGGTGAAGCCGGCGCTGCCGTGGGCCCGCGCGATCTGCCGCGCCCGCTCGATCTGCCAGACGGGGTAGTTGGAGCAGCCGAAGCGGCCGACCGTACCCGCGGACACGAGCTCGTCGAAGGCGGCGACGGTCTCTTCCAGCGGTGTGACCGGATCGGGTTTGTGGGCCCAGTACAGCTCGACGTGGTCCGTACCCAGTCGTCGGAGACTGCCCTCGATCCCGCTCTTGACGGCCCCTGCCGAAAGGCCCTCGGCCGTCTCCGGGAATCGTCCGGCCATGGTCGGCTCGCAGCCCACCTTGGTGCTGATCCTGACGCGGTCACGGACGCCCGGACGGCTTGCCAGCCAGCGCCCGAGCAACGTCTCACTCTGCCCGCCGAAACCGGTCGGATCGTCCCAGAACGCGTAGCAGTTGGCGGTGTCGATCCAGACGCCACCGGCGTCCACGAAACGGTCCAGGAGCTCGAACGATCGGCGCTCGTCCTGGGCCGTGCCGAACAGCATGGCCCCAAGAGCCAGGTTTTCAGTCATGTCCCTCACGCTAGGCGGATTCGGATCGGCGGTACGCTCCAATCTCGTGGCTGTTTTCCAGACCAATCTCGCGTGGGCGACGCTGCTGGATGTCGGTCCTCCGGATGGCGGGCGGCGCCGCCTGCACGATCGCCTGGCTCACGCGCTGCGCACCGCGATCCGGGACGGCCGGCTGGCGGAGGGTGCCGCCGTGCCACCGAGCCGAGCGCTCGCCGAGGAACTCGGCTGCTCCCGTTGGGTCGTGACGGAGGCGTACGGGCAGCTCATCGCGGAGGGTTACCTCTCCGCCCGGGTGGGTTCCGCCACGCGTGTCTCGTGGTCGCCGGACTCCGCGCCGCCGCGGCCTCGCGCGCGGCGCGCACCGGCACGGCCACCGATCCGGTACGACCTCGCGCCCGGGCTGCCCGACCTGCGGGCGTTTCCCCGCCGCCGCTGGGCCGACGCCGTCCGGGCGGTCACGGGCTCGGCCGTCCACTATGACCTCGGCCTGCCCGACCCCGCTGGACACGCGGTGCTGCGTACCACCGTCGCGCACTACCTGCGCCGCTCGCGCGGCGCGGTCGCGCACGCCGTGTCCGTGTCCGTGTGCGCGGGCGTCACCGACGGTCTGGTACGCACGTGCCGGGCGCTGCGCGCCGCGGGGATTGCCGACCTGGCCGTGGAACACCCGGGCTGGGGGCGGCTACGGGATGCCGCGACGAGCGCCGGTCTACGCGTGCACGCGGTGCCCGTGGACCACGACGGCCTGCGCGTCGACGACCTCGCGCGTACGCCGGCCCGCGCCGTCGTCGTCGGTGCGGCACACCAGTTTCCCACCGGCACGGTGCTGTCCGCGGCACGCCGGGCACGTCTGGTGCGCTGGGCCCGCGAGGTGGACGGTTTCGTCATCGAAGACGACTACGACGCCGAGTTCCGCTACGACCATCACCCCGTCGCCGTCATGCAGGGGATGGATCCGAGCCGAGTCTTCCTCCTCGGTTCGGTCAGCAAGACGCTGTCGCCGGCCCTCGGCCTCGGCTGGCTGGTCGCGCCTGTCGCGATGGCCCCGGTGCTCCGGGCAGCGAACCTCGTCGCCGCCGCGCCACCGGTGCTGGACCAACTCGCGCTCGCCACCTTCATCGAGCGGGGGTGGTACGACGCCCACCTGCGCGCGGCGCGGCGGCGGTTCCGATCCCGCCGCGACCTGCTGGTCCGGACGCTCGGCGCCCAGGTACCGGCGGGCCGGGTCGCCGGCACCGCCGCCGGGCTGCACATCCTGCTCCACCTGCCGGACGGCACCGACACCCGCGGGACGGTCCGGGCGGCGGCCGCCGCCGGGCTACGGCTGGCGGACCTCGACGACTATCGCGCGCATCAGCCGGCGGAACCCGCGCTCGTCCTCGGGTACGGCAACATCAGCGACACGGAGATCCCACCGGCCGTCGCGCTCCTGCGCGAAGCGCTGAGTTCACCGACGGCCTCGCCATCAACGCGTACAGCACAGCTCAGTCATGACGATCGCTGACGCGGAGTTCATGCCGGGCATCGCGCTGTACCAGGTCCTGTAGGAAGAGTCCGCCGGTGCTGCACCCGGTTCCAGCAACTCGCCCGCGAGATCCCGGCCATGTGCACCCACCTGGCACTCCCCGCCCCCCAGCGGACGGCCGTAGAGACCTGCGTCGACATCATGACCGCATGGACCAGCGGCTACCACGCCTGGGAGACCGAGACCCTGCGCTACACCGCCGCACTCAAGGCCCTCCCCAGCACCGGCCCCGGCTACTTCGAGAACATCCTGACAGAACCAGGTCCCGACCCCCTCGCCCCGGCCACCGACCGATCCGAGACGCCTCACGGCTGACTGCCGAACGCCGGTCGGCCGGCTCGGCGGTGTTCGCTGTCCAGACCGCGATCGCCCATATCTGGCCAACCTCGTCGGCTGACACGACCCGCCAGGACGGAATCGTGCCGGGACGTCACCCGGACAGGTAGCTGAGGACACTCGTGGAGCCCTCCCGTCTCAAGTAGCGGGGTGCTTTCTTGTGCCTTCGGAGGCGTAGCGGAAGGGGCAATCGTGGTGAACTCGTCGCCGTCCGCAACGTCGGCTCCGGGACGTGGCCGTCGACCGGCCGCAGAGCCGGGTCGGCCGCTGCGGCCCGTGGCGCGGGACCGACTTCACCTTCCACGTCGGCACTGGGGTACGCACGGGTTCCTGCGCGGACCCGACGGCCGTGATCGAGCGAAGTCGGCCGGCAGGATGTCGGGCCCTCTTCCTCCCCGATCCGCCGGTGCGCACTGAATCTTGAGACACGCTTTACGCGACGCACGCAACTGCGGCCCACCTCGTCGTTGTCTGACAGGGAGTCGGGCCCGTCAGGGCCGAAGAGCGAGAGAGCGGGGCAGATCGTGGGACGGCGCAAGGGCGGCATAGGGATCGCATTCGTCACGGGTGCGATGCTGGTGGGCGCAAGTGCCTGCGGCGGGGGCGGCAGTGACAAGGCGAGCGGGGACGACGCGAAGGCGTCGGGAAAGCCGAGTGCGAGCGCCTCCCCGTCACCGACCAAGCCCGCGGGCCCGCCGATGCTGCTGGAGACGATCACCCCGCAGACGGGCACCACGGTCGGCGTCGCCATGCCGATTTCGGTGATCTTCACGAACCCGGTGGCCGCAAAAGCACGGGCTACGGTCGAGAAGCACATGAAGGTGAGCGCCTCCCAACCGGTGGCCGGTGCCTGGCACTGGATGGGCGACAAGCGCGCCGACTGGCGGCCCAAGACGTACTGGCCCTCCGGCACAAAGGTAAAGGTCGACGCTGACATAAACGGCGTAAGCAACGGCAACGGGCGCTACGGCGTGCACAACTACACGCACGCCTTCACGATCGGTGACGACGTGCGCGCGGACGTCTCGGTGACCGGCCACACCATGAAGGTGACCCGGAACGGCAAGGCGGTGCGCACCCTTTCGATCAACGCGGGCAGCGCCCAGTATCCGACATGGAACGGCACGATGGCCGTCATCGACAAGCAGGAGAAGGTCCACATGACCTCCTGCAGCGTCGGTATCAGCTGCGAAAAGGGCAGCCCCAACTACTACGACCTGACGCTGCCGTGGGACGTGCACCTGACCCAGTCCGGTACGTACGTGCACTACTCGACCGGCGACCCCAACCCGGGCAGCGGCAGCGCCCGCGGCTCGCACGGCTGCGTCCATCTGTCCATGTCGGACGCCAAGTGGTTCTACGGCCAGGTCAAGCAGGGCGACCCCGTCACCATCACCGGCTCGCCCCGCGCCAAGGCGCCGGCCGACAACGGCTACGCCGACTTCAACCTGGGCTGGGACCAATGGCTCGCGGGCAGCGCGTCCGGGGAAGGGACGACCGCGACGCTGTGACGCGCTGCGGCGGCGGCGTCAGTCAGCGGTCGATGACCTGGACCGCGAGGCCCACCGTCGTACTCGCCCTTCGGGCTGGCTGGAAACTGCCCTGTGCGCTGACCTCGACCAGCGGTTGGATGAGTGGGGCTGTCAACTACCCGTCGCTGAAGCGACGGGCTTGCACAACGGGCGTCACCGGCTGTGGCGCTGCGTTTGCGTCCAGCCCCGCCGACGCGGTGGTGGGGCGGGGGCCGTTGACTCGGCCCCGCGTCGCCACAACTCCCGTGCCCGGGCGCGGATGTTGCGGGAGCTGTGCCGGTCCGCGTGATCAACGAATCCGCAAGTTCCGGCACGCGAACCAGGCCTGGGAGACCCGGTTCGCCTGGTCGATGTGTCCGCACTCGGCGCAGGTGCGGGAGGTGTACGCCGGATCGACGTACACCACTACCACCCCGGCCTTGCGGGCTTTGTACGCGATGAACTGTCCGGCGGCAGTTACGAGAGCCCCGCGATGTCCGGCCGCCCCGCCGATGCACGCACCCAGGCCCGTGAGGCGTACTTCCTGGACCTGGCGACGGACTTGGTCAAGACCACTCCTCTC
Organism: Streptomyces sp. NPDC107454; assembly: GCF_055582885.1. Classification (NCBI taxonomy): domain Bacteria; kingdom Bacillati; phylum Actinomycetota; class Actinomycetes; order Kitasatosporales; family Streptomycetaceae; genus Streptomyces; species Streptomyces sp. NPDC107454. The sequence goes on along the minus strand of NZ_JBVJPA010000018.1, from coordinate 59,677 downwards.
CCGCTGATGCTCACGGGCGGCATCACCCGACGCGATACCGCCGAACGGGTCCTCGCCAGCGGCGTGGCACTCGTCGGAATGGGCACGGCCCTCGCCGTCACCCCGGACCTGCCCGACCGCTGGCGCCACGGCCGCGAGGCGGAGGGGCAGCTGCGGCCGGTGACCTGGTCCGACAAGGCCCTCGCTTCCGCCGCGAGCATGGCGCAGGTCCGTCACCAGCTGCGCCGCATCGCCCGCGGAAGCCGCCCCAGGCCCAACACCCTCCCCGCGTACGCCCTGCTCGCCGAGCAGCGTCAGCAGCGACGGGCGCTGCGCCGCTACCGCGCGTGGCTGTCGGCGTCCTAGAACAGAGGGGTGTGCTGACCTGCGCGGTAGCGGCGCCGGTGAGGCCGAGTCCGGCGAGGGTTGCTGTGGCGATCGCGAGTCCGAGACTTCGGCGGATCGGAGGCCCGAGACGTGCGGTCGCCCCCCCCTCCCGGGCCAGGTGAGCGTCCCCGAGCCCGGTGAAGGTTCCCGGTCAGCGCACTAGGCGTCCCGGACGGGCTGGTAGGTGAGGAAGGCGAGGCCGTCGCCGACGGTCCGGGCGTGGACGAGGCGCATGGGCTTCTTGTCGCTGGTCTCGCCGAAGAGGCGCTCGCCGGCTCCGAGCACGACCGGGAACACGGTGAGCCGCAGTTCGTCGACGAGGTCGTGCTCCATCAGGGTGCGCACGAGCTGGGTGCTGGCGTATACGACGATGTCGCCATCCAGCTCCTGCTTCAGCTTGGAGACCTCGTCCACCACGTCCCCCTTGAGCACCCTGCCCTTGAATGCCGTCGAGTCGCTCCACTTGGGCTCTTGGAGGGTGGAGGACACGACGTACTTGGGCAGACTGTTCAACTTGTCCGCCCACTCGCCGGTACGGGACAGCCACCGCGTGGCGAACCACTCGTCGCTCCGCCGACCGAGCAGCAGGGCCTCGGCGCCCAGGGCCTCGGCGAGCAAGAGCTTCGCCCACGGTTCGCGGTCGCTGTCTCCCATCTGGACGTACCAGCCACCCAGGCTGAAGCCCTCCTCTCCGGTCGGATCCTGGACGACACCGTCGAGCGAGACGTTCTCGCTGATGATGATCTTTCCCATGGTGCTTCTCCCTGTGCTGTGTGGTCACTTACCACTGAGATAGACACCGCGAAGTCGAGAAAGGGGCGCCCGCCAACCGCCCCCTTCGCCCCTCGGCCGGTGTCCATACAAGGAGTGCGACACAAGGAGTGCGACGAGATGCGGGAAGAGGTGACCCGAGAATGGGCGAAGCGGCAGCCGACCTGATCCCCAGGGCGCGGGCCGGGGACGGCGAGGCGTTCCGGCTACTGACCGAGCCGTACCGCCGGGAGCTGCACGTGCACTGCTACCGGATGCTCGGATCGTTCCAGGACGCCGAGGACGTCCTGCAAGACACGCTGCTGGCCGCCTGGCAGGGCTTCTCGGGGTTCGAGGGACGCGCCTCGCTGCGTACCTGGCTGTATCGGATCGCCACCAACCGGTGCCTCAACGCACGCCGGTCGGCCGGCCGACGCCAGGCCAAGGAGTGGGACGTGCCCAATGTGGAACCACCGGAGCCCACTCGGCTCGGTGAAGTCATCTGGCTCGAGCCCATTCCCAACGCCCTCCTGGAGGGTGCCATCGAGGCGCCGCTCGGCCCGGAGGCCCGCTACGAGCAGACCGAATCCATCTCCCTGGCCTTCATGACCGCCCTCCAGCTCCTGCCGCCTCGCCAGCTCGCCGTGCTCGTCCTGCGCGACGTCCTCGGATTCCACGCCGACGAGGTGGCCGACATGCTGGACTCAAGCATCGAGTCGGTCAAAAGCGCCCTCAAACGGGCGCGCGCCGGCCTGCAACACCGACGTCCCACGACGGACGACCGGGAACCGCCTCCCGCCTCCGACTCACCCTCCGAGGATGCGATCGTGGCGAAGTTCGTCCGCGCATGGGAGTCCGCCGACCTGGACGCACTGGTGGCCCTTCTCACCGACGACGTCTTCATGTCGATGCCACCGATGCCTTTCGAATACCAGGGCCGAGACGTCGTGGCCCGCTTCTGCGACGGCATTTTCCGCGCAGATCGCAGGTTCGACCTCATCCCGACACGAGCCAACGGTCAGCCGGCGTTCGGCGCCTATCTGCGCGCCCCCAACGGCATCAGCCACGGGACCGGCCTCTACGTCCTCACCCTCACCGGCGACCGGATCTGCGCCATGACCCGCTTCGAAAACAGCGTGCTGCCATCGTTCGGGCTACCCCGATCGCTCCCTCATCTCCCGAAGCTGGGATAAATCTTGCAGACGGGGCGGGTGATGCACAGCACGCTGCACAGCACCCCGCACAGCACACCCACAACTCGCCGGCAGACTTGGCGCGTTGTGATCGCCGAGCAAGCCCGGATGGAAGGCAAGTCGCGGTACGACGTCCGGAAGCGGACACGGGCGAAGCCGGAGGCCACACGCCACAACGCTCGTGTCTGGGTGGGATTGAGTCGAGAACGGCAGGGGTGCTGAAGCGGGGGCTGGACACGTCGTTCGCGTATCTGCGGAACGCGAGCGCCCGGCCCCCGCCTCGGTCGTGGTTACGGCGTCACGACCTTGCCGCCGAAGGTCACGGCGAGGTGCCCGTCCGAAGCGAAGGACCAGCCCAGGGCGCCGCTGTAGGAGGAGCAGCGGGAGCCGTTCGTACCGGTCCAGAACTGGTTCGAGCTGTCGGCGTCTCCGACGGTCTTGTCGTTCGAGCCGCTGACACTGAAGCGGCACGAGGTGTTGGTCCGGAAGACCGAAGTGCCCGCGTCGAAGGAGAAATTGCGCTGCGCGTTGTCGATGCTCGCGTTGTTCGAGATCGTCATCTTGCCCGGGTTGCTGTTGTACGTGAATCCGTGGTGACCGTTGCCGTAGGCGATGTCGTGCTGGACCACGTGGTTGACCGCGATGTCGTCGCCGCCGAGTTTGTAGCCGTTGCGGTCGCCGTTGGCGTTCACGGTGCCGTCGCTCAGAGTCCCGTTCTTGTAGGACAGGGAGTACTCGATGGTCACCGGGCCGATCGCGCCGGTGTCGGTCTTCGTGTACAGGTCCCAGCCGTCGTCGATGTTGTTGTGGGAGACGTCGTAACGGAAGACGTTCCCGGTTCCGGTGGTGAGCTTCGCGGCGAAGCCGTCGGCGTCCTCGCCGTCGGAGTCGGCGTTGTCGTGCGACTCCGAGCTCACGATCAGGTTGTTCGACGGCCACTGGCTGCTGGGGGTGCTGGAGGAGATCCGGCCCAACTGCAGCCCCGTGTCGCGGTTGTACGCGGTCACCGTCCGCTCGATGACGTTGTTGCTGCCGCCGACGTAGATGCCGTTGTCGCCGGCGCGTTGGACAGTGATGCCGTACAGACGCCAGTAGTTGGCGTTGAGCTGGAGCCCGCGGTTCGACGAACTCTCGCTCTGCGCCGAGAAGTTCAGCACTGGGGTCTCGCCCGGGTAGGCGGACAGGGTGGTGCGGGCACTCGAGGTGCCGTTGTTGCCCGCCGGGATCGTGATCGTCGAGGAGTAGTTGTACGTTCCGCCCCGCAGGTAGATGGTGCCGCCGGATGCGATGCGGCTGATCGCCGTGGCGAGCGTCGTCGGGGCGGCCTGCGTGCCGGCCGCGCTGTCGGTGCCGCTCGGCGAGACGTACTGGGTGGTGCTCGCGGCCTGGGCCGGGGTGCCGGACAGCGCGACGAGCGCGCCGGCCAGCAGGCTTACACATGCGATGACGGGTCTCACTTGCATCGTTCTGCCTCCAGGTTCGTCCGTGACCAGGGGTGCCGTGCAAGGTTGCCGTGCAAGGTTGCCGTGCGAGGTTGCCGTGCGAGGGAAAGCGCTTTCCGATATTCTCGAAGGGGAACGTAAGCGCTTGCTATGAACGCGTCAATAGATAAGTACGTGATTCTTATTCATACTTGCGAACAACCAGCGGTGTGTCCGGATGGGTTGGCCGGGCGCGCAGGGTCCGGGTGGAGCCCAGGCCTGAAGGAATGAGAGCGGCTCCACGACCACGCCCGGCGGTGCGCGGCGGCAGATCACCAGCACGCCATCAGCATGCGCCTGGGATCACCACGAAGCGGCGATGAAAGCCCCGCAAGGGGCGCAGCCTGGGAAGCCGCGGGGTCAACATCCGGGGAGGGCGCCCAGGCTGATGCCGGTTCAGCAAACAGTGGAGGCGACCTCGGCACCCACTTCGCGCCGCCCACCGCCGGCCGCGTGATCACCCATGAGGGCGCCTACCGGTTCACGCCTGTCCCCGCCGCCCCGCAGTCCGTCTCGCGCTGACGCCGTGGCCGGTCCGGCCGGGGTCGGCCGCACGGAGCGCAGGCCGACCACCGGCGCGCAGACTCCGTAGTCCGGTCAGCACAGTCCCCGACTGCCGCGTCGACCAATTGATCGCCGAGCGCGGCCTCGCCGCCACCCGCGAGGACACCGGTCACATACGGCTGGCCCGGTACCCGCTCCCTGTCGGTCAGCAGCGCGGCGGTGCGGGTGGGGGACACAGTCCTGACGCCCGACGTGCACGACGAGGTCGTTGTTGTCAGCCGCGGCCAAGCGGCGACGGCCCGTAGGCGTTGGCGGCCACACACCGCCCAGGACAGAACCGGAGCGGCGCATCACTCCACCTGGACCTGCCACCACCGGTCTGCCAGTGCTCGGGTCACTTCGCCGTCGTACTGATCGACATCAAAGTGGAACGTCGGGGGGCGCGCCTGATCAACAGGCACCTGCCAATCGGACCACTCGACGATGCCACCGTGACGCTGCACGAACACCGACAGGTAGCCGCAGCATCCGCCCGTGCACTCTGGCTCCCCCAGCACTGCCCGTCGTCCCTCGTCGGTCGCCCAGAGAGGACTGTGACCGTCGGCAGGCAACGCCTCCTCCGCAAACGGACCGTGGCCTCCCTCACCGACCGCCTGCGCCACCACTTCCTCGCCGTCGACCCAGAACCGCAGCTGAGCAGCCCATCTGGGTCCCGGCGGCAACACGCTGACGCCAAGCCGATTGAACACCCGACCAGCCTACGTGGGGATGAGCGCCGCAGGTCCGCTCCCCGACCCAGGGGATGCCTCCCGCCCGGACCGCTTCCTGCCAGCTGCGCGGACTACGGCCCTGCCTCGTACCGGGGAACTCCGCCTCCCCCGCCTTGCCCAGCCCTTGCCGGGCCGCCCAGTCCAGCGCGCGGGCCGAACCGTCGGGCATACGCGGCGCGCACTGACGACGCGCCTCTGCCGTCACGCGCGCGATATCGCTGTCCGGGACGAAATACGCATCGCTCTTGTCGACCGTAGTCGTCGCCTTCGTGCCATGACACTGCGCCGAGGATGACGTGCGACAAGGGGAAGTCGCCGTTGTGGAAGGCGAGGTCGCCGTCCGTGAAGCAACGGCGCAGAGCGTCCCAGGAATCGTCGAGCTCGAAAGGTTGTCCAGGTCCCACCGCTCCTCGACCTCTTCGGCGTTTGACCGGCGGGTGCGCTGGGCTGCTTCTCTCGGTTGGCCTGCTGTACCGCTGAGCCGGTGTCACGACCGGATCGGCAGCCACAGCTCAATCTGGTCGTGGCGGCGGTAGAACTCGACCAGCGGCCGGGTGTCATCGGCCGGCATCGCTGCCTGCAACTCGGCGACCCCATCGGCGATCCGCCCATAGATCTGAGGCGGTTCGCCGACAAGGCGGCCCCGCAGGTACCAGCCCCCTGCCAAGGTGCCCAACTGCAGGCCCAGGCGGTCCGGGCTGTCGTGCTCCTTGACCGGCGTGCACACCGTGTAAGTGTTTTGGAGTTCGTCGATCTGCGCGTACATCTTGCGTCCCCGCAGCCCGACCAGTTGCTCGAACGACGGCCACAGCCGCTGAATATGGGTCAGCTCATCGACGGTGGCCTGCTGCATGACGGTGACGTCCCGCCGCTCAATACGATCGGGCGGAGCCGGAAATACTGATGCTGTCATGGCACGAATACAAGCACTCAGCACCGACAGTTGGCCGCAGCGAAGCAGCGGAACGGAACATGCGAGTGGGGCGGCCGCCGGCAGCAGGGGCCGTCCTGGATTGAAGAGCGCGCCGCAGGTCTTGGGGACGGTCGCGAGCCATCCGGGTTGCTGGTAACAGGCGTTGAGGGATTCCTCGAAGGCGGGGTCGGGATCGTCGTCGTCCCGGTCGAAGAGGCCCCAGTCGAAGTGGCCGGCGTCCAGGGTGTAGTCGGCCGGCGACTGCCAGGCGGGGGCGGCAGTACCCGGTGGCCGGCCTTGACCAGGTTGGCGGCCACCGGGCCGCCCGTGTGTCCCAGCCCGATGAGCACGACGGGCCTGCTCACCAGGGCATCTCCTGCGGGGTGTCGGATGCGGCGAGGCCGAGTTCCCGCTCGCCGAGGGGCGTGAAGAAGCGCTCGACGTCCGCGTCGTCGACCTCGGCGAGCGTCGGCGGTGTCCAGCGCGGGCTGCGGTCCTTGTCGATGACCTGGGCCCGGATGCCCTCCACCAGGTCGGGTGCGGTGAGGGCCGCGCAGGAGACTCGGTACTCCTGGTCCAGCACCTTCTCCAGTGGACCCAGCCGCCGGGCTCTGCGGAGTGCGGCGAGGGTGACCTTGAGGGAGGTCGGAGACCTGGTGAGCAGGGTCTCGGCGGTCTCCTTGGCCGCACTACCTCCGTGTTCAAGGAGGCGGTCGATGATCTCCTCGACGGTGTCGGCGGCGTAGCAGGCATCGATCCAGGGCCGTGCTGCCGCGAGTTCACCGGGCGGTTCCCGCCGTGCGTACTGGCCCAGGACCTGTCGTACCGGCGCGTGGGCGAGGTCGGCGAGCAGCCCTGGCAGGGACTCCGACGGTACGTAGAGGTCGGCGAGGCCGCACAGCAGGGCGTCACCCGCGCCTACCGGGGATCCGGTCAGCGCCAGGTGCGTGCCGAGTTCCCCGGGTGCGAGGGCGAGCAGATAGGTGCCCCCGACGTCCGGTACGAAGCCGATGCCGGTCTCCGGCATGGCGATCTGCGAGCGTTCGGTGACGATCCGGACGCTGCCGTGGGCGGAGACGCCGACGCCGCCGCCCATGACGATGCCGTCCATCACGGCGACGTACGGCTTCGAGTAATGGGCGATGCGGGCGTTGAGCCGGTACTCGTCCCGCCAGAAGGCCGGCGACGCCGTCCCGTCCCCGTTCCGGGCGTCGTCGTGGATGGCGCGGATGTCGCCGCCCGCGCACAGGCCCCGCTCCCCCGCGCCGGTGAGGACGACGGTCTCCACGGCCGGGTCGTGCTCCCAGGCCGTCAGCGCGAGGCCGATGCGGCGGACCATCGCGTGGGTGAGGGCGTTGAGCGCCTTGGGCCGGTTGAGGGTGAGGTACGCGGCGCGGCCCTCGGTGCGCAGCAGCAGGGAGTCGTCGGTACCGGTCGGCGGCACGGTGTCGTCTGTGTCGGTCATCCGAATGCCTCCGTCAGGCCATGGGCCACGATGACGCGCATGATCTCGTTGGTTCCTTCCAGGATCTGGTGGACTCGCAGGTCGCGGACGATCTTCTCGATGCCATACTCGCTCAGACAGCCGTAGCCGCCGTGCAGTTGCAGGGCCCGGTCGGCGACGGAGTATCCGGTGTCGGTGGCGAACCGCTTGGCCATCACGCACAGGTACGGTGCCTGCGGATCGCAGCGGTCCAGAGCCTGGGCGGCCTGGTGGACCAGCGCGCGGGCGGCGACCAGTTCGGTCGCCATGTCCGCCGGCCGGACCTGGAGCGCCTGCGCGTCGAGCAGCCGGCCGCCGAACGCCTTCCGGTCGACGAGGTGGGCCACACTGCGGTCCAGGGCGTTGCAGGCGCCGCCGAGGGAGAAGGCGGCGATGCCGAAGCGTCCGCCGTAGAGGCCGTTCATGGCGATGCGGAAGCCCTCGCCCTCGTGGCCGAGCAGCCGGTCGACGGGCGGTCGGACGCCGCCCGGGATCACCTGGCGAGTGGGCTGGGCGTTCCAGCCCGTCTTCCGCTCGTCGGCGCCGAAGGAGAGGCCGAGGTCGTCCTTGTCGACGAGGAACGCGGAGATGCCGTGCGGGCCGTCGGCGCCGGTGCGTGCCAGGACGACGTACACCTGGGAGGCTCCGCGCCGGAGGTGAACTGCTCGACCCCGGTCAGGACGTAGTGGCCGCCGTCGCGGACGGCACGGGTACGCAGAGCGGCGGCGTCCGATCCGGCGACCGGTTCGGTCAGGCAGTGGCTCGACAGGCCCTCCATGGCGCAGCGCCGGGGCAGCCATCGGTCTCGTTGGGCCGGCTCGCCGTAGTGGTCGATCGTCCAGGCGACCATGTGTGCGGTCCGCCGGCGCCGTACCCGCAGACGCGGAGGGTCCGTCAGCCGCCACGAAAGGCGGACTGAGAGGCTGTGCCTCCCAGCAGGTAGCAAACCGGTCGTGGCTTCGGCACGGGTCACCGGCACATGATGAGCACAGGGAAATCCGACGACTGGGCGGACCGGGGACGGTTACGGCCCTTGGACGGGGCTCGTGCGGCCGTGCGGCCCGCGGCACCTGTCAGGACACGCCCTGCCGCATTCCACAGGAGACGCGACGGTGCACACTCGGCAATCGGGGTCGGTTACGTCGGCGCCTGGGCTGTTTGCGAGGCTCTCGCCCCGATCCCGAGGCGATGCGGCGGCATGCCGAGGCGGGCATACCCTCGCCAACGCCCTGCCGATCCAGTGTCCACACCGCGCACAGCCCGGAGGCATCCGATGAACCACAAGCGCCCGGCAATGGATCCGCTCGTCGTGACCGTGCTTGTCTTTCCGGGCGTGCGGCTGCTCGATGTGACCGGTCCGATCGAGGTGCTGACGACGGCGAACGAGTTCGGCGGGCGTTATCGGGTGCAGATCGCGTCCGAGGACGGGGCGGAGGTCATCACCTCCGCCGGGATCCGCCTCAGCGCCGACCTGTCCGCCGACGACGTACAAGAACCGTACGACGTATTGGTGATCCCGGGCGGCCCGGAATGGGAGACGCTGATCAAGGACGACACTCTTTTGGATACGGTCCGGCAGCTGAACGAGAAGAGCCGCCGCACGGCATCGGTGTGCACAGGAGCGTTCCTGCTGGCCGCAGCCGGACTTCTCAACGGCCGCCGCGCCGCGACGCACTGGCGGCATTCACGGCAACTGGCCGCGCGTTTCCCGTCCGTTCGGGTCCAGCCGGACGCCATCTTCGTACGGGACGGGCGGATGATGACTTCGGCAGGTGTCAGCGCCGGTATCGACCTGTCCCTGGCGCTGGTCGAAGATCACTACGGTGCGGAGGTCGCCCGGTCGGTCGCCAAGGACATGGTCGTCTTCATGCAACGGCCGGGCGGCCAATCCCAGTTCAGCGTCCGCTCCCGGGCGCCTCACGCGCGCCAGGAGATGCTCCGCCGGGTCCTGGACACCGTCGCCGAGAACCCTGGGGCCAACCACACACTCACGGCCATGGCCCGCAGAGCAGGCGTCAGCGTCCGGCACATGACCCGGCTCTTCGACGAAGAGGTGGGAACCACTCCAGGCCGCTACGTCGAGCAGGTCAGACTGGAAGCCGCCCAGGCGCTGCTGGAGGCGGGTGACGACTCCCTGCCGGTAGTGGCACGGCGCACTGGGTTCGGCTCACCCGAGTCGCTCCGCAGAGCGTTTGTACGACACCTGGGCGTGACACCCGGCGCATTCCGGACCAGCTTCCGCACCACCGGCGTGGGCACGAAGGATCCAGCACCCGCGGCGGTGTCTCCGTAGCCAAGCCACAACGAGGCACAACCAGCCGATGGCGGTGACCGTCACCTCACTGGAGCCGGTTCAGCCGACGCAGCCCACCGAACCGGCAGCAAAGGCCACACCCGCATCCTCGACCCGACAGCCCCGCCAACCCCGGCAGACCCGACAGCCCCTCAGCCCCGTCAGCCCTGACAGCCCCGACACGGCGGGCTGAGCATCATGGCGACGAGATGGCGTGCCCCCCGCGTGAGTCCGGCGTCCCGTCCGGCATCGCCGAGTTCCCCCGCCGCCGACTCCTGCTTCAGCGTCCGGCTCAGGCGACGTCGGCCCAGGTGATGAGAATTCTGGACATGTCGAGCGGTGCCGTCGAATATTCCCGTGCCGTGCCGGTCGGCGGAAGTGCAGACTCGCTTCATGGCGTACATGAACGCATTCCGGGACGCGGTCAGCCGCTGGGCCGCCGGCGGTCCCGGCGGACCGGTGAGCGATCTGGTTGTGCAACTGGGGCTGCGCACTGCGGTGCTGCTGGAAGGACCGAGTGACCTCGCGGCCGTCGAGGCGCTGGCCGCACGGCGTGGCCGGGACCTGGCCGCCGAGGGGGTGTGCGTCGTATCGATGGGCGGGGCGATGAGTGTCGGCCGCTACGCCGGTCTTCTCGGGCCACCCGGACTCGGCCTGCAGTTGAGGGGACTGTGCGACGAGGGCGAGCAGCGCTTCTACGACCGCGGATTGAAGCGGGCCCGGGCGCCGCACCGGGGCTTCTTCGTCTGCGTGGCGGACCTGGAGGACGAACTCATCCGCGCGCTGGGCACGGCGCGCGTCGAGGAAATCATCCAGGCCGAGGGCGATCTGCGGGCCTGGCAGACCTTCCTGCACCAGCCCGCACACCACGGTCGGCCCCGGCCGCAGCAGTTGCGGCGCTTCCTCGGCACGAAGAAGGGCCGCAAAATCCGCTATGGGCATCTCCTGGTCGAGAACCTCGACCCCGGACAGGTACCGGCCCCGCTCGACGACCTCTTCACGAGTCTGTGACCGATGCGCGAAAACGCGGTCACGGCAGCGACTTCGGGCGCAGTGTCCCACCGTCCGTCATGCGGGGAGCGGCGGGCGGGTGTCAGCGGGTGTGGGGATCGTTCCCGGGGCCTGCCTGCGTGCGGAGTGACTCCCGTTGCCGCCGGGCCCCCGGCGGCTCGCCGTGGTGGCGCCGGAAGGCGGCCACGAAGAGGCTCGCCGAGCGGGGGCTGAGCGCCCGCGCCGCGGCACGCCACGGCGCCGACGTACTGTTCGACTGGGACGACCCGACCACCCACGCGCCAGCCCTCGCCGGAGTGGACCGCCTCTACCTCGTCACACCCGTTCCGCGGGTCACCTACGCCGACCGCGTGGCCGCCTTCCTCGACCTCGCCGCAGCCTCCGGGGTACGCCATGTCACCTACCTCAGCACCTACCGCGCCGACCAGGCGCCACCGGAGGTCGACATCAGGGCCGTCGAGGCCGACCTCGCCGCCCGAGCTGCCATCACCCACTCCATCCTGCGACCCGCCCGGGTGATGCAGAACTTCAGCGACGCCCACGTACCGGTCGTCGACGGGGTGATCACTGTCCCCGCCGGCGGTGGCAGGGAAGCCTTCGCCGACGCGGCCGACATCGTCGCGGTCGCCGTCGAGACGCTGCTCGCCCCCGACGCCCACGCCGGCGCGCGGTACGCGCCCACCGGCCCGCAGGCCCTCAGCGTCGACGAAGTCGCCGACACCATCGCCGCCGTGACCGGCCGACCTGTCACGCACCACGACATCGACCCCGACGTATGGATCGACGGCGCGGTCGCTGCCGGACTCGTCCCGGCCGACTACGCGGTCATGCTTCGCTAGCTGACCAGCAGCGTCATCTCCGGCAACGGCTCCACGCCCAACGACGACGTCGAGAAGGACACCGGCCGGCCCGCGACCACCTTCCACGACTTCACCCGGCGCAGCGTCCACGCCTGGACCTCTCCGATGGCGGGGTGACCATGTCCATCGACGACATCACCGACTTCGCAGCGCTGGACCCGTTCTTCCGGATCATCCGGGAGGGGCTGGCGGGCCTCGTCGACGGTGAGCACTTCTTCGACCTCCTGGCCGAGGATGTGGTCTTCGAGTACGTGATCTCCGTACCCGGCTACCCGCGCCGTGTTCAGGGACCCCGCGCGGTTGCCGACCTGTACCGCGGCTACGGCGATGGCATGGCCCTGCACAGCGCGGACGGACTCGCTGTCCACCGGGATGCCGAGACGTCCGTGGTCGTGCTCGAGTACGCGGCGCACGGACGTGCGGTCCACACCGGGCGTGCCTACGACAACCACTTCGTCTCAGTGATCACCGTCAAGGACCGCCGGGTGACGCATGGGCGGGACCGTCTGGACCCCGTCGCTGTCTTCCGCGCCATCGGATGGCCGACGAAGGATCGCTAGAGGAGGAAGAGTTCGAAATCGGTGAGTTACGGGAGATAGATGCCCCTTGGGAGCCCGCCCAGTTGCTGAACCCATGGGGCAGACCGATCCAGCCTGCTGCAGAGTTCTTCAAGAACCTTACGGCGGCGAACAGTTCACCTCGGACGCCGCGCCCCTACGGGATGGATCTGCTGCGCCGGCGGACGAACCGGTTCGCATCCCCATCCCCTGACGCTTGCGTTCGCCGACGCGGGCCGATGCTCAGCTCAAGCGGGCTCGCAGGAGGCAGAATTCGTTGCCTTCGGGGTCGATCAGGCAGTGCCAGGGCTCCTCGCCGGTCTGGCCGATGTCGGCCGGGCGCGCCCCGAGCTTCAGGAGGCGTTCGAGTTCGGCGTCCTGATCGCGGTCGGTGGCGTTGACGTCGATGTGCAGCGGCAGCTTGCCCGCCTTGGGGTCGGTGGTGGGGCTGAAGACCAGAGTCGGCTGCAATCCGCCGAACCCTTCCTGTGGTCCGATCTCCACCGCGCCGTCGTCGATGTCGAGCACGACGAAGCCCAACACCTCGCACCAGAACGCCGCCAGCCGTTGCGGATCGCGGCAATCGACCACCAGCTCGGAAATGCGACAAGCCATGGTTGGGACCCTACAAGGCATCAACCGCACGCAGCCACTCCTTAAACAGCTCAGGGCCGCGAGGCTATGGGCACCCGGGAGCGGCGGGTCGACCCGATCCGCGCCCGGGCTTCAACGACGCCCAGACTTTGATCAGTTGGCCGTGGGAACGAACAAGACGCGGGGTTCCAGATCAAGCCGGGTGGTAGGGGCTTGGTCGGGTGGGGGCGAGATGGGACCCGCGACCCCTTTCTGTCGTTTTCCGCGATCTGCCGTACCGGTTCTACCGCCGATGCGCCGACGCCGGCCTTCCCGAACTGCAGCGCCCAGCCACAACCGTCGAGACATGGTGGCCAGAGATCCTTGCGTTCCTGCACACCGGGATCACCAACGCCGGTTTCGAAGGCACCAGCCGGGTCATCAAGACAATCGCCCGCGACGCCTACGGCTTCCGCAACTCCGGCAACCAGCGCTGACGCACCCGCTGCGTGACCACCCGTCGAGCTCGTGGACACCTCGATGCCCGCTAATTTCGTTGAGCCCGCACCCTGCAATCGTGTTGGCTAGCGGCACCGAACTGTCTCCGCTTGGCTGTAGCAGGGAGTTAAACGTGCAGGACATTGGTGTCGACCCGGTTGCCCACAATCGGGCAGCCTGGGACAAGTATGTCCAAGAGGGCAACGAGTGGTCGAGGCCGGTGAGTGCTGAGGATGTCGAGCGCGCCCGCATGGGCGACTGGTCGATTGTTCTCATCGGGCGTGAGCCAGTCGACCGCTCCTGGCTGCCGACGAACCTGACCGGCAAGGACGTGTTGTGCCTGGCCTCCGGCGGTGGCCAGCAGGGTCCGATCCTCGCCGCCGCAGGGGCACGGGTCACCGTATTCGACAACTCACCCCGCCAGCTCGGCCAGGACCAGATGGTGGCGGCGCGCGACGGACTCGAGCTGCGCACCGTCCTGGGCGACATGCGCGACCTCAGCGCCTTCGGCGACGCAACATTCGACGTCGTATTCCATCCGGTCTCCAACCTGTTCGTACCAGACCTGGCAGCGGTGTGGCGTGAGTGCTTCCGCGCCCTGCGACCGGGCGGAACTCTGCTCGTGGGCTTCCTCAACCCTGATGTGTACTTGTTCGACCACGAGGCGCTCGACGAGCGCGGCGAGCTGACCGTCGTGCACAAGCTGCCCTACAGCGATGTCACGCATTACTCCGCCGAGGAACGCGCCACGAAGTTCGGCGCGGATGCCGCTCTTGAATACAGCCACACCCTCACCGACCAGATCGGCGGGCAACTCGCTGCGGGGTTCGTCCTCACCGGCTTCGCGGAAGCGCCGCACCAATCCAACGCATCCGCTCAATACATGTCGCACTATTTTGCGACGCTGGCGGTCAAGCCGGGCTGACCCAGCCGTGAGGCCGACCGAGACGGCCGTGTCTCCGAATGGCCAAGTGGAGTGCTGTGCCAGCCCAGCGGGATGCCTGGATCATGATCACCGCCCAGGTGCCGCATCTGATCGACGCCGTGATCGCCAAGAAGCACGAGCAGCTGGACGACCCCGACATGGTGAGGCTCTCCAGCTTTCTCAGGGGTGCACTCGACTGGCCGGCCGACGATCCGCGGGTCGTCGAGGTCGTCGACATCCTGGAGCGCCTGAGGATTCGCGCGGTGGAGGCCGGCGAGGTGGGTGCTGACGGCTTCGATGACCAGTTCGTCGATCTGATGGACTCAACCATGGTCGAGTCCTCACCGGGTGCCGAGCGCTTGTTGGCGATCTTGGAGGAGCGTGGCTGGAGGGGCTGGACCCGCATCGAGCGAGTGCCTGCCGACAGGCTCAAGACTGAGCCGCCGCCATCGTGAAGGCAGGTCAGGGGCCTGGTGTGACGTTGTTCGGGGGTGCTCGCACTGGCCGGGGACGGCAGTCTGCCGTGCGCATCATCTGTCAGGGCGGTTTCGGGGTTTCCCGCTCGTCGTCGCCAGTGCCGCTCGTACGATCCGGCCCATGGCGGACCCCGAGGTGCGGGAGCGGATCGCCACGCGTCGTGCGGAGCGGGACGGACAGCAGGCAGAGTTCGCCAGGGGCGCCGTCTTTCTTGTCCACCCATGTCATCTGCCGCTGTCCACGCGCACCTTGGCCCACATCGCCGACCTGCTGCGTCGCCACCTGAAGGCGATATGCCCGCGCCGGCGGGTGCTGCCGCCCGGGATAATCGCGCTGGTCGTCCTCGCGGTACTGCGGCACGACCAGCGCCTGGCCGACATGGCAGGCGGCGACAACATCTCTGCCACGACCGTCGGGGCGTAGGGACGTTGGGACGACGCGATCATCGGCCTGCTCGCTGCGTGAGCCTCGCGGCTGGACCGTGCCCTGAAGAAGATCGCGAGCGAGCCCGGATGATCTGGATCTCCGTTGCCCGTGCCCGGCCGCACTCACGACATCACCGCCGCCCGCCGCCGCGACCACCTCCTCGCCCACCTGCGCGCCGCCAGTCTCGGCGCCCTGGCCGATCTGAGCTTCATGGGCCTGAACGACGACCAGAACGGCCCCGTGGTCGTCAACGGCTTCAAGGCCACCCGCGCGGCCAAGCTCACCACCGGCCAGAAGGAAGCGGGCAATTGGATGCTCGCCAGCGGACGCGCCCGGTCGAGCACGAGCGCCCTCGCACAGCACCACCCCTGACCACCTATTTCAAGATGGTGCATGCTCACCGTTCGTCAAATACTTCCCCGGACCGTTGATCCTGGGAAGACAGGTCCGTTCCTGAACCGTTGAGTGCGATGGCCCGGTCGCTGTGTGACCGTCCGGGGCGTGACCGTCCAAGACCTGTCCGAACGAGGAAGAGCGGTGATCACGCGATGAAGGCGGTGCGGTTCCACGAGTACGGCGGGATCGATGTGTTGCGGGTGGAGGAGGTGGAGCGGCCGACGCCCGGCCCCGGGCAGGTCCTTGTCGAGGTCCGCGCGGCCGGGATCCAGCCCGGCGAGACGATGATCCGCAAGGGCGCCCGGCACGGGCGCTGGCCTGCGACGTTCCCCTCCGGGCAGGGCAGCGATCTGGCCGGCGTCGTGGTGGAAGCCGGTCCGCAAGTGCGCGGCGTCGCGGTGGGCGACGAGGTTCTGGGCTTCACCCATCACAGGGCGAGCCACGCGGAGTTCGTCGTGGTCGACGATGTGAATCTGATCTCGCGCCCGGAGGGGCTGTCCTGGGACGTGGCCGGGTCGTTGTACGTGGCCGGAACGACCGCGTACGCCACCCTGTTCGCTGTGGACCCCCAACCGGCCGACACGGTTGTCGTGTCCGGTGCGGCGGGCGGCGTCGGGTCTCTCGCCGTACAGCTCGCGCGGCGGCGCGGCGCCACGGTGATCGGGCTGGCGGGCGAGCAGAACCACGCCTGGTTGAAGGATCTCGGTGTCATCCCGGTCGAGTACGGGCAGGACGCGGCCGAACAGATCCAGCAGGCTTCCGGCGGAAACGTCGACGCGTTCATCGACACCTTCGGCGACGGCTACGTGGAACTGGCCGTGGAGTTGGGCGTGCGGCCCGAGCGGATCAACACGATCAGCGACTGGCAGGCGGCAGCCAGGGTGGGGGCGCGAACCTACGGAGAAGGCGCGGCGGCGTGCGCGGTCGTACTCGGCGAGCTGGCCCGGCTTGCCGCGCGCGGAGAGCTGGAGGTGCCGATCGCCCGCACCTACCCGCTGGAACGGGTACGCGACGCGTTCCGCGAACTGGAACGACGGCACACCCACGGCAAGATCGTGCTCCGGCCCTAGCCCGGCTGCCCGAGGCAACTGTCGAGCAGCTCAAGCAGGCAGAGGCCCAGCCGCATCCCCCGCCGCCACGGCAAACCACGCGAGGTCACCACCATCCTGTGCCTTGACCGACCTCGCCATCGCCTGGCTCAGCAGCCAGATCCTCACCGTCGACGGCGTCCTGGAGGGGCCTGCGCAAGCAACCCGGGAGCAAAGTCATCGAGCGAGCGGGAGACTCCACACCACCGGGGTGCGCTCACTCGGATGGCCCGTGCGCGGGGACATGGCGGCAGGTGTCCTCGACGCTGGAATCCCGGGCCTCGCTCGACGCCCTCGCACCGAAGGAATGACATGCGAATATCCTGCACGTCGCGCCGCAACCTGAACATCGTCCGTTGGAGTGCGGCGCTTCTGGCGGTATCGGGAATCACCTACGCCCTGACACCCGTAACGGCGCAGGCAGGTGGCCCGAGCGGTGATCCCGGCAGGGAGAAGCCCACTATCGTGCTCGTGCACGGCGCCTTCGCCGACGCGTCGAGCTGGAACGGTGTCGTGAAACGGCTCCAGCAGAACGGCTACACGGTGGCCGCACCGGCAAACCCCCTCCGCGGTATCCCCCAGGACTCGACTTACCTCGCGAGTTTCCTGAAGTCCGTCAAGGGGCCGATCGTCCTGGTCGGTCATTCCTACGGCGGAGAGGTGATCTCGCAGGCTGCCGCAGGAAACAACAATGTCAAGGCCCTCGTGTACATCAACGCGATCATGCCCGATGTGGGAGAGTCCTTCTCCAGCCTCTCCGCGAAGTTCGCCCCCGCACCGCTCACCAAGGCTCTGAAGCAGGTGCCCTTCCGCAACGGCGACGGCACCACCGGCACGGACGTGTACGTACAGCCGAACAAACTGCACCAGGTCTTCGCCGCGGACCTGCCCACGAGTCAGACCGACATCATGGCAGTCACACAGCGTCCGATCGCGCTGTCGGCGTTCACGGACAAGCTCACCGGCGCCGCATGGCGGAACAGACCCGTCTACGTCCTTGTCGGCAAACAGGACCAGGCGATCAACCCGAGCCTGGAGCGGTACGAGGCGAAGCGGGCGAACGCCCGAAAGACAGTGGAGATCGACTCCTCGCACGTGTCCCTGGTCTCACATCCGCAGGCGGTCAAGAATCTGATCGTCGACGCCGCCGAGAACTACATGTGGAAATAGGGCGACCGGAAACAGGGCGCCCACGCAGCACTCGCCAAATGAGTCCTGACTCTGGGCTGGTGCGCGGGCACGAAAAAAGGCCGTGCTGCGTCATGTTGTGATGTAAGTGCCTTGCCATGGCGTGGCGCAGGCCCTCCTCGGCCACCACTCCGAGGCACGCCGGCCGCGCTTCGCCCCCAAGCAGTCAACCAGCGCTTGATCACGGCAGGCCTTCAGTACGCCGGATCGGTCAGTTCAATTTCTCGGTCAGACCTCCTCGCCCGAAAGAAAACGCATCGCCGAAAACGCTTCACCAAAACGGGGTTTACTCGTGTCGCACATTTCATTCATGGCGGCGTCGAAATCCTGTTGAAATTCCGCGAGGCCGATGCGTGTATGCCTCGGTCGGCCACAAGTTGCCGTCACCAAGACGCACGCTCACACTTGATGGGCACGTGAAACCTGGTCGCCTCATGCCCGTTCCAGGGCAACACCTTACCGAGGAGCTTCTCATGGCCAAGATATTGTGTGTGCTGACCGGTGCGAGCTATTGGACCATGAAGGACGGGCACCGACATCCCACCGGGTACTGGGCCGAGGAGTTCGTCGCGCCTTACAGCGTGTTCACCGACGCCGGGCACGAGGTCACCGTGGCAACTCCGGCTGGGGTCGTTCCCGTTGTGGACACGATGAGCCTGGAGCCCCGTATGGCGGGCGGCGAAGAGAACGCACTCCGGGAGGAGGCCGTCATCGAGTCCGCGGATGAACTGAGGCATCCCATCTCCCTCCAGGAGGTGCGCCTGGAGGATTACGACGCGGTCTACTACCCCGGTGGTCACGGCCCGATGGAGGACCTCTCGGTCGACCCCGACTCCGGGGCACTGCTGCGTGAGGCACTCGCTTCCGGCAATCCGCTCGGCATCGTCTGTCACGCCCCGGCCGCTCTCCTCGCCACGCGTGACGCAAACGGCGAAACACCGTTCGCGAACTACAGTGTGACGGGTTTCTGCAATGAGGAGGAGGCCGGTGTCGGATTCGCCGACAAGGCCAAATGGCTGCTGGAAGACGAGTTGAAGAAGCTGCCCACCCACTATTCGCGGGGTCCCGCCTGGGAACCGTACACCGTCGTGGACCGCAACCTCTTCACGGGGCAGAATCCAGCCTCCTCGGGCCCTCTCGCCAAGGAACTCGTCGCGGCTCTGCCCTGACCGAGGGGGAGGCCGTCGGGACGGAGCGGACCGGGGGCAACCACCCTCGACCGCCCGTCCAGGTCGGCTCGCGTGCCGACCTCGAATCCCGGATGTCATGGCCCGACGAACTGGCGCTCTCTGCGATCGAGCGCAATCGGGACGTGATCGCCTTGCGAAGACGACGCCCGGGCATCCGACGACGTCGCCGCGGCCCGGGGCGCTGTGCGTGGTGATCGGTAGCGGGCGGGGTGGCAGCCGCTCGGCGGGGCGTCGCTGCTGGTCGGCGGGGTTCCGGCTGATCTCGAAGGTACGACTCCCTCCCGACGGCGAGCATGCCACCTCACGGTCCCAACTGAGGCAAATGGGCGAATTGCCTACTCTATCGGACGGTCATAGCGTGGATTCATGGCTATCGCAACGACGAGTCCCGTGACAGGTGAGGTCCTGAGGAGGTTCGACGAACTGACTCCTGAGGAACTGGAGGACAAGCTCGCCCGGGCGGCGGCTGCGGCCGCCTCGTACCGGCTGACGAGCGTCGAGCAGCGGGCGGAGTGGCTGCACCATGCGGCCGACCGTCTGGAGAAGGAGGTCGAGAGCGTCAGCGAGATGATCACCACGGAAATGGGCAAGACCTTCCGGGCGGCGGAGGAGGAAGTGGCCAAGTGCGTGCGCGGGCTGCGCTTCTACGCCACTGAGGGCCCCGCGTTCCTGCGGGATCTGGAGGGTGACGGCGGGCGCGTGGGCGCGCAGCAGACGTTCGTGACGTACCAGCCGATCGGTGCGGTACTCGCGGTGATGCCATGGAACCTGCCGTTGTGGCAGGCCATGCGGTTCGCTGCGCCCGCGCTGATGGCGGGGAACGTGGGTCTGCTCAAGCACGCCTCGAACGTGCCGCAATGCGCCTTGTACCTGGAAGAACTCTTTCGTGACGCGGGCTTCCCCGACGACGTGTTCCAGACCCTGCTGATCTCCGCGGGGAGGGTGGAGCAGGTGCTGCGCGACCCGCGCGTGGCGGCAGCGACACTGACCGGCAGTGAACCGGCGGGGCGGTCGGTGGCCACCATCGCCGGCGACGAGATCAAGAAGGTGGTCCTCGAACTCGGCGGCTCCGACCCGTTCATCGTCATGCCCTCCACGAACCTGGAGCGGGCCACCGACGTCGCGGTCAAGGCACGGACCTTGAACAACGGCCAGTCCTGCATCAACGGCAAGCGCTTCTTCGTGCACGAAGACATCGCTGACGCATTCATCGAGATGTTCGTGGCGAAGATGGGCGCGCTGGTGGTGGGCGACCCGATGGACGCGGGCACCGATGTCGGACCGCTGGCCACCGAGTCCGGCCGACGGGACGTCGAGTCCTACGTCGACGACGCCGTCGCCAAGGGCGCGTCGGTCCTCTTGGGCGGCGAACGCCCGGACGGGCCCGGCTGGTACTACCCGCCCACCGTGCTGACCGGCGTCACGCCAGAGATGCGGATGTACCACGAGGAGGTCTTCGGGCCCGTGGCGCAGGTGTGGACAGTCCCCTCCCTGGAAGAGGCCTTGCGGGAAGCGAACGGGCACCCCTACGGCCTCGGGTCGAACCTGTGGAGCGAGGACGAGGCCGAACGCGAACTCTTCGTCCGCGACGTGCAGTCGGGCATGGCCTTCATCAACGGCAACACGACCAGCTACCCCGAGATCCCCTTCGGTGGCGTCAAACGCAGCGGCTACGGACGCGAGCTGTCCGACCTCGGCATGCGGGAGTTCATGAACGCCAAGACCGTCTGGATCGGCCAGGACGCCTGAACCCCCCGATACCGGGCGGCAGTCGACAACACTGGCATGCGCGCCGGCCGGCGCGGCGCGCGGCGCGTCGATCGTATGGAGGCGCGACGATGAGCGGAACGAACCGGACCCCGTCGTCCGGGCAGGTAAGGCCCGTAGTCGCCGTGCTCGGCACCGGGACCATGGGGGAGGCCATGGCACGCAACATCGCGGCGGCGGGAGTGGGGCTGCGCGCGTGGAACCGGAACCGTGCCGCCGCCGAACCGCTGGCCGCCTCCGGCGCCGCGGTGTGCGACACGCCGGCCGAGGCCTGCCGAGGCGCCGACATCGTACTGACCGCGCTCGCGAACGAAGAGGTGGTCGCCGACGTGATGGACCAGGCCCGCGACGGCCTGGGCGACCACACGGTGTGGGTGCAGACCTGCACGGTCTCCCCGGACGGGTCTCGCCGTCTCGCGGTACAGGCGACCCGCCTGAACGTCGCGTACGTCGAAGCCCCCCTCCTCGGCACCAAGGAACCGGCCGTGGCCGGCACCCTGACCATCCTGGCGGCCTCTCCCCAGCGGGAGGCACGGGAAGAGGTGCGACCGGTCCTGGAGGCGGTGGGCACCCGCACCGTGTGGCTCGACGAGGTCGGCCAGCCGAGCAGCCTCAAACTCGCGTACAACGCCTGGGTCCTGACCACCGTCGAGGGCATCGCGGAGTCCCTCACCCTCGCCGGCACCCTGGGGGTGGACCCCCGCCTGGTCATCGAGGTCATCGACGACAGCGGCCTCAACAGCCCGTACGTCCAGAGCAAGGGCCCGAAGATGATCGACGACGACGTCGACACGCCTTCCTTCCCCCTTGAAGCGGCGGCCAAGGACGCCGGTCTGATCACCGACACCGCCCGTGCCGCCGGCCTGCACCTGGGCATCGCGGAAGTCGTACGCGAACGCCTCCGCCTCGCGGCCGACGACGGACTCGGCCGCGCGGACGTCGCCGCGACCTATCGCATGTCCCGGCAGGCCGCATCCTGACCGGGCCGTCCCACCGAGAGAGGCGAGGGAGGACCGATGACCCGTGCCGGCATCGCCGCCGCACGTTCGAGTACGGCGCAACTAGCTGAGATCATCCCCCAGGTGAACGATGAGCAATGGGAGCTGCCGTCCGCGTGCGCCGGCTGGCGTGTCATCGACGTAGTGGCCCACCTCGCGGCCCTCGCCTCCGAGGCGGTGGACCCGCCGCCGCCCGATCCTTCCCTGCCGACGAACCGCGAGCGGTACCACGACCTGCGCGTCGACGAACGACGCGGCTGGAGTCATGCGGAGGTCCTCGACGAGTGGCGGCGGAGCACACCCCGGCAGCTGGACCTCCTGGAAGCGGTCCAGGAACCGCCCGGCGCCGACGAGGCTGTCGAGGTGCCCGGGCTCGGGACGTATCCGCGCCACCTCCTGGCGAACACCATGGCGTTCAACGTCTTCTGCCACCTGCGCAACGACATGCTCGCCCCGGACGGCCCGCTCCCGTTCACCCTGCCGGAGCCGACCGACGACCAGGTCGCCCCCGCCGTCGACTTCATGCTCGCCGGCCTCCCCCAGATGCAGGGACCCGAACTCACCGCCACCGTCGATAAGCCCCTTGTGCTCGACCTGACCGGGCCAGGCGCCACCACCGTCACCGTCTCCCCTGCGTCCGGGCCAGACGGAAGGCTCACTGTCGCACCCGGTGCGGACGCCACCACTCGGGTCCACAGCACGGCACTCGACTTCATCGCGTGGGCCACCACCCGCAAGCCCTGGCGCGACCACTGCCGCATCACAGGAAACGCCTCGGCCGCCACACCGTTCCTCGACTGCCTCAACATCATTTGACGATGCCGGCACGGGTACTCTGGCCACAGTTACTCGTTCACCTGAATTGCCGACGAACGATTCCAGCGTGAACTCGCGGACCGGGAGTCTGCTGCTGCTCGGTGGGCCGCCGGGCGCCGGCAAGTCCGCCGTCGCCGAGGCCCTCGCCTCGACTGCCGAGCGGCCAACCTGTCCACCTGCCCACCTGCCCACCTGCCCACAGACAGCCTCTACATGTGGATCCGCTCGGGCTTCGTCCCGCCCTACCTTCCGCAAGCTCAGCGCCAGAACGAGGTCATCACTGACGTCATGATCAACGCGGCGTGCGCGGACGTACTCTAGGCGTCAATTCAGGCACCTGGTGGCGGAGCGGCTGTCCCAGCGGTAGCGCGGGGCCGCTCGGCGAACGAGCAGGCACAGTGCGACGATCGCGACGGAGAGGTAGAGGAAGAAGTCCACGACGCGGCCGCACCTCTCTGTGCAGCGCCGAAGCTAGCCGAAGCCGTTCATCCACGCGTGGCTGCGCTCCACCACCCACCTCTTGCCGGCCTGAATCGGGCAGGGACGCCCTTGCGGCCGATCTCCCCAGTGAAGCCCAACTGTGTGGCCACGAGCCACGTGGAGTCATGGTGGTTGGCCCCTGTCGCCACAATGCCGAGCGGAACGCCTCTGCCCTCGGTCGCCACCGAGTGCTTCAGGCCCTGTTTACCCCGGTCCACGGGAGAGCGCCCGGCTCCTCGCCACCGCACGGAGCCTTGGGTAATACAGCCGTCCACGGACAGTTCGTTGAGCTCCAGGCCGATCACGCGGTCGTACGCCTGGAGGGCGAGCGCGTGGATCTGCTCCGCAATTCCGAGCCGCGCCCAGCACGTTGCCGTGGCCCTTCCTCTGCCCACCCAGGGACGGGCTGGTGCCATCGCGGGCGTACCACCGCCCCGCTATTCTGGTCGGAGATGCATATATCTATGCAAATAACGCATATGACGCCGTTACTGCCCCGAACCCTGCAGGGGAAGGAAGATCAGCATGCCTTCAGTGTTTCCCACTCCGATCCTGGAACCCGCGGCGCAAAACCTTGCCGAGGCGACCTCCCCGCACCCGCGCATCTACGAGGTGCCGCCGAATCAGGGACGTGACATCCTCGCCGGCCTGCAGACCGGGGAAGGTGTCACGAAACCCGACGTCGAGGAGGAATGGGTGACCGTCGACGCCGGCAAGTGGGGGCAGGTACGCACCCGCATCGTGCGCCCGCGCGGCATCTCCGGGACGCTTCCGGTCATCCTCTACATCCACGGTGCCGGGTGGGTGTTCGGCGACGAGAACACCCACGACCGTCTCGTACGCGAACTCGCCGTCGGCGCCGGCGCGGCTGCGGTCTTCCCCGTCTACGACCGGGCCCCCGAGGCCAAGTACCCCACCCAGATCGAGCAGAACTACGCCGTGGCCCAATGGTCCGCCCGCGAAGGCGCAGAGCACGGCCTGGACGCCTCGCGCCTTGCCGTGTGCGGTGACTCCGTGGGCGGAAACATGTCCGCGGCCCTCGCCCTGATGGCCAAGGACAGGGGCGATGATGTCCGGGTCGGTTGCCAGGTCCTGCTCTACCCCGTCACCAACGCCGACTTCGACACCCCGTCCTACCTGCAGTTCGCGGACGGGGAGTACCTGACGCGGGACGGAATGATCTGGTTCTGGGACCAGTACACGACCGATGCCGCCCAGCGCGCCGAGCCCTACGCCTCGCCGCTGCGGGCCAGCATCGACCAGTTGCGCGGCCTGCCCCCGACCTTGGTCATCACCGACGAGGCCGACGTCCTGCGTGACGAGGGCGAGGCCTACGCGGCCAAGCTTCGTGAAGCCGGCGTCGACGTCACCGCGGTCCGCGTTCTGGGCATGGTCCACGACTTCCTGATGCTGGACCAACTCCGTGACACCAACGCGACCAAGGTCGCTCGTCACCTCGCCATCGACGCACTCAAAACCGCCCTGCACGACTGACACGAACGATGTCCGTGATGTGAGGTCGAGCTCGGTGGCCCGCGCTCGACGGACTGCTCGCGGCCCGTAGAACAACCGTCGGTCGGAAGCCAGTCGGCGAAGTGGCCGCAGCCACGTCAAGGCGCTCGAGGACTGAGGCCGTCCGAACTGGCTACTCGGCGATCCAATGGCCCAGTTCATTTCCGCCGGAGTCTTCCGCTCGCCGCAGCGCCTCCGGGGAACCCAGCATGCCGTGTGGCAGATAGCCGGACCGGACGCCCAACTCCCACCCGTGCACTTGGACCGCAAGGGTGGTCAGGGCAAGGGCTGCGAGCGGCAGGAGAGTACTGGGGGCGGGATCGGATCCCACGCTCTCCCGGTGCTCGATGAGCCGGGCCACGAGTGCCTGCTCGAAGGCATGCTGGTCGTCGTCGAGGAGTACGCGAAGGAGGCGCTGATCCGGTGTCAGGGGGCCGGCCGCGTCCAGCTTCCGGGCCGCCTCGGTGCGCTCGTCGCCGTCCGGCTTGCACAGGGTCACGGTGGGCCAGTCTCGGGGCAGGTGTCCGCGCGCTTGGGTCAGGTAGCCGCACAATGCGTCCATCGCAGCGAGGTCCGCCCGATCCGACGTCGAATTCAGCTTGGAGTACGGCACCCCGTCGCGGATCGTGGGCGCGTAGTCGCTCCGCAGCAGCAGACCGATCACCCGCTGCCATTCCCACACCAGTCCGCTGACCAGGCACATCGCAAACGTGTCACACCACCATCTGGCCGTCGGGACCTGTTCCATTGCGTCGCCGAACGCGATGTCCTCGCTGCTGAGCGTCTCGCCGATCAGCGGGAAGTGGATTTCCTGGTCGCCGTCGGGGAAACAGCCAACGCTCAGCGCCCCCAGGGAACACTCCGCCGCGGTTCGCAGTACCGTGCGCGATGACTCGCCGAGCGCGGGATCCTTCACGGTGAGGGCGGCTACGTGATCGACGAGCTCGTCGCGCATCTCCTGCAGCTTCTCCAGGGACGGGTCGTCGTAGCGCATCCAGTGCCACCGCTGCCGGGTCCTTCGGCTGACGTCGTCGAGGGCCTGGGCCATGCGCTGTCCGCTCACCTCATGGCACGTCACTTCCTGCACGCCCACCGCCCCTTCGTGATCATTTCCGCTGGACGCGGCACGTTATCAGCAGGTTCGGACACAGCCCCGAGTCCGGCCCCCGTGACCCCGGCGGCGAGAGGGGCTCCGGGTGGGCGATAACGCCGCGTTCTTCCGAAGGCAGCTGGGACGACGGCGACTTCAGGCCGGATAGGCCGGCGCGACTGCCGGCACGACGAGGGCGCGCCGACGGCGGACAGGAGGCCGCGCCTGAGCCGTCGACACGGCCCGCCTGTGCGGCGGCCATTCATTCGGGGACTCCTTGTCCGGTGATCAAGTGAACGCCGAGGAGCCAGAGATCATCTTTGGTCCGAATATCACCCATGTATGGTGCCGAATCTGCGACATGACCGCCGTGCGGTCGCACTCGCTTCATGGAAGGAAGGACGCAGGCCAAGTCAGCGACGGACGATCCGGCCGTCGTCGTCGACGACGACGGTGAACGCGATGGCCGAGGGCGACTGCCGTCCTCACACCAAGACACGGCCCCAGGAAGGCCGTTGACGAGTACCGCCTGCCGCTCCCCCACACGAATCATCGGCCACGCGATCGCCTGCACCTTCCTTCGGGCACGACCGGCGACCGCCCTGGTCACGCCGGTGGACTCGCCGAGGATCCGGCCGATCCCGTCGAAGGGCGCCGCGCACAGGTCGTACAGCACGAACCCCGGTCGCACGCCCGGCCCGAGCGACTTCCGCGACGCCTCGTCGTCCCCCCGAGCCGTGCCGGGGATTTCGACATTGACAGGCTTGGGTAATGACATTAGCTTTTAGCTAACGGAGTTAGCCAGCCAAGGGGATGACATGACCGAGTACCTTGCCGTCGACGGCGGCACGATCGCTTACGAGGTGACGGGGTCAGGCCCGCTGATCGTCCTCGCGCACGGCATGGGCGACAGCCGCGCCGCGTACCGTGCCGTGATCCCGCCGCTGGTGGCGGCGGGCTATCGGGTCGCCGCGGTCGATCTGCGCGGCTGCGGCGAGTCCAGCGTCGGCTGGCCGGCCTGGAGCCGCACCGCCATCGCCGGCGACCTGCTCGCCGTGGTCCGCCACCTGGGCGGCCCGGCCGTGCTCGTCGGCCACTCGATCTCCGGCGGCGCCGCCACCATCGCCGCGGCGCAGGAGCCCTCGCTGATCACCGCGGTGGTCGAGTTGGCGCCGTTCACCCGCAAGCAGTCGATCCGCTTCGGCGACCTGCGGGTGAAGCGCTTCCGGCAGGGCATGCTGCGGCTGCTCGGCGCGGGCGCGTTCGGTAGCGTGCCGCTCTGGCGCTCGTACCTCGACGTGGCCTACCCCGGTGTGAAGCCGGCCGACTGGGCCGAGCGGCTCGGCCACATCGACTCCCTGCTGAGCGAGCCCGGCCGGATGAAGGCCATGCAGGGCATGGGCCGCAGCGCCCCGACCGACGCCGGCGCGCAGCTCGGCAACGTCCGATGCCCGGTCCTGGTCGTGATGGGCACGCTCGACCCCGACTGGGCCGACCCGCACGCCGAGGGTTCGGCGATCATTGAGGCCCTGCCGTCCGGCCTCGGTCGCCTGGAGATGATCGAGGGCGCCGGGCACTACCCTCACAACCAGTTCCCCGAACGGGTGGTTTCGCTCATGCTCGCCTTCCTCGGATCGGAGGCCGCTCGTGCCTAGGGTCGGCCTGGACCCGGCGGCCGTGGTCGCTGCCGGTGCCGCCCTCGCCGACGAGGTGGGCCTCGCCAACCTGACGATGGGGTTGCTGGCCGAGCGGCTGGGCGTGCGTACCCCGTCCCTGTACAAGCACGTGGGTGGCCAGGAAGACCTCAACCGGCGCATCGCGGCCTTGGCATTGAGCGAGGCCGCCGACGCCGTCGGCGGCGCGGTCCAGGGGTACGCGGGTCGCGACGCCCTGGCGGCTGCGGCGCGTGCCTTCCGCGCCTTCGTCCTGGAACACCCCGGCCGGTACGCCGCGACGATCGGTGTGGAACCGTCCGGCCCGGACGATCCGCTGGCCGTCGCAGGTCAGCGGCTGCTGGGCGCGTTCATGGCGGTCCTGCGCGGCTACGAGGTCCCGGAGTCCGACGTGGACCACGCCCTGCGTATGCTCCGCAGCCTCTGCCACGGGTTCGCCACGTTGCAGGTGGCCAACGCCTTCCAGTGGAGCGCCGACATCGACGAGAGCTTCGAGTGGTTGATCGCCTTCGCCGACCGGGGCCTGCGCGCCATGTGAGAATGCTGCCGCCGCCACCGACCGCCACATTTCCGGGGCCACCCAAACGGCCTCCAGCGCCGGAACAGCCGTACGTCGAAGAAGCCCTGGGCCCACGCGCCGTCACCCCGGCCACGGCCTTACGCCTCGTGACGGCTCAGCCATTCCTTCTCCTGGCCCGGGTCGGGCAGGACCTGGCCGCCTTCGACGGCGGAACGCGCGGGACTGTCCTGGATCACCACCAAAATGCCGCGCTCGGAAATCCCGGTGATGCGGGAAGCGGCCGCCGACAGCTCTAGTGCCAGGCGGGTCGTCTCCTCCTGCGGGTGGCCGCGGCGTGCCCAGCCGCCGATCAAGAGCGGCGTCCCTGGTTCTCCACCGACGTAGACGCTGTCCTGAGGCAGTTCGGAGAAGACCACGTTGACGTAGGCGGGCGGGACGTGGTTGATCTCCGCGTGGATCCTGGTGATCTCGGCGGCCAGTTCGCCCTTGGCAGCGGCCTGGGTGTCTTCCGCTACGTGGTCGAGCGCACCATCGCATGGCTGCATGACTGCACGGCTTCCGCCGGCTACGGATCCGCTGGGAACGACGCGACGACATCCACGAGGCCTTCCTCGACCTCGCCACCTGCCTGATCACCCACCGCCACGTCCAACGCCTTTGTTAGGTTCTCTAAGTGCTGTGGACAAGGATCGAGATGTACTGAGTGAGCTGGTGGGCCGGGGCCGGGGTCTGGCATCGCGCCCACAGCTTGGGCTTGTTGATCGCAGGGGTGGTCGGAAGCGTGACCCTGGCTTCGAAGGTCCCGGTGGCGAGTGCGCGGACCGAGGTCAGTTTGTACGACCCGCCGGCCGTAGCGGTTGCTTGCGGTTGCCTCTGTGCCTTCTGCTCCTCCATCGAGAGGCTCAACTTCGCACCGCGGTCCCAGCGGATCCCGAAGGACACCGCCTTCCCCGGAGCGCAGCCCGTGCCCTTGAGCGTGATCGTGCCGCCGGGCACGGTCTCGATCGGCGAAGCGACCAGAGAGTTCGTGGACTCGGTAACCGTGGGCCGGAGTGTGCTGGGCACCGTCGGACCGGGCGCGGTGGATCCGGAACGCTCGGAACCGACCATGGGGAGGGCGGCCACCACCGTTGCGGTCACGGCCATGGCCGCAGCCGCGATCGTCGCGGCCTCGCGGATCGTACGGCGACGCCGGGCACGGCGCCGCAGGTCAGCGACCGGTGGCTGCCGCGAAGCCCGGGTGCCCTCCTCGACGAGACTGCGAAGGCTGCGCTCAGGGTCGGCCATGGCGGGACAGGGCTCCTTCCGGATCGGCGGCGAGGTGGCGGGCCAGGTTCGCGCGGGCTCGGACGAGCCTGCCGCGCACGGTGCTCGCTGGCAGGCCCAACTGCTCGGCGACCTGTTCGATCGGCAGGTCCAATACATCGTGCAGCAACAGCACGGGGCGCTGATTCACCGGCACCCGGCGCAGCATCTCGGCGACACCCATCGTCTGCGGCGTGAGCTGGGGCTGCGGGCGCTGGGCACCCAGGCGCAGCAAAGCCGCAGCACGTCGGCGCAACCGCCGGATCTCGCTGACCGCAAGGTTGATCGCCACCCGGCGCACCCACAGCTCCGGCACGTCATAGGCCTGGATCCGGGGCCAGCGGTCCAGGGCCCGGATGAACGCTTCCTGTACGACGTCCTCGGCCTGCTCGAGACTGCCGGTGACCGAGAACAACTGTCCGACCAGCCGCGCGTACGCCGACTGGTAGAACTCCTCGAAGCCCGTCAGGTCGGCCTGCCGCCCTCGGCCACCATTGCTTTCACGTTCCACTCAGCTGGTGCCCACCGGGGCTGCCTCCACGCGCTTCTGAGCGGGAGTCAGCGCCAGCCACGCAAGCTGCGCCGCAGTGGCCCTGCCTTCTGCCTTCTGCCTTCAACTGCCCGACCAACTTGTCGGCCTTGGCGACCTGGGCCGCGCTCGGACCGCTGGTGGACGCCTTGATCTCCATCTGTATCTTCAGGAGCAGTTGGTTCTCCTCGGACATCTGAGACTTGGCCCCATCGCTGGAGGACACCTTCGTGTTCGCGGGCTGCTGGGCCGCGGTCTGCGACTGCTTGATGGCCTGACGCCCGGTTGAGTGATCGGACGAGGCGAGCGCCGTCGTGGCCAACACGGCGCAAAGACCGGCGGCGGCCACGCCGACAGCGGCAAATCCCCATGTGCGGTGCTGCATAGTCGATCCTTCGTTCGTCCTGGAGGAAAGGTCCGACGGCCTGAATCACAGGGCGAGCCCCACCGCCGTCTCACCACCCCCACGCCACAGACGTCCGCACAGCACACACAGGACGACCCTTCGTCATCAAATCGTGATGACATCCGAGTGCCCCGGCCAACGCGTATGACGCAACCAGCAATTGCCAGTGCTGGACCAGCGAACGACCGTCATCTTTCGATGTCGCCGAGGGAGCGGGGACGTCTGTCCGAAGAGAGTTGCCGGGCCGCGGGGGCGGCCTCTTCAGCGTCAGCGAAGGGGCGGTAGAGCGAGGCGACGGACGGGTGTTCCGATTCCTGCATCACCTCCGTGCCGGATGGGGAAGCCCAGCCGACGGAGCCTGTTTGCGCAGACCTGTCGTGCGCCTTTCCCACGACGGGTGGGACAGGCGATTAAATCCGGAGCATGACTACAGAGCCGCAGCGCTTCCGTATCTTGTTGGTACCTGAACACATCGAGGGCAGAGGCGGCGCCTCCGCGGAGGACTCCGCCGTGCGATCGGCAGTCGTCGAGGCGACGGGCGAGACGGGCGCCTCGGGCTACCCCCGTTACGCCGGGGACGGGATCGTCGCTGACATCGACCCCCGTACACGCACGGTCGAGGCGGTGCTGGTCGATGGTGCAGAACTGGACTACGGGCTGAACGCCAGGGTCGCTTCCTGATCGTCCCGGTCCTCCCGGTGACGCCGCGTAGCGAGTGCCACTGGCTGTTCGATGGCCCGTTGAATGCGACGGGCCATCCAGCAAGGCCGGGTTGATGAGGCGAGGCAGAGTCGGCCCGTTAGCCCACCCACCCAACTGGTGAGCCTTCCCGGCCACAGCCTTATATTGGCCTGGGAAACGTCGGTGCGTGCCGGGGGGATTGAGCGCTCTTGCGACGATCAGGTGGAACACGTCGAGCGGCCGTCTTGCTCTGCGCCGTTGCCGTGCTGTTCCTCGGCGCGTGCGGGACACAGGTGGCCGGTCAGGGGGACGAGAGGTCACCCTCGCCGACGGCAACCGAGCCGATTCCGTGGACCACGATGCAGCCTTCCGCGGTCACCGGAGTCCATCTCAGCGGGGACCGCCGCACGCTGCTCCTCGACACACAGGTGCCCAGTGGCGCTCACGCATGCGTGAGCAAGCTCAAGGCAGTGCTCACCGACCCGATGACGGACCTCGTGCGGGTGCAGGTCACCTTCACCTCGCCGTCCGGGGACCTGGCTTCCGGGTGCACCAAGGAGAGCACGGCCACGGCGAAGGTCAGGCTGCCCGAGCCGCTGGGCGACCGAGACGTGATCGTCGACAACTACACTCACTTCACCGCCGATGGCGCCAAGCCGCCCGCGCTGCGGTTGTGCGGGAAGCTGGGCTGCACACCGCCGGCCACCGGCTGCACCGCCGCCTCCTATGATCAGGCGTTGATGGCGGTCGGCGCGCCCGAGCACACGTACCGGGACTCGGAGAAGTGCGACGGGAAGTGGCTGGTGCTGGACTTCTCCTGGCGCACGGGACCGGCCTGCGACGACTCGACGGACCCTGCCTGCTCCTCCCGGCTGGGCGACCGCTGGTTCTTCCGGGCGAAGAAATCGGGCTGGGAGTCGATCATCCGGACCTCGGCCGGAGGCTGCCGGGACGTGCAGCGCAAGGAGCCCGCCTTCCCGTCCTCGCTGTGCGAGTCGCTGGCTCCGCTGTCCCCCTCGCTGCACCCGAGTTATCCTCCGCCGTCCACCTCTCCGGCGCCCGGCGTGCGTTCCACTGCGACGGCCAACCCATGACCAAAGACAGCTGCGGCTTCTTCTGACCGTCTCATGGGGTGTCACCGCCCCGCCGCATGACAGAAGCAGGACTCCCTTTCCAACAGGTCATCGCGGATCCCAAGGGACGCCTCCTATGGGCCTCACCAGCCCTGACCGGGGTCGTCCACGATGTCCGGGCAGCCCGCGAGAGCGGCATCATCGACGCGCTCGCCCGGGCCCGCATCAATTGCTGGGCCGACCAGGGATACCGCAGTGCCGGGGGCGGCCCGAGTACCCGACTGGGGCCGATGGGAAACCCTGTCCACAGTCCAGCCGGCGGTCAACCGGTCCCACGCGAAGATCCGGGCCCTCAAGGCTCAGCGCTTGACGCACGACGCCGGACGGTCACCGGCCTGCGCCATACGGCACGACGTAGGTTCCGAACACCCTTTGCCTCCGACATTCACTCCCGGGGCGTACTTCTTTCACCCGTTTCACCCGGTTGGAGCGCTGGCCGAGCCTGCCGGTGTGGACGCCTGAACAATCCGTGTCATAGGTCTCACGGAAAGCGAGAACGGCATGCCAGCATTTCCGGTCCCGGGTTCACGGAGCCGAATACGTCGCACGCACGTCATTGCGGCCGGGTGCGCCGTGGCCATGTGTACGGCCCTGGCGGCCCCTGTCGCCGCGGTCGGCGGCACGGCCACAACCACGGCCACGGCCACGGCCACGGCCAAACCCACCTTCGTGCTGGTGCACGGGGCGTTCGCGGACGCCTCCAGTTGGAATGGGGTGGTCGAACGGCTGGAACGCCGTGGCTACAAGGTCGTCGCTCCCGCCAACCCGTTGCGCGGGCTGTACAGCGACTCCACCTACATCGCCTCCGTGTTGGACAGCATCAAGGGCCCGATCGTACTGGCCGGTCACTCGTACGGCGGCGCCGTGATCAGCACGGCCGCCGCGGCCAACCCCCGGGTGAAGTCGCTGGTGTACGTATCGGCACTGATGCCCGACGTGGGCGAGAGCGGAATGTCCCTGGGGGCCAAGTTCCCCAGCGAACTCGGCACCGCCACGAAGTCCGTTCCCTACCGGGCCGGCGGCGTCAGCGGGACAGACCTGTACCTCAAGCCCGACAGGATCCATCCGGTCTTCGCCGCGGACCTGCCGGAAAAGACCGCGAGGGTCATGGCGGTCACCCAGCGGCCTGCGGCAACGACCGCGTTCTCGGAGACGGCCAAGGTAGCCGCCTGGAAGCACATCCCCTCGTGGTTCCTCGTCGCGAAGCAGGACAAGACCATCAATCCCGACCAGGAACGCTTCGAGGCGAAACGCGCGGGTTCACACATGGTGGAGATCAATTCCTCCCACGTGGCCATGATCTCCCACCCCGACGCGGTCACCGCCCTCCTCCTCCAAGCCGCCACGGCGACCGATCCCGCCCGGCCTGCGCTGGCCGCCACCGGTACCACCCATGACGCCCGGGCCGAGACCGCACTCACCGGCATCGCCGCCGGCTGGTTGATCGCCGGCGCAGGAGCCGTCCTCCTGGGTCGCCGCCTGAGGCGCTCCCAGCCGTGACAATGCTCCGGGACGATGGTGACGGGTTGCCGGCAGTGCGGACAGTGCCGGGTCACGGTCGGTCCCAACGGGTGCCGCTCCAGGATCGGTTGGTGGGGCGAGGCTAGATATGGCGCTGATACCAGGTGCCTGACTTACCGCCGACATCGGCTGGGTCGGCAGGGCCGACCGGGACGAACCCGGCTTTGGTCAGCACCTTCTGTGACGCGGCATTCTCGAGGGAGGTAGCCGCCCTGAGTGTGCGCAGCCCGTGCCGCGTCGCCGCCAGCTGACACAGATTCCGGACAGTCGCGGTCGCCACGCCGCGGCCGGCAACGTGTTGCGCGACCCGGTAGCCGAGTTCCGCGGTGCGATCCTCGATGTTGACCAGGTTGAACCGGCCGAGTACCGAGTCGTCCTCGGCGACGAGCACATAGAAGGCGCAGGTGCCGACCTCCTGCTCAGCCAGCAAGGCGTTGTGCCGGTCGGCGAACTGGTCGAAGAAGTCGTCGCCGCGGTCAGAGATCGCGGCAGCGAAATAGGTACGGTTCGCCAGCTCGAAGGCCAGAACCGCCGACGCATGGCCGGCCTGAAGTCGCTGCAGCTCGGGCATGGCCCGACTGTACCCAGATGGTGCGCTGAGGTCGCCTGAGTTTCCGCCGGGCCCCGCCGGCCTGCCTGACGCCTGGCAAACGTGATGTGGGCACAACGTGTGGGCACAACGGCCATGCGGCACGGCAGTGCCGTCGAAGCCGATCCCGGCTCTCCGCAAGATCACCGATCTGGATCAT
Organism: Streptomyces sp. NPDC107454; assembly: GCF_055582885.1. Lineage (NCBI taxonomy): Bacteria > Bacillati > Actinomycetota > Actinomycetes > Kitasatosporales > Streptomycetaceae > Streptomyces > Streptomyces sp. NPDC107454. The sequence goes on along the minus strand of NZ_JBVJPA010000018.1, from coordinate 25,555 downwards.
GCGGCCACGGGAGAACCTCCCACCGCGAGAAACCCATACGGATTGACCTCAGGTCGCAGTCTTCGGCCTGCCGGATCCAGTCGTCGCCCTGCGCGCCGCTGAGCCCCGCCGTCGAACGCCATGCCATGGCCGCCCGTAGGCACCCGGTACGAACCCGAGCCACCCGTGCCGCCCATCGACGCGGCCCGTCAGACGACCAGTCTGGTCACGGCTGTACGGGGTCGGCGCGGTGCACCGGCATCCCTATGGGCGGGATGCCGGTGCGGGCGCACTGTCAATCGCTGCTGTCAGTCGCTGTGGACGCCGACGTCGCAGAGCGAGTAGCCCCAGCCGGTGCCGCGTTGCAGGCCGTGGACGCGGACGTAGCGAGCGGGTGTGCCGCCGAAGTGGGCGGTGTCCAGTCCGCCGTCGCCGGTGGTCGTGGACCAGACGGTCTGCCAGTTCATGCCGTCGGTGGACAGTTCGATGCGGTACGACTTCGCGTAGGCACGTTCCCAGTCGAGGGTGACGCGCCCGACCCGGTGGGTGGCGCCCAGGTCGACCTGCCACCACTGGTCGTCGCTCCAGTCGCTGGCCCAGCGGGTGTCCCGGGTGCCGTCGACGGCGCGGCCGGGCGCGTAACTGACGAACGGGTTCCACTCGGTCGAACTGGCTGTGGCCGGCGCTCCTCTGGCCAGATCCACCGATGCCTGGTGCTGTTCCGTGGCTCCCCAGGTGCCGAGATAGGACTCGGCGCCGCGGAATAGATCGTCGACCACGCTCTGGCCGCCGACCTTGCGGATGTCCTCGATCCAGTCCGGGACGAGGCCGTAGTGCGCGGCTCCGTCCGTGTTCAGGTCCCAGGTGCGCTGCCCCGTGGTCTGCCGGTCGATGAGGGAGCCGCCGTCGGCGCTGCGGAACGGGTAGGTGACCTTGTTCGGGGCGTCCGCACCGCGCGGTCCGGGCCAGCCGCCGACGCCGTTCATGTCGGTGCCGTAGCCGTAGCCGACGCCGTACTTGTCGCGCAGGGCCTTGGTGCGGTTCGCCTCGGCGACGAACCCCTCCGAGCCGTGCATGTACTGCGCGACGAAGCCGCCGAGGCCGTAGACCCGGTCGGTCCAGTCGCTGTCCATCCAGCTGTGGGAGGAGAGCACGCCGGGGTAGGAGGCGGACTCGAAGATGTCGAGCACCCGACCGACGCCCTTGACGCTCATGTGGTCGATCTCCAGCATCATCTTGCGCTTCATCATGCCGCGCACGGCGTACTCGCCGAGGTCGGTGAGCCCGCGGCTGTTGCACTGGGCGTCCGTGCCGTACGACGGGACGCTCACGCCGGGCGGGAGCTTCGCCTCGGCCTCGGGCGCCGCGGCCGAACCGATGGGGTTGTCGCGCTGGGGACCGGTGCACTTCTCGGTCTTCCAGAAGGTGCCGGTGGACAGGAACTGTCCGACGTTGATGGCGGTTCCGAGCGTGCCGGAGTCGAAGCGCACGCCGCACAGCGCGTTGTCGAACTTGTGGCACAGGAACATGCTGCGCACGCCCAGCGAATACAGCTCGTCCAGGCCCCGGTCGATGTCGCCCTTGTCGCACTGCGGGACGTCCAGGATCATCTTGCAGCCGAAGGGTTCGGAGGTCTCGACCCCGAGGACGACCGCCAGCTTGCCCTGCTTGATGACCTCGCGGGCCTGGGCGCTGTCGGTGACGATCCGGAACCAGCCCTTGCCGGGGCCGCCGTACATCTTGTCGACGTAGGCCTGGAGGTCGTAGGTCATCCTTGCCTGGAGCCTGAGCGAGGTCATCTCGTCGCAGCTGCGGTCCTTGAAGAAGTACACGGAGCAGATCACGCCGTTGGTGACGAGGTCGTTGACCAGCACGCGCTGGCCGCCGCGCCAGGCGCGTTCCACCCAGGCGTAGTAGTTCTGCTGGTGGGTGAGCGAGTCGTGGGCGGGCCAGTCCTTGAAGGTGGGCCAGCCGACCGGGTCGTGCCGACCGTCACCCCCCTTGGTGATGAAGTCGAAGATGGCGAGGGAGCCGTCGGGGTAGTGCTCGGGGCAGTCCTTGAGCGCGTCGGCGATACCGGCTTCGGAGAAGACCTTGCCGCAGATGAGCCGACCGCCGAACGCCTCGTTGGCGAACAGGTGGTCATGGGCGTCGACGAAGCCGCGCACGTGACCGTTCGCGTCGGTGCCGGTGAACGGCTCGCCGGTGACATTGATCTGGGAGTCCGGCGCGGGCCGTGCGACCGGGTCCCACCAGTCGCCGCCCGCCGCCGCACTCGGGGTGGGGCCAAGGGCGAAGGACAGCAGGAGGAGCAGCAGCGACACGATGGTGACGTGCTTGCGTCTGCGGTACGGGCGACTGGTCGGGGTCACGGCCCACGTCCCTCGGTCGGCGGGATGCGCGGTCGACGCTCCAGGCCGGCCAACGCCCCCGTGGACCTTGGCCTGAAATTGTCATGCCCAGCGCGAGATTCGCCCACGAGGATCGTCGTTGTTGTACGTCGAGTCAAGAGGAACGCACAGCTCGTTCACAGCGGATGGTGAGGAGTCGAGCCCAAGCACTCCTATCGGGACGGCTTCAGGCGTCGCCAGCAGATGAGTGCGCATCCCAGGGTGAGGAAGGCTTCATGTAGGCCATCGCATATCTCCCAACAAATCGACAGGCGGCGGAACCGATACAGATGGGCGAACGCCTGTTCCACCAGCCAGGGTTGGGTGCCCAGGCGGGTTCCGCACTCGGTGCCGCGGCGGGCGATCAGCGGCTTCACGTGGAGGTCCCGGACCAGCCGGCGGTACTTGCCGTCGTCGTAGCCGCGGTCACCCGGCACCACGTCCGGGCGGCGCCGGGGCCGCGGGATGCCGGTGGCGTCCGTGATCACATGATGCTTGCTGCCCGTCCTGCCCCGGCCGACGGGGCTTCGTCCGGTCTCGGCTCCCGCGTAACGCCCTGATGCGGGAGCCGTCGGCAGCAGCCCGGGAGAAGTCCAGGGCGCTCGCGCCGCGCAGCTTGGCAAGCAGAACCTCGTGCAGCCGGGGCCACCTCCCGGCTGCGGTCCACTCGGACAGGCGACGCCGGCAGGTCATAACTGACCCGAAGCCGAGTTCCTGCGAGGGGTGTTCCCAGGCGATCCGGTTATGCAGCGCGAACAGGATGCCCTGGAACACCAGCCGGCCAGGAGCCCCGGGGTTTCCAGCCTCCGGTCCCCTGTCGCCTCACCCTGCAGTCAATCCGGATCGGAAAGGCCTGCCGTCAGTCGGCGAAGTCTCCCAGGGCAATCCACCGGAGAAGACCCGAGTTCCCGGGCTTACCGTCGTCGGCGTTCGCGCCCACGGACGGAGGCGAGTTGAGTTTCCCGGACGGCGGTAGGGCCGGTTCGGACCCGCCCAGAGGTGGATCGCCGATCCCGGCTTCCGGAGGGCGGGGGCCCGAGGTCCACTCGGCCACCTGCTCCAAGGCCCTTTTCTGAGCCTCCCACACCGCGGCCACCAATACCTCGGACAGCTCTTTCGGGGCCATCCGCTGGCAGGCACCGGTGGGGAAGTCAATCTCCGTGATGTCGCCCTCCGCGCTGACGGTCACTCTGACGGACTGCCGGGGCGCGGTCGACGTGCCTGCGACCTCGCTCCGGCGCCCCGTTTCGAACGGCTCTTCCCGCTTGTCTCCGCAAGCCGCGGGCAGGTCATCGGTCCCCTGTTCATGCGGAGTGCTCATCGCGTCCTCTCTTGTCCCGCTGAACCCCGGGCCGCGGCCGCCAGGGCGCACACTGCCGCTGCCGTGTGTCTGGTTGTCCTGGGCAGATCGCCCGCTGTCCCCGCGCCGACTGCGCGGGGACGGCGGGCCCCGGCCGGCCGGAGGGGGATGGCCGGTCGGCCGGGGTGATGGTGGGTCACGGGAAGTTGATCGTGGCGTCCGTGGAGATGGAGACGACGACCGAACCCGCGGAGTCCGCAGTGAAGGTGTCGACCGCGGCGATCTCGGCGCCCCACCGTTCCACGAGTTCGGCCTGCGTCGCCTGCGCCACCCGGTCGATCCAGACCTTCTGGGCGGCCCAGACGTTCTCCGGCTCGGCCTGGGCCGCGGCCTCGGCGAAGGAGATCGCGCCCATGTTCTTCTTCGCCGTGTTCCAGAAGTCGACGAAGAAGGCCCGCGACTGCTGGACGTCGGCCCGCGTGCCGGTGCGGTAGACGTGCCCCCCGACGTACGTGTCGAAGTCCAGGCCGAGGATGGCGTCGTGCGCGAGCAGGATGCCCGGCAGGTAGTCGGCGTTCCCCCAGCCGCGGTAGGGCGCCCATCCCGGCATGACGACGTCGGTCATGGCCACCAAACGCTGCGCGGGGAAGTAGGTGAGGACGTTCCCGGACTCGTGATTGGCGCCCGGATAGATGAGATGGATCTCCTCACCGCCGATGTGCAGTCGGTTGTACCGGCCGTCCACGATCTTCTGGGGCATCGGCCGCGCGGGGTCCTTGTGCAGGGCGAGTACCCGTGCGCATTCGGCGTGGGCGATGCGCACCGCATCCGGGAAGTCGGTCACCGCGCCCACGTGGTCCAGGTGGGAGTGGCTGTATATGAAGTGGGTGACGGGCTTGTCGGTCACCGAGGCGATGGCCTCCTGGAGCTTTCCGCGGGACGCGGGTGGCGCGTCGACGACGATGACGCCGTCCCGCGCCACGACGAACACGGACTGGACGAACCCCGTGATGACCACGTAGCCGTTCCGGCCCGCGCGTTGGAGCCGGTAGCCCTTGCCGTTGTCCGGCAGGGGCTTCGCCTGGGCAGGGAGCGGCAGGAATCCCGGCTTCGAGGAGGGCGGAGAGGACGCTGCGGCGCCTTCGGCGTGGACGCTGCCCACGCTGAGAGCGAAGGCACCCGCCGCGGCTGCGGCGCCGCCGCCGCGGATTACGGAACGACGATCGAACATGACAATCCTCTGATTCGGTCGAAAGGAATTGGTTGGGCCGGCCGGATCAACACTAGGAGATGCTTGAACTTTCATCAAGTTTGAAAAGAGGGTCTCTTTTTTGTTACCAGGTCACTTGTAAGTGACCTGGTGGGCGACGAATGACCGGCAGTCGAGGCCTCGTCGCCGTCATTCTTGATCCGCCGCTTTCAGCGCCGGATCCCGGAATTCGCACACCACCGGAAAGCTGCGGAAATTCATCTCCGGTGAACGGGATGGTGAACGGGACTCCATTCCACCGCCCGGGGCAATGTATGTTGACCGGATGAGCGCAGCGCCTCGGCGGGAAGCCGAGATCTACGGCAAGGGCACACCCACACGAGAGGCCGTCGAGCGGCTGGCCAACCGGTGGACCGTGCTCATCACCTACGCCCTCGAGGACGGTCCCACCCGGTTCAACGACCTCAGGAACCGGCTCGGGGTGAGCGCGCAGGTGCTGAGCCGAGTCCTGCGCGATCTCGAGCGGGACGGGCTCATCACCCGAAGGATCTACCCTGAGGTACCGGTCCGTGTGGAGTACGAACTCACCCCGCTGGGCGGGACGATGTGCCCGGTCGTGCACGAGATACGGCGATGGGCGGAGCAGGTCGCTCCTGCCATCGGTGAGGCACGAACGGTCTACGATCAGAGGTCGCGAACCTCGTGATCCAGGGGGCGTACTCCGTATGCGGTCCTTTGCGAGAGGCGTCGGAGCGGCAGGGCCTCGACCAGAGGTCGGCTGGCGCGGAATCGGTAGCGGCGCTCCTGCCCGGAGTCCACGGTGATCCGGCGGTCCAGGATGGCGGCGATCTCGTCGTACGGAATCTGCCCGACAAACTGGTCCAGAAAAACGTTCACCTCGTCCCGGTCCAGGTCGTTCAGATGGAAAAGGTCGTCGGCGAGGAAGCACTGCGGGCCGGCGAACGGAAAGACATATGCGGCCTTGTACTGCTCGATTTACTTGAGTGCCCGCGTCATTCCATTCATGGGGTACCAGATCGCGCCGGAGTTCTGCAGGAAGTGCGCGTGCAAAGGACCGAATTCTTCACGGTGCAGGCGCGAAACAGCTCGGCGATATGCTTGCGGGCGGCAGCGAGTTCGCGCAGGTCGCTGCTGTTCATGCTCCTCATCGGCGGGACGACGGGCCGGTGCCCTGCATACAAGTGCCCTGTTCTACGGGGCGTTTCGCGGCGCTGTTGCCCCTGCCCCGTCGGTGTCCGTGCTGAGCGGGAGCGGCTGCTCTGCCCAGATCGTCTTGCCCCTCGTGTGGTAGCGGGTGCCCCAGAGCTTGGCGAATTGCGCGACCATGAACAGTCCGCGTCCTCCCTCGTCGTTGTCGAGGGCGCGCCGTATGTGCGGGGAGGTGCTACTGCCGTCGGAGACTTCGCAGATCAGGCTGCGGTCGCGGATCAACCGCAGCGTGACGGGGGGCGTGCCGTAGCGGATCGCGTTGGTGACCAGCTCACTGACCAGCAGCTCGGTGGTGAAAGCCAGCTCCTCCAAACCCCAGGCGGCCAGCCTCTGCGTCACCACGGCACGTGCCTGCCCGGCAGACTCGGGCTCGGCAGCCAACTCCCAGGACATGTGGTGCTCGGAGGTCAGGGCGCGCACCCGCGCCAGCAGCAGCGCCACATCGTCCTGGAGGCGGTCCGGAAGGAGCCTGCGCAGTACCTCGTCGCAGAGACCGCCGAGGCCACCGGGCGGGACCGCGTCCTGCGGGGCCGGCACGGGGAGTTGCGATGACGGTGTCGTACGGAGCCGGGCCCGTGCATCGGCACTGCTACCCCAGGATTTGCTCAGCCCCACGGTGTAGAGCACCAAGGTGTCCCCGTCGGTGAGCGTCACCTCTCCGGATTCGAAGGGAATGCCGCCCGCGCCCAGCGGCGCGCCCGAGGGGATCTCGATGGCCTTCACCTCGCAGCTCGTCGCCAGCAGCGTCGGCGGGGGGTGGCCAGCGCTTGCCAGGGCGCAGGACCCTGAGATCGGGTCGAAGATCGCGTAAAGACACGTCGGCGACGGCTTGTCGGCACCCGGTCCGCCGCTCTGTTCGTCCCGGAACCGCTTGACCTGGTCGTCCAGATGAGTGAGCAGTTCCTCGGGAGAGTAGTCCAGCTCTGCCAGGGTGCGCACCGCAGTTCGCAGCCGGGCCATGGTCACCGCGGCGTGCAGTCCGCGTCCCCCGGCATCGCCCACCACCAGCGCGACCCGCGCACCCGACAGGGGAATGACGTCGAACCATGCACCGCCCAGTACCACCTGCCCGTTCGCTGGCAGGTAGCGCGACACGGTCTCCACGCCGCCGAGGACCGGCATGCGCTGCGGCAGCAGACTGCGCTGCAGCGCCGCGGCCGTGGCCCGTTCGCGGGTGTACCGGCTCGCGTTGTCGATGCAGACCCCCGCACGCGTCACGAACTCCTCGGCCAGCAGGATGTCGTCGGTCTCGAAGGGATGCGCTCGGGCGAAGCGCGCGAACACCACCACACCCAACGCGGCACCACGCGCGTGCATAGGGACCATCAGCCAGGAATGAACTCCGCGCTCCCGGATTTCCGCGGCTCGGCCCAAGTCCGATGTGGTCAACTCCGCATCAAGCTCCTGCCCGGTCAGCAGCACAGGCTTGCCAAGGGCGAGGGCCCGCGCGGTGGGCGATCCGGGCGCCGCGGCGAACGGGTCGATCTCACCCGTACCGACCGCCATGGAAGCAGGCTCCCCGGGCAGCATCGTCTCCGCGGCCCGCCGCAGCGGCACCGTGTCCGGGACCGGGCCGCTCACCGGCTCCTCGCCGCCGAAGACCGGATCCAGCAGATTCACGTAGGCGTAGTCGGCGAACCACGGCACGGCCACATCGGTGAGTTCCTTCGCGGTGTGCAGGACATCCAGCTTGCTGCCGATCCGGGCACTTGCCGCGTTCACCAGGTCCAGCCGCTCCCGTGCACGGGCCTCCTCGGTGACGTCGAACACCATGTGCGCCAGAGCGACCACCTCTCCGGAGCTGCTGCGCAGGGGCAAGATACTCTCCGACCACACTGCGTCGCGGTCCGGTTCCCGAGGGTCACGCCCGTGCACTTCGGTGCCGATCAGGGCCTTGCCGCTGGCGAAGACCTGCTGCTGGCGCTCCTCCAGCGCATTCATGTCCAGCAGCCCGGGCGGAGCCACTTCCCGCATGGTGTGACCGATGACGGTGTCGGCGAATCCCGGGGCACGGTTGCGTGAGAGGTTCTGCGCCAGGAACCGCAGGCGCGCATCGAAGATGTCGATGATGAACGGCGACTCTGTGAACAGACCTCTCAGGAGTGCCTGCCGCAGCTCGTACTGCCGCAGCGCTTCCGCGCTTTCGGCCTGGACGAGCCATTGCTCCGCGTGGTCGCGCGCACAGGGGTGCGCCCACATCACGACCCCCACTGCGTGGCCGTCTCGGTGCCGCAGTGCCGAGGCACCGAGAAAGACGGAACCTTCGGTGGGGCGAAGGCCCGCTATCCGGGCCGCGTCGGCCTGCGAGAACAGCAGGCTCGCCCCGGTCAGCCCCCGTGCTTGTGCTGCGGTGTGGCCGAGCAGCCGCTCTGCTCCGGGGCTCCAGCTGACCACTACGCCACGTGCATCCACGACGGCGAACGCGTCCCCTCGCGGCTGGACCAGCGTGTCAGAAAGCATCGTGTCGCACCGTCCGTAGATCGTGCCACTCGGCCGCGTCACGCCCAAGGCATCTACAGGTAAATAGTGCCTCTCCCCATGATCTGCGGCACCCGCTGCGCACTGTGCGCAGCAGTGTGCTTCGCTTACCTGCGGCTGGCTGCTGAGACGTCCTACGGGCAGGAGCCGCACCAGAAGGTCTTCCTGGCGGGTGTCGAGTGCGCTGCGTGGCGCGGTCTTCCACCTCCGCTCGAAGCTCGAAGCAACAGCGTCTTATGGCGCAAACAAGATCGGCGCCAGACCCCGTTCACCCTTTGGAACTGGGGAGCGGAGGCCGTATTCTGCGTGGTCCAGAGGCGGCCCCTTCCGGGTGCGGTACTGTCGAGGGTCCTCAGAATGATGGGCGCGCCCATGGCCGTGTTGACCGGGTTCACGACGAGGTCTGAATCCTGACGGGAGCTGAACAGCCCATCGGCCGAGAGGCCGTGGCGGAAGTCGTCGGCGCGGTCGCCGTCGACGTCGAGTCACAGACAGGTCCGCGCGTTGCGGAAGCGGGTACCCGTGCCACCGTCCGCGGTGGCGAAGAGGTGCGGTGGCACCGCGGACGAGCCGCCGGTCGGCGGATCGCTGGCGGTGGGCGCGGGGAACACCGTTACCCAGGCTCCAGGCCCCGCTCCCCCGCCCTGGTCCGTGACCGCGCGGTACACCGGTGTGGCCGCCAGCAGGTCCGACGCCGACGAGCACGAGCTCCGGCCCCGCGGAAGGCCGCGGCCGGCTCGTGACGAGCCTCAACAGCGGCGCCGAAGCCGGGATTCGCAACCGGACGATGGGGTGTCCATCTGCCGGGTTCCGGCCCTGTGCCGGGGGCGTCGTGCGCCCCGGACCGGCTCCCTGTCGTCGGCCCGGGCACGCGGCACTAGGTAGTCCGCGGCGCCGAAGCCCAGTACTGCTGCAGCGAGCAACAGCGGCAGCCGCGTGGGGGACTGGTCGAACTCTCGGCCGCGCTCCGGCAGTACGCACCCGGCTGGAGGTGCTGCTGGATGTCGGGCATGGGCTCCACGGCGCGTGGGCGCGCGTAGACCCCGATGAGCCGGTTGCAGTGGCGGCAGTACTCGTCGGGGGCCAGATCGAGATGGGCCTGCTGTGACTCCACGCGCAGGCGCGTGCGGGCGCGTTCGAGTTCGAGCCGCGCCTCGTCGGCCTCCAGGCCCTCGAGGGCCGCGGGTGTCGCGATGTCCTCGGCCTCTGCCTCGACCGCCGTGTGCCACAGCAGCAGTTGGCCTCGCTCAGGGAGCTGCTGGAAGGCACGGCGGAGCACGGCGCGTCGCTGGCGGAGGGCAGCGGCGGGCGGCGGGCTGCCGTCCTCACCCGACCGCAGTTCCGGCTGTGGTCCGTACCTGCGCTCGTCGGTGCCCCACTCGACGACCGCTCCGGCGAGCGCCCAGCGGGTGGCGCCGCCACAGGTAGGCCGGGCCGCCCAGGCCTGCCCGGCCGTCCAGCCCGCGCCGGGCGGGGCGACCTGCGTCATCTGGGCGGTCTTCCCTCCGCCCCCCGTCGCCACTAGTGTCTTCTTCCGCCCACTTCCCTCTTCGATCTCGATTCCTCGATCTCAGCACTCAACGTTTCTGCCGGCGCTGGAGCCGACGCCGACGCGGACTTCGATTCCGCCCCGTCGACGTCATCATGGACGACTCCTGGCGGCGGGGGGCGGTGCCCACGACGGGCGCCGTCCGCCCGGACCGTCCCACCGCGCAGCGGAAGGTCCACCGTGACATCGCGGGACTGGTTTCGTCGTACCGCACCGGATTTCCGCCGTAGCGTACGGGGATCTCGCCATACCGTATTGGCTCGGACGGAAACCGTCTCCTACCGTTCAGCCCTCCAGACCTCCGGCGCGACGGCCTTCTTCCTCGCCGCGGCTCCTGCCCGGGTCGGGGTGGCTATGGCCGGCCTCGGCATCGTCTGGCTGGTCCATGCCGAGACCGGATCGTTCGAGGTGGCCGGCCTGGTCACCGGTTCGTTCGCCGTGGCGGAGACCCTGGTGGGCCCGCAGACGGCCCGTCTCATGGACCGTTTCGGACAGCCACGCGTCCTCGTCCCCCTCCTGTGCGCTCACGCCGGTGCGATCGCCGCCCTGGTCGCGTTGAGCCTGACGGGGGCGCCCGCGGTCCCGCTGATGGCGGCCGGCCTCGCCGCCGGGGCGACCATCCCGCAGTTCGGTGCGCTCTCCGCGGCCCGCTGGTCGGCCTTGCTGCACGGCAGGGCCGAACTCGCCCTGGCCTTCGCACTCGAAACCATCAGCAACGAAGTCGCCTTTCTCCTGGGTCCCACCCTCGCGGTGCTGATGGCAACCCAGGTGCACCCGGCCGCGGGTACGGTGCTGGCGGGGGCGCTCGTCGTCGGCGCCGGAATGGCCTTCGCGGCGCTGCGTCGTACGGCCCCGGCGCCCGCGCCGGATCGTACGGCCGCCCGGGGCCAACGGCCTCTGCTGACCCGGAACTTCGCCACGCTACTGGCGGTCAACCTGGCCCTCGGCGTCTTCTTCGGCTCGATGCAGGTCTCGGTGAGCGCCTTCGCCGACGTTCACCACGCCGTCACGGCAGCCGGGTTCCTGTATGGGCTGATGAGTGCGGCAAGCCTGCTGGCCGGTCTGGCCTACGGGCGACACCACCGGCACACCCCGCCTGCGGCCCAACTGCCCCTGATCCTGACCTTTCTCGCCTGCGCATCGCTGCTGCCGCTCCTGGCCAACTCCCCCTGGCAGCTCGGCCTTGCCCTCCTGTTCCCCGGTGCGAGCGTCGCTCCGTGCATCATCGTCTCCTCGACGCTCATCGAGTCGGTCATGGATCGGTCGGTCCTGACCCAAGCCTTCACCTGGACGAACTCCGCGAGCGCGGCGGGCATCGCCGTCTCTGCCGCCGCGGTCGGTCGACTCGTCGACGGTCCAGGCGGCACACGAGCCGGCTTCACCGTCCCCTTCCTCACCTTGGCCGCAACCGCAGCCCTGACCTGGGCCGGCCGTCATGCTCTCACTACGGGTACCTCGGCATCCGAGCAGACGCCGTCGACCGGTAGTGGTCGGCTGCGGGGGTGATGTTGACGGCGTGGGGAAGCATGGTCCGGCATCCTGTCGGTCGTGGCGATCACGCCGTGCAGGTCGAAGCGGGCCAACAGCGGGGTGAACGCCGGGATCTCGTTGCGCTTGACCGCCACCTGGCGCTGGGCGATGACGGTCTGGCTGCCGTGCGGGGCGGCAGCCGGCACGTGGCCCGCCGTTGTGCCGCCGGTGCGCGAGCCGCGCATCGCCTCACTGTCCGGGTCGAGTCCGGCGCGGACCTCCCGGTCGGTGTCTGCTGCGTACCGGGCGGTCTGCGCGAGGGAGCGGGCTTCGCCGAGCACCATCCGACAGGCATGGGACGGGGAGACCCGGCTCAATGCCGTTTTCTCAACGTGATCCTTTCGCCGATCGCGCTGGCCCAGTGCCCGCTGCGGCTGGCCGGGGGCATCGTCCGGGGAGAGAATGAGGACACGGCCTGGATGGATCTCGTCCGATGCTTCTGTGATCGGAGGGAACGCGGTGGGAGACCAGCAGAACCGAGCGGCGCTGGACCGGCACTGGGCAGCGTCCGCTGCCGGGGACCAAGACGTCGAGCACGAGATCTATCACGACGACGTCATCACTGACTATCCCCAGTCGGGTGAGCGCATCCACGGCCGCCGCAATCTCCAGGCGCTGCGCTCACACCACCCGGCCAAGCTCACCTTCACCGTCCGACGGATTCTCGGTAGTGGGGATCTTTGGATCACCGAATATGTGATCGACTACGACGGGAAACCGGCATCCACCATCAGCATTATGGAATTCCACGACGGAAAGGTCGCCCACGAGACCCAGTACTTCGCGGAGCCGTTCGCTCCGCCCGCCTGGCGTGCCAAATGGGTGGAATCGATGCCCCAGTTCTGAGCTCGTTACGACGGTTCAGGCGCCGGTTGGAATCGCGCGATGCCTTCGTGTCCACTGAGGAGCCGTCGACGGCCACCACCACCGCGGACTGCACCTTGCGGACGTAGACCGTGATACGCGCCCCAGTGACGCGAGTTGTTCCACACTCACGAAAATAACGCTTCAAGGTCCTTGTTTTCGCCTCCTCCTGGGAGTTCGTGTCCGAGTGTGCACCCTCTGGGTCGCGGACCGCGACGATCCGGCTGAATTTCAGAATGCGTGCCGGTATGGCCTGGGCGGGAAGCTCGATTCCGGCGAGTGTGTTCGAAGAAGTGGGGTCCTGCACCAGGGCCAGGTCCGTCAGGATCCGGGTGTCTTCAGGGTTGGCTCCCATCCAGACTCGGTGTCGGCCCGGCAGATAGAGCAGTCCGTCACCCGGACGACCTGCATGCCGTACGGCGTTGCCGATGGCGATCACGTCATCGTGTCGGCTTTGGGGCATCCGCAGGTAGAGGCTCGGCGGGAGGAGTGCGGCCAGCACCGCAAGGGCTGCGACCCACGATGCCCGAGAGGACAGCTGCCGTCTGTGGAGACGATCCATCCCGGCACCCAGCAGCAACGCGAATCCGATGCTGCTGTAGAGAACGTACCGGTCGACAAAAAGGGGCTTGACCGGTGAGAGAAGGAGCAGCAGGAGGCCGGGGAGCACGAGGATCGGCAGGGCCAGGGCCGGCAGTTGTATCGGCGCCCTGACACTCATGGGACACCGGGCACATCTCATGCCCACGATCACCATGGCCAAGAACCCCAGAAACTGCACGGGATCGGGCCAGGCGATCCAGGAAACCTGTCCCGACTCCCCTGAACTGCGGATGGCCAGCGGCAGCAGCCCGGCGACGATGCACGCGACAGTCACGCGCCACGCCCTCAGTAGTGGTCGTGGAACGCCGGAGACGAGCAACGTCACGCCGTGTGCGGCCAGGGCGAGGACAGCGAACTCATGGAGCAGGCAGGCAAGCAGCATGGTGGAGCCGTAGGCCGTCCACCGCCACCGTGTGTGGCGTACGACGCAGGTGGCGAGCACATAGGTCGCCCAGGTGACGAGGGCGCACACCATGGCGTAGGAACGGCCTTCTTGCGTGTACCGCTGGATCTGCGGGACAAGGGGAAAGACCAGTCCGGCCAGCAGCCCTGCGCGAGGTCCCGTAAGGCGTAGCCCCAGAAGTCCGACTCCGGCCGCTGCCACGGACATCGCCAGCACCGACGGCAGCCGCAATGTCAGCAGACCGCCACCGACGAGGCCGTAGATTTCGTGCATGATGGCGTAGTAGCAGGCGTGGACCAGATCAACATGCTGGGCGGTGCGCCATATGTGGGTCAGATCGCGATGCGCGAGCTGATAGGTGACGGACTCGTCGCCCCACATACTGTTCTGCCTGCGGATGCCCCAAAGTCCAAGAGCGAACGTCACGGTCATGGGCACGATTGCGACAAAGGCCTTGATGCGGAATCGGGAGAGGCCGCTGGAGGACGGGGCAGCCTTTGCCGGCTGTGGTGCTTGCTCACGGACGGTGCTGATCTCGAACTCCAAGTGTTGGACCGCATGGACGGGGACGCGGGAAGTGAGCAGGCGGAGTGGTGAGAGCGAAGAAGTGATGCACAGGCTCAGCTCACCGAGCGGGGCTGCGGGTGCGGGAGTGGCCACTGTTCCGGGTACGGCGGGGCCGCGGTCGTCAAAAGGCATGGGCAGCAGGGTCTTTCAGAGGCAACAAGGGCGCCGTCAGCGTGCCCGGCCTCTGCTGACCCGTCGCTGACCCAACCTGATCACGGCATCAGGAAGCCGTGCGGGGACTGTGCGACGCTGCACGTCATGCGCATCTTGGTGATAGAAGACGAGATAGACCTCGCGCGGACCCTGCACACCGGTCTGACCGCCGAGGGCTACACCGTCGATCTCGCCCACGACGGCCGACAGGGACTGTGGATGGCCCGCACCGGCGCATACGCTCTCGTCGTCCTGGACCTGATGCTGCCCGGACTCAACGGCTACAAGGTGTGCGCCCAGTTGCGCCGCGAGGGCAACACGACTCCCATCCTGGTGCTCACCGCGAAGGACGGCGAGTGGGACCAGGCCGAGGCCCTGGACACCGGGGCCGACGACTATCTGGCCAAGCCGTTCTCCTACGTGGTGCTCGTCGCGCGGCTACGAGCCCTCGTGCGGCGGGCTCCCACGACCGCACCGCCCGTCCTTGCCGTGGGCGACCTCTCGATGGATGTCGCCACCCGTGTCTGCCGCCGGGCCGGTACCCGAGTAGACCTGACGCCCCGCGAGTTCGCGGTGCTGGAGCTGCTGGCCCGCCGGGCGGGGCAGGCGGTCTCGAAAACGGACCTGCTGCATCACGCATGGCCCGACGACGCATGGGATCCCAACCTGGTGGAGGCACGCATCAGCGCTCTCCGCAAGAAGGTGGACGCCGCGTTCGACCGGCGGTCCCTGCAGACCGTCCGGGGTATCGGCTACCGGCTGGTGGACGACCGTGAACGCGCTTGAGCCGCGGCGCCGTTGGTGGCCGCGCTCGGTACGGGCCCGCGCCGCCCTCGCAGCCGCCTCGGCCGCCGCTGTAGTCCTGGTCGGCATCGGCTGGTGGCTTCACCGTGACGTGTACCGCCAGAGCATGGACACCACCACGACGCAGGCTCAGGAACAACTCTGGGGGCTCGTCGGGCAGTTGGAGCAGGGCGTCGCTCCTGACGACAGAAGTGCCCTGCCCTACGAGATCGTCGCCACCGGCCGACGCTCGTCGGTCGCCCACAGCTTCGTCATGGAAGGCTTCGACTCCGGGACCCGGCACGTGCTGCCCGCCCCGCCGTCGGCCGGGCAGCCCGAGTGGAACATACGTACCGTCCGCATGCCCGCGCGGCACGACGACGTGTACGGGAGTGCCGACCTGTCCGACCGGACCTTCCGGGCGATGACCGCCGACGTCGAGGCCCGCGCACTCGGCCACGCCAAGGCCGCCGCCCTGGGCGTCGCCGACGACGCCAAGCTGCGGGTCTACGTCGTCCTGGCCCCGCAGGCTGCCGAGGCGGTCGTCACGACCTCGGACGGCCTGCTCCTGCGCACCGGGATCGCCGGTCTCGTCCTGATCGCCGCGGTCGCCTACGCCGCTACCCGGCTCGCCCTGAGGCCGGTCGAGGCCATCCGCGCCCGCACCGCCTCGGTCACCGCGACCGACCCCCGCGAACGCGTCGACGTCCCCGACACCGGTGACGAGATCGCCGCCCTGGCCACCACCATCAACACCACCCTTCAGCGTCTCGACGACGCCGCCGCCCAGCAGCGGCGCTTCGTCGCGGACGCCGCCCACGAACTGCGCAGTCCCCTCACCACGCTGCTGGCCAGCCTGGAAGTCGCGCTCGCCTACCCCGAGCGCACCGACTGGCCTGCCGCGGCCACCACCGCCGCACGACAGACCCGCCGTCTCCAGGCTCTCGCCGAGGATCTCCTGCTCCTTGCCCGCCTCGACGCCCGCGTGCCGGTGGCCAGGCCCGCCACTGTCGACCTGGCAGCTCTCGCCTCCCGCCTGATCGAGCAATACCCGCTTGCCGACCGCCCGTTGTCCCTCACATGTGGCAGCACTGGTCCCGCACTTGTTCACGGCAACCGGAACGAACTCGAGCGGCTGCTGCGCAATCTCGTCGACAACGCCGTCCGCCATGCCGCAGACCACATCCTGGTCACCGTCCGGAATCAGGACGGCTGGGTCGTCACCACGGTGCGCGACGACGGACCGGGCGTGCCCGCCGGGGACGCTGAGCGAATCTTCGAACGCTTCACCCGGCTCGATGACGCCCGCTCGCGCGATTCCGGCGGCACCGGCCTGGGGCTCGCCATCGCCCGCGACCTCGCCCGCTGTCACCAGGGCACGCTCACCCTCACGGGCCGGACACCCGGTGCATGTTTTCTGCTGCGCCTGCCCGAGGCGCGCAGTCCGGGCCCGGCCGCACCTCTCCGAAGCGCGGAGGGCCCCAGCTTCGCGGCGGGGACGGACCCTGGTAGGTAGCCGCCGTCGGCGACGAACTCCGCGCCGGTCGAGTAGCCCGCGTCGTCCGACGCGACGAACTGCACAAGGCTGCTGTTCTCATCACCCCCGGCCAAGTGCGGACCGGCCGGACGTCGATGCCGACGATGAGCTCACCGGTGGCGGGGTCGTAGGCCAGGGCTGTTTCGATGATGCCGGAGGGGCACGCCATTGACCCGGACGTACTCCCGGCCGAGTTCGTCGGTGGCGGCATCGACTCGCCTGCTGCCCTGCATCCCCCAGGGCTGTTGAAATGATGGGGCCGGTACGCGGGTTGCGTACCGGCCCCATCGTGTGTGTTCGTCCGCCGGGAGCTACTCCTGGGCGGTCTTGCGGCGGCGCATCCACCACACGAGCGCCCCGCCGGCCACGGCAAGGGCGGCGGCGATACCCGAGATCAGGCCGATCGGGGAGTCGTTGCCGGTGTGCGCGAGGTCACCGCCCGGCTCGCTGGGTGCGGGCGTGGCGGGTGCCGGGGTGTGCGTGCTTCCGCCGCCTCCACCGCTGTGGGTCGGGGTGGGAGTCGGCTTGCCCGTGTGTGTCGGTGTCGGGGTTGGCGTGGGCGTGGGAGTGGATGTGCCGGTGTCGTCAGCGGCGGTGTTCGCGCCTAGAAGGACCTGTCCCGTCATGTCGGTGTTGTCGGTGAGGGTCTTCACGCTGGTCTGCGCCTGTCGGGGCAGGTAGCGGTGCTGGGCGGTGAAGCGCGCCTTGCTGACGTTGTGCTTGGGCTGCTTGGACATGTCGACGCCGCCCACCAGGTAGACCTGGACGGTGCCGTTCGCAGGAATCTTGTACTCGAACTCGCCGTGGGTGTAGATGTACCGGTACTTCTGGAACAGGGCCTCGCGGGTCCAGTTCTGGTTGGGCGCGCGCAGCGGCCAGCGGGAGACATCACCACTGTTGATGATCTTGTGGTAGTCGGTGGGCGCCTTGGCGTCCTGCTGGCGGATGTACTCGGCGGCGACGCGGGCGGTGTAGACGCGCCGCAGGTCGGCGTACTGGGGTGCGGTGTTGATGGTCTTCTCCACCGCGGGGACGATCATCTGGTCGATGACGCGCTGTGCCGCCTTGGTCTCGGCCTCGTTCGGGGTGCAGATCGGCGTGCCGGGGCCGGGGGTGATCGTGGTCTGCGCGGTCGACTTCAGGCGCAGCGGGGTGTCAAGGATGTAGATGCCGCCGTCCTGCTCGCGGACCTGCGCGGTCTTCGGCTCGATCCAGTTGCGCAGGCCGGGCATGCACGGGTAGCCGTTCTGCTTGGGCAGGGCCGCCCAATAGCGTTTGCCGAGGTCGGTATCGGGGTCCATGGCCTTGTAGAAGTCGTGCTTCATCTGGAGGTCGGCTTCCAGGAGCACACGGCCGGCGTCGGTCTTGCCGAACTTGGCGTCCATGATGCGGTCCGGCTCATCCGGGTTGAGGTTGACCCAGAACTTGTCGGGGCTCAGGGCGAGCCAGGTGAAGAACGCGTCCGAGATGAGCTGGGCCTTGGCTTTGCCGCCCCATCCGGAGTTCTCGGTGGGGTCCTCGTTCGCGTCGAACGCGAAGTCGACGCCCTTGCCCTTGACCGGCTTGCCGATGTACTTCAGGTCCAGGGTGGAGAAGTCGACGCCGCCGGGGCCACGGGGCAGACCACCCGGGTTGGCGACGTTCCTGCGGTTCAGGTATTCCGCCATGTCCTTCGGGGTGGGCCGCGACTCGCGGATCAGGTCGGTGGCGCCGCCACGGGTGGAGCCGGACTGGCCCGGGGGCTGCAGCAGACCGCTCGTGGCGCGCTGTCCGCCCTTGGGGGCGAGCTCCACGCGGTCGGAGCGGTAGTTGTACTCGGTGACCCGGTCCCCGGCGATCTGGCGCATGTCTCCCAGGAACTTCTTCGCGTCGGCCTTCTGAGGCTCGGCGAAGACGAACTTGGCCCGACTGTCTTTCCAGTTGGGGTCCTTGGCCCATGCGAGGTCCTTGGGGATCTCTCTGCGGTCCGGGCTGCCGTTGGACTTGATCTCCAGGATCTGCTTCGTCCGCGTGTTGTAGGCGTCGAGCTTGCGCCGGTAGGTCTTGCCGGTGTCGGGGTCCTTGAACTCGACCTCCTTCTGGCAGATCCAGTCCGGTCCGACCAGCCCGTGATCCTTGATCACCTTCCGTTCGAAGGCCTTGCCGCGGGGGTCGTTCCCGGAGTTGGTGATGAACTTCGCGTCCCGGTAGTCCTCGAACCTGGGGTATTTGTCCTTCTGCTGGAGCCACCTCCACCAGACCCGGTCCGGCTGTGTCGCCGGGGCCTTGGTCAGCTTGGACAGTGCGGCTTCCTTGGTGGCGGACGGCGACCCGAGGCCGTCCCACTCCTTGGCGGGGTTGACATACTCGTATTCGTCCCACTGGGACTTCGCGCGGGACGCGTCGAACTCCGGCAGGTCAACGGTCGGGCTGGTGCTGCTCGGCAGGCCGTACAACTCGTCACAGCGCTTGCCCGGATCCAGCGGCTTCGGTGCAGCGGTCGCCATGGTGATTCCGGGAAGCCCGGTGAGGGCCATGACCGTAGCGCACGCTAGTGCGACGGCCGACCGGCGCAGCGCACGCAACCGCCGGTTGCGTATGGGTTTTGGCACGTGATGTCCCCGTGGGGGCCCAGTAGGGCATGGGGTGTTCGTGGCGCCAGGGGCCCCCGTGGTCAATGTGGCGCCGACGAACGGACCTCACGCTAGACACACGCGTGTACCGGCCGTAGTCGATACACAGTTCGACAACCGGGTCAACTCCCCTTCTCCACAGGACCGTTACATCCGGATCGCGGGCTACGGCATACGCTCGGCGGCATGAGTCCCGTATCCCCCGGAACGCAGGTGAATCCCCGTCACAGCGGGCACGCGCATCTGGTCGTCGTCCATCCCCCCTTCGCGGCCCCGCTCCAGCCCAATGAGCGGCCGCCTGTTACTGCCCACGATCCGGGGGCGGCCAGGGCCGCGGTGCTGTCCTTGTCGACCGTGTCGGTGATCCGCCGTGAGTGCGCTCCGTCGCGGCTGGAGCATCCGGGAAGCCCGGCCAGCCGGGAAGAGCTGGATGGCGTACGCGCGGCCGTGTGGGGCTCCACGGTGAAGATCAGCGACCCTGCGCTTGTCGAAGACGGGGTAATGGCCAGTGCTTTGGAGGACGAGTTCCAGGCGCAGAGGAAGAAGCATCCGGATGCCCGGATCGTCGCTGTCTGCGAACGCGACTTCGGCGCCTCGTACACGAAGATCCTTGTTGCTGTGCCCGGTACCCCTGATCTGATGGTCGAGGGCTTCGACGAGCTGGAGATCACTGGCGACCCGCGTGGCACTCTGGCCGCTGTGGGGATCGACCCCGACCGGTTGGGCGAGGGATACGACATCAGTGATGAAGGGTTCTTCGACTATGACGGCTTCCTCCATATGCTCACGGGCGGCGCTCTGTCCGTCTACGCGGATGAAGAGCGCTTCGAGTCGGCGTTCGTCGTCGACCGGAGCGAGGAGGGCGAGGACAGCATCGGCGAGGTCTGGTTTCCATAGCTGGCGCCCTTTGTGGCAGCGCCAGCCATGCAGGTCTCGCGACTGAAGGCGGGGTCGGCGCGGTATCGCGTCCGGGCCATGTCGCCGAAGCGGGGTTTGTGGCCCAGTACTCCACGCAGTACTGCCGCTCAGGGCCGTCCCGCGCAGGTCGGCGATCACGGCTGCGGAGGCACAGTGTCCTTCGGTCCGGCGTCCGCTGCTTTCCCGGGCTCTCGCAGGGCATCGCGGAGCGCTGCGCGAGAGGTGATGCCCAGTTTGGGGAAGACCTGGTAGAGGTGGCTTCCCACGGTCCGCGGCGAGAGGTGCAGCCGTTGACCGATCTGCTTGTTCGTCATACCCACGGCGGCGAGCCTCGCGATCTCGTACTCCTGGGGAGACAGGCGGGTGTCCGGCGAGGCGCCGGCTTGGACAGCCGCGAGGCCTGATGCTCGCGGTTCGCTGCGCGCGCGGTCGCCCCAGGGCGATGCCCCCAGCTGATTGAAGGTCGTGAGGGTGGCGTTGAGTTGTTCACGCGCTGTCTGCGTGGCCTCGGCGCGCCGAAGGCGTTCGCCGTAGAAGAGCCGGATGCGGGCAAGGCCGAACGGCCAGGTGTCGGCGCCCGGCAGGGCCAGCGCGCGTGCGAACTGTGCCACGAACCGGTCGCCGTCGGCCTCATGGCGGCCGCGCCGTGCGTCACCAGAGCCGGCCTGTCCGAATATCGCGGGTACCTGGGCGCGGCGCAGCGCTGCGACGTGCGCCTCGGCTTCGGCGTGCCGACCGGAGAGAAGGGCCGACTCCACGAGGTCCTGGATCAGCCACAGGGTAGGTGCCTGGAAATGCGGAAGGACACCGGCGGGGCTCACCGAGGTCGCCCGCAGGAATGCCGCTTCGTATCCTCCGTGGCCGAGAGCCGCTCTCGTTCTGATCTCCGCGGCCGGGGTGAGGAGAAGCTCGATACGCCTGGGTGCCGCGAAACGCGTGATCAGAACGGCAGGGCCGTTGAGGTCGTCAAGGATCTGGTGCGTCGCGGCGACGTCGCCGGCCAGTGACAGGGGCGGATTCTGCACGACGGTGACCCGGTAGCCGTCGGCGGTCAGATGATCGTAGACGCCCTGCCAGCCCGAGCCATCGACGAAACCGCCGTGGACCAACACGATGTTCTTCACTTCGCTCACGGCATTGCCTCCTTCGCCCGGAATTCCGTTCCGGACTCGGTCGGGATGATGACCCGAACGTTAGAAGGGCGGCATCAGCCTTCGATTGAGCCAAATGACGTAGTTCGTGCGGCGGCTGCCATGGCTACGTCATCTGACCTATGCGCGAGCGCGGGGCGACGCCGGTTGCCTGGGTCCTCACCGCCCTGTCGCCAGGGACACAACCCACGGCGCCGAGAAGTACCGCGGCAGAACGACCGAACGGGGCCGTCCGCAGCCGGCGGCCAGGACGAAGGGGACGGCGCCACTGCGGCCCACCCGGGTGTCGTCGGCTCAGGCGGTGGAAACGGGACCGGGTGGCAGGTGGACCGTCATGATCAGCCGGCAGGGTTCGGTGCCGGCGCCACGGTAGGTGTGCGGAGCGTCGCCGTCGAAGGTGGCGGTCTGCCCGACTTCAACGGTGTGCTCGGCGCCGTCGACGATCAGGGTCATCCGGCCGGCGGTGACGCTGACGGTCTCCACGACTCCGGCCTGGTGGGGGTGGCTGGGGTACTCCTCGCCCGGTTCCAGTTTCCAGCGCCAGACCTCGACCGGCGCCGGGCCCGAGGTCGTCAGCATGAGCCGGGCCTCGCTGCCCTGCACACCGGTCCACAAGGGCATCACGGCGTCGGCGGCCACGACACGGACGCGGCCTTCGGACGGCCCCTCCAGCAGAGCGGACACCGAGACGCCAAGAGTGTCGGCCAGCCGGACCAGGGTGGCGAAGTTCGGGTTGCCCTGCGCCTTCTCCAACCCGACGAGAGCCCCCTTGCTGACCTTGGCGCGACGGCCGAGCTCGTCCAGGGACAGGCCCGCGCGGGTGCGGGCCGTCCTGACGTTGTGCGCGAGCGTCCGCAGGGCTGCCTCTGTCTCGGCCATCCGATCACCATCCTCGCCAGTGGGTCACTGTAGTGCACCGCCCGGTCGTTTGGTTGACACACCTCAGTCGGTTTGTTGTACCGTTTAGTCGTTCCATCGAATCGTAAGGGATGTACCGTGACCGCTCTGCTGCTGGCCCTGGGCAGCTCACTCGCCTACGGATGCGCCGACTTCCTCGGTGGTCTGGGGGCACGTAAGGCTCATGTGCTGCGTACCGTGATGATCGCGGCCCCGGCCTCTCTCGCGGTCGAGCTGCTGCTGTGGCCGTTCCTCGGCGCCTCGTTCAGCGTCGGCGCCCTCGGCTGGGGCGCCGCGTCCGGCATCGCCTCGGCCGCCGCGTTCGCCCTGCTCTACCGCACCCTGGCGATCGGCCCGATGAACGTACTCTCGCCCGTCACCGCCCTCGTGTCCGCCGTGCTGCCCGTCGGCGTGGGTCTGCTGCAGGGCGAGCACCTCGGCGCCGCCGGGCTGGTGGGCCTGCCGCTCGCGCTGGTCGCGGTGGTCCTGGTCAGCGCCGGACATGGCCCCGGGGCGGCACGCCCGTCGCGCACCGCGCTGCTGTTGGCCTTCGGCGCGGGCGGTGCCATCGCCCTCCAGCTGATCTTCCTGCACCAGGCACCCTCCGACAGCGGCGTGGCCCCGCTGATCATCGGCCGGGCGGTCTCCTCTGCCGTCACCCTGGCCGCGGCCGGCCTCATGTACCGCAGGCTCGGCTCCGAGCGCCCCGCCTACGCGATGTCGACAGCCGCCGGCGTGCTGGACTCCGTGGCGAACCTGCTGTTCCTTCTCGCCGCCCGCGGCGGGGACCTCACCGTCGTCGCCGTGATCACCGCTCTCTACCCGGCCGGAACCGTCCTGCTCGCCCGCAGCGTGCTCGCCGAACGCATCCGTCGCGCCCAGCTCGTCGGGCTGGGCACCGCCGCCGTCGCCGTCAGCCTCCTCGCTCTCGCCTGAACCCCGCTCCCCGCCCCCACCTCCGCCCACTACGCAAGGAGCACAGCATGTTCATCCAGCCCTGGGACACCAACCTGGACGAAGCCGAATGGCAGAGTTGGATCGCCGATGGGCACGACTTCGGAATCCTGAGCGTCAACGGCCTGCCCAGCCACCCGCCCGTCGCCGTCCCCACCCACTTCAGCAGCGACGGTGACCACCTCCTGGTCCACCTCGCCCGTCCCAACCCGGCCTGGAAGTCGATCGACCACGACCCGAACGTCCTGCTCACCGTTTTCGGCGACTACGCGTTCATCCCCGGCCCATGGCGCGCCACAGCCGGCACCCCGCTCACCGACGGCGTCCCCACCAGCTACTACACGGCCGTCCAGTTCACCTGCCGCGCCCACATCATCGACGACCCCGAGGCCAAGGCCGAGCTGCTGCGCCGCCAGCTCGCCCACTTCCAGCCCGACGGCGACCACGCCCCCGTCGCCGTCGACCAGCCGCCGTATGGCCGGATGCTGCCCGGCATCCGCGGCCTGCGCCTCGAAGTCACCGACGTGGTGGCCAAGTTCAAGTACGACGACCACAAACCCGTCGAGCACCGCACCGCCGTCGCCGACCACCTCACCGCGCGCGGCCAGGGCCTCGACGTACCCACCGCCCTCCAGCAGCGCCGCCGCCTGGACCGCATCGGACCCTGGAAGCCCTGACCCGCGCCCGTCCGCACGCACACAGGAACGGAACCCCGCTCATGACCGTCTTCCGCCTCAGCCCCGCCGTCGCCGACGCCTTCCCCGACACCCTTGTCGCCCTGGTCACCGCGACCGGCCTGCGTAGCCATGAATCCTGGCCCCACACCACCGCCGCCGTGGAGGACCTGGAGCAGCAACTTGCCGACGGCGCCTGGCAGCCCGCCAACGAGGACGACCCCCGTATCGAGGCGTGGCACACCGCCTACCGCGCCTTCGGCACCAACCCTCGCCGCATCCGCCCCAGCGTCGACGCGCTCGGTCGCCGCCTCGCGAAGAAGGGGGCCCTGCCGCGTATCAACCCGCCCGTCGACTCCTACAACGCCGTCTCCGTCCGCCACGGTCTGCCCGCCGGCGCCTTCGACCTCGACCACGTCACTGGGGACGTCGACATCCGCCACGCGGACGGCACCGAGACCTTCACCCCGCTCGGCGAACCCGACACCACCGAGAACCCCAAGCCGGGCGAGATCATCTACGCCGACACCACCGGCGTCCTGACCCGCCACTGGAACCACCGCGACGCCCACCGCACCCGCGTCACCGAGGACTCCACCCACGTCACCTTCGTCCTCGAAACCCTCCACGCCACCCGTGACGGCGACCTGCTCAAGGTCGCAGCCGAGGAGTTGCAGGGCCTGCTCATCCCGCACGCCGAACAGACCACCACGCACTACCTCAGCCCGGCACACGAGAAGGCCACCACTTGAGGCCTCCAGGCGGATCCTTGCCGAGCACCGCGGGCCCCTCCCCGGGCAGGGGCCGACGCGTGCGCATGGCACCAACGTGATGGGCCGGCCTGGGAAGTTGGGCCGATCGGGTCGCCTGCTCACCCGAGAGTCGATTTTGCTGACGTTCCATGCTTCCTTCGGCCCCGGCGCTGCTTCTCCACAGAGGCCGCCCGCAAACTGACGGCACGTCGCCGCCCCTCCACACCAGCATCACCACGAGGCCAGACCCCTTTCAGGGGCAAGTAGCCAGTAGTGGGTGAGCGTCAGTTGCCTCGATCAGACGTCAGCAACCGGTTCTTCTCCAGCTCCGCAGCCAGTTGTTCGGCGTCCACCGCGCCGACGCGGTAGTTCATCGCGGCCGTCGCTGCGTCCTTCCTGGTGAGGTGTCCCAGGAAAACAAGACCGAATGCGCACACACCACACGCCTGTCGCCCACCGAGGTACAGGCCCTCGAGCTACGAAGCCATGCGCATGACCCGCGCCACTCACCCCGAAAGAGGACCCCGGACCGTGTGCGTCCGGGTGCCGACCCGGGCCATACGCATCCCGGAAACCACCCCCGGCACCACCGACACCCACCAGAGAACCACTCGCAAAACAAAACCGCTCGGCCGGTTTCACTATAGCCTCACCCGAGACCCACACAAGAGACCCCAGCACACCCCCACAACCACCCGACCCCGAGCCTCGCACACCACCCCCAACCCCCGGAAGACACCCACAGAACGGAATCAAAACCCCCGCTTACCCAGCGAAGATCCCCACCACACACCCCCAGCGAGCCAGTGAATATGCACCCCGCACACCCCCACCCGACCCCACACCCCGACCCCCCGACCCACCCCCGCGAAATTCCCCGCCCACCCTTGAAAAGAAAACCGGTAGGTTCGTATCTTATGACCCTGCACGGTCCATCCCGGCACCTCCCACAGCACCACGGAGACCCACATGACCCTGCTCACCGTCCACCAGGACAACCACCCCAACCCCGCCACCACAG
>NZ_JBVJPA010000017.1:0-225208 GCF_055582885.1 Streptomyces sp. NPDC107454 | reverse complement strand
ACCCGACCGAGTGAACCCGCCAGTGCGTGATGCAGCACCGGCCCGCCCGGCACGACACCCGGCCGCTTCGCCGCCGAGCAGGCACAAACGACACCACGGCGCTCCGCGCCGCGACCACGAGGATGCGATTCCTCCCAGGGCTGAAGCCCTGGGGTTCCTCGCAAGAGCCTGCTGAATCCGGGACAACACCTCGTTCACGGCCACTGAATGTCGGCCGTGTCACCCGCGGGAGGAGCGATTTCGAGGCGCCTTCCACACGCCCGATAGAAGATCAACAACTACAACGCGCGACCAGTTCACGGAACTTGCGCCAGACCCGACTCGGCTCTGTCAGCGATCTCGGGGAGGTCGAGGTCAAGCCGCTGTTGAACCGGAGGTCCCCTGGTCGTGGGGGGCTTATCGCCCGAGGGAGTGTTCTTTTCCGGAACGACGGGTGCGGCGGGTGTGGATTGAGCGTCTGAGCAAGTCAACCGGGAGTCCGGAGACCGTCCACCAGGGCACGGAGCCCGTCCAGGTAGGTGTCCTCGGCGGTCAGCGTTGCCCAGCGGTCCGCAACCTGTGTCAGGCGGGGTGGCTCGCCCGGGTCGAGATCGGCGAAGACTTGCTCCCGGTAGATCGCGCGGTACCCGTGTACGGCCTGCTCCGGGAGGCAGGCCGCCTGCGAGCAGGCCGACGACGCTATGTGATCCGCCACCAAGCCTTGCCGTTCTTGAGGTTCGAGACGTGCGTCTGTGAGATGCCGAACTCCTCGGCGATCAACTCCTCGGCGATCACCTTCTGGTTCTCGCCGGCGCGAGCCCGTCGGATGATCTCGCGCACCTGGTGCCCTCGACCGAGTTGCTTGCTCACAGAGAGGAAGATAGCGTTACGGGCAGTAATAAACCTGTTGTGTCGTATGAGCGCTAGGTTTCCCGCGACTCCAAGCTTGATTCAGTTCACCTGCGGTGCAGTAACTCAGCGTGCACAGAATTCCTGTTCGCGCCAGCGAGTATGGACCTCATCGAGGAAGCACTCACGCCTCTCCGCATATTCCGCGACTCCGGACTCAGAAATAGTTCAAGGAGATCCGCCATGCCCGAATTTCTCCGTTCGTACTCCCGTCGAAAGTTCATCTCCACTTCGGCCGCCGCTGTGACCGTGGCGGCGACAGGGGCTCTCGGCCTACGATCCTGGGAATATTCAGGTAAGCCAATCTCAGCAAGTGAGAGGAAGAGCATCCGCCCCTTCCACGTGAACATTCCGGAGACGGATCTGGCTGATCTGCGTCGACGCATCAAGGCCACGCGGTGGCCTGACCGGGAAACCGTCCGCGATCAGTCCCAGGGTGTCCAGCTGGCCACGATGAAGGAACTCGCCCATTACTGGTCAACGGCGTACAGCTGGCGGAATATCGAGGAGAAACTCAACTCTCTGCCGCAATACATGACGGAGATCGACGGTCTGGACATACATTTCATCCACGTTCGCTCTCGCCACGCGAACGCCCTGCCGATCATCTTGACTCACGGCTGGCCGGGCTCCATTCTGGAGTTTTTGAAGGTCATCGGGCCGCTCAGCGACCCCACAGCCCACGGAGGGCGCGCCGAGGACGCCTTTCACCTCGTCATCCCGTCGATGCCCGGTTACGGATTCTCGGAGCGGCCGACGACTACGGGGTGGAATCCCGACCGCATCGCGCGCGCCTGGGTCGTGCTGATGGAGCGTCTTGGATACAAGCACTACGTTTCCCAGGGCGGTGACTGGGGTGCCGTGATTTCAGACAAGATGGCCGTACACAAGCCTCCAGGGCTGCTCGGGATCCACGTCAATTTCCCGGCCACCGTCCCTCCCGACATCGCGCAGAAACTCGCCTGCGGTTACCCGGTTCCAGCCGATCTCGGCCCCGACGAGAAGGCCGCCTACGACAAGCTGGCCACCTTCTACAAGACTGGATCCGGCTACTCGGCCATGATGGTCACCCGTCCGCAGACCGAGGGATACGGACTGACAGACTCGCCCGTCGGACTGGCCGCCTGGATGTACGACAAGTTCGCGGCATGGACGTACAGCGGCGGCCACCCCGAGCGCGTACTCACCAAGGACGAGATGCTCAACGACATCACCCTCTACTGGGTGACGAACACCGCCGTCTCCTCGTCGCGCCTTTACTGGGAGAACAACGCCAACAATTTCAACGCCGTTTCGGTGTCCATCCCGGCCGCCATCACGGTCTTCCCCGGCGAGATCTACCAGGCCCCTCGAAGCTGGGCGTCACGCGCCTATCACGACCTCTTCTACTACCACAAGGTCGACAACGGCGGCCACTTCGCGGCCTGGGAAGTTCCGGGCATCTTCACGAACGAACTCCGGGCGGCGTTCAGGTCACTGCGTATGTCTCAGAGCAAGGCCGGAAAGTAAGCCGGGTATGGCTCTGGCACCTGTGCCCTGCCCTCATTTTCACAGGTCAGAGGCTATTTCGCAGGGATTTGCCATGGCGCCGGGCCGCGCTGGAGTCCTTGTTCGCCGCGCGCCGACTGTCGGCGTCGTGGGCGCCGTGCCCGTCGACCACCGAGGCCGACGTCGTGCGCGACTGGCTGACGTGGGCGTCGGTCGGGATCGGCGCGAACACCGGCTCCCGGCCGGACGGACCCGGGTGTGGTTCCCCACCCTCTACAGCGTGCAACTCGCCTCCGGGTGGCCCGAGCTGCGCGGACGCCGACCCTCCAGGACCGTGTGCGATCCGACCGTCGTGCGGCTGAAGGCCAGCCACACGCTGACGCGGCTCATGAGCGCTTCGGCCTGCGCGCGGGGAGGCCGGCCGACGTCCTGTCGGCGGTGATCGGCCAGGGGCTGACGCGGGCAGGCCGCACAGGCTTCAATGGCTCCATGGCCACGCCCACGCCCACGCCTTGGCCCGCCGCCCTGGAGACGATCGCGGGTAGCGCTGCGCTGGACGAAGTCCTGGCGTGTCTGCGCGCGCGGCGGCCGGTGTTCCACTCCGAGGCCGATCTCCAGCACAGCTTCGCCCTCGCGGTGGGCGAGGTCATGCGTGAGGCCAGGTGCCGTCTAGAGGTCCCAGTGCGCGGGGGCGACGCGTCGGAGTACCTGGACCTGCTGTGCCTGGGGCCTGCGGGCCGTACGGCCGTCGAGTTCAAGTACGTGACCCGGCAGTGGTCGGGCACAGCAGGGACGCCTCCCGAGGAGTACTCCCTGCGCGGGCACAACGCGCCGGACGTCGCGCGTAGGGACTTCCTGCGGGACGTAGGAAGGCTGGAACGCTTCTGCGACCGCGAGGACCAGAACGGGCTGGCCCTGCTCATCACGAACGAGACGTCCCTGTGGCGCCCCAGGCAGCGCAGGATGCCCACCAGGGACGAGCAGTTCCGCATCCATCACGGCCGCGAGCTGAGCGGCACGTTGCTGTGGGCCGGCGGCTCCTTCCCGGACAACACCCGAGTGCTGCGTGGCGCCTACACGCTCGCCTGGCGCCCGTACACCCAACTGGAGGGCCCAGGAGGCGAGTTCCGCTGCCTCGCGGTATTCATCACTCCGAAACCAGCGCAGCCCCCGCAGTCGCACGAGGCATGACAAGCAGACTGCCCCGCGCGCCGGCCGGCGTGCGCCTCACAGCCCCTGCAATGCCGCACCCCGCCCGACCCCGAGGTTGGTGTGTCTCCCCTGATATTCGCCCCGGCAGGGACCGGGAAAGACCAGGGGCGGAGGAGTCACGTAGGCGGCGCGACACTTGCCTGCCGGGCACCCTCTGCCCTGGAGAGGTACACCCGTCGTTGTGGCAACTCGATGTCCGTGACGACGACGGCGATCTCCTCACCGGCCTCGAAGCCTTCTGACCGATCAGTCGCAGGCCGGCCGTGGCCCTCTCTGAAGGGGACCAGCCCAACGACTCCGTCCTCAAGGTTGACGAAGGCGCCGAAGGAAAGCACCTTTTCGACCGTCCCGCGCAGTTCCCGGCCCGCCCCGGTGTGGTCGGCGAAGGCCCGGAAGGGGTCGGGCTGCAGTGCGCGCAAGGACAGCCTGGCTTCCGCGTTGTGGGTGTCGAACTGGAGGAACTCGCACGCAACACGCTGTCCGACCTGAACGACATCGTTGGGAGCGTCGTTGTGCCGCCAGGACAGTTCGGGGATCGTGATGAACCCGACGCCGGGAAACGCGGGATGGTCGGGGCCGCCGTCCAGAGCCACGAAGACCCCATACCGTTCAATCGCCGCGACGGTGCCGGTCAGGATCTCGCCGCGGTGCAGTGACTCCAGGAACGTCCAGAGTTCCGGGCTCTCAGACTGCCAATCCATGTCGGCCACCCTGGCACACGACGCCGTGCGTTGCCCATGCCCCGATCCGCGGCGACCAGTCCATTTGAACTGACTCCCGCGACCACACGCTGTGTGAGCCGCCGACACGGCCCAGTCGGTGTGTCTGCACCGGGTGTTCTCGATGCAGCCTGCTCAGGTGGGCTTCACGAAGAACCGTCCGAGTTCCTTGAACGGGCGGCGGGATCAGCGGGGGGCAGCTGGTGCCACCAGTGACCGCATCCGCTGGAGCAGAAGCGCTCGCGGCGCCGGGCGTCCGCAATTGCGAGCAGCGCGATCAGCAGGCGGAACGCCTTACGGCGTTCGTCGACTGGGGTGAGGGCGGCGATCTTCCCCAGTTGCTGGTCGATCCGGCCGCGGGTGATCAGTACCGCAGGGGTGTGCGTCGGGCGTAGTCCGGCACGGCGGATGCTCTCCGGTCCGTCCTCGTCGACAGCGCGAGCCTGGACGCAGTGATGGCGCAGGAAAAGCAGCACCTCGGACTGTTCCTCCGGGCCGAGACCGTCGAACCACTCGATGCCTTGTGGCATCGGGCGCAGTCCCTGGGCGAGTTCGTTGAGTATGACGTCGCGTCCCATCACGACGGGCTCCCGTTGGACAGGCGGCGCTGCGCCGCGGTGATCAGGATTCTGAGCAGGACCGCCGGATCGGCCGCGGCATCGGCGTCGTCGGCCCAGCGGGTGACCTGCAGCGGGTGCGCCTGGTCGAGGGAGACACCGTCACGGGCCAGGACGAAGGCCGGCGCCGGCAGTCCTCACCCGGCGCGGGTCCTCAGGCCAGAGACAATTGACCGAGCGGCCGACCGCGGTCGGCCTGCGCCTCCAG
This sequence comes from Streptomyces sp. NPDC107454, assembly GCF_055582885.1. Taxonomy (NCBI): domain Bacteria; kingdom Bacillati; phylum Actinomycetota; class Actinomycetes; order Kitasatosporales; family Streptomycetaceae; genus Streptomyces; species Streptomyces sp. NPDC107454. The sequence goes on along the minus strand of NZ_JBVJPA010000017.1, from coordinate 220,076 downwards.
CAGAGCGGCCACGTCCGGCCCCCTCGTGAAGACGGGGCCGTCCCAGTATGCCGGAACCACCACAGGCGTGAGGCACACATCGGTGCCGTGGACGCGCGCGGTGTCGAGGAGGGTCTGCAGCAGTTGCACACCGCCAGGTCGAGCGCGCCGAGGCATGCATGCCACGTCTCGGTCTCAGGGTCGTACGAGGCGATCGGGCGGAGCCTGTCGAGTTGCTGCTGCCCTTGAGGATCGGCGGCCGACGCTGTCCGGATGGTGGCCTCCAACACCCATGCATTGTCAATGGAGTTCGGCGAACTGGTCATGCAAAGGACGGCATACGTCGCCACTGACAGCTCACCCGAACAGACCGCCCGCCGCCACGTCGTACGAGACCGGTATGGGGGCTCAGGCTCGTACGAGCGGGCCAGCCGCGGCGAAGGCTCGGTGTGTGTGGACCGACGTCAGAGCCACATGAGGTCGGACACCGCGATCACGTCAGTGCGGCACAGCCGTAGCAGTTTCCTCACGGTCATCCTCTTCTTCATCGCCCCTCGAAGTCGGGCACGGTGATCTGCCGGACCTGAAGGCCGGCGGCCCCGGCCACCACCCGCCCCAAGTTCCGTTGCAGGGCCGGGGCCCGGGCGAGCGGGTACGACGGAGGCCTCCTGGAGGGTGGGCCGCGTGATGAGGCCCGGGACGCGGCGCATACGTACATCTCCTTGCGACACCCAGGGCAGGCCGCACCATGCAAGGGACGCCTCCCTCGGCGTCGGACCTTCCTGTCCGCGAGGGCGCGCGATCCCCTCGTGCTGAAGAACGACCGAAGGGGTGGCCACCGCTCCCGGGCCACTCGATCAACGACGGCCGGTCGCCCGGCACGGCCTCGGGCCCGCCGACCACCGGGTTCGAAGAACCGCCGTCCGGCCACTCGTCATGACGTGGGCAGAGTCCTCGCAACCGGTGAGGCATACAGCCGTCCCGCCCACCACGAAGTCGTCACGAAGCCCTGCCGACGGCACCGGCACCGACCGCGCCGAGCAGCAGCCCGTACCCTCCCGAGCTCAGGCCCAGAGAACGGCTCGCGACCAGGGGAAACAGCGACCGCAGCGCGGCGCCGCCGGGTATGAACAGCACCGTACGCAGCAGGACTCGACGGACCTGGGTCGGCAGCCTCTTCCAGAGCGTGAGAACGGCGGCGACGCCGAGGTAGGACGCGGCGTTGAAGGCGAAGACCCAGCCCGCGCCCACTGCCGCGATCACCGCTCCGCCGACTGCCGGGCCGAGGAGCGCAGGCCAGGTTCATGTTCACGGCGCCGAGCGCGGCCGCCTGTCCCAACTGGCGGCGTTCCACGAGCTCCGGCTGGATCGCCTGCCAGGCCGGGGCCATCGGAGCAGTGCCGCATCCCCGCAGGAGGGTGAGGCCGAGCAGCAGTTGGAACGTGAGCTCGTCCGTGAACGCCGGCACGGTCAGAACGGTGCATACGGCGAGCACGGCGAACTGCGCGGACAGCAGCAGGGGTGCCCATGCCGATCCATGACGTAGCGGCACACGTCCTCGAAGAGGGCGAGAGCCTCGGCGAGTTGCAAGGGCGCTCCCCCGACCCACCGCTCGGCAGCAACCTGAAACAGGCGACGTACCCCACCGTCGAGGGAACGTAACCCGCGGTCGCACTCCGTCGCAGCGTTCACGGAACCGGCCTCGGCGGCCGCCTGGAAGGACAAACCCTCCTGGGCGCTCGTGGTCGGCGCATACCAGGCGATCGACCCCGAGGTGCAGCGTTTCGGTGCGAAGCAGGCCGGGGCCACGACCGTCGAGATCGAGGACCCCGCATCGGGCCTTGTCACCGGCGCCGCACAGTGACCACGAGGACCAAGGCCGCCAGGAGCGCACCGGTGAGGAGCGCGGGTGCCGGGGACCAGGCGGCCGCCAGGACACCGACCGCGACGGCGGGAAACGGGATCCGCTCGGCCACGCTCTTTTGGTGTGGCCGCAGGTGCACCACCCAGACGGTGATCAGGAAGACGGCCGCCGGAACAGTGACCGCGGCGCCGGCGGCGGTCGCCGAGGCCCCGGTGCGACGCGTGACGTGGTCGGCGTACGCGGCCAGACCGGCGCCCTCGGCGGTCGCCGAGGTGAAGACGAGGTAGTGGCCGTAGGCCCAGAGGAATCTGCTGCGGTGGGCCTGGTGCGTCGTGGCGAGCAGGGTGTGTGCGGGTCTGGCGAAATACAGCCACCACATGGCGTAGGCCATGAGCAGGCCGCCTGCCGCCAGCGCGTACAGCGAACCGGTGCCGTGGTGCCGGTCGAAGGCGCTGCGGACGGCGACGGTGGCGGCGGCAACGGACTCGCCGAGGACGATCAGGGTGAACAGTTCGTAGCGCTCGGCGATGTGGTGCGGATGCCAGGGCGTCATCCCGGCCGACTGCGCCCAGACCGGAACGGACACCTCGGCCACGATCATCACCACGATGCCGGTCAGCCGCACCGGCACCGGGACGAAGAGCAGCCCCACCCAGCCGAGCTGACACACCGTCACCCCGGTGGCGAAGCGCAGCGCGGTCCTCCGCCGAGGGGGATCGGACAGCGCGGCGCGCAGCCAGAGCGCGGCCAACGCCGTCCGCAGTACGACGTACCCGAGCGTGATGACGTGCAGATCCCCGTCCTCGAACGCGCGGCCCACGCCGGCGGCGAGGACGAGCGAACCCGTGATCTGCACCAGCACCGTCAGCCGATAGGGGACGTCGTCCGGGTCGTAGGCGGAGGCGAACCAGGTGAAGTTCATCCACGCCCACCAGATGGTGAAGAAGACCAGTGCGAAGTGCAGCGCACCGCCGGCGTAGTCCCCCTCCGTCAGCGCCCCGTGCAGGCTCGTGGACGCCTGCGCCACCGCAATGACGAAGCAGAGGTCGAAGAAGAGTTCCAGCGAGGTGACGGACCGGTGCGGCTCGCCGGGGTTGCGGCCCACCATGGTGCGCCACCGCCTGGCACCGGGGTCCGCCTGCATGGTCGGGGCGCGGTTCAGCGGAGGGCTCCGAGGGCCGCCTCGATCGTCCGGTGGAAGGTGGGATAGGTGTAGATCATGTGCTGAAGCCGGTCGACGGGCACCTCGGCATGGACGGCCACGTTCAGTCCGTACAGCACCTCTCCGCCCACCGGCCCCGCGGAGGTCGCACCGATCAGCACGCCCCGGTCGGCGTCCTCGACGAGCTTGATGAACCCCTCGTTGCCCGGTCCGTGGATCCAGCCGCGTGTGGAGGAAGCGACGGTCACCACGCTGGTGCGCAGGCGCAGTCCCTTCTCTCGCGCCTGACGCTCGGTCAGACCCACGGCGCCGATCTCCGGATCGGTGAAGGTGACGCGGGGCAGCGCCCGGTAGTCGGCGTCGGGCCCGGGCTGCCCGAGGATGTCCCGGACGGCGATCTCCGCCTGGTACATCGACACATGGGTGAAGGCTCCCCGCCCGGTGATGTCGCCGACCGCCCACAACCCCTCCCCGGCCCGCATCTGCGCGTCCGTGGATATGACTCCCGCGGTCGGATCGAGCCCCACCGTGCCGACCGCCAGCGAGGTCAGGTCGGCGTGGCGTCCGGTGGCGACCAGAAGCCGTTCGGCACTCAGCGGTTGCTCGTTGCCCTCAAGACGCACGGTGAACTCGGTACCGTCGTGGCTGACCTGCCGCGCCCGCGCACCTGTGAAGACGGTGACACCGTCCGCGCGCAGCGCGTCCGCGGCCAGCTCCCCCGCTTCGGGCTCCTCCTGCGACAGCAGCCGGTCCTGCCCCTCGACCAGCGTGACCGCGCACTTGAAGCGGGCGAAGACCTGAGCGAGTTCGACGCCGATGGCACCCCCGCCGAGCACGAGCATGGACGCGGGCAGGTCCTTGGCCGCCATGGCGTCCCGGTTGGTCCAGTACGGGGTTCCCTCCAGTCCCGGCACCGGTGGGATCCGGGGCCGGGTGCCGGTGGCCAGTACGACACCGCGCCGGGTCTCGAAGGTGCGGTCACCGACCGTCACGCGGCGCGGCCCGGCGAGGCGACCCGTTCCCCGGACGAGCCGGCCGCCCTTCGCCGCGAAGCGGTCCGCGGCCACCTGGTCGTTCCAGTCGTCGGTGGCCTCGTCGCGGATACGTCCGGCGACCCTGGTCCAGTCCGGAGTCACGACCGCCTCGCCGGCGAGGGCGGTGACCCGGCCCGCCTCGGCGAGCAGGTTCCCGGCCCGGATCATCATCTTGCTGGGCACGCATCCCCAGTACGGACACTCGCCGCCGACGAGTTCCGCCTCGACCCCCAGCACTTCCAGTCCCGCTTCGGCCAGCGTGCCCGCGACGTACTCGCCGCCCGGCCCCAGGCCTACGACCACCACATCCGCCTGCTCGTTCGCGCTCATGCCTCTCCTCGTTCCGCCGGCTCTCCGGACACGGACTGTTCCGCTGACGCTAGAGCCGCCGGACCGCGGCCGAGGTCCACCAGCGCACGGAGGCTTGCCTGTGAGTGAACGCCGAGGACCGGCACCGAACACAGTGCGCCGGCGGGCACCACCGCATGCGCTGCTGGTCAAGCCGCCCCCCGACCGGGCACCTAGCGTCATCGGGACGCACAGCACGGCACCGCAGGAGGCAGATCACGACCACCAACTCCCCATCCGCGCACGGCAGCCGGCCCTGGCTGCGCCAGAAGGGCGAGGTGATCCAGGAGTCCGGGACCGTCAAGCAGTTCCCGGTCGCGCTGTCCTATGAGGCGCGGATGTACTCCTGCCAGCGCCTGAACAAGGTCCTGGCGGACACGCAGATCCTTTACGGCCTCTACAAGAAGCACCACTGGCTGATGCGCGGAGCGACCTTCTACCAGCTGCACCTGGTCCTGGACAAGCATGCGGGAGATCAGCTCGAAATCATCGACACCATCGCCGAACGCGTCCAGTCGCTGGGCGGGGTGGCGGTGCGAGATCCCCGGCACGCCGCCGAGATCGCCTTCGCACCGAACGGAGCGCTGCCGGGCCGGGGCGGATGATGGATCCACGGCAGAGGGAGGCCGTCGTCGCGGTGGCGGACGCGGGCGGTTTCACGGCGGCGAAAAGCCGGCTTCACACCCCTGTTCGACCGCACCACGCACCCCGTCGCTCTCGCCCCGGCCGGTGGGGCGTTCGTCCCGTCCGCACGCGCGGCACCCCTGGCCGCCGAGCCGGCACGGGAAGCGGTCGATGCCGTACAGGGGCAGCTGCGCGGGCGGAGCGAACCGGCAGATCTTCAGGAAGCCAGCCCACAACCCCGAATGTCACGCTCCGCAGGAGGTAAAGGGTAAAGATAATCTGACATACCTGATCAGCCTTCTGGTCCGAGCGGAAGGGCTTTTTGACCAGCGCCACAGCGCGCGTGCCGGGCTGGAGATCACTGGAGGATTCCGTGCGGTCGACGCCTGCGGCATTCACGGCGGTAAAGCGGCCGACCACCCATTCGTGCTGGTGGGCCAGGGCCGCAGCCACCCCCTCATCGCGCTGGGCGTAGGACGCCACCACCAGCCAGAACCGTCACCATGTTCACCGGCCTCCCGTGGACAGCTCGCAGCAGCGTGCGCAGGTTGGCCGCGGGGTCGTCCTCGTCCCAGTCGTACGGCCTCCGAGGTGGCGGGGGCAGCCCGCCCGAACCTTGCGCATCTGCTTGCCGACTCTTCGTGACCAGCGCCATTCGACGGCACCTCTCCGTGCGGTGGCCAACCGAAGTGAGCAGCGCGCCTCTGCACATCACTATGGAAGTGGCGCGTGTGCCCGTGCCGAAGCGGAGGTGTGCCATGTCGACCCGCGCAGTCCTCGTGCGTATCGCTGACGATGGGCGAATTCTCGAGTGGTCTGCCCAGGCCGGAGAACTGCTGGGCTGGTCCCAGGCGGATGCCGAGGGGCGCACCGTGGCCGGCCTGGTGCGGCAGGGCGCCGCTGGGTCCGGGGCCGTGGGGACACTGGCGGCTCTGACGGCTCTGGGAGAGGTGTCGGTACGACCCGTGCTCTCCGGTCCTTCGCTGACCTGGGAGGTACGCGAAGCAGAAGGCTCTGGTTCGACCGAGCGGGAGCTCGCCGTCTTGCAGACGTTGTTCGCTGACGCACCCATGGACTTGTACGTTCTGGACTGCGACCTACGCATCGTCAGGTCCCGGGCCGGTACGCCCGAGGCACGGCCGACCGTGAAGGAGACGCAGGCCGGCCTGGATTTCGCTTCGGTCCTCGGGCTTGAGGATCCAGCGAATGAGCGTGCGGTGGCGCGGCTGGTTCTTGCGAGCGGCGAGCCGGCGCTCCAGCGTGTCGTGCGGTCCACAGGATCGGAAGGCACGGGTCATCCCGTGGTCTACTCCCTGTCGTACCTCCGCGTCGAAGGACGTGACGGCCGAACTCAGGGCCTGGTCGCCTCGGCGCTGGACGTGACGGACCGCGCGCGGACGTTGCACCGGTTGGAGGTCTTGGAGAGGGTCCGCACAACCGTCGGGGACCGACTCGACGTCATGTCCGTGTGCCAGGAGTTGGTCGAAGCTGTCGTACCGGTGTTCTCAGGCATTGTGGTGGTCGAGGTCATCGAGGACGTATTCCGGGGCGAGGAGCCGCCGTTGGCTCCGGTGGACCATGACGTGCCTTTGCGGCGCGCCGCATTCAAAGGGCTGGTGTCGGCACACACGGTGGGCGACGTTCGCAGGCTCCCGGACGGCACGCCGTTCTCGCGCGTCCTCAACGACCTGCGTCCGCGGCTCCTCAGCGTGGCCGAAGACAGCCCCTGGCTATCGGCAGATCCGGCGCGGGCGAACGCCATCGTGCGGTCAGACGCGCACTCCCTGATCGTCGCCCCTCTCACCGTGCGCGGCCAAGCTCTGGGCGTGGTCAGCTTCTATCGGCACGGGGACGAGGAGCCCTTCGACGAGCACGACATCACGCTGACGACGGATGTCTGCGCGCACGCGGCCCTGTGTATCGACAACGCACGGCGCTACACGCGGGAACGGACCATCGCGGCAACGGTGAAGCGTCGGCTCCTGCCGCAGAAGTCGCCGGTTCCTTCCACCGTGGACGTGGCCACGATGCACATCCCCGGTCCGGGCGGCGGAGGCGCATGGTTCGACGCGATCGAACTGGCGGGCGGCCGCGTCGCGTTGGTACTCGGAGACGTGGCCGGACGAGGCGTGGCGACCGCTACCACCATGGGACAGCTCAGGACCGTCATCCACGCGCTGGCCGCACTCGACCTGGAGCCACAGGAACTGATGGCACGGCTGAGCGACACCGCCCAGCAACTGGCCGCAGAACGGGCAGCGCTGCCGGCGGGAGACCCTCTGAACCGTGAACCGCTCACGGCTGCGTGCCTGATCGCGATCTACGACTCGGTTGACCACACATGCACGCTCGTTCGCGCGGGACTCCCGCAGCCGTATCTCGTCCTTCCTGACGGCGAGTCGGAGACTGTGGCGACTCCGGGAGGTCCGGTGCTCGCCGGCACCGATCACGCCCCCTTCCCCGCCACTGAGATCACGATGCCGGCGGGGAGCACGCTTGCGGTCGGCAATGAGGACCTGTTGGCGAACTCGCCGACGCTGCGCGTACTGCTGCGGGAAGGAGCGACGCTACCCCTGGCCGAAGTCTGCGACACGCTCTCATACGCGCTGCGAGGCCGCCACGACACGGAGAAGATGCTGCTGCTGGCGCGTGCTCGAGGTCTGCCCCCGGACAGAGTGCTGACGGTTGCACTGGCCGAGGATCTGGCGGCCGTCCCAGTAGCCCGAAAGGCCGCACGCAGACAACTCGCCGCTTGGAAGATCAGCGAAGAGGAAGCCTTCACCACCGAACTCATCGTCAGTGAACTGGTTGCCAACGCGGTCCGGTACGGTGCCCCGCCGTACCGCCTGCGGCTTATCCTCGACGACCGTCTGACCTGCGAGATCCGTGACGCGGGGACAAGCGTCCCGCGCCTCAAGCATGCCCGCGCGATCGATGAAGGGGGCCGCGGCCTGTTCATCGTCGCAAGCATCGCCGACGCCTGGGGCGTCCGTTACCACGTCCAGGGCAAGACAGTGTGGGCGCAACAGGGCATGGTGACTGCGGAGCCGGCGTAGCGGGAGGAACGCGAGGGTGGACAATGGCCGACGGCGATACGCCCGCCAGTTGCCGCCGCAACGGCCAAACCACTGCGGCTCCGGTGGCGAGGGAGGACAGTGCCGGGGCGAAGGCCAGGATGGGCACCTGCTCGACATGACCGTCGGACAGGGCTGTCGCCCCTGGCCGACCGACGTCTGGCTCCTCGCGCTGACCTTGCCGGGCTCGCTGCCTTTCGGCACTCACCGTGAGGAACGGTTGTCCTGGGACGTCAGCAGGCTCGGTTGGGGGGGGGGACCCAGCACCTCCTCTTCAGCATGCGTGACGGCACCGCCCTGGTCGACGGCCTCATCGCCGCCTCCGCCCAGGACAACGGCTGGGCCGGTTTCATCCCCCACGTCGCCGTGCGGGACAGCGCCACGCTGACCCAACTCGCTCTCGGCGTCGAGGCACTGGGCGTCATCCCGAGTAAGGGCAGCAAGGACGCGGTGGAAGCCGTCGACGTACGGGAGTTCATGGCACGGGTCATGCACTTCGGTTGGCTGACCACGTCCGGTACACCGAATGGCGCCCCGCGCGGAGAGCCGGAGTCGGCGGAGCTTTCGTGGCCGGCGCAGGGGCCGCGGCCCATGGTGCACGACCGCGTCGTGACACTGCCCGTCGGGGACGGCGCTCCGTACGGCCGGGAGTGCCCCAAGGCCGGTGACGCAGAGCTGCTGGAGCAGCCGGCTCAGCGGACCGGCGGAGCTCAGTGCTGCGAGCAGGGAGCAGAGAGAGTACGGAGGGCACCGCCAAGGGGGCGGGTAGTGCGCGCCTTTCACCGGACACTGGTGCAACACGCCGCCTGGCTCTGCCTGATGCGGCTCGCTTCGGACAAGACGCGGTCGCACTACGGCGCGCTCGACGGGCCTGTCGCTGACCCGGCCGGCCCGGCATCCCTCACCTCACCCTCGTCCGGTTGATCACCGCGCTGCCGCCGCGGCCCTACGTCACAGTCTGCCGAGCATGGATCGCACTGTGTGGGCCCGTAACCTGGCCGGCATCCGGCCGATGACCGGCGTCGGGCCGATGTGCACGCTCGGTGGCCGCTACACCCGTTGCCGAAGGTTCCGGCGGCCAGGTACCCGTACGGGTGGCCGATGGTCCGGATATGACATATGGGGCATGTGTGCAAAAATGGTACGCGTGCCATTGAGTGCTGGCGGGAACTTCTTTGCTGAACCCTCGACTGGGAGGGTTCAGACAGGCGAGAGGAGTACATCATGATCGCCAAGCTGCTCGGCAGACTGTCCTTCACCCGCCACTACGGTGCGTACGGGGCCCATGAATGGGATGCGTACGCCGGCGACGACTCGGTCTGACCGCACTGTCGGCGGGCGCCTCCGCGTGCCCGCCGGCTCCCAGCCGCGCTGCCGACGATATCGACCTGGACAGGGACGAGAGTCAGGCACGATCTCATGGGCCGAATGAATGAGCCGCCGCGATTGCCGGATGGCAGCTTCGCGGCCTGGAGCCGCGACCGGCTTGCCCTGGCTCGCCGTGGCGCTGACGAGTGCGGGGACGTCTGGCAGCTGGAGCCGGGGGTCTACGTAGCCGCTACGGCCGAGCCGTGCGAAGCGGTCCTGCGCCGCGCGCAGGACTTCCCCAAGGCATCCTCACCTCTCTTCCCGCCGCTGAAGCGGTCGGGCGGAGCACCGACGTCCGAGGAGCGTGCGCGCGCTCATGCCGCCCGCATGCGTGGACTGCGCCCGCAGGCGGTTGCGGCCCGGATCGGTGAGATCGCACCCAGTGCCGCTCGATTCGCTGACGAGTGGCCCACGGGCCAGGACGTCGAGATTCTGCCCCCGGTCCGACACGCCCTGGCAGAGATCGGCGTGCGCTACCTCTTCTCCGAAGACGCTCCCACCCTGCTGCCCTTTGCCTCACAGCTCTTCCTGGCCCGGGAGGTGCTCGTACGCCCCTCGCGCTGGGTATGGCCGCGCTGGATCCCCACACCGGCACGGCGGTTCCGCACACGGCAGCAAGTCGCCTTCGTCAACGCATTGCGGCCCATCGTCCGCCGGCGCCGTTCATCGGGCCGGCTCGGTGACGACATGCTGGGACAGATGCTCCGGCCCTCCGCCCGCTACGGCCTGCTGCCGGAAGAGGCCATCATCGACACTCTCCCCGGGATCACCGTCGCCACCTTCGAGACGCCTTCCCGGGCGGCCGGATGGATCCTGCTCCACCTGGCCCGATACCCCCAGGCAGCGGGACGCGTCGCGGCCGAAGCCGCCTTGCTGCCCGCGGACCCGGCCGCGACGACCAGCACCCACCTCGACCGTCTGCAATACACCCAGGCCCTGGTGCGCGAGGTGCTGCGACTGCACCCCCCGAGCTGGCTACTGACCCGGCGCGCCACGCGAGAGACTCAGCTGGCCGGCTACACCATCGACGCCGGGTCCACCGTTCTCGTCTGCCCCTACACCGCCCAACGCGACGCACGGGAACACTCCGATCCGGACCGGTTCCAGCCCGAGCGCTGGCTCGATGATTCGGGCTCACCGGAGAAACCCGGGGTCTTCCTCTCCTTCGGCACCGGGCCGCACGGCTGCGAGGGAGCCGCTCTGGCCATGGCGATGCTGACGCTCCTGACTGCGCAGACCGCCCGCCGCTACCACTTGAGCGAGCCGCCCGGACCGGAGCCCAGCTATCAGGTCACCACCTTGGAAGGTCTCGCAACGGTCGGCTTGCGCCTGCGTGCCACTTTGCGCACCTGAGGGCAGGCCTGCTTGCGGTGACAGGCCGCCTCCACCCGCGAACAGCGAACGCTGATCAGGTTCGCGTGCCGTTCCGCACCCGCTTGGATGACCCGCTCATGGCCCCAGCTCATGATTCGCTCATCGCGTGTCGCTGGTCGAACTCGTTCGCGAGCATGCCCATCATGACGAGTTCGTGGTGCCGGCCGGCGAAGTAGACGTGTTCCCGCAAGCGCCCCTCCTCGGTGAAGCCGAGCCGACGGGTGAGCGCCAGCGATGCCTCGTTGTGGGCGAAGATCGCTCCCAGACACTTGTGATAGCGCCGCTCGGCAAACATGAAGCGCATCAGCAGCACTACGGCTTCTGACGCGTAGCCCTTGCGCCGGTGGTCAGCGCCGATCGTGACATCAAACTCGAACCAGCCTGAACGAGGGCCGGTGCGATGTGAGCCGACGGCGCCAACCAGCTCTCCCCTGGCCGTCGTTTCGACTGCCAACCGGAAGCGGTCGTCGTCGCACGTGGCAACGGCTTGCTCCTTCGCCCAGGCACGGTAGCTCTCGGCGGACCGCGGTAGATCCAGCCGGCCCACTCGCCGCGCGTCATCGTCGGCGAAGCGCGCGAACGCGGTCCAGTCGTCGGGCTCGACAGCGCGTAGGCGTACCCGTTCACCGGTCCAGGACGATGCCATGCCGTATTCGATCACGCTCCAGTACGCGCGAGACCGAGAGGCACGCCGAGGCAGGTGAGGTTCGCATGCGGTACGCCCGCACGGTCTGCCCGCGCTTACCACCGTGAACTGTCGGTTCATGAGAAGCCGGGGGCGGAGCCGGCGAAGAACCACAAGGCGGCTGTGTACCACATCAGTGCGATGGCGGCGACCAGGACGCCGCCGGCGGCCGGAAGCGCCCAACCGGGCAGTCGGCGGCTGCGTACCACCAGCACCTTGGCGACGAACGCGCCGTACAGGACGCAGCCCGTGATGGAGTGCACCGCCCCTCGGCTGCTCGTGAACTCAACGCCGTAGGCGGTGATGCAGTGGTAGGAGATGGGCAGCGAGAGCAGAAAGGCGAGGAGGCCGATGAGCCGGTGTGTGGGGTGCACCCGGTGCGGCGCGGCCCCCGCTCCCGGTAGACGCCGGTACATCCACAGCCCGAGCAGCAGTTGGACGATCGCGAGTGCCATCAGAGCGCTGCCCAGCTGCGCCTTGAGATCGTAGACACCGGCGCCGTGCCGCCCGAACAGACCGCTGGTGTAGTCGGGTGTGTGCGTGCGGCCGAACACATATACCCCCACCGCGACCGCGACCGGCAGCAAAGCAGCCAGGAAGACCGCCACCGTTCGTGCGGGCCGCCGCGTCCCCGCGCCCGTGTTCCCGGTCATCAGTCCCCGATCGATCGGGGTCGGCCTTGCTGCCGGACGCGTTGACGACGTACCGCTGTGTCGCCGGACGCCCTGGTTTCCTCAGTGTTGGTGTCACCGGCCGTCGTGTCGCCCGCGCACCAGTGCGTCCGCCTCTTGGCGTCGTCCAGGATCGCGCCGAGCTTGCTGAAGTGCACCGTGGCCGCGCCAGGGGCGGGGGCCGCGCTGTCGGGTGCGGCCGTGCCGATGGATACGGGGATGCCCGCCGCCAGCGCTCCAGAGGTGGGCCTGGCGCAGGCGGACGGGATCGTCCGGCTGGGACAGTCGCTTGCGGCAGCAAGCGGCATGACGAAAACCGCCGGCACTCTCGCCGCGGCCATTCCTTTCATGAGCGCTCCATGGTGTCGGACGGCGCATCCAGGCAGCCGCGGGATACGAGGCCGGCGGACCTCTTCTCCCAGTTGGCCCCGGGTGCTCCGGTCCTGTCCACTCCAACTGGTCCGCCCGGGCAGTCGCTGCTCCATTGATGCGGTCCCCGTTCACGCCGCTCACCGTCACGACCGGGGTGTGCCCGCGTCGGCTGTCGCTCTCCCTACCGTTGGCGGAGCGGGCCGGCTGTCACCGTCGGGATCCGGATCCGCGGTGCTCCACCGTCCCGCCAGTCCGCCGACGGACTCAACGCTCCCCACTCGGCTTCCCACTCCGCCTCCCCCTCGTGACGCTCGAAGCCCGGTAGGGCTCGAGCTCCTTGAGCTGTGCGTGGGTGTGCCGGGTTCGCCGGAGGCGCTCGGGAAGCGGCTTGCGGTAGTCGGGCAGAACGCGCTGAACGCGGAACGAGGTCTTCAGGAAGGCGCGGACCACCCACTCGCGGCGAGGACTGATCCAGCCGATCCGGTGGAGTCGGCAGACCCGCTCGCCGGCGAGGTAACGGGTCAGGTCGTTGCCGAACGCCCGTAAGGGGGCAGGGAACCAGCGCCTGGAGAAGAAGTCCATCATCGCGGTCGCCACGCGATGGCCGGAGTCCGTCTGCTCGTAAGGCCGGGACTCGAACTTCAGGGCGAACTCGATCATCGCGCTCCAGTCCACGGGAAACGCCTCGTCGGCCAAGGGGCCGGACTCGCGTTCCAGTGTGCGGAAGAGTGCCTGCGCCCAGCGGTGCCACGCGGCCTTCATGGGCTCACTCGTGCCGGGCAGGCCCAGCGAGGTCTGCAGACGGTCGCCGAACGTGGCCAGCAGCACCAGGGGGTAGACGAAGTCGTCGACATCGTCGAAGTTGCCGGGTAAGTGCGGGGTCCTGCGGGCGACGGACAGGTGGATGCGGTTCAGCCGCGCGGTGGCCCTGCGTCCCGCCGCGCTCGATACGCCGTCCACCATCCAGGCCATCAGGAAGTCGTTGCCGTCCTGGAAACGCCGGTGGGGCCTCGTCTCCAGCTTGGAGGTGTGGGCCAGGGTGGCGGATCCCCTACCGGCCTGCATCATGCGCATGGTCCCCGGATAGACCATCATCGCCAGGGCGAATTCCGGGACGCGGTGGCCGACGTAGAGCGAGATCATCCGCTCCCAGTCGGTCTCCGGGTCCATCCGGGCCAGTTCGCGGTCCACCCACCTGTATCCACGGCGCAACGTCGGTTCTCCCTGTCTCGAAGCCACGCGCTGGGCTGCCGTGGCCTCCACACGGAGCCTCGTCCCGTGGGATACGGAGCCCCATCCCGTGGGATGAGGACGCACCGCCCTCCGCCTCCCGATGCCGCCGCTCATAGTGATTTGCGTCATGCCGGTCCTGTCTTCGTCGCAGGGCCGAGCGTCATGCCTCCGGACTGGTGCGCGTGTGCCGGGTGCCGATGACGGCGAGCAGCTGAGGCCGCACCCGGTACCCGGCGAAGGGCAGCGCCGCCGTGCACCCTTCCGACCGCGCCCCACCCCTACGCCATCGCGCGCACCGCAGCCTCGGTCACGGTGGCCGCGGTCCGTACGGCGCTGGTGATGGCCTCGTCGGGGTCGAGCCCGCACAGGTCGGTGAGGGTGAAGAACGCCTCGGCGCTCACGACCACCGCGAGGTCCCGCTTGAGCTGGGCGAAGCCGTCCGGGTCCCTCGCGCCGAGCGTGTCCTCCAGAGGGAGGAGCGCATGGTCGATGAGGCCGAAGCGAATGCCCGGTCGCGTGGTCACCGTCTCGGGCCGGGTGATGGTGGCGGCGATCATCGCGCGTACCGAGCCCTGGCGGGCGAGGATGCCGCGGAGGAGGAACTCGCAGGCGAAGGTGACGCGTTCGACGGGGTCGGTGGAGTCCGCGACCGGCGCGAGCGCCTCGGCGGGGGGCGGCCAGGCGCCGGCCAGGGCCTCGCTGATCAGCGACGGCAGGTCGGGGAAGTACCGATAGGCGGTGGCCTCGGAGACGAGGGCCGCGCGGGCGATCGCGGGCATGGTCACCTCGGCGCCCGTGCCGGTGAGATCCCGGGCGGCCGCCACGATCGCCGTTCGCGTGCGCTGCTTCTGGTTGGTGCGGCCGGTGCCCGCCTGCGCCGTCATCGTGGGACTCCTCCTGTTGACTCATTCGCATTTTAGCAGCCACCCCTCGTCATGAGAGTTGACTTGCATTATGGCACTCGACTCCCTAATCTCATGAGAGTCAACTCTCACGAAGGAGAAGCGATGAGCACGGTTTCCGTGGTCGGCCCGGACGACGGCGAGACCATCCAGCTGGGCCCCACGAAGATGCGCATCCTCGAGGACGGCAGCACCACCGGGCACCGCCTCGGAATCGGGGAGATCACCATCGCCCCGCACACCCAGGGCCCGCCCCAGCACCGTCACGCCCAGCACGACGAGGGCTTCTACGTCGTCTCCGGCACCGTGCACTTCACCATCGGGGAAACGACCCACGTGGCCCCGGCCGGCACGCTCGCCATGATCCCGCCCGGCGCCCCGCACACCTTCGCCAACCTCGGCGACACGCCCGCGGTGATGCTCAACACCTTCACACCCGACCTGTACGTGCAGTACTTCCGCGACCTGCGGAACATGATCGCGGGCGGGCGGGAACTGACCCCGGAGTCGACCGTCGCGGTGATGAGCCGCTACGCCACCGTCCCCGCGACCGACTTCGCGTGACGGCAACTCCCCTCCCGACACAGCCCACTTGAGGAGCATCGCATGACCCGCAGCACCCACACGCTCACGCTCGACCAGGGCACCCTCGATGTCACCGTCGACCTCTTCGGGCAGGAGGGGCACCCCTTCCTGCTGCTGCACGGAGGCGGCGGCCCGCAGACCGTCACCCCGTTCGCCGGCCTGCTGGCCGAGCAGCGTCCGGCCAGGGTGATCACTCCTGTGCACCCCGGCTTCGACGGCACTGCCCGCCCCGAGTGGCTGACCGACGTCACGACCCTGGCCCAGGTCTATGCCCAGCTGCTCGACGAACTCGGCCTGCGGGACGTCGCCGTTGTCGGCAACTCGATCGGCGGCTGGATCGCCGCCGAACTCGCGACCCTGGGCAGCCCTCGGATCAGCAGCGTCACCCTCGTCAACGCCGTCGGCATCCCCGTCCCCGGCCACCCGATAGCCGACACCTTCTCCCTGACACCTGTCGAGCTGTCCCGCCTGTCCTTCCACGACCCCTCGAAGTTCCGCTTCGATCCCAGCAAGCTGACCGAGGCGCAGCGCGCGGTCATGGCCGCCAACCGTGCGACCCTGCAGCTGTATTCGGGGCCGCACGCCATGGCCGACCCCACCCTGACCGACCGCCTCGCCAAGATCACCCGTCCGACCCTGGTCGCGTGGGGCGCCAGTGATCAGGTCGTGGACGCCGGCTACGGACGCGCGTACGCACAGGCCATCCCCGACGCGGAGTTCCGGCTGCTGGAAGGCACCGGCCACATGCCCCAGACCGAGACGCCCGAGCAGTTCCTCCCGGTGCTCTGGGACTTCGCCGAGGCCCACGCCACCGACCGGCCGCGGCACTGACCCCGGGAAGGGCGGCCGACGTGTCTCAACCCGACCGCAGCAGACCCGCGTTGGTCCTGGCCGTCTGCTGTCTGAGCGTGCTCCTGGTCAGTCTCGACACCACCATCCTGAACGTCGCCCTGCCCTCGATACAGGAAGACCTGCACAGCTCCGTGTCGGGCCTGCAGTGGACCCTCGACGCCTACACCATCGTGCTGGCCTCGCTGCTGATCCTGGCCGGCTCCACGGCCGACCGCGTCGGGAGACGGCGCGTCTTCCTCCTCGGGCTCGTGTTGTTCACCGGCGGATCGGCGCTGTGCAGCCTGGCACCGTCGCTGGACCGGCTGATCGTGTTCCGCATGGCGCAGGCGGTGGGCGGCTGCATGCTCACCCCGGTCGCCATGGCCATCCTCGCCGACGCCTTCCCGCAACCACGGGAGCGGGCCAGGGCCATCGGCGTGTGGGGCGGGGTGGTGGGCATCAGCATGGCGGCCGGGCCGATCCTCGGCGGCGTACTGGTCCAGACGGCCGGATGGCGGTCGGTGTTCTGGCTGAACGTGCCGATCGGACTGGCCGCGCTCCTGCTCACCGCCCTGTTCGTCCCCGAGTCACGCGCGCCACGGCCCCGCCGGGTGGACCCGGTGGGCCAACTGCTGGTGATCGCCGCGCTCGGCACACTGACGTACGCCATCATCGAGGCACCGGGCCGGGGCTGGACCTCCCCCCGCCATCGTGATCTGTCTGATCACCGCGGTCGGCGCACTGGCCGCCTTCATCCCCTACGAGAAGCGACGCGACGAACCGCTGCTCGACCCGCGCCTCTTCCGCAGCGCGCCCTTCAGCGGGGCGACGGTGATGGCGGTGTGCGCCTTCACCGCACTCGGCGGCTTCCTGTTCGCCAACACCCTCTACCTGCAACAGGTGTTGGGGCTCAGCGCCCTGAGCACCGGGGTGCACCTGCTGCCGATGGCGGTGCTGTCACTGGTGTGCCCGCCCGTGGCCGGGCGGATCGTGGGCAGCCGCGGCCCGCGCGTCCCGCTGCTGCTCGCCGGGGCCGGCATCACCGCCGGCGGCCTGCTGGCCGGCGCCGCCACCCGCTCCGCCGAGCGCTCGGACATCCTGCTCTACGCGGCGTACGCACTGTTCGGACTGGGCTTCGGCTTCGTCAACGCGCCCATCACCCACACAGCGGTCTCGGGCCTGCCGCGCGCCCAAGCCGGGGTGGCCGCCGCGATCGCCGCGACCAGCCGTCAGGTCGGCGCCGCGCTGGGCATCGCGGTGACCGGCGCCGTGATCGCCGCCGGGGCACGCCCGGCCGCCTGGTGGATCATCGCCGGCTGCGGTCTGGCCGTCCTCGCCCTGGGCATCCTGACCACCGGCCCCTGGGCAGTCCGCACGGCCGCGGGAGACGATCCCTCCGAACGCGTCCGGGCACCGCGCGATCTCCTGGGCGCCCGTTGACACCCCCTGCACAGCTCATCGCGGTCAGTGACCTTCCCGCCGCGGTCTCGACGGAGAGACGGCCTGACATCCGGAGAGCACGCGCCGACAAAAGCCCTTAGTCGCACGCGAGTTGACGGCATATCGCCACAATGCCCTCCGCTATGCTCAGCCCGGAACACCGAGCGAACGAACGACGGCCGGCGGGCGCCCAGTCCACCGGGAAGGAAACGTGAGAGAGCGCGTGATACCCGGAGATGGCGATCACCAGGCGGCAACGCGTTCGGAACGAGGCTCAGGGCCGCTGATCGCCGGTCGGTATCTCCTTCACGACGTTCTCGGCAGAGGCGGGATGGGCACGGTCTGGCGCGCCCACGACCAGCTGCTGGACCGCCCGGTCGCGGCCAAGGAACTGCACATCCTCACCCAGGGCGACGAGGAGCAGCGCATACGGGTGCGCCGCGCGGTCCGTGAGGCGCGCGCGGTCGCCCGGGTGTCGCACCCCCATGTGGTGGGTGTCCACGACCTGGTCGAGTCCGAGGACCGGCTGTGGATCGTCATGGAACTCGTCGAGGGGCCCTCGCTGGCCCACCGGATCGCCGAGAGCGGGCCGCTCACGCCGCAGCGCACCGCCGCCCTGGGTGTGCAACTGCTCGACGCGCTGGAGGCCGTGCACGCGGCCGGCACCCTGCACCGTGATGTCAAGCCCGCCAACGTCCTGCTGCGCCGCGACGGCGACGCCGTCCTCACCGACTTCGGTATCGCGGCCCTGGACGACGGCGAGTTCCTGACGACCACCGGTGAACTGATCGGCTCCCTCGAGTACATGGCACCCGAGCGGGTGATGGGATCGCCGGTCGGTCCGGCCTCCGACCTGTGGTCCCTGGGCGCGACCCTCACCACGGTCTGCGGCGGGCAGTCCCCGTTCCGCAGACCGGCACGGCCCGCGACGCTGCACGCGGTGGCGTACGAGGAAGCCGTCCTGTCGGAGCGGCTCGGCCCACTTCGCCCGGTCGTCGAGGCACTGCTGCGCAAGTCCTCCGACGAGCGCCCCTCGGTGGCCACCGCGCGTTCCGCGCTGCGGCGCGTCGCGGCGGGAGAGGCGGACGCCGGGCCACTGCCCTCACCGACCGTGCGCGTGTTCCGGCCTTCTGCCGCGTCGGCCGACGCGGACACCCTGACCGGCGGCCAGGAGCGACTCGTCCCGGCCGGGGAGCCCGTACCGACGGCCCTGCACACCACGTCCCTCAAGCCCGCGCCCCGGGGGCCGTCCCGCCCGAGGGGCCCGAAGCGGCTGTGGTGGGCACTGGCCGGTACGGCGGTGCTGGCGGCGGGCGTCGGCGGCGGTCTCTTCCTCACCGGGGTGCTGCCGCTCGAGAAGGACCCCACGACGGCGACCATCCGTCAGGTCGTCCGGTCGACGACCGGCTGGCAGTCGGTGACCCGACTGACCGTCCAGCAGGGAGACCGGGTCACCGTACGGTTCGTTTCCGGGGAATGGACGGTCGACTACCGGAACAAGCCCGTGACCGGGCCGACCGGCTACGACGCGCTCACGGACCAGTCACTTGACGGGGCGAAGAGCTGCAAGATCAAGCCGGCGGCGCCGTTCGGCACCCTGCTGGCACGCCTCTCCGACAGTCAGGACGCCCCTGTCCACACCGTCGGGCGGAAACTGACCTTCCGGGCGGCTCAAGACGGCCCCCTGCAACTGGGGATCAACGACGCCGCCGGATCCTGCTCCGAGGACAACAGAGGCACGCTGACCGTAGAGGTGAGAGTCACGCACCAGCCTTGACGGGCGGCCGCCGTGCAACCTGTCTGCAACCAAGCCAGGAGTTGACTGGGCCGGACCGACCGACCCCCGCGCGAAGCGGTGGCACCGTTTCCGCGCATCAAGGCAGGGACACGCCATGGACCAGCAGAAGACGACGGACGCCGCGCCGCGCGTGGAGCTGACGCCCTCGGCCGCCGAGTTGCTGCGGCGGCTGCGGGCGGTCCACGGACCGTTGATGTTCCACCAGTCCGGCGGCTGCTGCGACGGCAGTGCGCCCATGTGCTACCCGGAGGGCGAGTTCCGCACCGGCGGCTCCGACGTGCTGCTTGCCGAGCTGGACGTCGAGGGGCTCGACGAGCCGGTGACGTTCTGGATGTCGAAGAGCCAGTACGAGCTGTGGAGCCACACACGACTGATCGTCGACGTCGTGGCGGGCCGCGGCAGCGGTTTCTCCCTGGAAGCACCCGAAGGAGTGCGTTTTCTCATCCGTTCCCGCGTCGTAGACGCCTAGGCCCCGCGCAGGTCGTCACAGTCTGCTGCAATCCCCCTGAGTCCCAAGACAGTTGACGAGACCTCAGGGGGCACCGTGACACCTCGCGACCGACGACTCAGAACAGCACTGACGGTTCTCACGGCATGGAGCGCGCTGGCCGGTGCGGCCCTGGTGGGGGCGGCACCGGCCAGCGGTGTGGAAGGCACCCACACCTGGAACGGCACGGTCGCGGACGCGAAGGCTCGCGCCGGCAAGGCCGTCGCCCCGGGCATCACGTACAGGGAGTTCGACCTCCCGGCCGCCCAGGGCGTGGCGCGCGCACACGTACTGAGCGTCGATCTGAGCAACCGTCATGTGCGCGTCGATCTCCTCCACTCCGCGGCCGTGGCCTCCCGGGCGGCCGTCTCCCGGCTGGCCGAGGCGCAGGGCGCCCTCGCCGGCGTCAACGGTGACTTCTTCGACATCTCCGAGGCCCAGCATCCTGGGGTCGAGGCCACGGGCGCGACCGTGGGTCCTGCGATCGCGAACGGCCGTACCCTGAAGGCGGCGGTCCCGGACGGGCAGCGCTTCGGCCCCGCCCTGCCGCCCGGCACCACCACGAAGAACGTGCTCGGCGTGGGCCTGGACGGCCGGGCGCGGCTGGACAGTCTGGCCCTCGACGGTTCCGTGCGCAGCTCCCCGGGGCGGTGGGCGCTCGGTGGGCTCAACCAGTACGCGCTGCCGCAGGGTTCGATCGGCGCGTTCACCTCGGCCTGGGGCGGTGTCTCGCGCAAGCGGGCCGTCTGCGGCACCGACATCGACCGCGCCGCGCCCTGCAGCGCGGACACCTACGAGGTGACGGTCCGCCGCGGCCGGGTCGTGTCGACGGCCACCGCACCCGGCGACGGTCCCATCGCGTCCGGTACCACCGTGCTGGTGGGGCGCGAGGCGGGCGCGCAGCAGTTGCGCGAACTGGTGAAGGGGCAGGCGGTCCGCATTCAGCACTGGCTCGTCGCGGCCGGCACCCGGATCCGGTACCGCTTCGCCATCGGCGGCTATCCGGTCCTCACCCACGGGCAGCCGCTGCCCGGTCTGAACAACACCACCTCGGCCGTACGGACCGCCGTGGGCATCGCGAACAAGGGGCGGCGTCTGCTTCTGCTCGCCCTCGACGGCGCCCCCGCCTACCGCGGCGGACTGACCATCGCGGAAGTGGCGCACACCATGCGGACGTTGGGCTCCGTCGACGCGTTCAGTCTGGACGGGGGCGGCTCCACGACCATGGTCGCGCGGATGCCGGGAGCGGGCGCGGTGAGCGTCCTCAACCACCCCTCCGGCGGCGCCGAACGCCCGGTCCCCAACGGCATCGGCGTGTTCTCGGGCAGCTGACACAGGGCCTGACAGGCACCTGGACCCGCACGTCAGGGGCGCAGGCTGCTCACGATGTCCGCCGTCGCGGTGAGCCCGTTCTGAATGGTCGGGCCCATGCTGGTGCTCGACAGATAGAAGCCGAGCAGTACGCAGACCACCGCGTGCGAGGGTTTCAGCGCGCCGTTGCGCAGGAAGACCACCGCGAGGATCAGGAGCAGTACCACCACAGAGATGGAAATGGCCATCGTCAACCTCCTCCGCCACGTCGACACCGCGGCTTTCGGCCGCAAGTGTCGCGTAGCGGAGGGTTCGTCCGGGCGGCTGACGTGTCCTCCGAACGTGTGATGTCTACGCCCACTCGCACACCAGCGCGTGCACCTGCTCGGGCGCGTCCGCTCGCGTGCGTCTTGCGCACACGCGTCTACTCGTGCGCGTCGAGGAAGGCTTCGAGCCCGGCGAGGTCGTCGGTGTTGAAGTAGTCGAGGTCGGCGGCCAGTAGTTCGCCCCACAGGGCCTCGCGCGCCGGGCCCGCCAGGTCGGGTGTGGCCCAGAACCGCACCTTCTGGTGGCGCCGGTGCGCCGCCGCGATGATGCCGCGCAGCTTCGCACGCTCGGCGTCGGGGAACGGACCGTCGCCCAGCCAGGTGAAGTTGAGCGTCCAGTTGTCCGAGATCAGCGGGATGAAGGAGGCCGGGGCCGCGCTGCCGAGGTCGGTGAGCCGGCCGTCGTAGAAGGCGCGCCGCACGCTCTGCGCCTCCATGGGCGTACGGGCGGCGCGGTCGCCGGAGATCACCGCGGTGATCGGCCCCGGGCGCACCCGGCCGTGCGCGTAGGTGGTGAACAGGTGCGGGTAGCGGCTCAGATGGCGGTCGAGTTCGAGGTACGTCGACGAGCCCTCGGTCTTGATGTCGATGAGGAGTTGCAGGGGCCCCCGGTATCCCCGGTAGACCGAGCCGTGGTTGGCCCTCACACGGGCGGCGAGGGGCGCGAGGTAGAGGGATTCGAGGGTGCGGGTCGGGTCGAGGTCGACCGGGTCGTGGGCGACGAGGAGTTGGTCGCCGACGAGGTAGATGTCGGCCTCGACGCTGCCGAAGCGGTGGTCGAGGGCGTCGAACAGGGGGCGCGGGTGCTCGTAGTCGTTGTGCGCGTGGGCACGCCACAGGGGGCGCGTGTGGTGCTTCTCCTCCCCCGCCAGTGCCCGCGAGGCGGGCAGGGCGACCGAGCCCGCTAGGGCGGCGCCGAGGGTGGTGAGGGCTCTGCGACGGGTGGTGAGGGCCATGCTCTGCCTCCCTGAGGGGTGCGCTACGGAACTCAGCGAGTATGCGGTCCTCGGAGGCCCAACAAACCTTGAGCTGAGGGGAGTTGGCCGGACTGCCGCTGTCCGTTCACTTCACCCGCGGTGCGCACACGCAGAGGCCCGCCCCTGGTGGGGCGGGCCTCTGGCGGATGTACGTCAGGGGGCTTGCAGGTCCACCAGTTCGGCCAGCGCGGCGCGGTGGGCTCCCGCCGTGCCGTACGCGATCGAGTCCGCCTTGGCCCGCTTCAGATAGAGGTGAACCGGGTGCTCCCAGGTCATCCCGATGCCCCCGTGCAGTTGGAGGGCCTCCTCGGCGGTGTGGACGGCGACGGGCGCCGCGTACGCCTGCGCGACGGCGACCGACACGTCGGTGTCCGCGCTGCCCGTCGCGAGCGCGTCGGCGGCACCGCGGGCGGCGGCGCGCGTGTTGACGACCTCCAGCCACAGCTGCGCGAGCCGGTGCTTGAGCGCCTGGAAGCCGCCGACGGGCCGGTTGAACTGCTTGCGTTCCTTGAGGTAGCGGACCGTCTCGGTCAAGCACCAGTCGGCGAGGCCGAGTTGCTCGGAGGCGAGCAGTCCTGCGCCGCTGCGCAGGGCCCGTCGTACGGCGGGTTCGGCGGCGCCGAGCCGACGTGCCCGCACCCCGTCGAAGGTGACCCTGGCGAGCGGCCGGGTGAGGTCGAGGGACACCTGCGGGGTGACCGTCACTGCGTCCCCGTCCACCGCGTACAGCCCGCCGTCGTCCGCCGGAACCAGCAGCACGTCGGCCACCGCCGCGTCCGCGATCCCCGTCAGCTCCCCGTGCAGGAAGCCGTTCTCGTTCCGTACGGCCCGGTGGGCGCCGCCGGGTGCCACGGACAGTGCGACGGCGAGCGCGCCGATCGTCCGTCCCGATGCCAGCGCCGTCAGCAGCGCGGCGGCCTCCTCGCCCTCGCAGGCCAGCAGCGCCTCGGTGGCGACGACGGCGCTGGTCAGATACGGCACCGGCGCGACCGCACGCCCCAACTCCTCCAGTACCACGGCGACTTCGCGGTGGGTGGCGCCCTGGCCGCCCAGCGACTCGGGTACGAGCAGGCCCGCCAGGCCCATCCCGTCCGAGAGCGCCTTCCACAGCTCGGGATCGTGCGGGGTGTCCGTCTCGGTGCGGGTGATGACGCCCGCCGTGTCGCAGTGGTCGGAGAGGAGGTCACGGACGGCGGCACGCAGCGCCTCTTCCTCCTCCGAGTACAGCAGATCGGGCTGGGCGCTCTGTGTCGTCGGCGCAGGCGTCGTTGTCGTCGTAGTCGTCGTTTTCATCGGGCGAGGTCCTTCCACGCGACGTCCTTGTCGGTGCGCGGCTCGGACGGCAGGCCCAGCACGCGTTCGGCGACGATGTTCAGCAGGACCTCGCTGGTCCCGCCCTCGATGCTGTTGCCCTTGGAGCGCAGATAGCGGTAGCCGGCGTCGCGGCCGGTGAAGTCGACCAGTTCCGGTCGGCGCATCGTCCAGTCGTCGTACAGCAGGCCCTCCTCGCCGAGGAGTTCGACCTCGAGGCCGCTGATCTCCTGGTTGAGGCGGGCGAAGCCCAGCTTCATCCCGGAGCCCTCGTGGCCGGGCTGGCCCGCGACGAGCTGCTGACGCAGCCGTTCGCCGGAGAGCCGGGCGACCTCGGCCTCCACCCACAGCTTCAGCAGCCGCTGGTGCACATCGTGGGTGCGCAGTTCGGGACGCTCGCGCCAGGTCCTGGAGACCGGGCCGATCATGCCGCCCTCGCGGGGGATGCGCATACCGCCGATGGAGACGCGCTCGTTCATGAGCGTGGTCTGCGCGACCCGCCAGCCGTCGCCGACCTCACCCAGCCGGTGCGCGTCGGGAATGCGGACGTCGGTGAGGAAGACCTCGTTGAACTCGGCCTCGCCGGTGATCTGGCGCAGCGGCCGCACCTCGACGCCCGGGTCGGTCATGTCGCAGATGAAGTACGTGATGCCGCGGTGCTTGGGCACGTCCGGGTCGGTGCGGGCGATGAGGATGGCCCAGCGGGCGACGTGGGCGCTGGAGGTCCACACCTTCTGCCCGTTGACCACCCAGCCGTCGCCCTCCCGGACGGCACGCGTACCGAGCGCGGCCAGGTCGGACCCGGCGCCGGGCTCGCTGAAGAGCTGGCACCAGACCTCCTCGCCGACCCACAACGGCCGCAGGAAGTCCCGCTTCTGTTCCTCCGTGCCGAAGCCGAGGATGGTCGGCGCGGCCATGCCGAGGCCGATGCCGATGCGCCGCGGGTCGTTGTCGGGGGCGCCGGCGGCCTCCAGTTCGGCGTCCACGACGGCCTGGAGGGTGCGCGGGGCGCCGAGCCCGCCGAGGCCCTCGGGGTAGTGCACCCAGGCGAGTCCGGCGTCGAAACGGGCCTTGAGGAAGTCGAGGCGGTCCGTGGTCGCGGGCGGGTGCGCCGCCAGCAACTCCTTCGTACGGGTGCGCAGTTCGGCTGCGTCGGTCATGCGGCTGCTCCGTTCTCGAGAGAGGGCACCACGACGACCCGGCCGGTGGTGACACCGTCGCCGACCCGCTGCACGGCGGCCGCACCGCCGCCCAGCGGCACGCGCTCGCTGACCAGGGGCTTGATGGCGCCGCGCGCGGCCAGCTCGGTGAGCTGCTCGTGGCAGTGCTGGATCAGCTTGGGGTTCTTGGTGCCGTACAGGCCCCAGTGCAGGCCGAGGATCGCGTAGTTCTTCACCAGGGCGTGGTTGAGCGCCGGGCTGGGGATCGAGCCGCTGGCGAAGCCCACGACGACGATCCGGCCCTCGAAGGCGACGACCTTGGTGGACTGGGTGTACGCCTCACCGCCGACGGGGTCGTAGATCACGTCGGCACCCCGGCCGCCGGTGGCTTCCTTCACGGCGGCGATGACGTCCTGGGTACGCCGGTCGATGACGACGTCGCAGCCCAGCTCGCGCGCCACGGCCACCTTGTCGGCGCCGCCGACCACACCGATGACGGTGGCGCCCGCCGCCTTGCCCAGCTGCACGGCCGCGCTGCCGACCCCTCCGGCGGCGGCGTGGACGAGCAGCGTCTCGCCGGCTTCGAGACGGGCCCGGCGGTGCAGACCGAACCACCCCGTCTGGTAGCCGATGTGCAGGGCCGCGGCCTCGGCGTCGTCGAGGGTGTCGGGCGCGGGCAGCAGGGCGGCCACGTCCGCGACGGCGTACTCGGCGAGACCGCCGTGCGGCAGCGCGGGGTTGGCCAGCACGCGGCGTCCGTCCTCGGTCTCACCGCAGATCTCCACACCGGGCGTGAACGGCAGTGGCGGCCTGACCTGGTAGTGCCCGCGGCACATCAGCACGTCCGGGAAGTTGATGTTCGCCGCGCGCACCTTGAGCAGGACCTGCCCCTCACCGGGCACCGGTCGCTCCACTTCCTGGAGCTGCATCACCTGGCTCGGTTCGCCGAGCTGGTGCACTTGCCATGCCTGCATGCGGGGCCTCCACGGGACTGCTCTGTCTGACCGGGCTCGATCGCATACTAAGCGGTCGCTTGCCGATCAGGGAACAGTCTTGTGCGTCACGCCCTCACGGGCGGGCCGGACGCGCCCTCACATGCATCCGCTCCCCCTGTGGCCCGAACAGGCTCAGGAACTCCACGGGCCCCTCCCCCGTCGACCCGAACCAGTGCGGCACCCGCGTGTCGAACTCGGCGGCCTCCCCCGGACCGAGCACCACATCATGATCGGCCAGCACGAGCCGCAGCCGCCCCGACATCACGTACAGCCACTCATAGCCCTCGTGGGTCCGGGGTTCCGGTTCGAGCTTGCGCTGCGGTTCGAGCACCTTGTACGCCTGGAGTCCGCCGGGCTGCCGGGTGAGCGGCCAGTGGGTGCGGCCGCCGCGCACGATCGGCTGGGCGCGGACGCGCGGGTCACGCACAGGGGGCGCGCCGACCAGCTCGTCCAGCGGTACCTCGTGGGCCCGGGCGATCGGCAGCAGGAGCTCCAGACTGGGCTTGCGCAGCCCCGACTCCAGCCGCGACAGCGTGCTCACGGAGATGCCGGTCGCCTCGGACAGACCGGCGAGTGTCGCGCCCCGCTCCTTGCGGATGCGCCGCAGCCTCGGCCCGACCTCGGCCAGCACCTCGTCCGTCCGCGCCTCGTCATCCATGCCCTTGCTCATGCCCATATTGCAGATTCGGCAAAGCAGTTTGTCAATGCCGCACCGGTCGGGCGACCGTCTGCGGTGGAGGTGGTCACCATGACCGACATGACCGAGAGGTACGAGGCCGTCGTCGTCGGAGGCGGCGCGGCCGGCCTGTCCGCCGCACTGGTCCTCGGCCGGGCGCGGCGCCGCACGCTCGTCGTCGACGCGGGCGAGCCGCGCAACGCGCCCGCCGCGCATCTGCAGGGCTATCTGACCCGGGACGGCATGCCGCCCGCCGAGTTCCTCGCCGCGGGGCGCGAGGAGATCGCGCGGTACGGCGTCGAGCTGGTCCGGGACCGGGCCGTGGACGTGTCCCGGCAGGACAGCGGCGAGTTCCTCGTGACGCTCGCGGCCGGACCGACCGTGCACGCGCGGCGGCTGATCCTCGCCACCGGACTGGCGGACGAGCTCCCGACGGTCACGGGCGTCGCCGAGCGCTTCGGGCGGGACGTGCTGCACTGCCCGTACTGCCACGGCTGGGAGGTCCGCGACCGGTCCTTCGGGGTGCTGGCCGCCACGCCGATGAGCGTCCACCAGGCGTTGATGGTCTCCCAGTGGTCGAAGGACGTCACCCTCTTCCTGCACACGGTCGCCGAGGGGGAGCTGACGGCCGACGACACGCGACGGCTCGCCGCCGCCGGGGTCGTCGTGGTGCCCGGTGAGGTCGCGGGGCTCGTCGTCGAGGCCGACCGGCTCACGGGGGTCCGGCTCACGGACGGCACCGTCCACGACCGCTCGACGCTCTTCGTGGCGCCGCGCGCGGTCCCCCGCAACGACCTGTTCGAGCGGCTGGGCGCCGAACTGCGCGAGACCCCGTTCGGCACGTACCCGGTGGTCGACGAGACGGGCCTGACGACCGTGCCCGGCGTCTGGGCTGCGGGCAACGCGGTGGGCTTCGCCGAGCAGGTCGTGAACGCCGCGGGCGCGGGCTACCGGGCGGCGGCCACGCTCAACGGCGAGCTGCTCTTCGCCGACCTCGACGCCGCCTGAGCGCTCCGCCGGAAGGGCCGGGACGCGCCGTCGATCGTCTGCGGCGCCATCGTGGCTGGCCGCGCAGTTCCCCGCGCCCCTTCAGGCCCCGGAGCTGACCGCCCGGGTGTGGACGGCGTCCCTCCGTAGCACCATGGCTCCATGCTGCTCGCCCGGCTCGCCCATGTGTCCCGGGAGGTCGCCGCCACCTCGGCGCGGTCCCGGAAGACCGCTCTGCTCGCCGAGCTGTTCCGGGACGCCGACGCGGACGACGTGCCGATCGTGATCCCGTATCTGGCGGGCCGTCTCCCACAGGGGCGGCTCGGCATCGGCTGGAAGCTGCTGAGCGGGCCTGTGCCGCCCGCGCCCGAGCCCTCGCTCACGGTGCGGGACGTGGACGCCCGGCTGACGGCGGTCGGCGCGGTCACGGGCGCCGGTTCGCAGGCGGAGCGCAGGCGGCTGATGGACGAGCTGCGGGCGGCGGCCACCGAGGACGAGCAGCGGTTCCTGTTCGGGCTGCTCACCGGTGAGGTGCGGCAGGGCGCGCTGGACGCGGTCGCGGTCGAGGGGCTCGCCGAGGCGACCGGCGCGCCCGCCGCGGACGTACGGCGGGCGGTGATGCTCGCCGGATCGCTGCAGACGGTGGCGCAGGCGCTGCTGACGGACGGCCCGGGGGCCCTGGACGACTTCCGGCTCACGGTGGGCCGCCCGGTGCTGCCCATGCTCGCCCACAGCGCCACGTCCGTGTCCGAGGCCGTGGAGAAGCTGGGCGCGTGTGCCGTCGAGGAGAAGCTCGACGGCATCCGCGTACAGCTGCACCGCGACGGCGACGACGTACGGATCTACACCCGCACCCTCGACGACATCACCGACCGGCTGCCCGAGCTCACCTCCGCCGCGATGGAGTTGAAGGGCACCCGGTTCATCCTGGACGGCGAGGTGATCGCGCTGGACGAGGACGGGCGGCCGCGCTCCTTCCAGGAGACGGCCGGGCGGGTGGGCTCGCGGGTGGATGTGGCCACGGCCGCGAAGAGCGTGCCCGTCTCCCCCGTCTTCTTCGACGCGCTGTCGGTCGACGGGCTGGATCTGCTGGATCTGCCGTTCGCCGAACGGCACGCGGAGCTGGCGCGGCTGGTGCCCGAGCCGATGCGGGTGCGGCGCGCCCTCGCCCACGGGCCCGAGGACATCCCCCCGGCACAACGATTCCTCGCCGAGACGCTGGAGCGCGGTCACGAAGGCGTGGTGGTGAAGGCCCTGGACGCCCCCTACAGCGCCGGCCGGCGCGGGGCGTCGTGGCTGAAGGTCAAACCCGTGCACACCCTCGACCTGGTGGTCCTGGCGGCCGAGTGGGGCCACGGACGGCGCACCGGCAAGCTCTCCAACCTGCACCTCGGGGCCCGCGCCGCGGACGGTTCCTTCGCGATGCTCGGCAAGACCTTCAAGGGCATGACGGACGCGATGCTGGCCTGGCAGACCGAGCGCCTCCAGGAGCTGGCCGTCGAGGACAGCGGCCACGTGGTCACCGTACGGCCCGAACTCGTCGTGGAGATCGCCTACGACGGTCTGCAGAAGTCCACCCGCTACCCGGCCGGAGTCACCCTGCGCTTCGCCCGCGTGGTGCGCTATCGCGAGGACAAGACGCCCGCGGAGGCCGACACGGTCGAGACCCTGCTCGCCGCGCACCCGGAGGTGGCCCCGTGACGGAGAAGCGCAGTGCGGGACTGCTGCTGTACCGGCGCACCGACGACGGCCCGGAGGTGCTGCTCGGCCACATGGGCGGCCCGTTCTTCGCACGGCGGGACGCCGGGGCGTGGACCGTGCCCAAGGGCGAGTACGAGCCCGACGAGACCGCCTGGGACGCGGCGCGCAGGGAGTTCCAGGAGGAGCTGGGGCTGCCGCCGCCCGACGGCGAGGCCGTCCCGCTCGGCGAGGTCAGACAGAAGAACGGCAAGGTCGTCACGGCCTGGGCGATCGAGGCGGACCTCGACCCGGCGAGCGTGGTCCCGGGCACCTTCGAGATGGAGTGGCCGCCGAAGTCGGGGCGGCGCCAGGAGTTCCCCGAGCTGGACCGGGTGGAATGGTTCGGCCTGGACCGGGCCGCGGAGCTGATCGTGCCGGCGCAGACGGCGTTTCTCGACCGGCTGGCGGAGCACTCGGACTGAGCGCGCCCTCCGCGTTGCGCCGCACCGCGCCGCGCGGGAGGGTCGGAAAACAGCCCGCTCCCAGAGAACAGCCCGCTACAGGTTCCAGAGAACAGCCCGCTTCAGGAGGTCGGCCATGCCCATCGCGACGGTGAACCCGGCGAACGGCGAGACGCTCAAGACGTACGACGCGCTCGGCGCCGAGGAGATCGAGCGCAGGCTCGCCACGGCCGAGACCACGTTCCGCGACTATCGCACCACGTCCTTCGCCGAGCGTGCACGGCTGCTGCACAGGGCGGCCGACCTCCTCGACGAGGAGCGGGACGACATCGGCCGGGTGATGACCACGGAGATGGGCAAGCCGGTCAAGCAGGCCCGCGCGGAGGCCGCCAAGTGCGCGAAGTCGATGCGCTGGTACGCCGACCACGCCGAGGAGCTGCTCGCCGACGAGAAGCCCGCCGACTCTGACGCCAAGGACTCCGGCGCCTCCCGCGTCCTGGTGCGCTACCGGCCGCTGGGCCCGGTGCTGGCCGTCATGCCGTGGAACTTCCCGCTCTGGCAGGTGGTCAGGTTCGCGGCGCCCGCCCTGATGGCGGGCAACGTCGGCCTGCTCAAGCACGCCTCGAACGTGCCGCAGACCGCCCTCTACCTGGAGGACCTGTTCCGCCGGGCGGGCTTCCCCGAGGGCTGTTTCCAGACGCTGCTGATCGGCTCGGGCGCCGTGGAGGGCATCCTGCGTGATCCCCGGGTCAAGGCGGCGACGCTGACCGGGAGTGAACCGGCGGGGCGCGCGGTGGCCTCGGTCGCCGGGGACGAGGTCAAGAAGACGGTGCTGGAGCTGGGCGGCAGCGACCCGTTCGTCGTCATGCCGTCCGCCGACGTGGACCGGGCGGCGAGGACCGCGGTGACGGCCCGGGTGCAGAACAACGGGCAGTCGTGCATCGCCGCCAAGCGGTTCATCGTGCACACGGACGTGTTCGACGCCTTCGCCGAGCGCTTCACGGCGGGCATGAAGGCGCTGAAGGTCGGCGATCCGCTGGACGAGGACACCGACATCGGCCCGCTCTCCACCGAACAGGGCCGCGGTGACCTGGAGGAACTCGTCGACGACGCAGTGGAGAACGGCGCGACCGTGCTCTGCGGCGGCGAGCGCCCCGAAGGCTTCACGGAGCACGGCTGGTACTACGCGCCGACCATCCTCACCGACATCACCCCCGAGATGCGCGTCCACCAGGAGGAGACCTTCGGGCCGGTCGCCACGCTCTACCGCGCCGCCGATCTGGACGAGGCGGTGGCGCTCGCGAACGACACGCCGTTCGGGCTGAGTTCGAACGTCTGGACGAACGACGAAACCGAGGCGGACCGGTTCGTACGCGACCTGGAGGCGGGCGGCGTGTTCTTCAACGGGATGACCGCCTCCCACCCGGCCTTCCCGTTCGGCGGGGTCGATCGGTCCGGCTACGGGCGTGAACTGTCGGGACACGGAATCCGCGAGTTCTGCAACATCACCACCGTATGGCACGGAGCGTAAGCGTTCCGCAGCTACCATCCCCCTGTGAACCGCGAAGTGACCCTGCCTCTGATCGTCGACGACCGCGGCACGTTGCAGGTGGCGGCCGCCGACGTCAGCAAACTGCTGCGCACGGTGGGCGGCCGGTGGCTGCACCTGGTGGAGGCCGGCCAGGACGGACTCGACGAGGACACGGTGGCGACGCTGACCATCGAACTCGCCAAGCTCGCCGACCGCATCGACGTGGCCTGCATCGCGCACAGCAGCGGGACGACGTCCGACTGACGGCGCGCGTCCGCCCGGTTCGCGCGCCGGGCCGACGCGCCCTCAGGTCGGCCGCTGGTCGAGTTCCCACAGGGCGTGCCAGAACTTCGCCTCGTAGCTCTGCAGCAGTCGCCCGTACCGGAGGACCTCGGTCTCCCCGATCCGCCCCGCGTCCAGCCCCGCCTGTACAGCCGTGAGCGCCTTCCGCTCCAGCTCCGGGTCGGGTGCCGCGAACAAGTCGAAGAAGCCGCACACCTCGTTGCCGAAGCCGTAGTGGCGGCGCAGGGCCTCGGCGATCACCGCGCAATAGCCGCCCCACGTCGTGAAGTTGCCGCTCAGGGCGAGCACCACGTCGGCCGGTGAGCCGTTCAGGGCCAGCCACGCGACGTACGCCGGATAGGCCTGGCAGTCCGCGAGCGGCTCGTAGGACGCCGCCCTCGCCTCGTCCACCCCGCAGGCGGCGGCGAACACATCCAGCTTGCCCTGAGCCAGAGCCTCACCCTCCGCGAGCATGGTGAAGAAGGCGGCGCTCTGCGGCTCGACGTCGGGACGCTCGACCAGATGCAGGAACGCGCGGCGGTCCGCGGCGATCACATGGCGCTGTTCCAGGGCGAGGGCGGCGAGCGTGGAACGCTGGGCCGCGCCCCGGGCGATGAGGGGCAACAGCCGGTTGGCGTGGGGGTCCGGGGCGAGCTTCCCCGTGGTGTCCTCCAGCAGTTCCCTGGCCGTGCGCACCATGGCGTACTCCTTCGGTTCGGCCGTCCCGGGGCCTCTTCCCTCGTACTCCTGCGGCCTCCCAAAAATCCCCGGAATGGAGTAACCCGACGAGAGATCCCCACGCTTCCGGGTGATCGTGGGTGGACCACCCCTGTGGGTGAACCACCCCCGAGGGTGAACCACTCTTCCGCCGGGGGACGAGAGTTCCCCGGAAGGCGAAAGAAGGCGCGCGTCATGGCGACTTTGTGCAGACCTTCGGTCTCCGTACCGGAATACGTGATCACGATGGAGGAGACGCTGGAGCTGGCTCGCTCCCGTCACGAGGACCACCCGCAACTGCCGTTGGCACTCCGACTGATCGAGAACACCGGTGTCCAAACCCGGCACATCGTGCAGCCCATCGAGGAGACGCTGAAACACCCGGGCTTCGAAGAACGCAACAAGGTCTACGAGAGTGAGGCCAAGGCCCGCGTCCCCGCCGTCATACAGCGGGCGCTGGATGACGCCGAGCTGCTCACCACCGACATCGACATGATCATCTACGTCTCGTGCACCGGGTTCATGATGCCCTCGCTCACGGCCTGGCTGATCAACACGATGGACTTCAGCAGCGACACCCGGCAAATACCCATAGCCCAGCTGGGCTGCGCGGCAGGCGGCGCCGCGATCAACCGGGCCCACGATTTCTGCACGGCGTACCCCGACGCCAACGCACTCATCGTGGCCTGCGAGTTCTGCTCGCTCTGCTACCAGCCGACCGATCTCAGCGTCGGCTCGCTGCTCTGCAACGGCCTGTTCGGCGACGGCATAGCCGCCGCCGTCGTCCGCGGCAACGGCGGCACCGGCGTCCACCTGGAGCGCAACGGCTCGTACCTGGTCCCCAAGACCGAGGACTGGATCATGTACGACGTCCGCGCCACGGGCTTCCACTTCCTGCTGGACAAGCGGGTTCCCGGAACGATGGAACCGCTCGCCCCCGCCCTCCACGCCCTCGCGCGACAGCACGACTGGGACGCCTCCGAACTGGACTTCTACATCATCCACGCGGGCGGCCCCAGGATCCTCGACGACCTCAGCAAGTTCCTCGAGGTCCCGCCGGAGGCCTTCCGCTTCAGCCGGGCCACCCTCACCGAGTACGGGAACATCGCCAGCGCCGTCGTCCTGGACGCGCTGCGCCGGCTGTTCGACGAGGGCGGCGCCGAGCACTCCGCACGCGGACTGCTCGCGGGCTTCGGCCCCGGCATCACCGCGGAGATGGCCCTGGGCCGCTGGCAGGACACCAATAACGAGACGGTGTGAACGGAAATGACCGAGAAGACGATCACCGGACCACTGCCGCCTGTCCGGCACTGGCCCGCCCTCGACCTGAAGGGCGTGGACTTCGACCCGGTCCTGACCGAGCTGATGCGCGAGGGACCGGTCACCCGGATCCAGCTGCCCAACGGCGAGGGCTGGGCCTGGCTGGTGACCCGCCACGAGGATGTGCGCAAGGTCACCAACGACCCACGGTTCGGCCGCGAGGCGGTCCTGGACCAGCAGGTCACCCGGCTCGCCCCGCACTTCATCCCGGCCCGCGGCGCGGTGGGCTTCCTGGACCCGCCCGACCACACCCGGCTGCGCCGCTCGGTGGCCGCGGCCTTCACGGCACGCGGGGTGGAGCGGGTCCGCGACAAGGCCCGGCGCACGCTCGACGAGATGGTCGACGAGCTGCTGCGGGTCGGACCGCCCGCCGATCTCACCGAGGCGGTCCTCACTCCCTTCCCCATCTCGGTCATCTGCGAACTGATGGGCGTCCCGCCCGACGACCGGCAGGGCATGCACACCTGGACGCAGCTGATCCTGTCCTCCGCGCACGGCGCCGAGGTCAGCGAGAAGGCCAAGGACGAGATGGGCGCCTACTTCAGGAAGCTCATCGGCGCCCGGAACCACAGCAGGGACGAGGACGTCACCTCGCTGCTGGGCGCCGCCGCGGGCCGGGACGAGATCGATCTGGAGGAGGCCGTCGGACTCGCCGTCCTCCTCCAGATCGGCGGCGAGGCGGTCACGAACAACAGCGGGCAGATGTTCTACCTGCTCATGACCCGCCCGGCGCTGGCCGACCGGCTGCGCACCGACCCCCGGATCCGCCCCCAGGCCATCGACGAGCTGCTGCGCTACATCCCGCACCGCAACATGGTCGGCCTGTCACGGATCGCGAGGAAGGACGTCGAGATCGGCGGCGTACTGATCCGGGCCGGCGATCCGGTCTACGTCTCGTACCTGGCCGCCAACCGCGACCCGGAGGTCTTCCCGGACCCGGAGCACATCGACTTCGAGCGCAGCCCCAACCCGCACGTGGCGTTCGGCTTCGGCCCGCACTACTGCCCGGGCGGGATGCTGGCCAGGCTGGAGTCGGAACTCCTGGTGGACGCGCTTCTGGACCGGATGCCGGGGCTGCGGCTCGCCGTCCCCCCAAGTCAGGTCCCGTTCAGGAAAGGCGCGTTGATCCGTGGCCCCGAGGCTCTGCCCGTGACGTGGTGAGCGAACGATGACCATGACCGAAGGACTCCTCGTACCACCGGGTCACGGCCGGATCGTACAAACCCCCGCCCAGCACGTGACGTTCAAGGTGACCGGCTCGCACTCGCGCACCGCGTCCACCTTCGAGGTGCTGGTACCGCCCGGCTTCGACGTGGGCGCCCATGTGCACTCGCGCAGCGAGGAGCTGTTCTACGTGCTCGAAGGCGAGCTGGACGTGCTCGCCTTCGAGCCCCGGATCCGGACCCCCGACAACTGGCAGAAGTGGGAGTCGAGTTCGGGCAACCGGGCGGTACGGGCAACCCCGGGCACGGTCATCGTCGTGCCCCCGGGCTGTCCCCACGCCTTCGCCAACCCCACCGAGACCCAGGCGAAGATGTTCTTCCAGGCCTCCCCGCCCCCGGACCACGAGCGCTACTTCGAGGAGCTGCTGGAGATCCTGGGTTCGGGCGGCCCACCCGACCACGCGGCCATCGAGGAACTGAGGGCGCGATACGACATCGAGCAGCTCACCCCTCTGAAACACCGCTAGCCACGGCGCCGCTTCTCGGGGGCGCGGGGTGACTACCGAATCGGCATCCCGGAAAGCGTCCGGGCGATCACCAACCGCTGGATCTCACTCGTACCCTCGAAAATGGTGTAAATGGCCGCATCCCGATGCATCCGCTCCACCGGATACTCGCGGGTGTAGCCATTTCCACCCAGGATCTGGATCGCCTGACCGGTGACCTTCTTCGCCGTCTCACTGGCGAACAACTTGGACATCGACCCCTCGGCCGCGGTGAACGGCTTCCCGTTGATCGCCATCCACGAAGCCCGCCACACCAGCAGACGCGCCGCATCGACCGACGTACGCATGTCGGCGAGCTGGAACGCGACACCCTGATTGTCGATGATCGGACGCCCGAACTGCTCACGCGTCATCGCATAGTCGAGGGCGACCTCGTACGCGGCGCGGGCCGTGCCCACCGCCATGGCCCCGACGGCCGGACGCGACGCCTCGAACGTGGCCATCGCGGCGTTCTTCACCCGCTCGCCGCCACCCGCCTTGGCGCGCTCCCGGGCGCGGGCCAGGCGCTCGTCCAGCTTCGCCTTGCCGCCGAGCAGGCAGGAACCGGGGATGCGAACGTTGTCGAGGACCACCTCGGCGGTGTGCGAGGCACGAATGCCGTGCTTCTTGAACTTCTGGCCCTGGGAGAGGCCCGGCGTGTTCGGCGGCACGATGAAGGAGGCGTGCCCCTTGGAGCCGAGGTCCGGGTCGACGACCGCGACGACGACATGGACATTGGCGATGCCACCGTTGGTCGCCCAGGTCTTGGTGCCGTTGAGCACCCACTCGTCCTTGGCCTCGTCATAGACGGCACGCGTGCGCATCGAGGCGACGTCGGAGCCGGCGTCGGGCTCGGAGGAGCAGAAGGCCGCGACCTTGACATCGCCCGCGTCGCCATACATCTGCGGGATCCAGGTGCCGATCTGCTCCTCGGTGCCGTTGGCGAGGACGCCCACGGCGGCGAGGCCGGTGCCGACGATCGACAGGGCGATGCCCGCGTCGCCCCAGAACAGCTCCTCCATGGCCATGGGTATGCCGAGACCGGTCGGGTCGAAGTACTGCTGGGCGTAGAAGTCCAGGGAGTAGATGCCGACCTTCGCGGCCTCCTGGATGACCGGCCAGGGAGTCTCCTCGCGCTCGTCCCACTCGGCGGCCGCGGGGCGGATCACATCGGCGGCGAACCCGTGGAGCCAGTCGCGGACCTCCCTCTGTTCGTCGTTGAGCTCCATGGTGAACTCGGCCATGTCCCCTCCAGCACTGCACTAAAGTGTTACTTGCGGTAACTGGAGTCTGTTACTGATCAGTAGTAAAAGTCAACTCCCGCGTTCCGCTCGGCTGCCCGTTCGATACGCATGGGCCGATGAGTGTTACTTTGCGCAGGCGTCACCGAATCACCACGGGTGGGGAGAGATCATGGACACCACACAGCGGACCGATCAGCAGAGGTCCGCCGACCGCCGCCGGCGCGAGCTGCTGGAGGCCGCCGACAGAGTGGTGCTCCGCGACGGCCCCGGGGCCTCGATGAACGCCATCGCCGCCGAGGCGGGCATCACCAAGCCGATCCTGTACCGCCACTTCGGCGACAAGGGTGGACTTTACGCGGCCCTGGCCAAGCGGCACACCGACGCCCTCCTCGGAGCGCTGCGGGCCGCGCTGGACGCGCCCGCGGAGCGCCGGGAGCGGGTGGAGGCCACACTCGACACGTACCTCGCGGCCATCGAGGCGCACCCTCAGGTCTACCGCTTCCTGATGCACCCCACGGAGGGCGCCTCGTCCGCCGACCAGGGCTTCGACCTGGGGAAGCACTCCGCGCCGCTGCTGCGCCGCATGGGCGAGGAGTTGGCCGAGGTCATCGAGGAACGGGTGGATCTCGGACCGGGCAGTCAGCAGCTGGCGCGGGTGTGGGGGCACGGGATCGTCGGCATGATGCATGCCGCCGGGGACTGGTGGCTCGGTGAGCAGCCCTGCTCCCGGGCCGAGTTGGTACGGAGTCTGGCCGACCTGCTGTGGGGCCGGCTGGCCGCGGCCGGCGATCGTGTCGGGGGTCCTGGGTTCTGAGGCCGGGTGCCGGCTGCGGGTTTTTCGTGGCTGGTCGCGCGGTTCCCCGCGCCCCTCAAAGCGGGGCGCTCAGGTCGGCGCCCCTCCAGGGGCGCGTGGAACCGCGCGCTCAGCCGAAAACAACGCGCAGCCGGCCGACAAAGCTCAGCGCCCCCAAGACGCCCGCGCCGCCTGCCTCATCACCCGGCGTCGGCGCCACCCACTCAGCCGGTCCACGTACAGACCACCCTCCAGGTGGTCGTACTCGTGCTGGAGGCACCGGGCGAACCACCCCGTGCCATGGACCAGCACCGGCTCCCCGTCCACCGTGAAACCCTCGACAACGGCGTGGTCGTACCGCTCCGTCCCCGCCTCCAGGCCGGGCAGGGAGAGACAGCCCTCCGGCCCGCGCAGCACCAATCCGTCCGCCTCGACGAGACGGGGGTTCACCACGTGTCCCAGATGGCGGACGTCCTCGTCGTCCGGGCAGTCGTACACGAAGACCCGCGAGGCGACGCCGATCTGGTTCGCGGCGAGGCCGACGCCCTGGGCGGCGTACATCGTCGCGAACATGTCCTCGACGAGTCGGGCGAGTTCGGGACCGAAGTCCGTGACGTCTTCACACGGTGTGTGCAGAACGGGGTCGCCGAGCAGAGTCACCGGCCGGACGCGCCCTCGGGTGCCGGGGATGGAGCCGTGTCGCATGGCGGCAAGGGTACGGTCCTCATGGGCGCGCGAATGTCGCGCGGGCACCGTGGAGGTGCCGCGATTCGGGCACGTGAGTGGATCTCGATAGGCTGAGGCCCACACGGTGCCGGGGGCAGAGGCGCGGCGCGTACGCAAGGAGGATCGAGAAACGATGTCAGGCAACTCGGACCCGCTGACGCCGCGGGCCAAGCTGGCCGTGACGGCGGGCAAGGCGGCGGCGGCCGTCTCGCGGGCCGCCGGACGCGGCAGCGGATCGGTGATCGGCGGCCGGGTGGCACTCAAGCTCGACCCCGATCTGCTGGCCAGGCTCGCCACCCACCTGGACGTGATCCTGGTGTCGGCGACCAACGGCAAGACCACGACCACCCGGCTGATCGCGGAGGCGCTGCGCGCCGCGGGCCCGGTCGTGTCCAACGCGCTGGGCGCCAACATGCCGGCCGGTATCACCTCGGCTCTCGCCGGGGGTTCGGACGCGAAGTTCGCGGTCATCGAGGTCGACGAGAAGTACCTCGCGGGTGTCGCCCGCGACACCGACCCGAAGTGCATCGCGCTGCTCAACCTCTCCCGCGACCAGCTCGACCGGGCCGCCGAGACCCGGATGATGGCCGAGCACTGGCGCGAGGGCCTGGCCGGTTCCAAGGCCGTCGTGGTCGCCAACGCCGACGACCCGCTCGTCGTGTGGGCCGCTTCCTCCTCGCCGAACGTCATGTGGGTGGCGGCCGGTCAGATGTGGAAGGACGACGCCTGGTCCTGCCCGTCCTGCGGCGGTGTGATGCAGCGCCCCGGCGACGACTGGTTCTGCGGCGACTGCGGCTTCCGCCGTCCGACGCCGACCTGGGCGCTGTCCGGGGACCACGTCCTCGACCCGCACGGCTCCGCGTGGCCGATCCACCTCCAGCTGCCCGGCCGGGCCAACAAGGCGAACGCCGCCTCGTCGGCCGCCGTCGCCGCGGTCTTCGGGGTGCCCCCGCAGGTCGCCCTGGAGCGCATGTACCAGGTGCAGGCGGTCGCCGGACGCTACGACGTGGTGCAGTTCATGCAGCGCGACCTGCGTCTGCTGCTCGCCAAGAACCCCGCGGGCTGGCTCGAGACGTTCTCCCTGATCGACCCGCCGCCGACCCCGGTCATCCTGTCCGTGAACGCGCGGGGCGCCGACGGCACCGACACCTCCTGGCTGTGGGACGTCGACTACACCCGTCTGACCGGGCACCCCATCTTCGTGCTCGGCGACCGCAAGCTCGACCTCGCCGTGCGTCTCGAGGTCGCCAACCAGTCCTTCCAGGTCTGCGAGAACCTCGACCAGGCGGTGCAGCTCGCCCCGCCCGGTCGCATCGAGGTCATCGCGAACTACACCGCATTCCAGGATTTGAGGCGTCGTGTCGGCAACTGAGCAGCCACGGAGGACCAAGAGAATGAGTGACAACAGCCTGCGCCTGGTGTGGATCTACCCGGACCTGCTGAGCACCTACGGCGACCAGGGCAACGCCCTCGTCGTGGAGCGCCGGGCCCGCCAGCGTGGTCTCGACGTCGCCCGTCTCGACGTACGCAGCGACCAGCCGATCC
The DNA here is from genome assembly GCF_055582885.1 of Streptomyces sp. NPDC107454. Lineage (NCBI taxonomy): Bacteria > Bacillati > Actinomycetota > Actinomycetes > Kitasatosporales > Streptomycetaceae > Streptomyces > Streptomyces sp. NPDC107454. The sequence goes on along the minus strand of NZ_JBVJPA010000017.1, from coordinate 180,495 downwards.
CGACCTCCGGCGACATCTATCTGATCGGCGGCGGCGAGGACCGGCCGCAGCGGCTCGCCGCGGAGCGTCTGCGCCGCGACGGCGGTCTGCACCGCGCGGTGGGCAACGGCGCGATCGTCTTCTCGGTCTGCGCCGGCTACCAGATCCTCGGCCACGAGTTCATCAACGACCTCGGGCAGCGTGAGCCCGGCCTCGGCCTGCTCGACGTGGTCTCGACGCGCGGCGAGGGCGAGCGGTGCGTCGGCGACGTACTCGGAGACATCGACCCGCGCCTCGGCCTGCCGCAGCTGACCGGCTTCGAGAACCACCAGGGCGTCACCCACCTCGGCCCCACCGCGCGTCCGTTCGCGCAGGTGCGGCTCGGCAAGGGCAACGGCACCGGCGACGGCACCGAGGGCGCGTACAACGACACGGTCTTCGGCACGTACATGCACGGGCCCGTGCTCGCCCGCAACCCGCAGATCGCGGACCTGCTGCTGAAGCTGGCGCTCGACGTGAACGCGCTGCCGCCGATCGACGACCGCTGGTACGAGGCGCTCCGTGGCGAGCGCATCTCCGCGGCACAGCAGCCCGCCTGAACGGTCGGCCAACAACGGACAAACGGTACGGATGTCCACAGGGCGCGCTCGAGGGATACCTCAAGCGCGCCCTAGGCGTATCCGGCACGGTGTACCCAGGTCGGGCCCGCCTGACCGGGTGTCCGCTCACTTGTGCGGCCGCGTCCACCAGGCGGACGCCCGCTACGGCACCACCCCGTCCCGCCGGTAGGGTGACCGGGATTCCAGCCGGACAGCGTGGTCCGGTACCCGGCCCACGTTGAGAAGGTATTTCGGGCTATGCGCATTGGTGTCCTCACGTCCGGCGGCGACTGCCCCGGCCTGAACGCCGTCATCCGGTCCGTCGTGCACCGCGCCGTCGTCGACCACGGCGACGAGGTCATCGGCTTCCGGGACGGCTGGAAGGGGCTTCTGGAGTGCGACTACCTGAAGCTCGACCTCGACGCGGTGAGCGGCATCCTGGCTCGCGGCGGCACGATCCTCGGCTCCTCCCGGGTCCAGCCCGCGCAGCTGCGTGACGGCGTGGAGCGGGCCAAGGGCCATGTCGAGGAGCTCGGCCTCGACGCGATCATCCCGATCGGCGGCGAGGGCACGCTGAAGGCGGCCCGGCTGCTCTCGGACAACGGCCTGCCGATCGTCGGCGTGCCGAAGACCATCGACAACGACATCGCCGTCACGGACGTGACCTTCGGCTTCGACACGGCCGTCGGCGTCGCGACCGAGGCCCTGGACCGGCTGAAGACCACCGCCGAGTCCCACCAGCGGGTGCTGATCGTGGAGGTCATGGGCCGCCACACCGGCTGGATCGCCCTGCACTCCGGCATGGCCGCGGGCGCGCACGCCATCGTCGTCCCCGAACGCCCCTTCGACATCGAGGAGTTGGCCGCGCGGGTCGGCGAGCGCTTCGAGGCGGGCAAGCGGTTCGCGATCGTCGTCGCCGCGGAGGGGGCGAAGCCTCGCCCGGGCACCATGGAGTTCGACGAGGGCGGCAAGGACGTCTACGGGCACGAGCGCTTCGCCGGCATCGCCCGGCAGCTCTCCCTGGAGCTGGAGGAGCGCCTCGGCAAGGAGGCGCGGCCGGTGATCCTCGGGCACGTCCAGCGCGGGGGGACGCCGACGGCGTACGACCGCGTGCTCGCCACGCGGTTCGGCTGGCATGCCGTGGAGGCCGCGCATCGCGGCGACTTCGGGAAGATGACCGCGCTGCGCGGGACCGACATCGTCATGGTGTCGCTCGCGGAGGCGGTGGAGAGCCTGAAGACGGTTCCTGAGGAGCGGTACGCGGAAGCGGAGTGCGTGCTCTGAGGGTTCGTTCGTGCTGCGCTGACCCCGGTCACCGTCGTGGCCGGGGTCAGTCCTACTCTGGTTCGGACAGACAGCGCACAACGTACGAATCAGGAGCCGGCGGATGGATCACAGCGGGCACGGCATGACCATGGATCTGCCGCCGTTCACGCTGGGGCGGGGGCTCGAGTGGTCCGCGGACCCGTTCTTCCTCGTCGCCTGCCTGGTGGGACTCGGCCTGTACGGCTGGGGAGTCGTGCGGCTCGCGCGGCGCGGTGACAAGTGGTCGGTCGGGCGGACCATCGCCTTCGTGCTCGGCGTGCTGACCGTGATGCTCGTGATGTGCACCAAGCTGAACGACTACGGCATGGTCATGTTCAGCGTGCACATGGTGCAGCACATGGTGATCAGCATGCTCTCGCCGATCCTGATCCTGCTCGGAGCGCCGATCACACTGGCGCTGCGCGCACTGCCGGTGGCCGCCACGCGAGGCAACAAGGGTCCGCGTGAACTGCTGCTGATGTTCCTGCACAGCCGCTACATGCGGATCATCACGCATCCCGCGTTCACGATCCCGCTGTTCATCGCGAGCCTGTACGCGCTGTACTTCTCCCCCATCTTCGACTTCCTGATGGGCTCCAAGGCCGGGCACATCGCGATGATGTGCCACTTCCTCGCCGTCGGCCTGGTCTTCTTCTGGCCGATCATGGGCGTCGACCCCGGACCGCACCGGCCGGGCTATCTGATGCGGATGCTGGAGCTGTTCGCGGGCATGCCGTTCCACGCGTTCTTCGGTATCGCGCTGATGATGGCGTCCGCGCCGATGGTGGAGACGTACAAGAACCCGCCCGCATCGCTCGGCATCGACGCGCTCTCCGACCAGAGCGCCGCGGGCGGCATCGCCTGGGCGTTCAGCGAGATCCCCTCCGTCCTCGTGCTGATCGCGCTGCTCTTCCAGTGGTACGCCTCCGAGAAGCGGCAGGCCCGCCGCACGGACCGGGCCGCCGACCGCGACGGCGACAAGGAACTCGAGGCGTACAACGCCTATCTGGCCTCACTCAACGCACGCGGCCGCTGAATTAACTTTGCAATTCACCTTGCGTGCAGGGCTTTTCGGTTCAGTAGCATGGGGGGACAACGGGGGAAACCGCAGGGGGAGCGGTCATGTCAATTCGTGTGTCCATGCAAAGGGCGGGGATTTCCGTCGCCCGAAGGCTCGCTCTACTGCTGGTTTCCGTACTGATAGTCAGCGGATGCAGCAAATCCGATCAGTTGTTCGTAGTGCGGGCCGTGGCGGCGGGGGTTTCCTCGGTGTCCCCCTTCTTCAAGGAGGACCGACAGCTCGGCACGGACATCCATCTGCCCGAGGCCCGGCCCAGCGGTGGTGTGCAGGCCAGTAACAGCCCCGGGCTGTACGGCGGGGCCCCTGACGGCAGCGGCGGAAGCGGTTCACCGGCGCCGGAACCCGGTACCGCGCCAGGCACAGGCACCGGCGTGTGGGGCGGCACCACGAAACCCGGCACCTGCGCCGTGGCGAAGTTGAAGAAATTCCTCACCGACCCCAAGAACTCGGCGAAGGCCCAGGAATGGGCGCGGGTCCTGCATATAAGCACCGATCAGATCCCGAGTTACATCGATCAACTCACACCCGTCGTACTGCGTCACGACACTCTCGTGACGAATCACGACTACAAGAACGGCAAGGCGGTTTCGTACGCCGCACTGCTGCAGGCCGGAATCGCCATTCTGGTCGACCAACAGGGACTGCCCGCGGTGAAGTGCTCCTGCGGCAATCCGCTGCTCCCCTTCGAGGGAAAGGCCTCGAAGACCGACGTGCGGTTCAAGAACGGCAACAAGAAATGGGCCGACTACCGGCAGGACCACGTCGTGGTGGTCGAGCCGCCGCCCGGGGCGCGGGAGATCCACAAGCTCCAGCTCGTCGACGTGCACAACCCCGACCGGGGGATCGCCCGCCCGGTGGGCAGCGACGGCAGCCAGGACAAGTCCTTCGACACCCAGCAGAAGCACGCCGTGCCACCGGTCACCGGCATGACCTTCGCCGAGGCGACCCGGCGGCTGACCGACGCGGGGCTGGGCATGTCGTACGCCGGTGACACCCTGCCGGCCGACGACGCCCAGGTGACGGCGTCCCGGCCGGCCGAGGGCAGCCAGGTCGCCTGGGGCACGTCGGTCGTCCTGTCGACGCCGTCCGACAGCCCGCCCGAGAGCGGCGGTGGTCCGACCACGCCGTCGGATTCCGGCACGGGCACGGGCGGCACGAGCGGAGCGGGCGGCACCAGCGGAGCGGGCTCGGATCCCGGGACGACCTCGCCCACTCCGTCCGGGGGATCGTCCGGCCCCTCCTCCGGCGGCCCGTCCGGCAGCGCGTCGGCGGGCAGTGCCTCGCCGTCCGGCAGCGGCACCGGGTCGGGTGTCCCCACGGATACGGGCACCTCCACCCCCACGAAGCCCGCCACGCCCACGGTCACCTCCACGGACACTAGCGGCGGAACGGGCGGCGGAACGACGTCGTCCCCGTCACACACCTCTCCGACCGTCTCACCCACGAGCAGTGCCCCGATCACCCCCACGGCCACTGCCCCGACCGTGCCGACGACCGAACCGACCTCGCACCAGCCGACCTCGACCAGGCCCACCGTCAGCAGCGCGCCGCCGCCGAGTGAGCCCGTGTCGAGCACACCGCCCGCCCCGGTCGACCCGGGTACGAGCGACTCCGCTCCCGGTGCGCCCACCGAGAGCGCGGCCTGACCCGCGTACGACAACGCAGAACCCGGGGGCAACCGGATGACAGCAGGATCAGCGCAGTCGGGAGTGGGCCGGATCATCGACGGCCGGTATCTGCTGCTGAAGCAGGTCGGCTCCGGCGGGATGGGCCACGTCTGGCTCGCCCACGACCAGCGGCTCGACTGTGACGTGGCGCTCAAGGAGATCAGGTTCCGCGATGTCCGGGAAGGGAGTGAGGAGCACGAGTCGCGGATCGCGCGCGCCCGCGCCGAGGCCCGGCACGCGGCGGTGCTGCGCGGCCACCCGCACGTGGTGACGGTCCACGACGTCCTGGAGCACGACGGCCTGCCGTGGATCGTCATGGAGTACGTGGCGGGCGCCGAGGACCTGCGGGCCTGGCGGGCCCGGCGCGGCCCACTCGCCCCCGACGAGTGCGCCCGGGTCGGCCTCGCGGTGCTGGACGCGCTGACCGCCGGGCACGAGCGCGGCATCATGCACCGGGACGTCAAACCGGCCAACATCCTGCTCGCCCCGGACCGCGCGGGCACCCCCGGCGCGCGCATCCTCCTCACCGACTACGGCGTCTCGGTCCAGCCGGACTCCCCCGAGACCCGCTGGACCCGTACCTCCGTCCTGGTCGGCACGGCCGGCTATCTGGCACCGGAACGGGCTCAGGGCGGGCAGCCGACCGCGGCGTCCGACCTGTTCTCGCTGGGCTGCACGCTGTACTTCGGTGTGGAGGGCCACGGCCCCTTCGACCGCGACAGCCACCTCGGCGCGCTCGCCGCGGTGGTCTCGGAGGAGGCGCCGCCCTCCCCTCGGGCCGGTGCGCTGGGGCCGATCATCGACGCGCTGCTGGTCAAGGACCCCGGCCTGCGGATCTCCGCGGAGCGGACGGCGGCGGCGCTGGCCCGGATCATCCTGCCCGAGCCCCATCCGCCGACCCAGGTCGACACCGGCTCGCAGCCCGCGTGGGCGGGGCTCGTCACCTCCGACGGGCCCGGCGGTCCGGCGCCACCGAGCCGGTCCCCGGGCGGCCCGTCCAGGGACCACGACTACGCGCCGCCCGCACACGACCAGAGCCCGTCCCCCGCCCGGGACCAGGGACCTGCCCGAGATCAGGGGCTGCCCCAGGACCAGGGGCCGGTCCAGAACCAGGGGCCGGCCCGGGATCAGGGTTTCGCGGCGCCGGGTTCGTACGTCCCCACGGCCCAGGCCTCTCCCGCGCCGGCGCACCACGCGGCGTACACACCCATGGCGCAGGCAGTCGGCACCCGTGCCGGTACCCCGACCGCGTACGCGCCGAGCCCGGGTCAGGGCTTCGGTCCGCCGACCCCGCACCCCCCGCAGCGCGGTGCCGGTTTCGGTCCGCCCAGTTATCTGGGCCCTGCCGCACCCGCCCCGGATCCCGGCGGGGGGCGCCGCAGGCGGACGGTGCTCCTCCAGGTGACCGCGGCACTGCTCCTCGCGCTGTCGCTGACGGCGGGAGTGATCTGGGGTATGGCCCGGTACGGCGGAACGCGGACGCCCATAGCCCCGTACGGCGCCCAGGTCGGGCTCTCCGCACCGCTCAAGAAGGGCGACTGCGTACTGAGCGACCCGTCCCCCGCACCGTCCTCGGGTACCCCGCGTCTGCAACTGGATCCGAGCTGCGGAGCGCTGCGCCCCGATGGGCAGGTGATGGAGCTGTACAAGGCCCGCTCCTTCGAGGAGGCCGGCAGCGACGGACCGGACCAGTGCGCGGAGCGGACGAAGGCGACCGCCGACAAACTCGCCTGGCACGTCCAGAGCCTGGCCGTGGTGCCCACCCGCGAGGGCTTCGACGCCACCGGCGGCAACGTCGCATGCCTGCTGGTCGGGAAGCACGGTCCGGTGTACGGCAGGCTCGGCGGCCTCCGCCCGTACGGGATGGCGTTCGCGGACGCGACCCAGATGCAGCAGGACGACTGCCTCGGCCATGTCCGCGGGGACGCGAGCGAATACACCCACTACGAGCTCGTCTCCTGCGACCAGGACCATGTGGGCCGGGTCTTCCGGATCACGCACCTCACGACCCTCACACCCGGCCAGAAGCCCGATGCCGAGGCGGACGCGCAATGCGCGGCCGACGCCCCGCCACAGCAACGCGGCTATCCCGCCGACACCTATGTGAGTCATGGCCTGCGCAGCACAGGACTGTGGAGGAAGGGGTACTACCTGGTGGTCTGCAGCATCGAGCGTCTGGACAAGGCCCTCATGCACGGAGGCCAATAGCACACCCGGCCCTGGCGAACCACGCCCGTTCGGGTGAAAATGGGCGCAGGCCACGGCCCGCGTCGCGGACCCCGCCGGGAGAAGGGTGTACTGCGATGCCCGGTTCGACGAAGGCGATGGGGGTGCTCACCGTCGGCGGACTCGTCATGGTGACGGCCTACACGGTGGCGCTCGGCAGCAACGGCTGGCTGTGGTTCGGCTGGGTGGTACTCGGTCTGCTCACGGTCGGCATGGTCGCCTCACGCAACGCCTGACCGCGCGCGGGTCACTGTCACTGCCTGGGCAGCGGTCCCGCCGAGTGCACCCCCGGCTGGTACTTGGGCAGCCGGGCGGTGATCTTCATGCCCGCTCCCACCGCGGTCTCGATGACGAGGCCGTACTCGTCCCCGTACACCTGGCGGAGCCGGTCGTCGACGTTGGACAGTCCGATGCCGCCGGAGGGGCTCACCTCCCCGGCGAGGATGCGGCGCAGCCGGTCGGGGTCCATTCCGGTGCCGTTGTCCTCGATCACGACCAGCGCCTCGGCGCCCGCGTCCTGGGCGGTGATGCTGATGTGGCTCTTGTTCGGCTTGTCCGCCTTGCCCTCCAGCCCGTGTTTGACGGCGTTCTCCACGAGGGGCTGGAGACAGAGGAAGGGCAGCGCGACCGGCAGCACCTCGGGGGCGATCTGCAGGGTGACCGAGAGGCGGTCGCCGAAGCGGGCTCTGACCAGCGCCAAGTAGTGGTCGATGGCGTGCAGTTCGTCGGCGAGGGTGGTGAAGTCGCCGTGCCTGCGGAACGAGTAGCGCGTGAAGTCGGCGAATTCCAGGAGCAGTTCGCGGGCGCGCTCGGGGTCGGTGCGGACGAACGAGGCGATCACCGCGAGCGAGTTGAAGATGAAGTGCGGGGAGATCTGGGCGCGCAAGGCCTTGATCTCGGCCTCGATCAGACGGGTGCGGGACTGGTCGAGGTCGGCGAGTTCCAGTTGCACGGAGACCCAGCGGGCGACCTCACCCGCGGCCCGGACGAGGACGGCGGACTCGCGGGGCGCGCAGGCGACGAGCGCTCCGTGGACGCGGTCGTCGACGGTGAGCGGTGCGACGACGGCCCAGCGCAGGGAGCAGTCGGGCTCGTCGCACTTCAGCCGGAAGGCCTCGCCGCGGCCGGTCTCCAGGGGGCTGCCGAGCCGTTCCATGATCTCGGTGCGGTGGTGCTCCCCCAGGCCGTCCCAGGCGAGGACGGTGTCCTGGTCGGTGAGGCACAGGGCGTCCGTGCCGAGCAGGGTGCGCAGTCGTCGGGCGGACTTGCCGGCGGTCTCGCCGGTGAGGCCCGCGCGCAGTGGGGGCGCGGCCAGCGAGGCGGTGTGCAGGGTCTCGAAGGTGGCGTGTTCGACGGGGGTGCCGAGGCCGCCGAGGTTCTCGGGCCGCGCGGTACGCCTGCCGAGCCAGAAACCGGCGGCGAGCAGCGGGAGCACGGCGACGCAGAGGCCCGCCAGGAATCCGCTCATGCCGTCACCGCCCCGCTCGACGATCCGCTCATGCCTTGGCCTCCCCGCGTGCGTCGGCGTCCGCACGCCTGTCTCCTCCGGCCAGTTCTTCCGGCAGGTGGAACCGGGCCAGGATCGCCGCCGTCCCGGCCGGCACCCGTCCGGCCGTGGCCAGCGACACCAGGATCATGGTGAGGAACCCGAGCGGCACCGACCAGAGCGCGGGCCACGCGAGCAGTGCGTGCAGCGCGCCCGAGCCCGGATAGCCCGCCATGGTCGCGGCGACGGCGACGAAGGCGGCGCCGCCGCCGACGAGCATTCCGGCGGCCGCGCCCGGCGGGGTCAGCCGCCGCCACCAGATGCCGAGGACGAGCAGCGGGCAGAAGGAGGACGCGGACACGGCGAAGGCGAGTCCGACGGCGTCGGCGACGGGCAGTCCGCCGACGATCACGCTCGCCGCGAGGGGTACCACCATGGCGAGTACGGTGCCCAGCCGGAAGTGGCGTACGCCGCGCGAGGGCAGCACGTCCTGGGTGAGCACCCCGGCCACCGCCATGGTCAGTCCGGACGCGGTCGACAGGAACGCCGCGAAGGCCCCGCCCGCCACGAGCGCGCCCAGGAGATCCGCGCCGAGCCCGCCGATCACGCGGTCGGGCAGCAGCAGGACGGCGGCGTCGGCGTTCCCGGTGAGGCTCAGTTCGGGGGCGTACAGGCGGCCGAGTGCCCCGTAGACGGGCGGCAGCAGGTAGAACGCGCCGATCAGGCCGAGGACGGCGACCGTGGTGCGGCGGGCCGCGACGCCGTGCGGGCTGGTGTAGAAGCGGACGACGACGTGCGGAAGTCCCATCGTGCCGAGGAAGGTGGCGAGGATCAGTCCGTACGTGGCGTACAGCGGGCGTTCCTCGCGGCCCGCCGCGAGCGAGGTCGACATGCCGCCGTTGCTGCCCCGGTCGGCGGCCGGGACGGGGTCACCCTTGGCGAAGGTCAGCCGGGTGCCGCGCTCGATGTGGTGGACGCCCGCGGGAAGTCGCAGCCGCTCGCCGTCGTAGCGGTGGCCGTCGACCTTGCCGGTGACCGTGACGCCCAGCGGGGCCGAGAGCCGCAGGTCGAGGCCGGCGTCGATGCGCACGACGCGCTGCTCGCGGAAGGTCGCGGGTTCGGCGAAGGCCTGGCGCGGGGCGCCGTCGGCCTGCCAGGCGAGGACCAGGAAGAGTGCGGGGACCAGGAGGGCGGTGAGCTTGAGCCAGTACTGGAAGGCCTGCACGAAGGTGATGCTGCGCATGCCTCCGGCGGCGACGGTGGCGACCACGACGACCGCGACGAGCACCCCGCCGAACCAGTCGGGCGCGTCGGTCAGGACGGCCAACGTCAGCCCGGCCCCTTGCAGTTGGGGCATCAGATACAGCCAGCCGACCCCGACCACGAAGGCACCGGCGAGGCGTCGCACGGCCGGTGAGCCGAGGCGTGCCTCCGCGAAGTCGGGCAGGGTGTACGCGCCGGAGCGGCGCAGCGGGGCCGCGACGAACAGGAGCAGCACGAGATAGCCGGCCGTGTAGCCGACGGGGTACCAGAGCATGTCGGGGCCCTGGACGAGGACGAGGCCCGCGATGCCGAGGAAGGAGGCGGCGGAGAGGTACTCGCCGCTGATCGCGGCCGCGTTGAGCCGGGGGCCCACGGTACGTGAGGCGACGTAGAAGTCGGAGGTCGTCCGGGAGATGCGCAAGCCGAACGCGCCGACCAGGACGGTCGCCACGACGACGAGGGCGACGGCGGGGACGGCGTAGTTCTGATTCACGGCTCAGCGGTCCTCGACCAGGCGCACGAAGTCCTTCTCGTTGCGCTCCGCGCGCCGCACGTACCAGCGGGCGAGCAGGACCAGGGGTGGGTAGACGCAGAAGCCGAGCACGGCCCACTCCAGGCTCGCGCCGTCCGGCATCGCGGCGAAGACCAGGGGCAGTGGCCCGACCAGCAGGACCAGTACGGCGAACACGACCAGTGCGGTGCGGAGTTGACTGCGCATCAGGGAGCGGACGTAGGTGTGGCCGAGCGTGGTCTGTTCGTCGATCTCGGTCCTGGGCCGGTAGTAGCCGGAGGTGCGGCGGGTGCGCCGGGGTACCCCGGTGACGACCACCCGGCGTTCGGTCGGGTCCTGCGGCACGCCGTCTCCCCCTCTCAGCTCGTGGTCCGGCGCATCAGCAGATCGCGCAGTTCGCGGGCGTGCCGACGGCTGACCTGGAGTTCGACGGAGTCGACGAGGACGCTCACGGTGCCCGCGTCCAGGCGGAGTTCGCCGATGTGGCGCAGGGCGACGAGATGGCGCCGGTGGATGCGGACGAAGCCGCGTGAGCGCCAGCGTTCCTCCAGGGTGGAGAGCGGGATGCGGACGAGATGGCTGCCCTGGGCGGTGTGCAGACGTGCGTAGTCGCCGTGTGCTTCGACGTGGGTGATGTCCTCGACGGCCACGAAGCGGGTGACGCCGCCGAGTTCGACGGATATGTGGTCCGGATCGGGCTCGTGGACGGGTATCCGCGGTGCGGTGTCCTGGAGTTGGGCGGCCCGTCGGACGGCTTCGGCCAGCCGTTCCCGCCGTACCGGCTTGAGGACGTAGTCGACGGCCTTGAGGTCGAAGGCCTGGACGGCGAAGCCCTCGTGGGCGGTGACGAACACGACGAGCGGCGGTGAGGCGAAGCCGGTGAGCAGCCGGGCGAGGTCGAGCCCGTCGAGTCCGGGCATGTGGATGTCGAGGAAGACGACGTCGATGGCTTCGGACCCGCCGGGTCCGGATTCCAGGGCCCGGTTGATCCGGCGCAGCGCCTCGGTCGCGTCGCTCGCGCCCTCGGCGCTGGAGATCCGGGGATCGGCGTTCAGGAGGTAGAGGAGTTCCTCGAGGGACGGTTGTTCGTCGTCGACGGCGAGCGCGCGCAGCATGACAGTGGAGTGTAGGAGCGATCGGCATGCCTGGACATGTGCGGGACGTGGACGTCGTCGCTGGAGATGCGGACGTTGTCGCTGGTTGCGTGGACGTTGTCGCTGGATACAGTGCCGCCATGAACAGCAAGCCCGCGATGTTCGACGAACTCGACCGCAAGATCATCACGGCCCTGATGGCCAACGCCCGGACGAGCTTCGCCGAGATCGGCACGGCGATCGGACTGTCGGCGACCGCGGTCAAGCGCCGTGTAGACCGGCTGCGCGAGACCGGTGTGATCACCGGGTTCACGGCCACGGTGAAGCCGACGGCGCTCGGCTGGCGCACCGAGGCGTACGTCGAGGTGTACTGCGAGGGCGCGGCGCCGCCCCGGCGGCTCGCGGAGGTGGTCCGCAACCATCCGGAGATCACCGCGGCCATGACGGTGACGGGCGGCGCGGACGCGCTGCTCCATGTGCGGGCCACGGATGTGGACCACTTCGAGGAGGTGCTGGAGCGGATCCGCACCGAACCCTTCATCCGGAAGACGATCAGCTACATGGTGCTGTCGCATCTGCTGCCGGAGGCCCCGGAGGCGGGCGCCACCCACGCGGCCCCACAGGATGCGCAGGACGCATCAAACCTGCGTTGACCTGAGCGATTACGCAGCGATGCTGCGCACATACGCAGCTCTCGTCGCTTGTCCCCCGTATCCCCCGTTTCCTACCTTGGAGGCACCCCCAGTCGACACCGCAGGAAGCGGAGGAACCTCTCTGTGCCCGACAGCCGTGTGCCGCGCCCTCGGCGCTTTCTCGTCTGCGAACCCAGACACTTCGCCGTGCAGTACGCGATCAATCCCTGGATGCATCCCGACGCCCACGTGGACGTCGATCTGGCCCGTGACCAGTGGGCGGCGCTGATCGGCGCCTACCGGGCCCACGGCCACACCGTGGACACCGTGGAGCCCGTGGCGGACCTCCCGGACATGGTGTTCGCGGCGAACTCCGCGCTCGTCCTGGCGGGCCGGGTCTTCGGCTCGTACTTCCACGCGCCGCAGCGCCGCCCCGAGTCCACCGCGTACGAGACCTGGTTCAAGGCGGCCGGTTTCGACGTCTACCGTCCCGAATCCGTCTGCGAGGGCGAGGGCGACCTCGTCCCGGTGGGCAGGTACGTACTGGCCGGCACCGGATTCCGTACGACCCCGGAGGCGCACCGCGAGGTGCAGGAGTTCTTCGGCGTCCCGGTGGTCAGCCTCCAACTGGTGGACCCGCGCTTCTACCATCTGGACACGGCACTCTTCGTCCTGGACGACGGGCCCGAGGCCAACATCGCGTACTACCCGGAGGCGTTCTCGCCCGGCAGTCGCGAGGTCCTGACCCGGCTCTTCCCGGACGCGGTGCTCGCGACCCGTGAGGACGCGTTCACCTTCGGCCTGAACTCCGTCTCCGACGGCCGCCACGTGTTCATCGCGCCGCGCGCCGAGGCCCTCGCCGACCGGCTCGCCCGCCACGGCTACGTCCCCGTCCCCGTCGACCTCTCCGAGTTCCACAAGGCCGGCGGTGGCATCAAGTGCTGCACCCAGGAGATCCGCTCATGACCGCTCCCGCCCGTACGCTCGCGTCCTCCGCCGCCGGTCCGCGCTCCTCCGCCGACCTGATCCGCGCCGAGGAGCCCGTCCTCGCGCACAACTACCACCCGCTTCCCGTGGTCGTCGCCCACGCGGAGGGCACCTGGGTCGAGGACGTCGAGGGCCGCCGCTACCTCGACATGCTGGCGGGCTATTCGGCCCTCAACTTCGGCCACCGCAACCCGGTGCTGATCGACGCGGCCCACCGTCAGCTGGACCGGCTGACGCTCACCTCGCGCGCCTTCCACAACGACCGGCTGGCCGAGTTCGCCGAGTCGCTGGCCGAGTTGACCGGCCTGGACATGGTCCTGCCGATGAACACGGGCGCGGAGGCGGTGGAGAGCGCCATCAAGGTGGCCCGCAAATGGGCGTACGAAGTGAAGGGCGTCGCACCGGACCGGGCGACGATCGTCGTGGCCGCGGACAACTTCCACGGCCGTACGACGACGATCGTGAGCTTCTCGACGGACGAGACGGCCCGCGCCGGCTTCGGCCCCTTCACCCCGGGCTTCCGCGTCGTCCCGTACAACGACCTCGCCGCGCTGGAGGCGGCCGTCGACGAGACGACCGCGGCCGTGCTGATCGAGCCCATCCAGGGCGAGGCGGGCGTCGTGATCCCGGACGACGGCTACCTGGCCGGTGTCCGGGAGCTGACCCGGCGCGCCGGCTGTCTGTTCATCGCGGACGAGATCCAGTCCGGTCTGGGCCGCACCGGCACCACGCTCGCCGTGGAACACGAGGAGGTCGTCCCCGACCTGCTCCTGCTGGGCAAGGCACTCGGCGGCGGCATCGTGCCGGTGTCGGCGGTGGTCGGCCGCCGGGACGTGCTCGGGGTGCTGCGGCCCGGTGAGCACGGCTCGACCTTCGGCGGCAATCCGCTGGCCGCGGCGGTCGGCTCCGCGGTCGTAGGACTCCTGGAGACCGGTGAATACCAGAGCAGGGCGGCCGAGTTGGGCGTGGTCCTGCGGGACGGTCTGACGGCGCTCGTGGGCCGGGGCGTGGAGGGCTTCCGCTCTCGCGGGCTCTGGGCGGGCGTCGACATCGACCCTGCCATCGGCACCGGGCGCGAGATCAGCGAGGGCCTGATGCGCGAGGGAGTTCTGGTCAAGGACACCCACGGATCCACGATCCGGCTGGCCCCGCCGCTGACCATCACCGGTGAGGAACTCCACTCCGCCCTGGGCGCCTTGGAGAAGGTGCTGTCACAGGGGGTCTGACACCGGCCCCGGACGCCGGCGGCGGCAGCCGACCCGGTGGGCACGCCGTGCCCCCGCCGAGATGCCGCCGCCCGTTCACCGACTGCACCGGACGGACGGCGCGGCCGCGCCGGGACGGTGCCGAGGTCACCTTCGCCGACCGTGACCCTCGGTGTCCCAGGCGACCTGCCCGGCGATGGAGACGAGCTTCGACCCGGTCACGATCGCCACCTGCCGGTACACCGGGATCTTCGGCAGTCCGCCGGGGTTCCCCAGGGTGATGGCCATGCTGTCTACCTCCTTGCCATGAGCGCCCATGAGCTCGCGTCCACCGAGCCAAGAGGCCCCCCGGTCTCCTTCGGTTACTTAGGAATCGTAGGAGAGTGGCCACTGACCTGGAAGAACGCACTTTTCGGTGACTGGGGAACCTTATGGCGACCAAGCAGTTCAGCGGCTCGCCCGAAGACGCGGACCTGAGGCGCGCGGACTCATTGGCGCGGGAGATCTTCTCCGACGTCGCCAACAAGTGGGCGTTCCTGATCATCGAGGCTCTCGGGGAAGGCACCCTACGCTTCACCGAGCTGCGCAACGAGATCGAGGGCATCAGTCACAAGATGCTCACCCAGAACCTGCGCATGCTGGAGCGCAACGGCCTCATCGAGCGCCGCGTGCACCCCACCGTGCCGCCGCGGGTCGAATACACCCTCACCGCATCGGGCCAGGGCCTTCGCGCCACGGTCGATGCCATGTGCGGCTGGACCCGCCGGTACCTCAGCGACATCGAGGCCGCCCGCCGCCGCTTCGACACCTGACGGCCGGAGCACTCACACGCTCGCGTCCCCGCCGGGCGCCTCCCCGTTGCCCTCGAGGCGAAGGGCCGACCACCGGGTACGGGACGCACGTGCTGTCGTTCTCGTCGACTCTCAGTCGCCGGCCGAGCGGGGGTACGGCACGCTGGGGACAGCGGCGGCGGCGGATGACGAAGTGGTTCGACACCAACCACCACTACCTGGCGCCCGAGTTGGGCCAAGCCCGCGCTCTCGGCCTCACCGCGCGCCCCAACCTGGTCACCGCGGCCCGGACGGTCCGCGTGGCGCTGTCCGTGTCCTGAGCTCGTACGACGGGCCGGGAGAGCGCGCCCACCGCTTTCCCGGCCCACCGGCGACCCGCCGCACCACAAGCCCCGCGCCCTCATGGCGGCCGGTGGCTCACGGGCGCCAGTACAGCGCGGGGTCGGGGTGGTTGGTGAAGCCGAGTTCGCGGTACAGCGGTTCGCCCTCGGCGGAGGCGTACAGATCCACTCGGGCGACCTCACGTTCCCCGAGCCAGTCGAGCAGGCCCCGCATGATCGAGCGGCTGTGACCGCGGCGCCGGTACGACGGGTCGGTGACCACGCCGATCACGTGCCCGATCCGGCCGTTGCGCAGATGCGGGCCGGGCAGCCGCTGCTCGATGGTGGCGATCCCACAGGCGGCCAGGCCACGGTCGCCGTCGCCGTCGCTGTCACCGTCCACCACGAGGATGCGCACGGCATCCGCGGTCAGCTGTTCCTTCAGCACCACGGCCAGGGCGTCCAGCCAGTCGTCGTCCGCCGACGCGGGGCTGAAGAAGTGACCGCCGAGGTTCTCGAACAGCAGGGCCCGCAGACGTACGAGCTCCACCAGGTCGTACTCCACCGCCTGCCGCACGGCCGGCCCGTTTCCTTTGCGTTGTCCCATGCCGACCAGACTGATGTAATGGTCTTATGCATCTCAACCCTTACGGCGAGGATGCCGTGAACCTGGCCGCCGATCTGGCCAACCGCCGCCCGGCCGGCGCCGAGGAGCTCGCCGAGCGGTGCCGCGCCGCCGGGCTGGTGCTGGAGAACCCGGCCACTCCCCAGGACCTCGACCGCGCCCGGGACGCGCTGGAGGCGTGGGAGGAGGTCGTCGATGCCACCGACGAACAGGAACGCGCCGAGCTGCTCAACCGGATGCTGGCGGCGGCCGCCGCCCACCCGAGGATGACCAACCACGCCGGCAGCGGCTGGCACCTGCACTTCCGCGACGACCGGCAGACACTCGGCTCCATACTGTTCTCACTCATCGCCGTGGGTACCGCACTGCACCTGACCGGACGGGGCATGCACCGCCTCCGGCGCTGCGCCGTGAGCGAGTGCACCACGATCTTCGCCGATACCTCCCGCACCGGACGGCAGCGGTACTGCTCCCCACGCTGCGCCAACCGCGACGCGGTACGCCGCCACCGGGCACGCGGCCTTTGACGAGCGTCATGAGCGGCCCCTATCCCCCACGTGGTCAGTAGAGCATCCTCAGGGATGAAGTCCGGAAGAACGCGGCCCCAGAGCCGATTCGGTAGAGTTGGAGAGAACCCGTGTTTTACTACGTGCTCAAATACGTGCTTCTGGGTCCACTGTTGAGGCTGGTGTTCCGGCCTCGGATCGAGGGCCTTGAGCACATACCGGCGTCGGGTCCCGCCATCGTGGCCGGCAACCATCTCTCGTTCTCGGACCACTTCCTGATGCCCGCGATCCTGAAGCGGCGGATCACCTTCCTGGCGAAGGCCGAGTACTTCACGGGACCCGGCATCAAGGGACGGCTGACGGCCGCCTTCTTCCGCAGCGCCGGGCAGATCCCGGTGGACCGCTCCGGCAAGGACGCGGGCCAGGCCGCGATCCGCGAGGGACTGGGCGTGCTGCGCAAGGACGAACTGCTCGGCATCTACCCGGAGGGGACGCGTTCGCACGACGGGCGCCTCTACAAGGGCAAGGTCGGCGTCGCGGTCATGGCACTGAAGGCCGGGGTTCCGGTCATCCCCTGCGCCATGATCGGCACCTTCGAGGCGCAGCCGCCGGGCCAGAAGATCCCGAGCCTCCACCCCGTGGTGATCCGCTTCGGCAAGCCCCTCGACTTCTCCCGCTACGCCGGGATGGAGAACGAGAAGGCCATTCTGCGCGCCGTCACCGACGAGATCATGTACGCCATCCTCACCCTCTCCGAGCAGGAGTACGTCGACCGGTACGCGGCCGTGGTCAAGGCGGAGGAGGCGGCCGAGGTCGCGGCCCAGGCCCGCAAGTTCCCCCGGATACCGTTGAGTTGAGAGAGGCACGCAGGCAAAAGGGGCGGCCGGGGATCCGGCCGCCCCGCTGTGCGTGGGGTGTTACGGGGTCGGCGTGGCGTGCGGGGTGCACGTCACATCGGCCGCGTCCGTCTTGCCCGTGAGCAAGTAGGAGTCCACCCGGGTGTTGATGCACGGGTTGACCAGGCCGGTCACACCGTGCGAGCCCGCACCGTTCTCGGTGATCAGGCGGGAGCCCTTGAAACGCTTGTGCAGTTCGACGGCGCCGGGGTACGGGGTGGCGGCGTCACGCGTGGACTGCACGATCAGGACAGCGGGCAGACCCTTGCCGGTCTTGACGTTCACCGGGGTCTGCTGCTTGACCGGCCAGGTCGCGCAGGGCAGGTTCATCCACGCGTTGGCCCAGGTCATGAACGGGTAGCTCTTGTTGAGCTTCGTGTTGTCCTTGTCCCACTTCGACCAGCTGGTGGGCCACTTGGCGTCGGTGCACTCGACGGCCGTGTAGACGGCGTTGCCGTTCTCCGAGGTGATGTTGCCCGCGGTGTCGGACATGTCGGGGGCGGCGGCGTCGACGAGTGCCTGGGTGTCACCGGCGACGTACTTGCTGAACGCCGTCGCGACCGGCACCCACGACGAGTCGTAGTACGGGGCGCTCTGGAAGAAGGAGATCAGTTCGGCGGGGCCGACGACGCCACCGAGCGGGCTCTTCTTCGCGGTGGCACGCAGCTTCAGCCACTGGTCCTGGACCTTGGCGCGGGTGTCGCCGAGGTGGAAGGCGGCGTCGTTCTTGGCGACCCAGTCCTCCCAGTCCTTCCAGCGGCCCTCGAAGGCGATGTCCTGCTCCAGGTTCGCCTGGTACCAGATGTTCTCCTTCGCCGGGTTGACGACACTGTCGACGACCATGCGGCGGACGTGGCCCGGGAACAGGGTGCCGTAGACGGCGCCGAGGTAGGTGCCGTAGGAGACGCCCAGGTAGTTGAGCTTCTTCTCACCGAGTCCGGCCCGGATGACATCCAGGTCACGGGCGGTGTTGGGCGTGGTCATCTGCGCCAGCATCGCCTTGCCGCTGCGCTTGGCGCAGCCGTCCGCGTACGCGGCGGCAAGCTTGCGCTGAACGCGCTTGTCGGCCTCGGAGTCCGGCACCGGGTCGGCCTTGGGCGCCTTCACGAACTCCTGAGGGTCAATGCAGGAGATCGGGGCGGAGTGGCCGACACCACGCGGGTCGAAGCCCACGAAGTCGTACGCCTTCGAGGTGTTCACCCACAGGGGGTTCTTCGTGGTGACGCGGCGCGGGAAGCGCATGCCCGAACCGCCGGGGCCACCCGGGTTGTAGACGAGCGCGCCCTGGCGCTCCGCCTTGGTCCCGGTGTTCCCGATACGGTCGACGGCGAGCTTGATCTGCTTGCCGTAGGGGTGGGCGTAGTCGAGCGGGACGGAGACCCAGCCGCACTGGATCGGCTTCTCGAAGCCCCAGTCCGCAGGGCAGTCCTGCCAGTTGATCCCGGCCTTCGCGGCTCGGGCGGCGGCGATCGCCGCGCCGCGGGCCTCGCGGTCCTGACCGTGACGCGAGTCGGCGGTGGCCGACGGCGCCGCGACGGCTCCGGCTATCAGGGTCGCCGTGACGAGTGCTCCGGCCGAAGCGAACGCGGTCAGGCGTCTCGTCGGTCTCTTAGCCCTCAAGTGGGACCTCCCCGTACATCGTTGCGATTGGTACGGGGATCCTTTCTGCTGTGAGGTCCCTGAGAACAGGGGCGACCGGCCTTCTTTACCATTCCGATAACCGGAGTACCAAGTCCCGTTGAGCGGAGAGCACTTATCGGTCGAGTGCGCGCAAGGCCTCGTCCAGCACGCGCCGCAGTCGCAGCGCGTCCGGCGCCAGGGCGCTCACCAGGGCCGCGGGCCCGGCGAGCGGCATGAGAGCCGCGTACTCCCCCAACAGCCGCGCCTGCGGCGGCTCACTGTCGAACTCCGGTCGTACGACGACGAGCTGACCCAGTGCCCGATGTCCCCCGAGCCCCGCGGGACCGTCCCAGCCGCCGGGTGCGCCGGGACCGCACGACAGCTCCTGGTCCAGCAGCGGCCGTCCGTCGAGCCGTACGGTAAGACGACTGGTGAGCCGTCCGGGTTGCTCGCCGACGCGCCCGAGTACCTGCTCCTCCCGGAAGACGAGCCGAGCGCCCGAGCGGAGCTCGACGCGCGAGGACACATACAGGTCACTTCCCTGGGCGGAGATCAACTGCTCGGGCAGCCAGCGCAGTTCACCCCCGCAGGACACGTCGAGCCGCATGTCGTAGCGGGCCTCGCCCTTGGCCTGTCCCGGCAGGGCGATGGTCGCGGCGGCCGATCCGACGTGCAGCCGTGCTCCCTCCCCGACCTCCGCCTCCACGGCGAAGCGGTCACCGCCGAGCGGCCCGCTCATCGCCCCGACGAGCATGACGCGTGCCTCGTCCCCGCTCGCCCGGGTGCGCCGCAGGGCGAGCGGCCCCTCTCCCTCCAGCACGGGCAGCGCGGTACCACCACGCCCGTCGGCCCGAGCCCCGATCCGTGCGGTGGCCCGCACTCCCGCTGTGGTCATGCCGTCCACGCGGCCAGCCGCTCCCGCACCCACTCGGCGACGGACGTCACCCCGGCCTCGGTCCGCAGCGACTGGAAGACGACGGGCAGTTCGGCCCGCTGCGCCTTGGCGTCGGCGGCCATCCGTCCCAGGTCGGACCCCACGTACGGCGCGAGGTCGGTCTTGTTGACGACGAGCAGGTCGGCGGTGGTGACGCCGGGCCCGCCCTTGCGCGGAATGTCGTCCCCGCCCGCCACGTCGATGACGAAGACCTGCGCGTCCACCAGTCCCTTCGAGAACGTCGCGGTGAGGTTGTCACCCCCGGACTCGACGAGGATGAGGTCCAAGGGCCCCACCTCGTCCTCCAGGTCCTCCACCGCTTCGAGGTTCGCGGAGATGTCGTCCCGGATCGCGGTGTGCGGGCACGCCCCCGTCTCCACGGCGGTGATCCGCTCCGGCGGGAGCACGGCCTCCCGCAGCAGGAACTCGGCGTCCTCCCGTGTGTAGATGTCGTTCGTGACGACCGCGAGCGACAGCTCCTCCCGCAGCGCCCGGCAGAGCGCGGCGACGGTCGCCGTCTTCCCGGACCCGACGGGCCCACCGAGCCCGATGCGCAGAGCGCGCCGCGAACCGTCGGGCCGGCGAGCGTCGGCACCGACGGCGGAGGCCCCGTCGCGGGAGTGATCGTGGTCGAGATGCATGATGGCGGCTCCGAGGTGTGGTCTTTCAGGCCTGTACGGGGGTTTGGGGGCGGAGCCCCCAGGAGGCGGGAACGGGCGGCGATCCACCTACGACGCGAAGAGCCGCACAGCCCAACCGGCATGCGCCTGCGCACTGATCTCCAGCAACGGCGCCGACGCCGACGGCAACGCGTCGACCCCACCGTCGACCGCCTTCCGCGCCGCGTCGGCCGCCGCACGCGCCACGACGTCCAGCTCCGGCGCGAGCCGGGCCAGCACCCCCGTGGCGTCGAACGGATCAAGGCTCAGCAAGCGCACGGTCGCGGTCGCCGGACCACTGACGCTCTCGTACGCGCAGCAGTACGCGGCGTCCTCGGGCCCGAGCCCGGCGGCCCGCGCCGCCAGTCCCAGGACGACCGGCTGATGCGCTCCCTTGGGAAAGGCCCGCGCCAGCGCGTCGAGTTCCCCGGACGGCCAGGTCGCCCGAGCCGCCCGCATCAGCTGCCGCCCGAGCCGCCGCGCGGCGACCCGCAGAGCGGGCGACGGCGTGCGCGCGTCCGCGGCCGAGTCCAGCAGCGCCGGATCGACCCCGAGCGCGGCCGCCGCGGCCAGGGCGGCCGACACCAGCCCCGCCGTCTGCAGTCGCCCCCGGCAGAAGTCCTCCAGGCCGGCCGCCCCGCTGATCCGCCCGGCCTTGACCGCCGCCTCGGCCCCGCCGGAGTGGGCGTGCCCTCCGGCGGGGAAGCGGCCGTCGGCCAGGACGAGTAGTGCCGCGCGGGACATCAGAAGAGGAAGTAACGCTGGGCCATGGGCAGTTCGGAGGCCGGGGTGGCCTCGACCAGCTCCCCGTCGATGTGCACGGCGAAGCTGTCGGGATCGACCCGTACGCGCGGCCGGGCGTCGTTCTCCCGCATGTCGGCCTTGGTCACCCCACGCGTCGAGTCGATCGCCACGAACCGTTTCCCCAGCGAGAGCCGTTCCGGCAGTCCGTCCTCGATGGCGAGCGGCGCCACGAAGTTGAACGAGTTCGAGGCGGGTGCCCGTCCGATCGCCCCGAACATCGGCCGGGGCAGGATCGGTTGCGGTGTCGGGATGGACGCGTTGGCGTCGCCCATCTGCGCGTACGCGATCTGCCCGCCCTTGATGACGAGCTGCGGCTTGACCCCGAAGAACGCGGGCTCCCACAGGACGAGGTCGGCCAGCTTGCCGGTCTCGACGGAGCCGATCTCGCGGGCGAGACCCTGCGCGAGCGCCGGGTTGATCGTGTATTTGGCGACATAGCGACGTACGCGGTGGTTGTCCGCGCGCCCGTCACCGGGGAGGGCGCCGCGCCGCCGCTTCATCACATGGGCCGTCTGCCAGGTCCGCATGATGACCTCGCCGACCCGGCCCATCGCCTGCGCGTCGGACGAGATGATCGAGATGGCGCCCAGGTCGTGCAGGATGTCCTCGGCCCCGATGGTGGAGGGCCGGATGCGGGATTCGGCGAAGGCCAGGTCCTCCGGGACGGCCGCGTTGAGGTGGTGACAGACCATCAGCATGTCGAGGTGTTCCTCGGCGGTGTTGACGGTGTACGGCCGGGTCGGGTTGGTGGAGCTGGGCAGTATGTGCGGCTCGGAGACCACGGTCATGATGTCCGGCGCGTGCCCGCCGCCCGCACCCTCGGTGTGGTACGCGTGAATACCACGACCGGCGATCGCGGCGAGCGTGTCGCCGACGAACCCGGCCTCGTTCAGGGTGTCCGTGTGGATGGCGACCTGGATACCGGTGCGGTCGGCGACGGTCAGCGCGGCGTCGATGACGGCGGGTGTGGAGCCCCAGTCCTCGTGCAGCTTGAGACCGAGCGCCCCGCCCCGGATCTGCGACAGCATCGCGTCGCGCGAGACGGTGTTGCCCTTGCCGAGCAGACCGAAGTTGAGCGGGTACTGCTCCATCGCCTCCAGCATCCGGGCGAGGTGCCAGGGGCCGGGAGTGACCGTCGTCGCCTTCGAGCCCTCGGCGGGACCGGTGCCGCCGCCGACCAGCGTCGTGATGCCGGAGGCGAGCGCCTCGTCGGCGATCTGCGGACAGATCAGGTGGACGTGCGCGTCGATGGCACCCGCGGTGACGATCCGTCCGTTGCCCGCGATGATCTCGGTCTCGGGGCCGATGACGAGGTCGGGGTGGACCCCGTCCATGGTGTCCGGGTTGCCGGCCTTGCCGATGCCGGTGATCCGGCCGTCGCGGATGCCGATGTCGGCCTTGACGATCCCCCAGTGGTCGACGATCACGACACCGGTGATGACCGTGTCCGGGGTGCCTTCCGCGCGCGTGGCGCGCGCCTGGCCCATGGATTCGCGGATGACCTTGCCACCGCCGAAGACGGCCTCGTCACCGGCGAGCCCGGGGCCGCCGGAACGGTCCTCCTCGATCTCGATCAGCAGGTCGGTGTCGGCGAGCCGGATGCGATCGCCGGTGGTGGGGCCGAACAGGTCGGCGTACGCGGCGCGCGAGAGCTCAGGCATCGAGGGCACCTCCGGTCTCCCCGCGCAGGCCGGGCACGACACGGGCGCCGGTGAGCGGAACGAGTTCGACGTCGACGGGGATCCCGGGCTCGAAGCGCACGGCGGTGCCGGCGGCGACGTTGAGCCGCTTGCCGCGCGCGGCGGCGCGGTCGAAGTCCAGACCGGGGTTGGCCTCGGCGAAGTGGTAGTGGGAGCCGACCTGGACGGGCCGGTCGGCGGCGTTGAGGACGGTCAGCCGGGTGACCTCGCGGCCCTCGTTGAAGGCGACGGGTCCATCGGCGAACAGGATCTCTCCGGGAATCATGGCTCTCGCTCCCCCGTCAGACGATCGGGTCGTGGACGGTGACGAGCTTGGTGCCGTCCGGGAAGGTCGCCTCGACCTGGACGTCGTGGATCATCTCGGGGATGCCCTCCATGACGTCGTCCCGGGTGAGGATCTTGCGTCCGGAGGACATCAGCTCGGCGACCGTACGGCCGTCGCGCGCGCCTTCGAGGATGTGCGACGTGATGAGGGCGACCGCCTCGGGGTGGTTCAGTTTGAGCCCGCGGGCCCGTCGCTTCTCGGCCACGTCGGCGGCCACATGGATCAGCAGCCTCTCTTGCTCGTGCGGGGTCAGTTGCACGGCGTCCCACCTCACAGTCCTCGCTCCGGACCGTGCGGGGTCCGGTGGCCGCTGCCACCAAAACCCCTGGTGGCGTGGATGGGCACGCTAGTTGGCCGTCGTTTCGAGGACGTTAACCGCACCGTGCTCCACACATGACCGACGGGGACGCTCCTGGGCCGTCGTCGAGGCCGCGGCCCGGGACGAGGCCATGGGCCGGACCGTATACGGCGCGACGGCCGCCCGCCCGCGACGCGGCCGTCACCCTCGCCGTCGCCGCCGAAGGGCCCTAGGAGGCGCCGTGTCCCCGGTGCTCCGCCGCGATGCCGAAGCGCTGGCGCTCACGCGGGGCGGACGCGACCTCGCGGACGCTGGAGAGGGAGCTGACCACCTGCTCGTCGGCGGACTCCGGGAGTTCCTCGAGCCGCTCCAGGTCGGCGGCGGAGACCAGGGCGACGAGGGGCTTGCCGTGCCGTGTCACCACGACGCGCTCGCCTCCGTACACCACCCGGTTGATCAGATCGGCGAGCTCAGCCCTGGCTTGCGTCACCGGAATCTCGTAGGCCATGCCCACCAGCTTAGACCGGGCCCCCGGCACCCCCGCAGAGCGGACGATCTCGTTCAGCTCCACCGAAAACGACCGTGCGCACGATCGGGCGACCCTCTTCTCCGGCGGCGCACCGGGATTTTCGCTGTCAGCCGAGCACCCCTCCCACGATCTGTACGTCCTGTACATTTTTTACAGAACCCTTCACAGGAGGCGCGTGCCATGAATGAACCGTCCGCCCGTCACGTCCTGCCCGAGTTCACCGAACGGACGAGCATGGGGCACCGGACCCTGGATCCGTACTCGAAGCTGCTCGACGAGCGGATCGTGTTCCTCGGGACGCCGATCGACGACACCTCGGCGAACGACGTGATGGCGCAGTTCATGCACCTCGAATACCTGGCGCCGGACCAGGACATCGCGCTGTACATCAACTCCCCCGGCGGCTCGTTCAGCGCGATGACGGCGATCTACGACACGATGCAGTTCGTCAGTTGCGACGTGGAGACCACCTGTCTGGGGCAGGCCGCGTCGGCCGCCGCCGTGCTGCTGGCCGGCGGCGCGCCGGGCAAGCGGTTCGCACTGCCGGGAGCCCGGGTGCTGATCCACCAGCCGTCACTTCCCGAGCCGGTACAGGGACAGGCGAGCGATCTGGCCCTCCAGGCCGAGGAGTTGATGCGCACTCGGAAGCTGCTGGAGGACATGCTCGTACGGCACACGGGGCAGAGTCCTGAACAGGTCGCCGCCGACATCGAGCGGGACAAGATCCTGGACGCTCAGGCCGCGTTGGCGTACGGACTGGTGGACGGGATCATCCCCAGCCGCAAGACCTCGCGCACCGCGCCCGGTGCGAGGAACGCCACACCCGACGCGAGGTGATCCGCCGATGGTGCCCGAACTGCCCCCGCTGCCCGCGCTGACGCGCGCCGAGGCCGAGCTGATCGACCGCTACCTCGACGTGGTCGACCTGCTGGGCCGTATCAACCCGGCCAGGCCCGGAGACACCTACCGCGGGCTGCGTGCCGCCCAGGCGCTGGTCGCCAAGGCCTCCGAGCTGCGGGACGCCCTCGCGCTGATGCACCAGCGCGGCGAGAGCGAGGTGCACGCGCCGACGCTGGCGCAGGCCCTGCGCGTCCTCGACGGTGAGCGGCGGGCGGCCCGCGTCACCCTGCCGCCCGACGCCGACAACTGACGCACCCACACCCGGGTCGCCGTGCGCGCCGAGTCGGCGAGGCGTCCGGCCCGGGGTTCAAACGGACCAGATGGTGTACCCCCTGATGGAGTAGTCAGGGGCCCCTTCGGGGAACCGAAAAAGTTGCGCAACGCGCGTAGCCCAGAGGCGGAATGAGACGCTCCGGTGCTGGTGGGCGCGTCGTCGGCGTGCCCAACATCGCCCGAACAGAGGGTCGTCCACCCGAACGGGTGAGTGGTGAGTAACGCCACAAATCGCCGGTTCCGCTCGGATTTTCTGACCGCTATGCGTGAAGATCCCTTCCGACGACAAGCCCCCGCCACAGCGGCGGGGCGGTCCGGGCGGACGCCGAGTCCTGCCGCTGCCCGGATGACCGGTCGACAGAAGTGCATCGGCAGGAGTGGAGGACCCAGCAAGACGGGTCGCCGGAGAGATCCGGGCGGTCCTTGGGGTGAAGCCGCGCAAGCGGCCGGGCTACTTCGCCAGCCCGAATCCGACAGGTCATCCTTCACAGGCGGCTGACGAAGGGTTGCGCATGACTGCGCTCAATCGTGTCCCGTCGCTGTGGACCCGGGCCGGTACGGCCTCGGCGCTCACCCTTGCCGCCGTGGGCGGCAGCCTCGTGGTTCCTGGCGTCGCGTCCGACGCCGAAGCGGCCACGCTGGCGACGAGGGCACTTCAGGTCGCGGCTTCCAAGAAGGGCTCCCCGTACCAGTACGGCGCCGCCGGACCACGCCGCTTCGACTGCTCCGGGCTCACGCTCTACTCGTACAAGAAGGCGGGCAAGACGCTGCCTCGTACGGCCGCGGCGCAGTACAACAAGACGCACCACATCTCCGCGTCCCACCGCAAGGCCGGAGACCTGGTGTTCTTCCACTCGGGCCGGAACGTGTACCACGTCGGCATCTACGCCGGGAAGGGAAAGATCTGGCACTCCCCGAAGACAGGGGAGGTCGTGAAGCTGCAGAAGATCTGGACGAAGAGCGTCTGGTACGGCCGGGTCAGCTGACCTGCCCGAGGGGGTGCCGCCGGCCGGCACCCCCTCGGGGTTCCACCCCCGGGCGTGAAAGGCGGACGAACCGGTTACTCGTTCACCATGGCTGAGCGACCTTCCCCCGAGGAACGGAACGAGACGTCCCTGGAGCGCGCCGATCGCAACTTCGGCGAGCTGCTCCAGGAGCTGCGCGTCACGCAGACCGGTGTGCAGATCCTCTTCGCGTTCCTGCTGACGCTGGCGTTCACCCCGCGCTTCCCGTCCCTCGACACCGTGCAGCGCGCCACGTACGTCACCACCCTCCTGCTGGCCGTGGTGGCCGCCGCGCTCTTCACGGCGCCCGCCGCGCTGCACAGGTCGCTGTTCCGGCAGGGCGCGAAGCCGGCCATCGTGCGGGTCTCCTCCGTCCTGGCCACGGTCGGGATGGGCGTGCTCATGCTGGCGCTGACGGGATCGGTACTGCTCGTCGTGGACGTGGCGCTGGGACGCGCCGCCGGGATCGCCTCGGGCGCGGGCACCCTGCTCGTCTGTGTGGCGCTGTGGGGCCTCCTGCCCGGCCTGGTGCACCGTGCCGTCGTCAGCGAAGCGACGGCTCCGAAAGGAGCACCGGACCGAGAACCGTGAGCGCGCTCATCGCAGGACCGCCCGCGGGCACGAACCGCGGCGGCCGGCTCGTCCCGGCTGCCGCCGGCCGAACCGGCCGGACCGGGCGGACCGGGCGGGCGCGCCGGAGATGGTGGCCGGGTCGGCGGCGGCTCCGGTGGGGCCGCGGTCGCCGGGACCGGGCCTCGACTCGCTCGAAAGCGAAGATCCGCGCCGTACGATCGCCGTCGTCCACCGGACCGGGGACCGGTCGGCGCCGGTGACCGAGAACTTCCGGGCCCCGCCGCGAGCGCCGGACGGGGCAGACACACAACTGAGCCGCCCCTCAGGGCTCTTGTGGGCCACCGGCCGTCACCGGCTGGGCCGGCACCGTCCAGGGCAGCTCGATGGCGACCGTCTTGCCACCCTCGCGGGTGGGCCGGACGACGAGTCTGCCGCCGCATTCGGCGGTCAGCCAGCGGATGATCACCATGCCGCGTCCGTTGTCCTGCTGGACGGCGGCGGGCAGACGTTTGGGAAAGCGCGGATGGCTGTCGGTGACGCCGATCCGCAGGTGTTCGTCTCGGTCGAGCCGGACGTCCACCGTGAAGGTGGGCGACTGCCCGAACGTGTGCTGGACGGCGTTGGTGGCTAGTTCTGACACGATCAGGCGTACGGTGTCCGCGACTTCGGCGTCGCACGGCAGGCCCCATTCGACCAGCACATCGGCGACGAATTTCCGGGCCGCGGAGACCGAGGCGGGATCGCTCGGCAGAGTGACGGATGCTTCCTGGTGATCTGCCATGGCGACGTCGTCCCTTTCCCACGGGACCGGAGTCCGACACGGAGCGGATGGTTCGAGTACGGTCCCGGACTGGTGCTTCGCGCCAGACTGCCATCACTGGGCCGGTCACGGGTGCGATCCACCGAGATATGCATATATCTGTCGCTCGATGCGGTGAACTCTGCGACGGCGGAGCGTATTTGGGCGGCTCGGGAGGAGTAAGGAGTACGGCCATGCAGCACGGTCCCGCGGTGCGCCGCCGCAAGCTCGGTGCCGAACTGCGCGCGCTGCGCGCCGATGCGGGCCTCACCAGTGGTGAGGCGGCCCGTCTCGTCGGCTGGCACCAGTCGAAGGTGAGCCGGATCGAGACCGGTATCAGTGGAGTGAAACCGGCTGATGTGGAGCGCCTGTTGGACGCCTACGCCGTCACCGGGCACGAGTTACGGGAGCTCCTGGTCGGCCTCGCGGGTTCCGAGGGCAACGGCCGCCATCACTGGTGGCACGCCTACCGCGGCGTCCTGCCGCCCACGTACCGCGACTTCATCAGTCTGGAGTCCCAGGCCAGCGGCATGCGCACGCTGGAGACCTCGGTGGTACCCGGACTGCTCCAGACGCCCGAGTACGCACGGGAGGTGACCCGGGTCGCCGTCGGCGGCCTGGAGGACGGCAAGCTCGACGCGCTCGTCGAGGTGCGCCTCGCCCGGCAGGACGTCCTGCGTTCGAATCCGCCGCTGGAACTGACCGCGGTCCTGGACGAGGCCGTGTTAAGACGCGAGGTCGGCGGCCCGGAGGTGATGGCCCGGCAACTGGAGCGTCTGTGGGAGGCCGCCACCCTGCCTCAAGTGCGGCTTCAGGTCCTGCCGTTCGCCGCGGGAGCCCATATCGGCGTCACCGGGCCTTTCGTTATCTTCTCATTTCCGAACACAACTGATCTGGATGTGGTTGTTCTCGACCACTTGACGAGTAGCCTCTATCTCGAACGGAAAGAAGACCTTCAGGCCTACACCGAGGCCTTCAACGCCCTTCAGTTCCACGCCCTTTCGCCCGAGGACTCGTTGGACTACATCGCCGGGATAGGTGACGGCGCGTAAGGAGGCACCCCCATGACTGCACTGCCTCGGTACGTACTTTCCAGTACTTCACTCCACGACGTGCGATGGCTGCGCAGCAGCCGCAGTACGGGAATGAACAACTGCGTCGAGACGGCCCGACCCGGCCCAGGACCCTGGGCCGGACTGGTCGCCGTGCGCGATTCCAAGAACAAGGCGGGCCCCGCCCTGCTCTTCACTCCCGCCAGTTGGGAGGGCTTTGTCGCCGGACTGAACTGATCACGCCGACGGCGTGCTCGATCTGCGCGTCGGTGAGGTCCGCGCGGGCGGTCAGCCGCAGCCGTGAGATGCCGTCCGGCACGGACGGGGGGCGGAAGCAGCCGACGGCGATTCCCGCTTCCCGGCACTCGGCGGCCCACCGCACGGCCTGTTCGGGGGACGGAGCGCGCACGGAGACCACGGCGGCGTCCGGTCGTACGGCTTCCAGTCCCTCGGCGGTCAGCCGGGTGTGCAGCGCCGTCGCCACCGCGCGAGCCCGGGCGGCACGATCCGGCTCACGGCGCAGCAGCCTGAGCGCCGCGAGGGCCGCGCCCGCCGCCGCGGGCGCGAGACCGGTGTCGAAGATGAAGGTGCGCGCCGCGTTGACCAGGTGGTCGATGACCGGGGCGGGGCCGAGGACGGCTCCGCCCTGGCTGCCGAACGACTTGGAGAGCGTGACGGTCACGACCACGTCCGGGGCGCCCGCGAGCCCCGCGGCCTGCGGGGCGCCCCGCCCGCCGTCGCCCAGGACGCCCAGCCCGTGCGCGTCGTCGACGAGCAGCGCCGCGCCGTGCTCGCGGCAGGCGGTGGCGAGTTCGGCCAGCGGGGCCGCGTCGCCGTCCACCGAGAAGACCGTGTCGGACACGGCGACTGCGGGACCCTCGTGCGTGCCCAGCGCCTTGCGCACGGCGTCGGGGTCGGCGTGCGCCACGACCTGGGTCGCGCCCCGGGCGAGCCGGCAGCCGTCGATGAGGGAGGCGTGGTTGCCCGCGTCGGAGACGACCAGCGAGCCGTGCGGCGCGAGCGTGGTCACGGCGGCGAGGTTGGCCGCGTAGCCGGAGGAGAAGACGAGCGCGGACTCGAAGCCGCAGAATTCCGCGAGCTCGCGTTCGAGTTCGCCATGAAGTTCGGTCGTGCCGGAGACGAGCCGCGAGCCGGTCGCACCGGCGCCCCAGCGGCGCGCGGCCTGTGCGGCGGCCGCCGTGATCTCGGGATGGTGGGCCAGCCCGAGGTAGTCGTTGCTCGCCAGATCGAGAAGGGGTGAGTCGGCGGCGCGGGGGCGCAGGGTGCGGACGAGTCCGGCCTGGCGGCGCTGGTGCGCCTGCTCGTCGATCCACGCGAACGGCGATCCGGCCATGCTGGTGCCTCCGGGCCCTGGAAGTGGTCGTGAGGGGGTCATGAAGGTGGTCGTTTTGTAGGCAGTGCACAGACCCTAGCGGGGCGACGCGGCGCCCATGATGTGGCAATACCCACACGTCGAACCGTCTCTGTTGTGCAAACTCTCCTTGGCCGCAGCGGCTCGCATACGTCAGGATCGGATCTCATGGACCTGCTGAACACGCTGGTGGACAAGGGGCTTCGGCGCGAGCTGCCGACCCGTGACGAGGCGCTGGCCGTGCTGGCCACGTCCGACGACGACGTGCTCGACGTGGTGGCCGCGGCCGGAAAAGTCCGCCGGCACTGGTTCGGCCGTCGAGTGAAACTCAACTATCTGGTCAATCTGAAGTCCGGTCTGTGCCCCGAGGACTGCTCGTACTGCTCGCAGCGCCTCGGCTCCAAGGCCGACATCCTCAAGTACACCTGGCTCAAGCCGGACCAGGCCTCGCAGGCCGCGGCGGCCGGGCTCGCCGGGGGCGCCAAGCGGGTCTGCCTGGTGGCCAGCGGCCGCGGTCCGACGGACCGTGACGTGGACCGGGTCTCCGACACCATCAAGGCCATCAAGGACCGACACGAGAACGTCGAGGTGTGCGCCTGCCTCGGCCTGCTCTCCGACGGCCAGGCCGAGCGGCTGCGCGAGGCGGGCGCGGACGCCTACAACCACAACCTGAACACGTCCGAGGGGACGTACGGGGACATCACGACCACGCACACGTACGCCGACCGGGTGGAAACGGTCCAGAAGGCGCACGCGGCCGGCCTGTCGGCCTGCTCGGGTCTGATCGCGGGCATGGGCGAGTCGGACGAGGACCTCGTCGACGTCGTCTACTCGCTGCGCGAGCTCGACCCGGACTCCGTTCCGGTGAACTTCCTGATCCCCTTCGAGGGCACCCCGCTCGCCAAGGAGTGGAACCTCACCCCGCAGCGGTGCCTGCGCATCCTGGCCATGGTCCGTTTCGTCTGCCCGGACGTGGAGGTCCGTATCGCGGGCGGCCGCGAGGTCCACCTCCGCACGATGCAGCCGCTGGCCCTGAACCTGGCCAACTCGATCTTCCTCGGCGACTACCTCACCAGCGAGGGCCAGGCGGGCAAGGCCGACCTGGAGATGATCGCGGACGCCGGGTTCGAGGTGGAGGGCGCGGGCGAGGTGACCCTGCCGGAGCACCGCGTGACGGCGGGCGCGGGCTGCGGTGCGCACGCCGAGGCCGGGTGCGGCTCGCACGCGGACGCCGGGTGCGGTGCGCACGAGGGCGGTGGCGTCTGCGGTTCCGTGACGGTGCAGGCCGAGCAGGAGCAGCCCGCCGAAGCGCGTACGGATCTCGTCGCCGTACGCCGCCGGGGTGCCGGAACGGACCTCGCCCCCAATGCCTGACCGGTCCGAGCCACCCACGCTGCCCGTGCGGGAACTGCTGGAGTGGGACCGGCGGCACGTCTGGCACCCGTACGGCCCCATGCCCGGCCGCCAGGAACCGCTCGTCGTGGAGTCGGCGAGCGGGGTACGCCTGCGGCTCGCGGACGGCTCGGGTGAGCTGGTCGACGGCATGTCGTCCTGGTGGTCGGCCATCCACGGCTACAACCACCCGGTCCTCAACGACGCGG
Organism: Streptomyces sp. NPDC107454; assembly: GCF_055582885.1. Taxonomy (NCBI): domain Bacteria; kingdom Bacillati; phylum Actinomycetota; class Actinomycetes; order Kitasatosporales; family Streptomycetaceae; genus Streptomyces; species Streptomyces sp. NPDC107454. The sequence continues at coordinate 148,879 of NZ_JBVJPA010000017.1, read as the reverse complement.
CGCGCGACCAGCTGGAGCGCATGAGCCATGTCATGTTCGGCGGGCTCACGCACGAGCCCGCCGTGCGGCTGGCGAAGCGACTTGTCGACATCACGCCCGAGGGTCTGGAGCACGTCTTCCTCGCCGACTCCGGATCGGTGTCGGTCGAGGTCGCCGTCAAGATGTGCCTCCAGCACTGGCGCTCGCTCGGCCGCCCCGGCAAGCAGCGGCTGATGACCTGGCGCGGCGGCTACCACGGGGACACCTGGCAGCCCATGTCGGTGTGCGACCCCGAGGGCGGGATGCACGAGCTGTGGCAGGGCGTGCTCCAGCGCCAGGTGTTCGCCGACGCTCCGCCGGTCGCCTACGAGGAGTCGTACGCCGACCAGCTGCGCGAGCTGATCGGGCGGCATGCCGACGAGCTCGCCGCGGTGATCGTGGAGCCGGTGGTACAGGGCGCGGGCGGGATGCGGTTCCACTCCCCCGCGTATCTGCGGGTGCTGCGGGAGGCGTGCGACGCGCACGACGTGCTTCTCGTCCTCGACGAGATCGCAACAGGCTTCGGCCGGACGGGTGCTCTGTTCGCGGCGGAGCACGCCGGCATCACGCCGGACGTGATGTGCGTCGGCAAGGCGCTGACCGGCGGCTATATGACGATGGCGGCGACGCTCTGCACGGCGCGGGTGGCCGAGGGCATCTCACGCGGTGAGGTCCCGGTGCTGGCTCACGGCCCGACCTTCATGGGCAATCCGCTGGCCGCCGCGGTGGCCTGCGCCTCGATCGACCTGCTCCTCGGACAGGACTGGCAGACCGAGGTCAAGCGGATCGAGGCGGGTCTGCGGGACGGACTTGCGGAGGCGTCCTCGCTGCCGGGTGTCCGCGACGTACGTGTCCTGGGCGCGATCGGCGTCGTCCAGCTCGACCACGAGGTCGACATGAAGGCGGCCACGGCGGCGGCCGTGCGCGAGGGCGTGTGGCTGCGCCCGTTCCGCGACCTCATCTACACGATGCCGCCGTACGTCACGGGTGACGCGGACTTGGCACGGATCGCGCGCGCGGTGTGCGCGGCGGCACGGGAGGGATGACATGGCGGTTCTGGTGATCACGGGGACGGGCACGGAGGTCGGCAAGACGGTCACGACGGCCGCCGTCGCCGCCACGGCCGTCGCGGCCGGACGCTCCGTGGCCGTACTCAAACCGGCGCAGACGGGGGTACGCCCGGACGAGCGCGGGGACGCCGACGAGGTGGCCCGGCTCGCGGGCGCCGTGACCACGCTCGAACTCGCCCGCTATCCCGAGCCGTTGGCTCCCGCGACGGCCGCGCGGCGGGCCTCGCTGCCCCCGGTGAGCCCGGTCGCGGTGGCGAAGGCGGCGGCCGAACTGGCCACCGAGCACGACCTCGTGCTGGTCGAGGGTGCAGGCGGTCTCCTCGTCCGCCTCGACGACGAGGGCGGCACGCTGGCGGACGCGGCGGGCCTGCTGGACGCACCGGTGCTGGTGGTGGCGTCAGCGGGCCTCGGCACCCTGAACACCACCGAGCTGACGGCTCGTGAACTGCGACGCCGTGGGCTGGACCTGGCGGGAATCGTCATCGGCAGCTGGCCCGACTCCCCCGACCTGGCGTCGCGTTGCAACCTCGCGGACCTGCCGGTCGTGGCCGAGGCCCCGCTTCTGGGAGCGCTGCCCGCGGGGGCGGGTGCCTACGACGTCACCGACTTCCGTGCGGACGCCCCGAGCTGGCTGGCGCCGCGGCTCGGCGGGAGCTGGGATACGCGCGCTTTCCATTCAACGCAAGCAGCAGGCGCCCCGTAAGGGGCGCGGGGAACTGCGCGACCAGCCACAGCCCACCCGCAGCCGACCAACGACACCAACCGCCCCTCACCCCTCCCCCAACAACCGCACCAGCTCGATCCGCGACCGAATCCCCAACCGCGTGAACACCCCCCGCAGATGATGATCAATGGTCCGCGGACTGAGCAACAACCGCGCCGCGATCTCCCGGTTGGTCGCCCCGTCGGCCGCCATGCGCGCGACCATCAACTGCTGCGCGGTGAGGCGGGCGACGAGATCGTCGGCGCCCCGCACCGGTGAGACGGGCTCCCCCAGGACTCGGAGTTCGGTCCGCGCCGCCGCCGCACACTGCGGTGAACCGAAGTGCTCGAACGCCTCGAGGGCGCTGTGCAGCCGGTCACGGGCCTCCGTCCGGTGCCGCAGTCGCCGTAGCGCACCGCCGAACAGCAGCTCCGTGCGGGCGCGTTCGAAGTCACGGGTGCCCGAGGCGTGCAGGTCGAGGGCGGTGCGGTAGTGCTCGACGGCCTCCGCGCCGGAGGCGAGCAGGGCGCGGCAGCGGGCGCTGAGCGCCAGGTCGTCGGGGCTGCGCACGGTGCGCGCCCAGTGGTCGTAGTCGGCGTGGGCGGCCCGGGCGACCCGTGTGTCGCCGGTGCGGACGGCGGCCTCGACGTAGTGCGGGGTGGCGATGTGACGGATGGCGCGGTGCCCGTGCCCGGGGCCGAATCCGGCGAGGGCGCGCAGCCGGGCCGCCGAGGCGGCGAAGCGGCCGGTGCTCAGGTCGAGGAAGGCGAGCGCGAACAGGGCCAGCGCGGCGGGCAGGCCGAGCCCGCGGGCGAGGGCGTAGGAGCGGGCGGCCTCGGCGCGCTCCCGGCAGACGTCCTCGTCGCCGGTGACCGCGGCGAACATCGCGAGGGCCGCCTGCAGATGGCAGGCCCCGTTGTCCTGGCCGGTGGTGTACGCCTGGCGGAGGGCCTCCAGGGTGGCGGCCTCGGCGGCCCGTGGCCGGCCGGTCCAGAAGTCGGCGTACGCCCGGAACTCCATGGCCTGGGGAACGGTGACCCCGTCTCCCCCGGCCCGGGCGGAGGCGGCGGCCCGGACGGTGGCGGTGGCGGCCGCGGTGTGGTCGCCGAGCATGAGTGCGGCGATCCCGGAGTGGATCAGCAGGGTGGGATCGCCCCCGGGACCGCAGCGCCCGGCCGCCGCCTTCAGCAGGTCCCGCGCGTCGTCGTACCGGCCCTCGAACGCGGCGGCCAGCCCGCCCAGCGTGCCGGGCGGCACGATCCCGAGCCGGTCGGCGACGGCCGCCGCCTCCCGGCACCGGCGCAGGTCGCCGGTGTAGATCGCGGCTTCGGTGGCGCGGGCGAGGAGGTGGACGGCGGCGTGCTGGGGGTGGGCCGTACGGGCCGGCTCCGGGCCGTCGTCGGCGTAGCGCACCGCGGCCGTCAGCAGCGCGTCGAACGCGTCCGTCGCGTTGCCCGCGCGCAGCGCGAGCAGACCGCCCAGGGCGTCGTCGTCGGTGGCGGCGACGAGCCGGCGGGCACGGTCGGCGTCGCCGGACCGCCAGGCGTCGGCGGCGGCGCGGGCGAGCAGCCGGGCCCGCTCGCCCGGCTCGGGGGAGAGCGCGGCGGCGCGTTCGACGAGGGCGCAGGCCAGGGCGTGGTCGCCCGCGGTGCGCGCGGTGTGGGCCGCCGCCCGGAGTTCGGCGGCGAGGCGTCGGCTGGGACCGAGCGCGGCGGCGCCCCGGTGCCAGGACCGCCGGGGTGACTCGCCCTCGCCGCGCAGGACGCGGGCGAGCAGGAGGTGGACGGCGCGCCGGTCGGTCACGGAGGCGATCTCGTAGGCCGCTATCCGGGTCCACGGATCGCGGAAGACGATCCCGCCCGCCGTGGCGTGGGCGACTCCGGCCACCTCGGCGGTGACGAGGGGCCGGGTGTCGAGCCGGGCGGCGGTGACGGCCCGCAGGAAGGCGTGGGTGTCGACCGGGTACTGGTCGGCCGCCGCGAGGAGCAGGAGGCGCCGGGTGGTGTCGGGCAGGGCGCGGACCTCCTGACGGTACGCGCGCAGGAGTACGGGAGGCTGGGCCGGCAGCGGGTCGAGGCCGGTCAGCTGACGCTCGGTCAGTGCGGAGGCGAGTTCAGCGGCGGCGCGGCGGTCGCCGTGCGCGGCGCGCAGGATCCGTACCCGTACGCCTTCGGGAAGCGAGGGGCCGAGCTCGGGTTGTGCGGGGCCGCGTACGGGGTTCGCCGAAGTCACCACCCGAATGACGTTACTGGTGAGTTAACTGGCAAGTAAAGACCGGCGATTTCACCGATGCGGCGCGCGTAGACCCCGGTTGACACTCCAGGCACCCCACCCTTGTCTGGAGGCACCATGCAACGCCGCTCGCGTCGCATCGCCACGTTCTTCTCCGCCATGGTCGCGGCGCTCCTCGCGTCGCTCTCCCTGTCCGCCGTGCCCGCCCGGGCCGCGACCCACAACCCCGTCATCTTCGTGCACGGCCTGAGCAGTTCGGCGAGCAGTTGGGACGACTGGATCGCCGACTTCAAGGCCGACGGCTACAGCGGCTCCGAGCTGTTCGCGTGGTCGTACGACTGGGGCCAGTCGAACGTGACCACGGCCCAGCAGCTCTCCACCGAGGTCAAGAACGTCCTCGCGCAGACCGGCGCGTCGAAGGTGGACCTGGTCGTCCACTCCATGGGTGCGCTCAGTGCCCGCTACTACCTCAAGAACCTCGGCGGGACCTCGTACGTCGACGACTTCGTGTCCACCGCCGGGGTGAACCACGGAACCACGGTCGCGAGCTGGTGCAAGTGGCTCTACACCTCGTGCGCCGAGATGTACACCGGCAGTTCCTTCCTGACCGCGCTGAACTCCGGTGACGAGACGCCGGGCAGTGTCTCGTACGCCAGCTACTGGTCGAACTGCGACGAGCTGATCAACCCGGACACCAGTGCGATCCTGAGCGGTGCCACCAATGTGGAGGCCGGCTGCATCTCGCACACCGACATGAACAACGACTACGGCGTCTACGAGCAGGTGCGCGACTTCATCGCCTGACGCGTGTGGCCGACCCGCGTATGACGTAGGCCGAGCGTCGTAAAGCGTGTGGCGGACGTCCTGGGGGGACAATCCCGGTAAGACCCCGTCCTCCCGGGAGGTCCGTCATGCCCTTCAGGTCAGCCGGCTCCGCCCAGCTGTCGCACGACGCCGTGCACCATCCGCTGTTCGCCCGCTACTACGCCCGTATCAGTGTGACGGCCGAGACCAGGATGGGCATCGGCGCGGTACGCGACCGGCTGCTCACCGGTCTTTCGGGGCGGGTCATCGAGATCGGCGCGGGCAACGGACTGAACTTCGCGCACTACCCGAGCGCCGTCTCCGAGGTGGTCGCGATCGAACCCGAGCGGCTGCTGCGGCAGTTGGCCGTGGAGGCCGCGCTGCGCTCCGAGGTGCCCGTGGACGTGGTGCCGGGCGCGGCGGAGGCGCTGCCGGTCAAGAGCGAGGCGTTCGACGGGGCGGTGCTCTCGCTGGTGCTGTGCAGTGTGCGCGATGTGCCGCGGGCCCTCGGCGAGGTGCGGCGCGTGCTGCGGCCCGGTGGCACGGTGTGGTTCTTCGAGCACGGCAAGGGCGGCGGGCGTGTGATGGAGTCCGTCCAGCGCGGACTGGACCGGACGGTGTGGCCACGGCTGAACGGCGGTTGCCATCTGGCCCGCGACCCGGTCGCCGCGCTGCGCGAGGCCGGGTTCGAACTGGGCCCCTACCGGCGGCTGTTCATTCCCGAGAAGGGACCGCGGCTGCCCACGTCGTACTGCGTCCTGGGCAGCGCGAGGCGCCCGCTGGTCAGGGAGTAGTCACAGACTCCACTGCCGCAGCTCCTGTGCGATCTCGTGCACGGTCGCGTCGCCGCCCTTCACCAGGCGGGCGAGTTCGCGCACCTGCTCGGGCGAGGTGACGACCTTGAGGCCGCTGGCGACGAGATAGGCGTACGCGACGGCCGAGGCGAACATCGCGTTGGACCGTTCGAGCGCCGGGACGTGCAGCAGCAACTGGAGCAGCGCGGCGGCGCGGGCGTGCGGGCTGTCGTAGACGGGAATGCCGAATATCTCCGCCTCGTGCCGGCTGACGGCGGCGACGAGGGCTCCCCAGTCGGTGACCTGGGGATCTCCGGGCGTCTTCTGTTCGGCGATCATGAGGAGCCAGGCGAGGTCGACTCTGAGACTGCTCAAGGGATCAACGACGACCTTCGCGCGAGCCGTCCCGGAACGTGTCCCGTGCGCCCTCCCGGTCCGCGCCGAACTCCTCGGCGAAGACATTCGCGTACTGCTTCATGAAGTCGGAGGCGGCGTCGACGAAGGTGTGACCGACCTCCCCGGTGTCCTGTCTGACCAGTTCTTCGATGTAGCGGTTCACGCTCATGCCGCGCTCCAGGGCCCGCTCACGGGCCGCCCGGGCCGTGCCCTCGTCCACCCGCACGTTCAGCTGAGTCTTCGCCATACCTCGAAGCTAGCGCCGAAGTGCTAGCACCCGCAAGGGCGCGACTCGCCGGAGCCGGTACCTCGGGGGGATACCGGCTGTGGGCGGGGTCACACTACGCTCGGCCGGGACCGGGGAGTCAGGACGTCCATCACGGAGGAGGCGGCCTTGTCCACACCTGCTGCGGAGCACGCCGTCGGACCACGGGACGCCGACGGGGTCGCCGCCCGCGCCCGCGGCCTGACGAAGGCGTACGGATCCGGCGAGACCACCGTCCTCGCCCTCGACTCGGTCGACGTGGACATCGCGCGCGGCCGCTTCACCGCGGTCATGGGCCCCTCGGGTTCCGGGAAGTCGACGCTGATGCACTGCCTCGCGGGACTCGACACCGTCTCGGCCGGACAGGTCTGGCTCGGCGACACCGAGATCACGGGGCTCAAGGACCGTGAGCTGACCCGGCTGCGCCGGGACCGGATCGGGTTCATGTTCCAGTCCTTCAATCTGATCCCCACGCTGAACGCGGCCGAGAACATCACGCTGCCGATGGACATCGCGGGCCAGAAACCCGACCAGAAGTGGCTGGACCAGGTCATCGACACGCTCGGGCTGCGGGACCGGCTGAGGCACCGGCCCGCGCAGCTCTCCGGCGGACAGCAGCAGCGCGTCGCCTGTGCGCGGGCGCTCGCCTCCCGGCCCGAGCTGATCTTCGCGGACGAGCCGACCGGCAATCTCGACTCCCGTGCGGGGCTCGAGGTCCTCGGCTTCCTGCGCGAGGCGGTCGACGACCTCGGCCAGAGCGTCGTCATGGTCACGCACGATCCGGGCGCGGCGGCCCACTCCGACGTGGTGCTGTTCCTCGGCGACGGGCGGATCGTGGACGAGATGGAGCGGCCGACGGCGGAGGCGGTGCTGGAGCGCATGCGCCACTTCTCCGGAGGCCGCCCGGCCGCCGGGGGCGCCTCCGGCGACGTGGACGTGGACGTGGTCCTGGCCGCCGACTCGGACGACGCATCACTCGACTCATCTCTCGACACCTTCGACAAGGACTGAGGCGGCGGCCGTGCTCAAGGCGACTCTGCGGAGCTTCCTCGCCCACAAGGGACGACTGCTGCTCTCGGCGCTGGCCGTCGTGCTGTCCGTGGCGTTCGTGGCGGGCAGCCTGATCTTCTCGGACACGGTCACCCGTACGTTCGACCGGCTCTTCGCCTCCACCGCGGCCGATGTGACCGTGTCGCCGAAGAACGACCTCAAGTCGCGGGTGGCGACCGGCGCCACGCCGACGCTGCCCGCCTCGCTCGCGGACCGGCTCGCGAAGGTCGAGGGCGTGGCGGCCGCTCATGTGGACGTGAGCGTCGAGAACCTCACCATCGTCGACCGCGAGAACAAGTCGATCGGACCCACCTCGGGCGCGCCGACCATCGCCACCAACTGGCGGGCCACCAAGCGCAGTCCGGTGAAGCTGACCTCCGGCCACGCCCCGCACGGCGCCGGTGAGGCACTGCTCGACGCGGACACCGCCGAGCGCAAGCACGTGGCGATCGGCGACACCCTGACGGTGCAGGCAGAGCGCACCTTCCCGGTGAGGATCGTCGGCATCGCCACCTTCACCACCACCAACCCCGGTGCCGCGCTGCTGTTCCTGGACACCCCCACCGCGCAGACGAACCTGCTCGGCAGTCCGGACGCCGCCACGAGCATCGCGGTGGACGCGGCACCCGGGGTCGCCGACACCCCGCTCAAGCAGCGGATCGCGGCGCAGGTGGGCACCAGGACATACGAGGTGAAGACCGCCGACGAGCAGGCCAAGGACGCCGCCGCGCAGCTCGGCGGATTCCTGGACGTCATCAAGTACGTGATGCTCGGCTTCGCCGGCATCGCCGTACTGGTCGGCGTCTTCCTGATCGTCAACACCTTCTCGATGCTCATCGCCCAACGCACGCGTGAGCTGGGCCTGTTGCGCGCGCTCGGCGCCGACCGGCGGCAGGTGCGGCGGTCCGTGCTCACCGAGGCGCTGCTGCTCGGTCTGGTGGGCTCGACGCTCGGACTCGCCGCGGGGATCGGTCTCGCCCTCGGGCTGATCCGGCTCATGAGCGCGTTCGGGATGAACCTCAAGTCCACCGAGATGGTGATCGGGTGGCCGACCCCCGTCACGTCGTACGTCGTCGGGGTCGGCGTCACCTTCGTGGCGGCGTATCTCCCCGCCCGGCGCGCGGCCGGTGTCTCCCCGATGGCGGCCCTCTCGGACGCCGAGGTCGCCGGGGTGGGACGGCCGCTGCGGACGCGCGCCCTGGTGGGCTCGGTCGTGGGCGTGGCCGGAGCCGCCGCGCTGGCCGGCTGCGCCACGGCGTCGAAGACCGCGACGTCCGCCTCCCTGCTGGGCCTCGGTGTCGTACTCACCCTCATCGCGACGGTGATCGCGGGTCCGCTCCTCGTACGGCCGGTGATCCGGGTCCTGGGCGGTGCCTTCCCCGCCCTGTTCGGCCCGGTCGGCCGGATGAGCCAGCGCAACGCGCTGCGCAATCCGCGGCGCACCGGCGCCACGGCGGCCGCGCTGATGGTGGGCCTCGCGCTGGTCGGCGGGATGTCCGTGGCGAGCGCGTCCATGAGCAAGTCCTTCGACCACCAGATCGACAAGACGCTCGGCTCCGACTTCGTGATCCAGAACAGCAACTTCGTGCCGTTCACCAGGGAGATCACGGACAAGGTGCGCGCCACCCAGGGTGCCGGGCTCGTCGTCCGCCAGCGGTTCTCGCCGGTCGCGGTGCGGCTGCCGGACGGCAAGCGGGTCGAGACGACCGCGGCGGGCTACGATCCGCGGCTCGACGAGGTCGCCCACGTCACGTACACCCAGGGGGACACGGCTGCGGCGCTCGGTGCCGGGCACCTGTCGATGGACGCGCAGTTCGCGCGGGAGCACGGTGTGCGCGTCGGCAGTGTGATCCCCGTCGAGTTCCCCGCCGGGCGGAAGACCGAGCTGACGGTGGGGGCGCTCACCGACCAGGGCGGCTCCGGGGGTTTCGGGATGCAGGGCGGGCTGGTCTTCGGCTTCGGCACGGTCGAGAAGTACGTGCCCGGCGGGCAGGACTCGGCCCTGTACGTGAACGCGGCTCCCGGCACGAGCCCCGACCGGCTGCGCGCGCGACTGGAGCAGACGCTCAAGCCGTATCCGCAGGTGCAGGTCCGTGACCAGGCCGACTACAAGAAACTCGTGCACGACCAGATCGCCGTGCTGCTCTACCTCGTGTACGCGCTGCTCGGACTCGCGATCGTGATCGCGGTGCTCGGCGTGGTCAACACCCTCGCCCTGTCGGTGGTCGAACGCACCCGTGAGATCGGGCTGCTGCGCGCGATCGGGCTCGCCCGGCGCCAACTGCGCCGGATGATCAGGCTGGAGTCGGTGGTGATCGCCGTGTTCGGCGCCGTCCTCGGCCTCGCGCTCGGGCTGGTCTGGGGCGTCTGTGTGCAGCGGGTCCTCGCGCTCCAGGGCATGAAGTCGCTCGCCATCCCTTGGACCACCATCGTCGCCGTGGTCGTGGGTTCGGCGGTCGTGGGCATCGTGGCGGCGCTGCTGCCGGCGCTGCGTGCCTCGCGCATGAACGTCCTGGCGGCCATCGCGCACGAATGATGTACGCGTCCTGTGGCGTACGCATCCTGTGGCGTACGCATCCTGTGATGTACGCACCCTGTCGATGTGCGTGTCCTGTTCACCGATGTCCTCGCGTCCGGCCCACCCCGTTCGCCACTGCGCGCAAGTGGCCTGTGAATGAGGAGAGTTCATGTCGCAGTCCTTGGGCTCCTCCCGCCCGTTCCGGTTCGGCGTCAACCTGCTCGCCCCCGCGCCCCTCGACGAGTGGCGCGCCAAGTGCCGACGCGCCGAGGATCTCGGGTACGACGTGATCCTGGTCCCCGACCATCTGGGCATGCCCGCGCCCTTCCCCTCGCTGGTGGCCGCGGCGGAGGTCACCGAGCGGCCCCGCCTCGGCACCTTCGTGCTCAACGCGGGCTTCTGGAATCCCACGCTGCTGGCCCGCGAGGTCGCCACCACGGACACGCTGACGGGTGGTCGCCTCGAACTCGGGCTCGGCACCGGCTACATCCGGGCGGAGCACGACACTGCGGGCCTCCCCTGGGGCTCACCGCGCGAGCGGGTCGACCATCTCCGGTGCACCGTGGAGGAGTTGGAGCGCCTCCTCGGTTCGGACGAGCACCAGCCGGGAGCGGCGCAGCGGCCCCGCGTGCCGCTGCTGATCGGCGCCAACGGCGACCGGATGCTGCGGCTCACCGCCGAGCACGCGGACATCGCGGCGTTCACCGGGGCGCGCACCAGCCCGGGCGGCACGCTGGAGCCGATCACGGCCGCCGCACTGGACGAACGCGTCGCCCTGTACCGGGAGGCGGCCGAGGGACGCAAGGAGCCCGCCGAGCTCAATCTGCTGATCCAGGTCCTCGCCGTCACCGAGGACCGCGCCGCCGCGATCCGGCCCTGGCTGCCCCGTATCCCGAACCTGGCCGAGGACGAGGTCCTGGAGCTGCCGATCGTGCTGGTGGGAACCCTGGAGCAGATCGTCGCGCAGGTGCGGGCGCAGCGGGAGCGGTACGGATTCTCGTATCTGACGGTCCTGGAGCCGAACATGGAGGCGTTCGCCCCCGTCGTCGAGGCGCTGCGGGGCGAGTGACCGTCCGGATCGCGGGCTTCGCCGGCTCGACCTGACATCGGACCCTCCTGTCTCACTCCTGCCCTCCGTGGTCGCGTCCGTCCGGCACGGGTCTCATTCACGGCGTTGCCTTCCGAACATCCGATCGTTGATCTCGTTGTGCAGTGAGCGATGCCGGAGAGGCATGGAGGCGTGGATCGACAGTGGTGCCCGGTGGCGGCCTCCGACGGGCAGGTGAACGGAGAGCCCCGTGCGAATGACCGACATCCAGCGTTGCGAGATCCGCCCCGGACGTCTCGTGGAGTGGACGCTGCATCCGACGGTCGTCGAGGCGGCGACGGGTCTGCCGGACGACTCCCGCCCTCCCGCGTACGTACAGGAGTCCCACATCAGGACGTCTCGATCGGTGCGCGAGGACGGTCTGTTCGTACCCACCTGGCTCGGCGCGGCGTTCGACATGCCGGGACGGGTCGATCTCGACGTCCTCCAGGGTGCGCTGCGAGCCTGGACACTGCGGCACGAGACACTGCGCAGCGGCTTCCGCTGGGTCGGTGACGAGATGCGCCGCTTCACACTGGACGCCGACGCCGTCGCACTGCACCGCGAGGACATCGGCGACTTTTCCGACGCGGTGGTGCTGACCAGGTATCTGCAGGACCGTTTCGATGTCACCGCGGACGCGCTCACCTGGCCGAACTTCATCTTCACCGCGGTCGTCAGAGACGACGGCACCAGCGTCTACATGGCGTTCGACCACAGTAACGTCGACGCGGTCTCGATCCAGCGCATCCCCGGCGAGATCCACGAGCTCTACGCGGCCGGTCTTCTGGGGCGCGCCGTGCACACGGCACCCGTCGCCAGCTACGTCGACTTCTGCGCGACCGAGCGCACGGACGCAGACCGGATCAACGCCACGCACACGATCGTGGCCCGTTGGCGGGAGTTCATCGCCCGGTGCGGCGGGCGGCTCCCGAACTTCCCCGTCGACCTCGGTCTCGTCCCCGAGGGGCCGCTGCCCACCCAGAGATTCATGCACGAGATGCTCGTGGACGACGCGGACGCGACGGCTTTCGAGGCGTACTGCCGGCCGTACGGCGGAAGTCTGGTGGGCGTTCTCGCGGCGATCGGTCTCATCGTCCGGGAGATCAACGGGCTACAGGTGTATCGCACCGTCGTGCCGTTCCACACCCGGGTGAAGTCCCGGTGGACGAACTCGGTGGGCTGGTACGTGGGTGCCGCGCCGATCGAGATTCCCGTGGCGCAGGCGCAGGATTTCGACAGCGCGCTGGGGATGGTCCGCGCCGCGCTGCGGGAGAACCGCCCGCTGGCCCGGATGCCCGTCGCCCGCGTGCTCCGACTGCTGGGATCCGACTTCCGACCCACGTCCCCGGACCTGTACTCGATCGTCTCGTTCGTCGACGCGCGCGGCATTCCGGGGTCGGAGCGCTGGCAGGAGCTGAAGGCGCGCGGGCTGATCCGCGTGTCGTACGGCGACCAGGTGTGCGTATGGCTCACCAGGCTCCACGAGGGCGTGCAATTCGCCTGCCGCTATCCGGACACCGACATCGCTCACAAGAACATGCGCCTGTGCACCGAACGACTGCGGGAACTCATCGTCTCAGTGGTGCGACAGCCCTTGGCCGCGCCGAAGACGTGACGGAAACCGTTCGTCGAACGGGTCGGCCTTCTGCTTGGCTCACCCCATGAGTGATCTCCACATCCGCCACGCCACCCTCTCGGACATCGACACCGTGCTGCGGTTCTGGCGCGAAGCCGCGGAAGGAACGAGCATCAGCGACGACCACGACGGGGTGGCCCGGCTCATCACCACAGACCCCGAAGCCCTGCTCCTCGCAGCGCGCGACGGCCTCCTCACCGGAACCGTGATAGCCGGCTTCGACGGATGGCGATGCTCCGCCTACCGACTGGCCGTACACCCCGGCCATCGTCGGCAGGGCATCGCCACCGCCCTGCTGGAAGCCGCGGAACGACGCTTCGCCACCCTGGGCGGACGACGCGTGGACGCCATGGTCCTGGAAGCCAACGAACAGGCCCACCACACCTGGGCCGCGGGTGGCTACCATCGCGAGGACCACTGGCGACGCTGGGTCAAGCCTCTGTAGGCACGCGGGCGGATGCGGGATCGGCGTCCAACACCCAAGAGGGCACTTTGCCGATCCTTTACCATGGGAGGATCACCCGGTCCTCCCATGAAAGGTGTGAGCGTCCGCCGATGGGCGAGCCTCCCCGTACCCGACATCGCGCGATCCCCCCGCCCCTGGCCGATCCTGGGACGGAGGTGACCCGATGACCGAAGTGCTCCTCCTCCTGGTGGCGGTGCTGCTCTCGCTGGCCTGTGGCGCCTTCGTCGCGGCGGAGTTCTCACTGACGACGGTCGAGCGCAGCGAGCTGGAGCGGGCCGTCGAGCGCGGCGAGCGCGGCGCGTCGGGCGCCCTCAAGGCCGCACGGAATCTGACGTTCCAGCTGTCCGGCGCCCAGCTCGGCATCACCGTCACCAACCTGGTCGTCGGCATGCTCTCCGAGTCGTCGATCGCCAAGCTGATCGCGGGTCCGCTGGAGTCGCTCGGCGTCTCGTCCTCCGCGTCCCGCTCGGTGGCGCTGGTCATCGGTACAGCCCTGTCGACGGTCTTCCTGATGGTCGTCGGCGAGCTGGTCCCCAAGAACTGGGCGATCTCCTCGCCGCTCGCCGTGGCCAAGCGGGTGGCGACGCCGCAGCGCTGGTTCAGCGCCGCGTTCCGCCCGTTCATCACGCATCTCAACAACACGGCCAACCGTGTCGTACGGGCCTTCGGCCTCGAACCGGCCGAGGAGCTGGCCTCCGCGCGCGGACCTCAGGAGCTGGTCGCCCTGGCCCGGCACTCCGCCAAGGAGGGCGCCCTGGAGGCGGACACCGCCGAGCTGTTCGTGCGCACCCTGAACCTCGCCGACCTGACCGCGGAGAACGTGATGACCCCGCGCGTCCAGGTCATCGCGCTGGACGTCCAGGCGACCTGCGAGGACGTGGCGAACGCGACCCGGGCGACGGGTCTGTCCCGCTTCCCCGTCTACCGCGGCAACCTCGACTCGGTCGTGGGCGTGGCACACATCAAGGACGTGGTGGCGGTACCCGCCGAGTCGCGGCCCCGCACCCCCGTCTCCCGGATCATGCGCGAACCCCTTTTCGTACCGGAGTCACTGACCGTCGACCGGCTGCTCGACCGGCTGTCCGGCGGACGCACCATGGCCGCCGTCATCGACGAGTACGGCGGCACGGCGGGCGTCGCCACCCTGGAGGACATCGTCGAGGAGGTCGTCGGCGAGGTCCGAGACGAGCACGACCCGCACGAGACGCCCGACCTGGCCCCGGCCGGAACGGACGAGGAGGGGCGGGCGCTGTACTCGGCCGACGGGTCCGCCCGCACCGACCAGCTGGCCCGCGTCGGACTGCGGGTGCCGGAGGGGCCCTACGAGACCCTGGCCGGTTTCCTCGCGACCGGGCTCGGCCGCATCCCCGCCGTCGGCGACGCCGTCGAGGTCGCCGGGTGGCGGCTCGACGTGGTGGACGCCTCCGGGCGGCGGGCCGCACGAGTGCTGCTGCACGCGCCGCGCGACGGGGAGCAGCCGTCCGACGGGGAGAGGGGGCCGCGATGACCGTCGTACAACTTCTGATCGGGCTGGCGACGCTGGTCGTGAACGCCTTCTTCGTGGGCGGCGAGTTCGCGCTGATCTCGGTGCGCCGCAGCCAGATCGAGCCGCATGCCGAAGAGGGCGACCGGCGGGCACGCAGCGTCCTGTGGGGCCTGGAGCACGTGTCCGCGCTGCTGGCGGCCGCGCAGCTGGGCATCACCCTGTGCACGCTGGTCCTCGGCATCGTGGCCGAGCCCGCGATCGCGCACCTGCTGGAACCGGCGTTCCACGCGATGGGCGTCTCGCAGAGCGCGGGCCACGCGATCTCGTTCGTGATCGCGCTCACCCTGGCGACCTATCTGCACATGCTGCTCGGCGAAATGGTGCCGAAGAACATCGCGCTCGCGGAACCGGTGCGCACCGCGCTGCTGCTCGGACCGCCGCTGGTGGCGCTCTCCCGGACGCTGCGCCCGGTGATCTTCACGGTCAACGCCTTCGCGAACGGCCTGCTGAAGCTGCTGCGGGTGGAGACGAAGAACGAGGTCGTCGCCACCTTCTCCGACGACGAGCTGGCCAGGCTGGTCAAGGACTCGGGCGAGGCGGGGCTCATCGACGACCGCGCTCTGGAGCGGTTGCACGACGCGCTGGAGCTCGGCCGCCGGCCCGTACGGGACGTGGTGCTGCCACTGGAAGGTGTCGTCTACGCGCGCGTGGGTGTCACTCCGGACGAGCTGGAGCGGCTGTCCGCCGAGTCCGGCTTCTCGCGCTTCCCGGTCGTGGACGAGGGGCGCCGCATCGTGGGTTATCTGCACGTCAAGGACGCGCTGGACGCGATACCGCGCGAGGCGCCGTTCCGGGTGGAGGACATGCGGCCCATCGCACGGGTACGGGAGAGCACCCCGCTGGACGACGTGCTCACGGCGATGCGCCGCAGTCGTACGCATCTCGCGGCCGTCATGGGCAGCGACGGACGGATGACGGGGCTGGTGACGATGGAGGACGTCCTGAGGGAGTTGTTCGGACAGACGGTGTGAGCGCGGCCGGGCCGGGCTCGGAGGAGGCCCGACCGACCGGCGAGTATGCGTGCGGGTTAGCATCTTGTCCGCCATGCAGACGAATGCCACCTACACCAGTCTTGTCGCGGTCGGCGACTCCTTCACCGAGGGCATGTCGGACCAGCTGCCCGACGGCTCCTACCGCGGCTGGGCCGACCTCCTCGCCGGCCGGATGGCCACGCGGACGCCCGGCTTCAAATACGCCAACCTCGCGGTGCGCGGCAAGCTGATCGGACAGATCGTCGAGGAACAGGTGGACGTGGCGGTCGCGCTGCGGCCCGACGTGATCACCCTCGTCGGCGGACTCAACGACACACTGCGCCCCAAGGTCGACATGGGTCGCGTCCGCGCTCTCCTGGAGGAGGCCGTGGAGCGGCTCGCCCCCGCCTGCGAGCGGCTCGTGCTGATGCGCAGCCCGGGCCGCAACGGTCCGGTGCTCGAACGGTTCCGGCCGCGTATGGAGGAGCTCTTCTCCGTCGTCGACGAGCTCGCGGACCGGCACGGCGCGTTGGTGGTCGACCTCTACGGGGCGCCCTCACTCGCCGACCCCCGGATGTGGGACGTGGACCGGCTGCATCTGACGGCCGAGGGACACCGCCGGGTCGCGGAGGCCGTCTGGCAGACGCTCGGGTACGAACCCGAGGACAAGGAGTGGCGTACGCCGATGCCGCCGTCGGCGCCGCCCGGCTGGGTCGCCCGCCGCGCCGCCGACGCCAGCTTCGCCAGGCAGCACCTGCTGCCGTGGATAGGACGACGGCTGACGGGACGCTCATCGG
This sequence comes from Streptomyces sp. NPDC107454, assembly GCF_055582885.1. Classification (NCBI taxonomy): domain Bacteria; kingdom Bacillati; phylum Actinomycetota; class Actinomycetes; order Kitasatosporales; family Streptomycetaceae; genus Streptomyces; species Streptomyces sp. NPDC107454. The sequence goes on along the minus strand of NZ_JBVJPA010000017.1, from coordinate 132,523 downwards.
GGGACGGCCGGACAGGCGCCCAGTTCAGCGCTGAGCTGGGCAAAGCCTTCTGGGTCACCCCTGCGGACCACACAAACCCCGGCCCTGTGACGGACTGGCGACGGGTGGGGCCCTAACCCGGAGCCTGATGTCTCAGACCCCGACCAGGTCCCGATCTACCGCTGCCCAGCAAAGATCAGGGCTGCGCCCCGGACTCCAACCGGTGGGCGTGAAAGGTGGAGCGGACCCGTCCTCGCGGCGACCGCGCCGGGTCCGTCGTCGTGCACATCTGGGACTCCATCCATGCTCATGGCATGCCTGATGCCAGCCCTGACCTGCGAGGGGTGGAGCCGTCGCGGGATTGGCAGATCTGGGCCGCTCGCGACCTCCGTACGTCGTGGTCACGACCGCCGGAGCCGGCCCAGATCTGCCATTCGCTCTTCGCGGCGACAGCTGCCTCGACATACGCACCGCTCAAGTTCGAAGACCCCGTTCGTGGCGGCCGAGGTGGTGGCCACGTCCGTGATCACGTTGGCGCTGTCGGAGGCACTGAACCGCTCCGGGTGGGTGTCACCGCGCCCTCTTGCACGGTGAGCGAGAGGTCGAGAGATCGAGTGCCCGGTGCTTGCGCAGGAGCCGCTCCGCGCTGCTCACGGACGCGGTGATTCTTCCCTGCCTTTCGACCACCTGCGGGCCACCGGGGCCGCCGGCGGGCCACCCTGGAGCGCACGAACGGGGCGAGCCGGACAGCAGGGAATGACCCGGACGCGACGGCGCGGGTGACCACCGTCCGAGGGCCACGTCGTCGGCGTCATGAGCAGCGGAGTGCCTTACTCACGGACGGAGAAGGCTCCGAGGCAACCCGTCGACGGCCGACTGGGGCGCCCGACTCAACTCGTGGGCAACCGTGGACCCTCGATCCGCCCTACCCGTGGTACAGAACGCGGACGACGATCGCGTCGGCCGGCAGCTCATGGAGGCAGGCGTTGAAATAGCGGCGCAGCTCCAGGCCCGCGATGCCGCGCCATTGGCCGTCCAGGGTGAGCAGGGCGTTGGTGGGCAGGACGGCCGAGGCCCGCTCCTCCACGTAGGCGGCGAGGTCGTCGCCGATACCGCCCACCGGGTAGCTTCCGATCCGATCACGCAGATCGGGCCGTTCGTCGTGGAGAGCCTTGAGGACGGCCTGGCCGAGATACTCCTCGTGAACGCGGCGGGGCGGACAGGCGGGGTCTCCCCGGTGCTTCTCCCAGAAGAATTCCAGCGGGTGGGCGGCTGGGTGGCGGGCTGCGAAGTCGTGCCAGTCGTGGAAGTCCCGGGCGGCCTCGGCGGCCACGGGCCGACGGGCGGCATCGAAGTCCAGGAGCCCTCGGGGGCCGCCGTCGCAGGTGCCGGGCGGGAAGACACGGGGCACGCCACGTAGGTCCAGTTCGCCCCTGATGAGGCGCGGGTCGTCTTCGGATCCGGGGAGCACGGGGAACTCACACCCACGGCCGTCGATCTGCCAGTAGTCCCACTCACCCATCCACTCAGGGTCGTCGGGGACGTCCTCGCGGGCGTAGTCGTAGGGGGCCATGGCCGCGCTGATGGCCTCGTGGACCTCCCCCCTGTCGCAAGGGGGAAGGCACACCGTCACTCTTTCTTTCGCCATGGGCTCTTCGACTGCTTCTCTCTCGTATTTCCAGGACTCGTGCCGGGGGGCGGATGCGTCGACGGGCCGACAGACTCGGCAATGGGCTGCTTTGGTGCCTCGCCGTGGCGTGGTTCACCGAACACGCCGCAACCGGCTCCAGGGTGGTAAGGGGCGCGTCGGCCTTCGTACCCGGGCTGATGGCGGCCACGGCCTGCCTGACTCTCTGCCACCGTATCCGTCCACGGCCCAAGCGCCGGCGCTCGCGCGAGCACGACGAGAGCGGCTGAGCCCCGACACGGCCGGATGAGAGGGTGTCCGCATGACAGATCCACCGGTGACCTGCGGCAGCCCGGTGCGCACCCGCCTCATGGCGGCCGGGGCGGCCGTGCTGACAGTTGCCGTGGGGCTTGGCGCCAGGGCCGGGATGGAAGGAGACATCGCCAAGTACGCCGGAGACGCGCTCTACACCACCCTCGTCTACGCCCTTGTCGTCCTGGCCGCGCCCCGGGCGAAGCCCCTGACGGCTGCCGGGGTCGCGCTGGGGATCAGCTGGGCGGTCGAGTTCCTCCAGATCAGCGGGGCACCCGCGGAGCTGTCCCGGCGGAGCGTCGTCGCCCGCCTCGTTCTGGGCTCCACTTTCCACACGCCCGACCTGTTCTGGTACGCCGTCGGAGCCGCGCTCGGCTGGTTCGTCCACGCCGCGGGCCGAGGTCAACCAGCGAGGCGGCGCACATAGCGCCGCAGGACCCCCAACCGACACATGCCCCTGCCCCGGGAGAAGGGCCTCCGATCCTGACCAAGGCGCATCGCGACGCGCAGTTCTTTCAGTACGTGGCGCCGCTGGGCTCCTTGGCCATGGTCTTCCTTCCGAGTGGAACTGCCCTCGTCCCTTAGCCCAAGGCTAGTGCCGCATTCCTCTTTCTCTGGGCACATGTCCTGGTGGCGGGGTGGTTCGGCTACTCGGGGGCGGGTGCTGGACAGTGGTGTTACGGGCACGGCCAAGCCGTGACTTGAGTGAGGTTCAGCTCGTGCGTCGACTGGCGCGAGCACGCAACACGCCGTCACCAGATGTGGTGTGCCTCCCAGAAGGGGGCGAGGTCCTTGTCCGTCATGGACTGGGCGGCCTTCTTGAAGTCAGCGGTGGTGGAGACGCCGTACCAATGGTCCTGGGCGTACTGATTGAGCAGTCGGGCCATGGTGGCGGAACCGAGTGTGCGTTCCAGATCGGCCAGGACGCAGGACCCGGCTGAGTAGATGAGGTGATACGTGCCGGGGTGTTGCGACCAATAGGCCATGGAGCCGGTCAGCGAGATGTCGTCGTCGGGCCAGTAGACGTCCGACCAGCAGTCGCGAGTGTCCCAGCCGTAGAAGCGGGCATTGGCGTACTGAGCGAAGCTTTCATCCAGCCACGGTGAGGAGTACTCGTCGTTGCCGACGATGCCGTACCACCACTGGTGCGCCACCTCGTGGACGGCGGCGCCGCCTTCTTCGGTGGTGCCGAGGAGGACGAGGCCGGGATACTCCATGCCGCCGCCGAACTGGCTGGTCATCACGAGGTCGATCTCGTCGTACGGGTAACGGCCGAACTCCCGGCCGAACCGGTCGATCGCGGCGACAGCATCCACGCGGTTGCCGTGCACGCCCGCGGCAGGGGTGCCGGGCGCCCAGTACGACTTCACGAGCACGCCCCCGGCCGTGGTGTCGGTCGCCATGCGAAACGGGCCCGCCGCCCAGGCGAAGTCCCGCACTCGCTCCGCGACGCTGAGCGTGACCGTACGGCCGACGCGACCAGGGAACGTTCGGGTCCGGCCGGTCGCCGGCACCTTCAGGGACGAGGGGTGGTCGAGTCGGACACGGAAGTCGCTGGTCAGGGTGTAGAAGCTCTCGCCGACCGACACGTAGGGGTCGAGATGCCACCCCTTTGCGTCATGCACGGCGAGCACCGGCAGCGCGTTGCCGAGGAAGCGGTAGGCGCCATCGTGGCCGAAGCGGGCATTACGGTCCGGCACGGTGATCGAGACGTCGAAGGCGATGGACGTCCGCATATTGCGCGCGAGCGGCCTCGGCAGTGCTACACGCAGAGCTGTGCAGTTCACACCGAGATGGTTCGGTGTGCCACCGCGCACCCTCGTCACTGTGACGGGAGAGGGCGCAGCGGGCGTACCGCACTTGTCCTCGCCGTTGCCCCACAGACGTAGGTACACCTCGCGCAGAGGCTGATCGGACCCGTTCCGGAACGACACCCGCTGCCGTCCCGTCCAGTGGCTGCCGTTGGCGTCGGATCGCAGGACCACGTCGTAGCGAGCCCCATCGGGCGTCGCGGCGGCCGCGGATACCCCCTGTCCGGGCGCCGCGCCCGCATCACTCATACCGCCGCCCAGGGCCGTGAGCAGCATGAACAACACGGTGAACAGACGACGACCGGACCTGGGCGAACACATGGTTGACGGCGACATGTCAGCGGATACTGCCACATCACACCGCCCATGGACCCCACTTGGACAGAACTGCCTGTGGAAGGAGGTACGGTCGCGGCGAAGTGAGTTCGAGCGCTCGGTGGTCCCATCCCTGGGCCATCCGAACACGCCCCGCTGCCGACCGCCCCCGGCCCGGTTGCTACAGCTTGCCGACCCAGCCGCTGACCGGCGGCCGCTCGCCGTCCTCGACGACGTAGTGGACCGGCAGAGCGTCGGGCTGCGGAGAGCTTCTTCGCCGTCCTGAAAGCGCAGATCGGCACCACGGCGGGCCCATCAGCCGTCTGGTTGTCCAACTCACGCGTCTTGGATGACGGTCTGCTCGTTCCGCAGCTCGTCGAGTCGGTCGTCGGCTTCCGGGGCAGGGCACGAGGCCGTCGGCCGAACTGGGCCGTCGAGGCGGCGCCGCCGAACGGCCCGGTTCCCGGAGCGGAATCTGGGCTCAGCCACGGAGTACCCGCAGGTGCCCGCCGGGCTCGCCGACCTGTACGAGGAGCCGGCGGAGCTGCTGTACGAGCGTGATGCAGAGGTGCGACCGACGCGGACCTTCATCCCCTTGCGGGCATCGAGCTCGTGCAACGGGGCGGTGCATGCCAGCGCCTTCGCTCTGCGACTGAGGCCTTCGTCGACCATGGCTGTGCGCTCCCGGGTCTCATCTCGCACAGATGGCACACTAACCGGTTGTAACTTCTCCGCCGGCACGTCCCCGCTCCGCTCTACAACTCTTTGCCTTCGGGGGTCTCGTCCTGGCCGCGCTGCGGTCGGGTGACGGACGCACGGCCAAGCGGCCGGAGCTGCTCCCGTACGAGGGGTCCATGGGGTAGACACCGGTGGGTAGGCGGACGGCCGAAGGGAATCCCATGCCCACCACCGTGATCAACCTCAAGGGTCATATCCACGAGTTCGGCCCCCGGCTCGAACACGCCCCCGCGGACCTCGTCTACATCGGCCGCCGCTGGACCATGGGCCACTGGGACCTCCCGCAGCACCCGCTCTACAACCCCTTCGCCTACGACACCCCCACCAAGAAGCGCGACGGCACCCGCGCCGAGATCATGGAGAAGTACCGGGCGTATCTCCTCGAACGCCCCGACCTCCTCGACCAGGTGCCCGCCCTGCGGGGCAAGACGCTGGCCTGCTGGTGCGCACCCGAGCTGTGCCACGGCGACATCCTGGCGGAGCTGGCCGACGCCTCGTAGCGCGGCCGACTCCCGCAACCTGCCTCCGGCTGAGCGGGGCATCACCCCCACGGGTGTCCCCGGTGGCGTGGGCGCACCGGTGCCTGCTTGCTGGACCGAGAGGGGAACGGGGGCTTCGGGAAGAGAGCGGGCGCCGATGGAGCGGAGGGAAGAGCGGCTGCGGACGCCGCGCGCCGCCGGGCTGGCGGGGACGGTGTTCGCCCTCCTGCTGGCGGCGGCGATCGTGCTGGTGCGGATCGCGATCCCGGCGGGGAACGCCGCCGACGCGACCGTCGCGCCGAACGAACGGTGGGCGGTGCGTACGGCTTTGGAGATCCTCCCGTTCGCTGGGATCTTCTTCCTGTGGTTCATGGGCGCGCTGCGCGCACGGGTCGGCGATGCCGAGGACAGATTCATCGCCACCGTCTTCATGGGCAGCGGACTGGTCTACGTGGCCACCATGTTCGCGGCCGGCGCCGCGGCGGGCAGTGTCCTGAGCCAACCCTCCGGCTTCGGCCGCCACTTCGCCTACACGCTGATGACGACGTACGCGCTCCGAATGGCCGCCGTGTTCGTCTTCACGACCTCGACCATCGGTCACCGTCTCGGCGTCCTCCCCCGTCCGCTCGCCCTCATCGGCTATCTCGCGGGGCTTGTCCTGCTCGTCGCGGGATCCTCACTGCCCTGGTCGGAGCTGGTCTTCCCGGCCTGGGCGCTGGTCGTCAGCCTGCACATCCTCCGTGTCGGCCTGCGCGCCCCGGCGAGCGGCTGAGCACCCTCTCGCGCATGCTGTGGAGGAGGGGGACGAGAACGGGCCACGGAAAGGCTGATCCTTGGTGAGGCTTGTCGTCGATCTCAACCGCTGCCAGGGATACGCGCAGTGTGCGTTCCTGGCTCCCGATGTTTTCGCCATGCACGGGGACGAGTCCCTGCTCTACAACCCCGAGGCCGAGGAGGACCGGCGCGAGGACCTGGCGCGAGCCGTGGCCGCGTGTCCCGTCCAGGCCATCATGGTGGACGCGAACTCCCCCGGCGGGAACCCCGGAACCGACCGGGAGACCGGCCGGTGAGCGCCGACGGATCGCTGGACCGGCTCATGCGTGACGGCCGCATCGTCGTCGTCGGCGCCTCACTGGCGGGACTTCGGGCCGCGGAGACCCTGCGGGAGAAGGGGTTCGCCGGTTCCCTCACGATGATCGGGGACGAGCCCTACGAGCCGTACGACCGACCGCCGTTGTCCAAGCAGGTCCTGCTGGGCAGGGCGACGGCGGACCGCACCGGCCTGCCCCGGCACCGCGCCATCGACGCGCAGTGGCGCCTCGGGGTTCCGGCCACCGGCCTCGACATCGCGACCCGGCGGGTACGGCTGGCCGACGGCGACGAAGTGGAGTACGACCGGCTGCTCATCGCCACCGGTGTACGGGCCAGACCCTGGCCCCAGGAGGACGAGGCGGAGCTCGACGGGGTGTTCGTGCTGCGGACCCGCGACGACGCCGAAGCGCTGGAGCGCTCGCTCGCGCAGAACCCCCGCCGCGTGCTCGTCATCGGCGCCGGGTTCACCGGCTCCGAGATCGCCTCCGCCTGCCGGGAACGCGGGATCGCGGTCACCGTGGCCGAGCGGGCCGACGCGCCGCTGGTCGGAGCGCTCGGCGGAGTCGTCGGCGAGGTCGCGGCCGAACTGCACCGCAAACACGGCGTCGACCTGCGCTGCGGCGTCATGGTGACCCGCCTGGAGGGCGACTCCGCGGGACACGTCCGCGCCGCGCACTTCTCCGACGGGAACACCGTCCAGGCCGACGTGGTGGTCGTCTCCCTCGGTGCCCAGCGCAACACCGAATGGCTCGCCGGGTCCGGACTCGGCGCGGGTCCCCGGGGTATCGCCTGTGACGCCGGGTGCCGGGCCTTCGACATCCGGGGCATCGTCACCGACGACATCTACGTGGCCGGTGACGTCGCACGGTCCCCGCACCCACTGTTCGGATACCAGTTCCTGTCCCTGGAGCACTGGGGCAACGCCGTCGCCCAGGCCGAGACCGCCGCGCACAACATGCTGAGCGAGAGCGCGGACCGCCGCCCCCACCTCTGGGTGCCCGCCTTCTGGTCCTCCCAGTTCGGCGTGAACATCAAGTCCGTCGGGGTGCCGTCGATGGGGACGGAGATCCTCATCGCCCAGGGCTCCCGCAGCGAGCACCGGTTCACCGGCGTCTACGGGTACCAGGGGCGCGTCATCGGCGCCGTCACCTTCGACCAGACGAAGTGGCTGCAGTTCTACGAGCAGCTCATCGAGACCACGGCGCCCTTCCCACCGGCCTTCCCCACGGTGGACCGCCGCCCCGAGGGGCAGCAGCCGATGCCCGCCGACTTCCCCGACCCGTCCGTGCCCACCCACGGCCCGACCGTCACCCTCAGCGGATACGCGCCGGACGACAGACGGCTGACGTTCACCCCCGCTCGGCACTGATCCGACGTTCCCTAGGACGCACCCATGACCGAAGCCATCCTGCGGCAGATCATCGACTACGCCCACCGCGCCGATCCGTATCCGCTGTACGAGGAGCTGCGCAAGACGCCGGTGTACCACGACGCGGACGGACCGTTCGTCCTCAGCAGGTACTACGACATCCAGAGCCTGCTCCACGATCCGCGCATCAGCTCCGACGCCCGCAATCTGAAGACGCCGGCGACCGCGAACCCGCTGGCCGCCGAGGCGGACGACGAGACGGCCCTTCCGCCGAGCTTCCTGCGGCTCGACCCGCCGGAGCACGACCGGCTGCGGCGCATGACGAACCGGCCGTTCGGGCCGCCGCACTCCCCGCGGCGTATCCACGAGATGCACGGCGAGCTGAAGGACATCGTCTCCGGGCTCATCGACGGCATCGACAACCCGGACCGGATCGATCTGGTCGACCAGTTCTCCTATCCCTTCCCCGTGACCGTGATCTGCCGGCTGCTGGGGGTACCGCGCGAGGACGAGGCGCGCTTCCACACCTGGGCGGAGACGATCGCCGCCAGCCTGGACCCCGACCCGGGCGCCGACACCGACGCGCGCGCCAAGGTCTCGCACGACGCCCGCACCGAGCTGGGCATGTATCTGGCCGGGCTCATCGAGGAACGCCGCAAGAAGCCCGGCGACGACATGCTGTCCCAGCTGTCCACGGCGGGAGGGCCCGACGGTGTCATGACGACGATGGAGGTCCTGAGCACCGCGGCGCTCCTGCTGATCGCCGGCCACGAGACGACGGTCAACCTCATCACCAACGGCATGCTGACCCTGCTGCGCAACCCCGACGTGCTCGAGCGGCTGCGCAAGGACCCGAACCTGGCCGTCCCCGTCGTCGAGGAGCTGCTGCGGTTCGAGCCGCCGGTGCAGCTGGTGCCGCAGCGCACCACCCTCGCCGACATCGAGGTCCGCGGGGTCACCATCCCCAAGGGCGCGTCGGTGTGGCTGGTGCTGGCGGCGGGCAACCGCGACCCCGACCGCTTCGAGGATCCGGACCGCTTCAACCCGGACCGCGGGGACATCCAGCACCTCGGCTTCGGCAGCGGCATCCACAGCTGCTTCGGCGCCCCGCTCGCCCGCCTGGAGGCGCAGCTCGCGCTGAGCGAGCTGGCCCGCAGACTGGAGAACCCCCGGCTGCTGGAGGACCCGCCGCCCTACCGGCAGAACGCGGTGCTGCGCGGTCCTCGCCACCTCCCGATCGCCTGCGACGGCATCCGTCCTTAGAGCTTCATCAGACTGGCCGCGGAGCTCTGAACTGTGTGGACGTACGGAGCCCCACCGGACGCCGGGTAAACTCCGTACACGTGACTGCCGCGCCCGCAAAGCCCCGTATCCCCAACGTCCTCGCCGGACGCTACGCCTCCGCCGAGCTCGCCACGCTCTGGTCCCCCGAGCAGAAGGTGAAGTTGGAGCGTCAGCTCTGGCTCGCCGTGCTGCGGGCGCAGAAGGACCTCGGGATCGAGGTCCCGGACGCCGCGATCGCCGACTACGAGCGCGTCCTCGACCAGGTCGACCTGGCCTCGATCGCCGAGCGCGAGAAGGTCACGCGGCACGACGTGAAGGCGCGGATCGAGGAGTTCAACGACCTCGCCGGGCATGAGCAGGTGCACAAGGGCATGACGTCCCGGGACCTCACCGAGAACGTCGAGCAGCTGCAGATCCGGCTCTCGCTGGAGCTGATGCGCGACCGCACGGTGGCCGTCCTGGCGCGGCTCGGCAAGCTGGCGGGCGAGTACGCCGAACTGGTCATGGCCGGCCGCTCCCACAACGTGGCCGCCCAGGCCACCACCCTCGGCAAGCGCTTCGCGACCGCGGCCGACGAGCTGCTCGTCGCGTACGGCCGCGTCGAGGAGCTGCTCGGCCGCTACCCGCTGCGCGGCATCAAGGGCCCGGTCGGCACCGCGCAGGACATGCTCGACCTGCTGGGCGGGGACGCGGCGAAGCTCGCCGAGCTGGAGCAGCGGATCGCCGGACACCTCGGCTTCGCGCAGGCCTTCACCTCCGTCGGCCAGGTCTACCCGCGCTCCCTGGACTACGAGGTCGTGACCGCGTTGGTGCAGCTGGCGGCCGCGCCGTCCTCGACGGCCAAGACGATCCGGCTGATGGCCGGGCACGAGCTGGTGACCGAGGGCTTCAAGCCGGGCCAGGTCGGCTCCTCGGCGATGCCGCACAAGATGAACACCCGCTCCTGCGAGCGTGTCAACGGCCTCATGGTCATCCTGCGCGGCTACGCCTCGATGACCGGCGAGCTGGCGGGCGACCAGTGGAACGAGGGCGACGTGTCCTGCTCGGTGGTCCGCCGGGTCGCACTGCCCGACGCGTTCTTCGCGCTGGACGGCCTGCTGGAGACCTTCCTGACCGTCCTCGACGAGTTCGGCGCCTTCCCGGCCGTCGTCGCGCGCGAGCTGGACCGCTACCTGCCGTTCCTCGCGACGACCAAGGTCCTGATGGGCGCGGTGCGCGCGGGCGTCGGCCGTGAGGTCGCGCACGAGGCGATCAAGGAGAACGCCGTCGCCTCCGCGCTCGCCATGCGCGAACAGGGCGCCGAGCGCAACGAACTCCTCGACAAGCTCGCCGCCGACGAGCGCATTCCGCTCGACCGCGCGCAGCTGGACGAGCTGATGGCCGACAAGCTGTCGTTCACCGGTGCCGCGGCCGGCCAGGGCGCCGCCGTCGTCGGCCGCATCGAGGAGATCGTGAAGCAGCACCCGGAGGCCGCGGGCTACACGCCGGGGGCGATCCTCTGACGCGGCTCACTCCCGCGGACCTCGAGGCCGCCCGCGACCGGCTGGTGCCGGATGTCGTCGGGGACGGCCTCAAGGTGCTTTTCTGCGGCATCAATCCGGGGTTGATGACCGCCGCCACGGGCCACCACTTCGCCCGTCCCGGCAACCGCTTCTGGCCCGTGCTGCATCTGTCGGGGTTCACGCCCCGGCTGATGAAGCCGTCGGAGCAGGGCGAGTTGCCGTCGTACGGGCTCGGCATCACGAACGTGGTGGCGCGCGCGACCGCCCGGGCCGACGAGCTGTCCGCGCAGGAGTACCGCGAGGGCGGACGGCTGCTGAGCGCCAAGGTGGAGCGGCTGCGGCCGGGATGGCTGGCCGTGGTGGGGGTGACCGCCTACAGAGCGGCCTTCGAAGACAGGAAGGCCGTGATCGGCCCGCAGGAGCGGACGATCGGGGACACCCGGGTCTGGGTGCTGCCCAACCCGAGTGGGCTCAACGCGCACTGGACGGCGGCGACGATGGCCGAGGAGTTCGGACGACTGCGGGTGGCTGCCGCCGAGGGGTAGCGGATCAGGTCACGGCGGGTCGATCTCGGTGACCAGGGCGAGCAGGCTGAACTCCGGGTCGGCGCCCGGCCGGGAGATGCCGAGGGCGACCCAGCGGCCATGACCGTGCGCCTGCCACACGTACACGTTCCGCACGTGCGCGCCCAGGGAGGCCCACGGCTCCGGTATGTGCTCGTCGCCCTGCTGAGCGCGCAGGAGGACGCCGTCCAGGCTCATGTACTCCCGTTCCCCCCACCGGTCGGCGAGCCGCTGTGCGAGGCCCTCCCGCCACGCCTCGATCTGCTCCTCGCGCTCCCCGTCGTCGCCCTCCCCGAAGCCGGCGCTCCGCTCTAACTCGACAAGGTGGAAACCGGGTCCCCCGGAACTGCCGAACGACCCGCCGTGCTCCAGGGGGAAGTCCTGGGAGCACAGCCGGTCGATCGTGGCCAGATGCCGTGCGATGGTCATGAGATCCAGTAAAGCCGCTGCCACTGACAATTGGCGTGCCGTCAGGCGTCCCTGCGCCGTACGCTCCACGCGCCCGCCGCGAGGGCCGCCGCCGTCCAGGCCGCGGTCACCATGAGCCCGGTCCAGGGGCCGAGGGCGCCGTCCCACGTCTCGTGGAGCGCCACCTGGCCCGCCCGGTCGGGCAGGAAGTCGGCCGCGCCGCCCGACACTCCGCCGATCACGAAGGAGACGATCAGGAGGAACGGCACCAGGATGCCCAACGCGGCGACCGCGCTGCGCAGTACGGCCGTGAGCCCGGCGGCGAACAGGGCCATGAGCGCCAGGTAGAGGCCGCAGCCCACGGCCCCGCGCCCCCCTTCGCCCCATGTCAGCCCGCTCGCCCTGGTTCCGAGGACCGCCTCGCCCACGAGCAGGCTCACGAGCCCTGTCAGCAGGCCGACGGCCAGCGCGGGAACCCCGATCGCCACCACTTTGGCCGCGAACCACCGTCCCCGCCGGGGCACCGCGGCCAGCGACACCCGCAGCGCGCCGTCCCGGAACTCGGCCGCGACGGCCTGCGCACCGAAGGTGATCGCCGCGATCTGCCCGAAGCTCACGCCGAAGAACACCGAGAACAGCGGGTCGAAGTCCTGGCCCCCGGAGTCGTCGAGGCCGGCGAGCGCGGAGAACGCCGCCGTCGCCAGGAGCACGGCGAGCAGTCCCGCCACGAGGGACCGCAGCGTACGGATTTTGATCCACTCCGCGTGGAGTACGGGTGCGAAGGTCATGATCGGGCCTCCTGGGGCCGGATGGGCGACGCTACGGCGGTGAACTCGGCCTCGCCGGCCGTCAGGTCGAGGTACGCCTGCTCCAACGTGCCCTCCTCCGTCGCGAGTTCGAGGATCGGCAGGCCCGCGCCGGAGGCGAGGAGCCCGATGTCCTCCACCCGTGCGTGCGGGACGGTCCACCGTCCGTCCGCACCCTCGACGGCCTCGTGACCGTGGCGCGCGAGCAGCGCGCCGAGAGCGGCGCCGTCCGTGGTGCGCACCCATACCCGGGGCCGCACGCGCGCGTGGATGAACTCCCGCAGGGGTGTGTCGGCGAGGAGCCTGCCCCGGCCGAGGACGACGAGGTGGTCGGCGAAGGACGCGGTCTCGTTCATGAGATGGCTGGAGACGAGAACCGTGCGGCCTTCACGGGCCAGTCGGCGCAGCACCTCGCGGATCCAGATGATCCCTTCGGGGTCGAGCCCGTTCGACGGTTCGTCGAGCAGCACCACGGGCGGGTCACCGAGGAGCGCGGCCGCGATGCCCAGGCGCTGTCGCATGCCCAGGGAGTACGTCTTCACCCTGCGCCGCGCCACGGACGCGAGCCCCGACTCCTCCAGCGCGGCGTCCACCCGGCGTTCGGAGATGCGGTTGCTCGCGGCGAGGGCCCGCAGATGGTCGCGCGCGGTGCGCGAGCCGTGCGCGGCCCCCGCGTCGAGCAGTGCTCCGACCTGGCGCAGGGGTTCGTCGAACGAGGCGTAGGGCCGGCCGCCGACGGTGGCGGTGCCGGACGTGGGCCGGTCCAGGCCCAGGACGAGCCGCATGGTGGTGGACTTTCCGGCGCCGTTGGGTCCGAGGAAGCCGGTGACGCGGCCGGGAAGCACGCTGAGGGTGAGGTCGTCCACGGCGCGCAGACTGCCGTACTCCTTGGTCAGGTTGTGGAGGTCGATGCTGGTCATGGCCCCAGCCTGGCGGCGTTTGCGCGGTCGGTACTCCCCCGCCGGTGGAGATCGTCTCCCCCGCTCGGGGGAAGCCGGTTGCCGGGGCCGACTGGGACGATGGCGCGATGGCCCGCTTTCTGCGCCCGTTGTTCCTGGGGACCACCTACACGCGCCTGCTGCATCTGTGGGTGCCGATGCTGTTCGTCAGTGTGTGGCTGTTCATCGACATGTCGAGACCGTGGGTGCCCGCGGTGCTGTTGATCCCGCTGGGGCTGGTCCCGGCCGTGCGGCGGGGCGAGGGCGTGCAGGCGCGGTACATGCTGGCGCCGGACGAGCCGCGGGAGCGGGGCGACCGGGACGCGGCGATCTCGGTCGCGCCGTCGGCGACCTGGCGGGACCGGCTGCGGACCGTGCTGTGGCTCGAAGTGCGGATGGGCCTGGGGGCGGTGGCGACGGGCGTCACCGTCTGGCTGCCGGTGACCGCGATCGAACTGGCCGGGGCCGCCTGCGGTCGCCCCGTCGACATCACACTGCTGCCCCTGTCGCCCCCGCCGTGGGCCTGCGCCCTGCTCGTACCCGTGCCGCTGCTCGCTCTGTACGGCGCGGTCGTCGGCCTCGGCGAGCTGGTCACGCTCATCGCCCGCCGCCTGCTGGGCCCCTCCCCCGCCGAGCGCCTCGCCGCCCTGGAGGAACGCACCGAACAGCTTCTGGAACGCACGCGCATCGCCCGTGAGCTGCACGACTCGATCGGGCACGCGCTGACCGTGGCGGTGGTGCAGGCGGGCGCGGCACGGGCGGCCGGCGACCCCGGGTTCACCGATCGGGCGCTGCTCGCGATCGAGGACACCGGCCGGGCCGCCCTGGAGGACCTGGAGCGCGTGCTCGGTGTGCTGCGCGAGGCGGGGCGCCCCGCGAGCGGCCGACCCACGCTGAGCGAGGCCGACCGGCTCCTGGAGTCGGCGCGCGGCTCGGGCGCGAAGGTCGACGCCAAGGTGACGGGTGCGTTGGAGACCGTGCCGGGACCGGTCTCCCGCGAGGGCTATCGCATCCTCCAGGAGTCCTTGACCAACGTGCTGCGGCACGCGGGGAGCGTGCCGGTGCGGGTCCGTATCGCGGTCGACGACGGCACTCTGGGCCTGGAGGTTCGCAATCCGCTGACGGCCGGGATGCCGGGGCCGGGCCGCGGCAGTGGCCTGCGGGGCATACGGGAGCGGGCGGCGCTGCTCGGCGGGCGGGCGCGGACCGGGCCGGACAGGGGTGACTGGCAGGTGCGGGTCGAGCTGCCGTTGCGCTGATCTACGCTGGCCGGATGCCGGTCACCGTTCTCCTCGTCGACGACGAACCGCTCGTCCGCGCGGGTCTGCGGGCCGTCCTGGAGGCGCAGCCCGACATCGAGGTCGTCGGAGAGGCGGCCGACGGCGCCGCGGTGATCCCGCTCGTGCGGCGGCTGCGGCCGGATGTCGTCGCCATGGACGTCCGCATGCCGCTCATGGACGGCATCGAGGCCACGCGCGCGGTCCTGCGGACCGTGAGCGATCCCCCGAAGATCCTCGTCGTCACCACGTTCGAGAACGACGAGTACGTCTACGAGGCGCTGCGCGCGGGTGCCGACGACTTTCTGCTGAAGCGGGCCAGGCCCGCCGAGATCGTGCACGCCGTGCGGCTCGTCGCGGAGGGCGAGTCGCTGCTGTTCCCGGCGTCCGTACGGCAGTTGGCGGCCGAGTACGGGGACGGCGGCGGGAATCCGGCGGCGCGGGCGGCCATGGAGCGGGCCGCGCTGACCGAGCGGGAGGCGGAGGTGCTGCGGCTGATGGCCCGGGGGCTGTCGAACGCGGAGATCGCCGGGCGGCTGATCGTCGGGACCGAGACGGTCAAGTCGCATGTCAGCGCCGTACTGGCGAAGCTGGGAGCCCGGGACCGTACGCAGGCGGTCATCGCGGCGTACGAGTCGGGGTTCGTGGCCCCCGGCTGAAACGGCGGTCCGCCGGTGGCCGAAGCGACCGGTCGGTAGCAAAGGAGGTCCCCGGCTCTCGCCGGGGCGCGCCGCGCCGAGTACGATCCGGCCAACACGCGCACGAGCTAGGAGGACGGACGTTGGGGCGGTTGACCGGCGGGGACCCCTCTCTGCTGCGAAGGATCAATTCCGCGGTGGTGCTGCACGCGTTGCGTGCCACGGACTGCGCGACGCTGACCGAGATCACCCGGGTGACCGGATTGTCCCGGCCCACGGTCGAGGGTGTGGTGGAAGGCCTGATCGAGGCCGGGCTCGTGGTCGAGAAGGCGGCCGAGGAGGGCGCGGCACGGCGTCAGGGCCGTCCGGCGCGGAGGTATCGGTTCCGGGCCGAGGCGGGCCATCTGCTGGGCCTGGAGATCGGTCCCCATCGCGTCGCCGGGCTCCTCGCCGATCTGGACGGCCGGGTGCTGGGCGCCATGTCCAAGGAAGTGGACGAGACCGCGTCGGCGGACGAGCGGCTGGAACGGCTGCGCACGGCGGTCGCCGATCTGCTGCGCCGCGCGGGTGTCGCGCGCAGTTCCCTGCGTGCGGTCGGCGTGGGCAGCCCGGGGATCGTCGAGGCGGACGGCACCGTGCGCCTGGGCACGGCGCTGCCCGAGTGGACGGGGCTGCGCCTGGGCGACCGGCTGAACCGTTCCTTCAAATGCCCGGTGCTCGTCGAGAACGACGCCAACGCGGCAGCGGTCGCCGAGCACTGGAAGGGCTCGGCGACGGAGTCGGACGATGTGGTGTTCGTGCTGGCCGGGCTGAGTCCGGGGGCCGGTTCGCTGATCGGCGGACGGCTGCACCGGGGATACGGCGGCGCCGCCGGGGAGATCGGGGCGCTCCATCTGCTCGGCCGCGGAGCCACTCCCGAGACGCTGCTGTCGACCACGGACGAGCCGCTGCACCCGCTCGACGAGCAGGCCGTCGCCGAGGTCTTCGCGCTGGCCAAGGGCGGTGACCAGCGGGCTCGCGCGGCGGTCGACCGCTTCATCCAGCGTCTCGTGCACGACGTGGCGGCCCTCGTCCTCGCCCTCGACCCGGAGCTGGTCGTCATCGGCGGCTGGGCGGCCGGTCTGGACGGCGTACTGGAACCGCTGCGGCGCGAGCTGGCGCGCTACTGTCTGCGCCCGCCCAAGGTGGCGCTCTCCCTGCTGGGCGAGGCGGCCGTCGCGACGGGCGCCCTGCGGCTGGCCCTCGATCATGTGGAGGAGCAGCTGTTCGCGGTGGAGGGGACCGTGACCGCACGCCGCTGACCCGCAGTCTCACGGGTACGGGAAAGCCGTCACACCCCGGAGTGTCGCGGGGCGTGACGGCTTGAGACCTCGGCCGCGGCTCAGGAGGCCCGGCGCTCGGGGTCGTGGTGGATCTCCACGCCGCCGGAGTCGCCGAAGGTCAGCCGGCAGGTGTCGGCGCGGTACGTGGCCACGGAGACCGCGGCGGTGCGCCCCTCGGCGAAGTAACGGGTCGTGACGACGAGGACGGGCGCCCCGGGCAGCCGGTCCAGCTCCTTGGCGTCGTCCGCACGGGCCGAGCCGAGCTCCACGGCGCGGTCCTGGCCCTCCAGGTCGAGGTGCTGCAGTTCACGCAGCACCGCACGGGCGAGGGGCGCCCCCGACGGGGCGTCGATCGCGGAGAGGCCGGGCACCGAGGACGCCGGGATGTAGAGCAGCTCGGCGGCGACCGGCTGGCCGTGCGTCACACGGGAGCGGCGGATCGTGTGCACCTGGTCGTCGGGGCCCGTCTCCAGGACATCGGCCACCGCGGCGGGCGGGACCGCCACCGCGCAGTCCACGGGCCGCCAGGCGTCGCCGACCGCGCCCGGCCACACATGCTGCTCGGTTCCGACGGCCACGCCCACGCGCGGCGGCGCGACGGTCGTGCCCACCCCGCGGCGGCGCTGCAGTCGCCCTTCGAGCTCCAGCTGCTCCAGCGCCTGGCGCAGCGTGGCGCGAGCGACGCCGAACCTGGCCGCGAGGTCGCGTTCGTTGGGCAGGACCTCGCCCACGGAGAACTCCGAGTCCAATGCCTCGGTGAGCACCGTCTTGAGATGCCAGTACTTCGGCTCCGGCACCGTTTCCAGCTGCGTGGTCCCCACCCTGTCCTCCGCAATCGCCGTGGCCCGGCGGCGTTTTAGCGCCCTTGTTTATTAAAGGTTCTTGCACTATCTCTGCGACCATAGGGCCGCCCCCACCCTTGGTCAAGACCAATCCTCGATCCCTTACGGATTGCGGAGGCGCCCTGCCGCGCAGCGTTCACAGGGCGTTCGCGCGGGGTGATGTCCGTGACACGACGTCGAAAGCCCCCGTCCAGAAAACGGGGGCTTTCGAGGGGCATGAGGGGACCGCAGGGGCTACTGGTTGCCCAGGGACACCAGCTTCTCGGGGTTGCGCACGATGTAGACGCACTGGATCCGGCCGTCCACGACATCCAGCTGGACGGTGCTGTCGGGCTTGTCGCCGGAGAGGACGAGGAGCGCGGCGCCTCCGTTGAGCTCCAGGGAGCGGTACGACGGGTCGGGAACACCCTGCTGGGCGATGGCGTACAGGAAACGGCCCACCTTGTCGGCGGTTTCGATGACCCGCAGCGGCGCCTTGGACAGTCCGCCGCTGTCGCCGATCAGACGGACGTCCGGGGCCAGCAGGGACATGAGCCCCTCCAGGTCTCCACCGGCCGCCGCCGCGAGGAACCGCTCGGTCAGGTCGCGGCGTTCGGCCGGGTCGACCTCGTAGCGCGGGCGTCGTTCCTCGACGTGCTTGCGCGCCCGTCCGGCGAGTTGGCGCACGGCCGGCTCGCCCCGGTCGAGGACGGCGGCGATGTCCGCGTACGGGTAACCGAACGCCTCTCTGAGGACGAACACCGCGCGTTCCAGGGGTGACAGGGACTCCAGGACGACGAGGACGGCGAGCGAGACGGAGTCGGCGAGCACGGCCCGCTCGGCGGTGTCGGGGGCGGTGTCCCCGAAGTCGGTGAGGTACGGCTCGGGAAGCCACGGTCCCACGTACGCCTCGTTGCGCGACTGCACCTGGCGCAGCCGGTCGACGGCGAGCCGGGTGGTGATGCGCACCAGGTAGGCGCGTGGTTCGCGCACCTCGGTGCGGTCGGCGCCGGACCAGCGCAGCCAGGCTTCCTGGACGACGTCCTCGGCGTCGGCCACCCGTCCCAGCATGCGGTAGGCGACGCCCATCAGGACGTGGCGGTGCTCTTCGAAGACCTCGGTCGCGGTGTCGATGGTCACGGCTCCATCCCATCCCGGCAGGTCCCACCGTGTCCAGACGGCGCCGGTGAACGCGTCGGTCTCGTGGCGACCGGGGGCTACCCGTCGGTAGCAGTTGCTGACAAGCTGTCTACGAAGACGGTTCGTCAACGTGCCTCAACGTGCCACCAGAAGAGGAGCAGCATCATGTCCGCCACGGTCTCCTTCAGCCTTCCCTCCGCGCACGGTCCGCGGACCGTGACCATGTCCTACGCGCGCGGGGGCACCGGCGAACCGCTGCTCCTGCTGCACGGCATCGGCCACCACCGGCAGGCCTGGGACCCGGTCGTGCACATCCTGGCCGCCGAACGCGAGGTGATAGCCGTCGACCTGCCCGGGTTCGGCGAGTCCCCGGCGCTGCCCGACGGGCTCAGGCACGACCTCGGGACGGTGGTGCCCGCGCTCGGCGCGCTGTGCGAGGCGCTGGAGATCGAGCGTCCGCACGTGGCAGGCAACTCCCTGGGCGGCCTGCTGGCCCTGGAGTTGGGCCGCGAGAAGCTCGTACGGTCCGTCACCGCGATCTCGCCCGCCGGGTTCTGGTCGCCGGTCGAGCGGCGTTACGCCTTCGGTGTGCTGCTCGCGATGCGGCAGGGCGCGCGGCGCCTGCCGCTCCCGGTGATCGAGCGGCTCTCCCGCTCGGCGGCCGGGCGGGCCGCCCTGACCAGCACCATCTACGCCCGGCCCGGCCGCCGTTCACCCGAGGCCGTGGTCGCCGAGACCCTCGCGCTGGCCCGCGCCGAGGGCTTCGCCGACACCCTCCGGGCCGGCACCGGCGTCCAGTTCACGGACGACATCCCGGGGCTGCCGGTCACCGTGGCCTGGGGCACCCGGGACCGGCTGCTGGTGCGCCGCCAGGGGATCCGGGCCAAGCACATCATTCCCCGAGCCCGGCTGGTGCGGCTGCCGGGCTGCGGTCACGTCCCGATGAACGACGACCCTGCGCTCGTCGCCCGTGTGATCCTCGACGGCAGCCGCTGACCGACGCCGGGTGAGGCGCCACGCGCCGGAGCCCAGGACGACGCCCGCGCCGACCAGGGCGCTGCCCGCGGCCTGCGCGCCGCCGTACGTGCCCGTGCCGACCAGCGGCGCCGTGCAGGCCGCGGCGACGGGGATGAGCCCGGAGAAAAGCGTGGCGCGCTCCGCGCCGATGCGCTGCATGCCCATGTACCAGCACACGAAGCCGACGACCGTGACGACCGCCGCCTGCCACACCAGCGCGGCGGCCTCGGTGGTGTCCGGCATCCGCAGCCACGCGCCGCCGGTGAGGCGCGCGGCGAGAATCCCGGCCACCGCCGACTCGACCGCGGCGATCCCGCAGACGGTGGCCGACAGCAGCCGGGGCCCGAGCGGGCGCAGCACCGGTACGGCGAGCACCGCGAAGCCCACCTCGCCCGCGAGCGCGCACACGCAGTACGCGATCCCCGTGCCGTCGGTGCGGCCCCAGCCCTGGACCGTGAAGGCGCCCACCGCGACGAGCGACGCCCCGTACAGGACCGGACGTCGGGGCCGCCGGCCCTCAAGAAGGGGGACGACCACGGCCACGAGCACGGGGGCGCAGCCCACGAAGACGCCCGGAACAGCTGGTTCCGCGGTGCGTTCGGCGGCGATCACGGCGAGGTTGAAGCCGACCATGCCGACGGCCGCGAGCAGCGCGAGGCGCCCCCACCGGCGTACCGCCAGCCGCCGCAGCGGTGCCGTGCCACCCCGTCCGACCAGCGGCAGGAGCAGCACGCAGGCGAGACCGTAGCGAAGGAACTGACCCCCCGCGTACGGGTAGTGGCCCAGGACGCTGTTGGCGGTGAAGGAGCCTCCGACGAGGACGCAGGCGAGGGCGGCGAGCAGCGACCCGCGGAGGGTGGTGGTGTTCATGACGGTGACGCTACGAAGGGCGGCGGTCCGGTTTAAGGTCCACTTTCATGACGCCATCGGGGACCACATGACGCCGTCGGGAGCCGCCGGGGAGATGACGCCGTCGGGGCCCGCATGGGAACTTCTCGTGCCGGCCGCCGCGGCACAGGCACGCGCGCGTGGGCGCGCTCTGCAGGCCGCGCTGCGCGAGGCGGTCCGCACGGGGCGGCTCGCTCCGGGCACCCGGCTGCCGTCCAGCCGCGAGCTCGCCGCCGACCTCGGGGTGTCGCGGGGGCTGGTCACCGAGGCGTACGAGCAGTTGACCGCGGAGGGGTATCTGCGCAGCGACCGGGGCGCGGGGACCTGGGTCGGCGGCGCTGCCCGGGCGGCCCACCCGCGCGCGCGTGACCTCGCACCGCGCCCCGCCGGGGCCCGCGCCGACTTCCTTCCCGGGACACCGGATCTGTCCCTGTTCCCACGCGCCGCCTGGGCGGCCGCCCAGCGCGGGGTCCTCGCCGAACTGCCCCACCAAGCGCTCGGCTACCCGGATCCGCGCGGTCTGCCCCGGCTGCGCACCGCCCTCGCCGAACTGCTCGCACGGCGCCGCGGCGTGGTCGCGGACCCGGAGCGCGTCATCGTGGTCTCCGGGGTCGCGCAGGCGACGACCCTGCTCGGATTCGTGCTCCACGCGCGCGGGGTACGCGCGATCGGCGTCGAGGACCCCGGAAGCCCGGAGCACGGCACCCTCTACGCCTCGGCCGGCCTCGACGCCGTACCGCTGCCGCTGGACGACGAAGGGCTGGCCACCGGGCCGCTGAAGGAGTCGGGCGTACGGGCGGTGGTGACCACGCCCGCCCACCAGTTCCCGTCGGGGATCGCCTACTCGGCGCGGCGCCGCACGGAACTCCTCGACTGGGCCCGCTCGGTGGACGGTCTGGTGGTCGAGGACGACTACGACGGGGACTTCCGCTACGACCGTGCTCCCGTGGGGGCGCTTCAAGGGCTCGATCCCGAGCGCGTCGCCTACACGGGGTCGGTCAGCAAGTCGCTCGCGCCCGGGCTGCGGCTCGGCTGGCTGCTCGTCCCGGCGGCGCTCGCCGAGGAGGTCGTCGAGCGCAAGCGCACCATGGATCTGGGGAACCCCGTCGTGGACCAGGCGCTCCTGGCCCGCTTCGTGGAACGGGGCGACTACGACCGGCAGTTGCGCCGCTGCCAGCGCGCCTACCGGGAACGGCGCGACACCCTCATATCCGCCCTGGAGGAGCACTTTCCCGGTACCGAGATGTCCGGGATCTCGGCGGGTCTGCATGTCATCGCCGCGCTGCCCGGGCGGTACGGGCCGCCGGAGTACTTCCTGGAGCGCACCGGGGCGGCGGGGGTGGCCGTGCGTCCGCTGACGGACTACGGGCGGGCGGTCGAGCGTGCCGGCGTACGGCTGGTGCTCGGTTACGCCCACCAGTCCCCCGCGCGGATCCGCGACGGCGTACGTCTGATGGCGCAGGCGCTGCGCGCCTGACCGCTGAGGGGGCGTCCGTCTGCGGGGGAAGGCCGGAGCATCCGTGGGAGTGCGCGGTCGGAGGCGGACGTCGCTGCCCTTGCCGGCGGGGCCAGTTGTTCACTTGTGGTTTCCGTGCGCGCTGCGGCGCACCCGTAGTTGTGGCTAGGCACATCGGCCGACTCCGTCGACTCCGTCCCTGGAGGCGCATTCATGTCACACCGCCCGCAAAGCCCTCTTCCCCTCCCCGGTCGCCGCGGCGTCCTGCGCGGATCCCTCGCCGCTTCCGCGGCCCTGGCCCTGCCCACCGCACTCGGCTCGGCCCCGGCGTTCGCGCTGTCCGGGCGGCCCGAGGCGGGGTGGGGCGTCCAGGCCGGGGACGTGAGCGCGCACTCCGGCCTGGTGTGGGTCCGCTCGGACCGCCCCGCCCGGATGATCGTCGAGACGTCCGCGACCGAGTCGTTCCGCAACCCCCGCAGATGGCACGGTCCGCTGCTCGGCGCGGACTCCGACTTCACCGGTACGACACGGCTGCGCGAACTGCCCTCCGGCGAGCAGATCCACTACCGCGTGCGGCTGGCCGACCCCGACGACCCGCGCCGTACGGGCGAGCCGGTGACCGGCACCTTCCGCACCGCGCCCGCGAAGCGGCGCCACGACGTCCGGTTCGTCTGGTCCGGTGACCTGGCCGGACAGGGCTGGGGCATCAACGAGTCCATCGGCGGTTACCGGATCTTCGACGCCATGGCGAAGCTGGACCCGGACTTCTTCCTGTGCAGCGGCGACAACATCTACGCCGACGGCCCGATCTCCGCCACGGCGCCGCTTCCGGACGGCAGCCTGTACCGGAACATCACCACCGAGGAGAAGTCGCACGTCGCGGTCACCCTGGCCGACTACCGGGGCAACTTCCGCTACAACCTGCTGGACTCGGCGCTGCGCCGGTTCAACGCCCGCGTTCCGAACATCGTCCAGTGGGACGACCACGAGGTCCGCAACAACTGGTACCCGGGCGAGGTCATCGGGACCGGCACCCCCTACCCGGCCGGCACGAAACTCGACGACCTGGCCGTCCGTGCCCGGCGGGCGTTCTCGGAGTACTTCCCGATCTCCACCATCAGCGGACGCCCGGACGGACGGATCTACCGGACCGTCCACCACGGCCCTCTCCTGGACGTGTTCGTCCTGGACATGCGGACCTACCGGAACGCCAACTCGCCCGACGACCAGACGACCGACCCGCAGGGCATCCTCGGGCGCGAGCAGCTGGAGTGGCTCAAGCGCGAGCTGGCCGCGTCGCGCGCGGTGTGGAAGGTCATCGCCGCCGACATGCCGCTGGGCCTGGTCGTGCCCGACCCGGTCGAGGGCAAGCCGAACATCGAGGCCGTCGCCCAGGGCGACCCGGGAGCCCCGCTCGGCCGCGAGCTGCAGATCGCCGAGCTGCTGCGGTTCATCAAGCACCGGCGGATCACCGGGACCGTGTGGCTGACGGCCGACGTCCACCACACCTCGGCACAGCACTACGACCCCTCGCGGGCCGCTTTCAAGGACTTCGAGCCGTTCTGGGAGTTCGTCTCCGGACCGCTCAACGCGGGCGCCTTCCAGGCGAACGCGCTGGACGGCACCTTCGGTCCCGACCGGGTCTTCGTCAAGGCTCCCGCCACCGCCAATGTCTCGCCTGCGGACGGTTACCAGTTCTTCGGCGAGGTCGACATCGACGGCGACAGCGGGGAGCTGACGGTGCGGCTGCGTGACCTGGACGGCACCGTGCTGTTCACACAGGCGTTGCAGCCGGGGCGCGTGGGTCAGTAACGGCGCCCAACTCCCGTACCCTGGAAGGGTCGGGCCGCGCACCGGAGTCATCCCCCGGTGCGCGGCCGCTCTTGTGACCAGGCACGTAAGCCAGGTGATCCGAGACAGGCAAAACAAGGGCAAAAAGAACCGCAAAAAGGATAGAACGACACTTTACCGATCAGTCACAGACCGTTCGTGATCACGCAACACCATTCCTTCACAGTGGTTGCATGACTCCAGACATGTCTGATGTGACCCGGGCGAAGCACGGACGCCCCGTCCACCACTGGCGACGCGACGTGGTCGAGCTCGCCGCGCTGTTCACGGCCGTCGCGGTCGCCGACGCCGTCGCCAACCTGATCGGACACGGCCCCGACGGCCCGGCCCTGCTGGTGATCTCGTCCGTGGTCCTGGTGGCCACGGCCGGATTCCACACATGGTGGGCACGCCGCCACGGTCACGCGCCGCCCGCGGGCGATACCGGTGCCCGGACCCTCGCCGTGGGGCGAGAGGCCGGGCAGGCCGACCGGGCCACGGCGGCGGCGGAGGCCGTCACGGGAGAGACCGTCCTGTGGCGGATGCGGACGACGGTGAAGGACGAGCCGGGTTCGCTGGCCGCGCTGTGCGTGGCACTGGCCCACCAGCGGGTCGACATCCTGAGCCTGCAGACCCACCCGCTCGCCGAGGGCACGGTCGACGAGTTCCTGCTGCGCGCACCCGTCGAACTGGACGCGTCCGAGATCACCCGCGCCGTCTCGCTGGCGGGCGGCACCGGGACGTGGATCGAACGGGCCGACGCCCACGATCTGGTGGACGCTCCCACGCGCGTCCTGGGACTGGCCACGCGCACGGCTTTGGACGCCGCGGAACTTCCGCTCGCCCTCCGGCAGTTGCTCGGTAGGTGCACCATTCGTTCGCTGCCCGCCCGCTCCCCCGGGTCGGGCCGGGCGGAAGAGGGTGCGCCGGTCGAAGGAGTGCTGGAAGACACGGTGATGCGCTTGCGCGCACCGGAGGGTGGGGTGATCACGGTGGAACGGCCGTATCTGCCTTTCACGCCGACCGAGTTCGCTCGGGCGCGGGCGTTGGTGGAGCTGGACGCGCGGCTGGGCCCGCGCATCCCGCTCAGCCAGGACATGCTGACACTGCCGGAGGGCCCCGCGATCACGGTGCGCCGCGCCGACGTCTCCGATCTCGCCGCCGCCAAGGCGATGCACGAGCGCTGCTCCCCGCGCACGCTGAGCATGCGCTACCACGGGCCGGTCGGTGACGCGGACCGTTATCTGAACCACCTGCTCAGCCCCCGCTTCGGACGCACCCTCGCCGTGCAGACGGCTTCGGGACGCGTCGTGGGGCTCGGCCATCTCCTCTGGGACGGCGACGAGACGGAGATCGCGCTGCTCGTCGAGGACGACTGGCAGCGGCGCGGGATCGGCGCCGAACTGCTCGGCCGACTCGTGACGATGGCCGTCGAGGCGGGCTGCGAGAGCGTGTACGCCGTCACGCAGGCCTCCAACACCGGCATGGTCGCCGCCATGCGTGGCCTGGACCTCCCCCTCGACTACCAGATCGAGGAGGGCACCCTCGTCATCACGGCCCGCCTGGACGCCACACCGGTGACCTCCCGACTGCCCTACGACCAGGAGCAGAAGCAGGGGCAGAGGAAGTAGGACGGACACCGGGAGGCCCCGGGCACCTCGCCCGGGGCCTCTGCCTGGTCACCGCCCCAACGCACCGTCCAGATCGGCCCACAGGTCCTCCACGTCCTCCAGCCCCACCGACAGGCGCAGCAAGCGGTCACCGACCCCCGACTCGCGGCGGTCGTCAGCGGCCACGATGCGGTGGCTGATGGACGCCGGATGCTGGATGAGGCTGTCGACACTGCCGAGGCTCACCGCCGGGGTGATCAGGCGGACCCCGGCGATGACCTCGTGCGGGTCGCCGTGGACCTCGAAGGCGATCATGGCACCGCCGATCCGGGGATAGTGGACGCGCTCGACGCGCGGATCGGCGGCGAGCCGGCGGGCGAGTTCGGCGGCGTTGGCGGAAGCGGCCCGGACCCGTACGGGCAGGGTCGACAGACCGCGCAGCAGCAGATACCCGGCCAGCGGATGCAGCACGCCCCCGGTCGCGAACCGCACTTGGCGCAGCCCCCGGGCGAACTCCTCGTCGCAGGCCACTACTCCGGCCATGACGTCCCCGTGTCCGCCCAGGTACTTGGTGGCGCTGTGCAGGACCAGGCGGGCCCCCTGCTCCGCGGGGCGTTGCAGCACGGGTGTGGCGAAGGTGTTGTCGGCGAGCAGCGGTACGGAGCCACAGGCGTACGCCACGGCGCGCAGGTCGAGTTCGGCGAGCGTCGGATTGGCCGGGGACTCCACCATGACGAGGCCGGTGTCGGGGCGCAGGGCGTCCGCGATGCCCGCCGGGTCGACCCAGGTGACCTCGGAGCCCAGCAGCCCGGCGGTGAGCAGGTGGTCGCTGCAGCCGTACAGGGGCCGTACGGCGACGACATGCCGCAGGCCGAGCGCGCCGCGCACGAGCAGTACGGCGCTCAGCGCGGCCATGCCGCTCGCGAAGGCGACCGCGCTCTCGGTCCCTTCGAGGCGGGCGAGGGCGGTCTCGAAACGGGCGACGGTCGGGTTGCCGAGGCGCCCGTAGACGGGCGGGCCCTCCGGCTGGGCGCCGTCGGCCGCGAACGCGTCGATGCGAGCGGCTTCGCCGCGGCTGTCGTACGAGGGGTAGGTCGTGGACAGGTCGATCGGCGCGGCGTGCAGTCCTTGCCGGGCGAGGTCCTCGCGCCCGGCGTGCACGGCCTCGGTGGCGAGAGCACGCGGCGCGAGGGCACGGGTGCCCCGAACGTCGTGGAGGTCGTCCCGACCGTCGTAGGAGTCGCCCTGAGGGTCGCAGGAGTCGTCCTGAGCTTCGTATGCGTCGTGCACCACGGATTCCATGCACAGCAGACTGAACACCGGCCGGGGTCCCGGACGCACACTCCGTGTTACGTTCGGGCCATGGCCGAATCTGTCGTACTCGATCCGGTGGATCTTCATCTGCTGCGGCTGCTCCAGAACGACGCACGGACGACGTACCGCGATCTCGCCGCGCAGATCGGAGTCGCGCCCTCGACCTGCCTGGACCGGGTGACGAGGCTGCGCCGTGCTGGGGTGATTCTCGGCCATCAGCTGCGCCTCGATCCGGCGAAGCTCGGGCGGGGCCTGGAAGCCTTGCTGTCTGTGCAGGTCAGACCGCATCGGCGGGAGTTGGTCGGGCCGTTCGTGGAGCGGATCAGGGCGCTGCCGGAGTCCCGGACCGTCTTCCACCTCACCGGGCCCGACGACTACCTCGTCCTGGTCGCCGTCGCGGACATGGCCGACCTGCAACGGCTGGTCCTCGACGAGTTCACGTCCCGGCGTGAGGTGGCCCGGGTGGAGACCCGGTTGATCTTCCAGCAGTGGGACTGCGGCCCCTTGCTCCCGCCCTCCCCTCCGTCGCCCTCGTCCGCGGCCCCGACGTCGGCAAAATCAGGCTGATGCCCGCCCCATGCCCCGCCGACCGGGCTGACGCGGCACCCGTCCTCGTATGAGGATGTCGGCATGTCAGAGACGAAGAGCCCGCTGCCCCGCGAGGTCGCCGACGCGTATGTCGACGATCTCATCGCCCTCGATCCGGTCCTCGGTACCTACCTCGGTGTGAAGGAGAGTGCCGACAAGCTCCCCGACACCTCGCCCGCGGGGCAGGAGGCCGTCGCGGAGCTGGCGCGGACGACGCTCGCCCGGCTCGACGAGGCGGAGCGCCAGCCGGGGGCGGACAGCGACATCGAGCGCCGCTGCGCCCGGCTGCTGCGCGAGCGGCTCACCGCCGAACTGGCTGTCCACGACGCCGACGAGGGCCTGCGGGCCGTCGGCAACATGCAGACGGCCGCGCACTCCGTGCGCCAGGTGTTCACCATCGCCCCGACCGAGACGGACGAGGACTGGGCCGCGCTCGCCGAGCGGCTGCGCGCGGTGCCGACCGCCCTCACGGGGTACCGCGAGTCCCTCGCCCTCGGCCTGGAGCGCAAGCTGTACGCGGGCCCGCGCCCCACCGCGACCTTCATCGAGCAGCTCACCGAGTGGTCGGACCCGGACGGGCAGGGCCGTGGCTGGTTCGAGGACTTCGTGTCCGAGGGGCCCGACGCCGTGCGGGACGAGCTGGACGCGGCCGCCCGGACGGCCACGCAGGCCCTGGTGGAGCTGCGCGACTGGATGCGTGACGTCTACGCGCCCACGATCGAGGGCGCGCCGAACACGGTGGGCCGCGAGCGGTACGCGCGCTGGGCACGCTACTTCAACGGTACGGATCTCGACCTCGACGAGGCGTACGCGTACGGCTGGTCCGAGTACCACCGCCTCCTCGCGGAGATGAAGTCCGAGGCCGAGAAGATCCTGCCCGGCGCCGGGACCCCCTGGGTGGCGCTCGCGCACCTCGACGAGCACGGCAGGCACATCGAGGGTGTCGACGAGGTCCAGGCGTGGCTCCAGGGTGTGATGGACCGGGCGATCGACGCGCTGGACGGCACCCACTTCGAACTCGCCGAGCCGGTACGGAAGGTGGAGTCGCGCATCGCGCCGCCCGGCGGCGCGGCGGCCCCGTACTACACCGCGCCGTCCTCGGACTTCTCGCGGCCCGGCCGCACCTGGCTGCCCACCATGGGGCAGACCCGCTTCCCCGTCTACGACCTCGTCTCGACCTGGTACCACGAGGGCGTCCCCGGCCATCACCTCCAGCTCGCCCAGTGGGTGTACGTGGTCGACGACCTCTCGCGCTACCAGGCCACCGTCGGTCTCGTCAGCGCCAACGCCGAGGGCTGGGCGCTGTACGCGGAGCGGCTGATGGACGAGCTCGGCTTCCTGGAGGACGCGGAGCAGCGGCTCGGCTACCTGGACGCGCAGATGATGCGCGCGGCCCGGGTCATCGTCGACATCGGCATGCACCTGGAACTGGAGATTCCGGCAGACTCCCCCTTCCACCCGGGCGAGCGCTGGACCCCGGAGCTGGCGCAGGAGTTCTTCGGCGCGCACAGCAGCCGTCCGGCGGACTTCGTGGAGAGCGAGCTCACCCGCTACCTCTCCATCCCGGGTCAGGCCATCGGCTACAAGCTCGGTGAGCGGGCCTGGCTGCTGGGCCGCGAGAACGCGAGGAAGCGGCACGGCGCCGCCTTCGACGCCAAGGCCTGGCACATGGCGGCCCTGTCCCAGGGTTCGCTGGGCCTGGACGACCTGGTGGATGAACTGTCCCGGCTCTGACGGACACCGACGGCGGCCGGGCTCACGGCGACGACCGCGAGCCCGGCCGCCGCGTATCAAGCACGGCGAGTACCGGAGCTACGGGGCGTGCTCGGCGTGTTCGGAGCACAGGCAGCCGACGCCCTTCTCGATCCACTCCCGGCCGACCCACTCCGGGTGCCGTTCGATCATCAGCGCCGAGATCTCCTCGACGATCGTCCGCTCATCCAGGGCGGAGTCGCGGCGGGTCCACGTCTCGTCCCGCAGCAGCCGCAGGTAGTCGCGCACGTCGGCCAGCAGCCCCGCACCGCCGACCTCGCCGTGGCCGGGCACCACGATCCGGGGAGCCTGCGACGCCAGCCGCTCCATCACGGCGATCCAGCGGGTTCCGGACACGTCGGTGTCGTACGGCGGGAACCAGGGGAAGATGGCGAACTGTCCGGCTTCCACGAGGTCCCCCGTGAACAGGACGTCCGCGTCCGGCACCCTGACCACCTGGTCGCCCCTGCTGTGGGCCCGGCCGGTGGCCCGCAGCTGCACCACCCGCCCGCCCAGGTCCAGGTCGTACGCCCGGTCGTAGACGACATCGGGCCGCGCCGGCTCGACGTCCCGGAGCCGGCGCTCGACCGGCTTGCCGAGCCCCCTGAACATCTCCAGGTAGCCCGGCCCCTTCACCTTCAGGTCCTCGGCCTGGTCCCGGTTGAGCAGGAACGTCGCTTCCCCGGCGAAGGCCTGCGCCCCGAAGGCGTGCTCGGGGTGAAAATGCGTCGTCGTCAGGTAGATCCGGCGTCCCTCGGCATAGTCGGCCGCGAACTCCAGCACCTTTTCGCCGTTGCCCGGGCCCAAGCCGGTCTCGACGACGAGCACCGCACTGTGACCGCCGATGACGCCGATGTTCGGCACCAGCTGCACCCGCCGGTCGGGGATGACCACCAGGTCACGGGCCAGCTCCTGAACACCCTCGACGTGCACGACGGGATCCGTCGTCACCGCTTCCTCAGACACTGCGACTCCTCGGTGTTGCGCTGAGCCACCAGTCCAGCGCGGGACGTCCGGGGGCGTCCAACACCGATCTCGCAGACCCGATACCGCGCGGGTATCGTCGCAGTTGGGCGAAGTCGAGAGAGCGGCTCGGGACGGCGATGGAGCGATGATGGAGCTGCGGACCCTGCGCTATTTCGTGGCGGTCGCCGAAGAACTCCACTTCGGCCGCGCCGCCGCGCGACTGCACATGACCCAGCCCCCGCTGAGCCGGGCCGTCAAGCAGCTGGAGACCGACCTCGGCTGCGAACTGCTGCGCCGCTCACCCTCGGGCGTCACCCTCACCCCGGCCGGGGCCCTCCTCCACGACGAGGCGTGCACCCTGCTGGCGCGGGCCGACCAGGCCCGGGCCCGGGTGGCCGCCACGGCCGGCACGGCCACCCTGACCATCGGCACCCTCGCCGACAGCGCCGAGCAGGTCGGCACCCGGCTGGCCGTCGCCTACCGGCACCAACACCCCGCCGTGCGCATCCGCATCCGCGAGGCCGACCTGACCGACCCGACCATCGGACTGCGGGCCGGCCTCGTCGACGTCGCCCTGACGCGGGCGCCGTTCGACGACACCGGCATCACCACCCGCGTGCTGCGGTCGGACCCGGTCGGTGTGGTCCTGCGCGCCGACGACCCGCTGGCCGACCGCGACCGGCTGCGCCTGGACGAACTCGCCGACCGCCGCTGGTTCCGGTTCCCGGAGGGCACGGACCCGGTGTGGCAGGCCTTCTGGACGGGCCCGCCCGGTGCCGACGGGCGCCGTGACGGTCCCGTCATCCGCACCGCCCACGAATGCCTCCAGTCGGTCCTGTGGAACGACACCGTCGGACTGATGCCCCTCGCCCACTCCCAGCCCCTGCCCGAGGGCCTCACGGTGATCCCCTTGGCGGATGCGCCGCCCAGTGACCTGGTCATCGCGTGGAACAGCGCCCACACCAGCCCGCTCATCCGCTCGTTCGTCAGCCTCGCGACGGGCCTCACGCGCTCCTAGGAGCGATCAGCAGCCACAGTCCGCCGCGTCCACCGGAGCGGTCAGCGGGTCCGCGGCGCGCCGCTCGTCTCCCTCCCAGGTCTCGTACGCGAAGCCTTCGCGCACCCAGTACTCGAAGCCCCCGAGCATCTCCTTGACCGGGAAGCCGAGTTCGGCGAGGGCGAGGGCGGCACGGGTCGCGCCGTTGCAGCCGGGTCCCCAGCAGTAGGTGACGACGGGCACCGACCTGTCCAGGAGCTGCTCGGCCTGCTCGGGGATGAGCGCGGTGGGCAGGTGGATCGCACCGGGCACGTGCCCCTGGTCCCAGGACGCGGTCGAGCGGGAGTCGAGGACCACGAAGCCGGGGTCGCCGCCCGCCGCGAGCGCGGCGGCGACGTCGGAGACATCGGCGTGGAAGGCGAGGCTCGCGCCGAAGTGGGCGACGGCCACGGCCGGGGACGCCGGGGCGACTCGCAGCACGGGGTTCGTCCTGGTCACGGCGCTGGTCTCAGTGGTGCCGACGGTCACAGTCATGCTCCGGCCTTCCCTCCTTGCCCCGCCGAACCGGCACCTTCGCGGCACCGGCCCCACAGGGACCTCCTGGCCAGAAATCTACGGCCGGTGATCCTCTTCCTGAAGTGGCGATCCACGGCATCGCTCTTGATCGGCCGGGGTTTTCCCTGCTATCCATCGCTCATGACCGCGTATTCCCCGGACGCCACCGACTGGCACATCCTCGACGTCCTCCAGCGCGAGGGCAGGGCCAGCTTCGCGGAGCTGGCCCGTGCCGTCTCGATGTCCGCGAGCGCGGTAACCGAGCGGGTGCGCCGTCTGGAGGAGGCGGGCGTCATCCAGGGGTACGCGGCCGTCGTCGACCCGGAGAGCCTCGGTCTGCCGATCCTCGCCTTCGTCCGGCTGCGCTATCCGAACGGCAACTACAAGCCGTTCCACGACCTCGTCGAGGCGACGCCCGAGATCCTGGAGGCGCACCACGTCACGGGCGACGACTGCTTCGTCATCAAGGTCGCGGCGCGCTCGATGAGCCACCTGGAGAAGATCTCCGGCCGGATCGGCACCCTGGGCTCGGTGACCACGAGTGTCGTGTACTCCTCGCCGCTCCCCCGGCGCCCCCTGGGCCGCTGATCCCCCGGCGATCCGCCGGCTCAGTCCTGGACGCCCCGCTGCCGTACGACCGAACCCGTTCTGCCTTTCACGACCTCAAGCTGGGCGTGGATGCGCCGCCGCAGGTCGGCGACATGGCTGACGATGCCCACGCTGCGGTCACGCTCCCGCAGGGAGTCGAGCACGTCGAGGACCTCGTCCAGGGTCTGGTCGTCGAGGCTGCCGAAGCCCTCGTCGATGAAGAGCGTGTCCAGCCGCACCCCGCCGGCCTCGTCCGTGACGACGTCCGCGAGACCGAGGGCCAGCGCGAGCGAGGCGAAGAACGTCTCGCCCCCGGAGAGTGTCGCCGTGTCGCGCTCCCGGCCGGTCCAGGCGTCCACGACATGCAGTCCGAGCCCGCTGCGGCCACGGCCCGCGCGGTCGTCGGAGTGGACGAGGGTGTAGCGCCCGGAGGACATGCGCTGAAGTCGTACGGTCGCGGCGGCGGCCACCTGTTCCAGGCGGGCGGCGAGGACGTACGACTCCAGGCGCATCTTGCGCTCGTTCTCCGCCGAGGTGCCCGCGGCCAGCCCGGCCAGGCGTGCCACCCGGTCGAACTCCGCACGCAGCGGCGCGAGTCGGCGTACGGACGTGCCCGCGCGCGTGGACAGCCGGTCCAGTTCCGTGCAGCGTCGGGCGGCCTCGTCCTGGGCGGAGGCGGTCTCCCGCAGCCGTCGGGCGGCGGACTCGGCGGCCCGTTCGGCGGCGGCCAGGTCGGCGGCCGGCCGCTCGGCGGCGGCCGCCGTGTCGGCCTCGGCGAGTACGGCGCGCACCGCACTGTCCTCCAACTGCCAGGAGTCCAGACGTCGTTGGAGGTCCCGGTGGGCGGCGTCGTCGAGGAGTGCGGCGGCCGCGGCCTGGGGCGTGTCGAAACCGGCGCGGAAGGCCGCGTCGGACAGGCGGGCGTCGGCGTCCTTGAGACGCTGCGCGGTGTCCTCGGCCACCCGCACGGCCTCGGCGGCCTCCGTGAGCAGGGCGGCCCGCCGCTCCAGCTGCGTGGCGCGCACGGCGACGCTGTCGGCGGCACCCCGCGCCTGTACCAACTCCTCCTCCAGGGAGGCCCTTTCGCGGTCGTTCCGGTCGCGGTGGGAGACCCGGGCGGCAGATCGCACCGCGATCTCCTGCTGGGCCGCGACCCGCCGCTCGTGCTCGAGTCCCGCCTGCGCGAGCCGCTCCCGCGCGGCATGCAGCCCGGATCCCGCAGTCCGCGCCTCGGCGTACCGCAGCTCCAACTCTTCGGCCTGCACGGCGAGTTGCGCGGTCGGTGCGTCGCCCGCCTCGGCGCCGGCGGCCGCCAGCGCCTCGCGTACGACGCCGAGCCTGCGCTCGTCCTCGGTGGCCAGTTCGTCGGCGCGCTGGTACACGGCGAGGGCGCGCTCCTCGGCCTCCCGGTCGACGTGTCCGGCGTCCTTGCGCGCGGGCGCGGGGTGCGCGGAGCTGCCGCACACGGCGCAGGGCTCGCCGTCGACGAGACCGGCGGCGAGTTCCGCGGCGATGCCCTGAAGACGCTGTTCCTTCAGATCGAGCCAGTGGACCCGGGCGTCCGTCGCGCGTTCACGGGCGGCGAGGGCCTGGGCGTGGGCGGCTTCGGTGTCCCGCGCGAACTGGTCGCGCTGCCGGGCGGCCCTGAGCCGCGCCCGGGCGGGATCGCGCCGCTCGGCGAGCTGCTCCGCGCGCGTGGTGGCCTC
The DNA here is from genome assembly GCF_055582885.1 of Streptomyces sp. NPDC107454. NCBI lineage: Bacteria > Bacillati > Actinomycetota > Actinomycetes > Kitasatosporales > Streptomycetaceae > Streptomyces > Streptomyces sp. NPDC107454. Next base: position 98,835 of record NZ_JBVJPA010000017.1, on the reverse strand, counting down.
CTGCGCGGACTCGATGTGCGCCTGAAGCTCCGCGCGGGTCGCCTCCCACGTGGCGAGCCAGCTCTCGGCGTCCTGGCGGACGTCCTCGTCCTCACGCTCCTGGCGGTCCAGGGAGGCACGCTCCCGGGTGAGTTCGCCGAGCCGGCGCTCCGCCCTGCGGGCCGACTCCAGTCCGCCGAGCTCCTCGGCCGCCTTGCGCGCCGCTGCCACGAGGCCGGGCGCACCGGCTCCGGCGTAGGTGTCCGGCAGGGCGAGACGCGCGCGTGCCTCGTCCGTGGCCGCGCTGCGGTGCTCGGCCTCGGCGGCATCGCGCAGATCGAGCGCGGGGGCCACCGTCTCCGCCTTGCGCGCCCGCTCCATCCGTGTCTGCGCCTCCCGATGGGCGTCGGCACGCTCCGCCAGCCGCGCGGCGCGCTCCCGCGCCTCGGTGAACCTGCGCTGCAGCCGCGCCACTTCGCGTACGTCGTCGAGTACGCGGTCGGTGGCGGCCTGCGCGGACTCGGCCGCCGTACGCGCGATGTGCGCGAGGGTCAGCCGCTCGCGTGCCGTACTGCGGGCCACGGCGGCCCAGGTCAGGACGGCGTCGGCGAGGCCGGGCTCACCGGGCGCGAGAGCGGGCGGCAGCACCTCGACGATGTCGCCGGCGGCCTGCTGCATGCGGTGCGCGTCGGCGAGCAACTCGGCGTCGCCCTCGCGTACTTCGGCCTCCGTGGCCCGGCGCCGCTCGGCGAGCCGCTTCTCGACCTCGGCGAAGCGGTGGGTGTCGAAGAGCCGGCCGAGCAGCTTGCCGCGTGCCTCGGCGTCGGCCCGCAGGAAGCGGGCGAAGTCGCCCTGGGGCAGCAGCACGACCTGGCAGAACTGCTCACGGCTCATGCCGAGCAGCTGGGTGATCTCCTCGCCGATCTCCTGGTGGGAGCGGCTGAGGTCCTTCCAGGTGGCCGCGGACGCCTCGTACTCGCGCAGCCAGCTCTGCGCCTTTTCGGTGGTCGTGCCCGTGCCGCGCTTCTTGGGGCGGGCCCAGGGCGGCTGCCGGGTGACTTCCAACCGGCGTCCCGCGACGGTGAGTTCGAGGGTGATCTCGGTGCGCGTCGCGGGCGCCGCGTGGTCGCTGCGCAGGGTCAGGCCCTGGCCGCTCTGGCGGGCGCCCGGGACCGCCCCGTACAGCGCGTAGCAGACGGCGTCGAGGACGGACGTCTTGCCAGCGCCCGTCGGGCCGTGCAGCAGGAAGAGCCCCGCGGTCGACAGCTCGTCGAAATCGACGCTCTGGGTACCGCCGAACGGCCCGAAGGCCGTGATGTCCAGGCGGTGCAGCCTCATCGGGCCTCCTTCGGGTCCTGCGGGTGCTGTGCGTCTCGCGGCGCGTCTCGAGTGTCGTGCGTACGCGGGGTCACCGGGCGACCTCCCGGGCGGACTCATCGGCACGGACGTCGTCGAACGCGTCCCTCAGTACGGCCTGTTCGTCGGCGTCGGGCCCCGCGCCGCGCACATGCGCCACGAAGTCTTCCGCGATCTCCTGCTCGCTGCGGCCCGCGAGCCGCCGGGCGTAGGAGACGTCCGGGTCCTCGGGGGCCCGCTCCGGTTCGAAGACGAGGCTGAGCGTGTGCGGGAAGCGCTCGGTCAGCCGGGCCATGGGCTCCGTGGGGCGGACCGGGTCGGTGAGGGTCGCCTCGACCCACGCCTCCTCGTGGCGCGCCAGCCGCGGATCGGCGAGCAGGTCTTCCAGGTGCCCCCGGACACGGGCGAGCTTCCGGGGAACGGGACAGTCGACCCGCTCCGCGCCCACGAATCCCTCCGGCCCCAGGTCCACCAGCCACATGCTCTTACGGTGGTCGACCTCCGAGAAGGAGTACGGCAGCGGGGAGCCGGAGTAACGCACGCGCTCGGTGATGGTCTGGCTGCCGTGCAGATGGCCCAGCGCGGTGTAGTCGACGCCGTCGAAGACCCCGGCGGGTACGGCGGCGACCCCGCCCACGGTGATGTCCCGCTCGCTGTCGCTGGCCGCCCCGCCGGTGACGAAGGCGTGGGCGAGGACCACGGAACGGGTGCCCGGCGCGCGCGTGGCAAGGTCGGCGCGGACCCGGTCCATGGCGGCGGCGAGGACGGCCTCGTGCCCCGCCTTCTCGACACCGAACTCGGCCTTGACCAGGGCCGGTTCGAGATAGGGCAGTCCGTAGAAGGCCACGTCGCCGTGGTCGTCGGCGAGCAGCACCGGCGTGCCGCAGGCGGAGGGCTCGGTCCGCAGATGGATGCCCGCGCGGCCGATGAGCCCGGCGCCGACGCCGAGCCGGCGCGCCGAGTCGTGGTTCCCGGAGATCATCACCGTGGGCACTGCGAGGTCGGCGAGCCGGTGCAGCGCGTCGTCGAAGAGCTCGACGGCGGCCAGCGGCGGCACCGCCCGGTCGTACACGTCCCCGGACACGACCACCGCGTCGACGGCGTGCTCACGCACGGTCGCGACGAGGTGACCGATGAACCCGGCCTGGGCATCGAGCATGTTCACCCGGTGGAAGGCCCGGCCGAGATGCCAGTCGGACGTGTGCAGAATCCTCATGATCCCCGAGACTAACGGGCGGGTCGGACATCACGGGCGGCTACTCCCGTATCGGTCCGCGCCGCCCGCCTATGCGTCCCCGTACGCCTCTCCACCCAGTTCGAACCCGGCTGTCCCGGCCGTGGCATCGGCGAGCCACGCCCGGAAGGGCTCGACGTCGCTGTCCGGCAGCCCGATCTCGATCGTGACGGCCTCGCCGTACCGGACGTCACGGACCTCGCGCCCGGTGGACCGCAGGTCGTTCTGAATCTTGCCGGCCCGCTGGTGGTCGACCGTGACCGTGGCCAGCCGGAAGCGTTTGCGCGTGAGTGTGCCGAGGGCGTCCAGCGCCTCGCCCACCGAGCCTCCGTACGCCCTGATCAGTCCGCCCGCGCCGAGCTTGACCCCGCCGTAGTAGCGGGTGACGACGGCGACGACGTACCGCATGTCGCGGCGCAGCAGCATCTGGAGCATGGGGACGCCCGCGGTGCCGCCGGGTTCGCCGTCGTCGCTCGCCTTCTGGACGGCGGCGTCGGCTCCGACGACGTAGGCGTAGCAGTTGTGCGTGGCGTCGGCGTGCTCCTTGCGGACGCCCGCGATGAACTCCTGGGCCTCCTGCTCGGTGGCCGCCGGGGCGAGAGCGCACAGGAAGCGGGAGCGGTTGACCTCGGTCTCGTGCACGCCCGCGTGGGCCACTGTGCGGTACTCGTCCTGCATCACGCCAGCGTATGCGCTTCCCGCGGGCGTGCGGCACGGCGGCCCCGGAGCGTGCCGCACACGCGCGTACCTCACGCTCCGGGCGTCTCATCGGCGCGGCGAGAGGGCGCGGTTCGCCGCGCGCGGCGCGACCCGTCCCTGCGCGGTCGCCGTGCAGGCGCTCCGAGCCCCACGCCCTCGCCCCGGCGAAAGCACGACGGCCCGCGGTCGCCTCCGTGGCGCGACCCGTCCCGGCGCGCGCGGCCTCGGTCGCGACGGGCCGACCTCACGGCCGCCGACTCCGCCGCGCACCGCGTCCGACCCGTGGCAGCAGGTCCGCCGATGATCACCACCGGCGAGGGCACCGCGCCCCTCCGGGCGCACAAGGCGCCCTGAGCCCCACGCCATCGCCCCGGCGGCACCACCACGACGACCCCGTCACCACGCGGACAACCCGTGTCGCCCCGCGGCCGATGCCCGTCGTCGCTCCGGTCCCGGCGGGGCCCCTCCGGACGTCCGGACCCGGCTCAGGTGCGTGGGGCGGGGTGGTGGATACTCGCTCCTCGTTGCCCGAAGCCGGATCGCCGGCCCGACCGATCGCAGGGAGATCGCAGCATGACCGGCACCCAGGTGGACAGTTCGGACTCCGCGGAGCCCCTCGAACGGGAGCCCTCCGCAGCCGCGCCGCGCTGGCGGGCGTGGCTTCTGGAGGGACTCAGCGAGCAGTCGGCCAAGCACCCCGGCCCGCACGCCACCCCGGACGCCGAGCACCAGGGCCACAAATGGTGGCGGGTGATGTGCCTCACCGGCGTCGACTACTTCTCCACGCTGGGTTACCAGCCGGGTATCGCGGCCCTCGCCGCCGGACTGCTCTCCCCGCTCGCGACCCTCGTCCTGATCGGGCTCACCCTGCTCGGCGCACTGCCGGTCTACCGTCGCGTCGCCAAGGAGAGCCCGAACGGCGAGGGTTCGATCGCGATGCTGGAGCGGCTGCTGCCCTGGTGGGCCGGGAAGATCTTCGTCCTGGTGCTGCTCGGCTTCGCGGCCACCGACTTCTTGATCACGATCACCCTGTCCGGAGCGGACGCCTCCGCACACGTCGTGGAGAATCCTTTCGCTCCGCACTGGATGCACGGTGGGAACACCTGGATCACCCTCCTTCTCATAGCCGCGCTCGGCGCGGTCTTCCTGAAGGGCTTCAAGGAGGCCATCGGGATCGCGGTGGCGCTCGTGGCCACCTATCTCACCCTCAATGTCGTCGTTCTGGCCGTCTCCGCCTGGCAGGTGCTCAGCCACCCGGTGAAGATCGGCGACTGGACCGACGCGATGACGGCCGCACACTCCTCACCACTCGCCATGATCGGCGTGGCGCTCCTCGTCTTCCCGAAGCTGGCGCTCGGCATGTCCGGCTTCGAGACGGGCGTGGCGGTGATGCCGCAGGTCGAGGGCGACCCGACGGACACGCACGAGAAGCCGACGGGCCGCATCCGCGAGACCCGCAGGCTGCTCACCACGGCCGCCGTGATCATGAGCTGTTTCCTGCTGTTGTCCAGCCTGGCGACGACGATCCTGATCCCCCAGGACGAGTTCAAGAGCGGCGGTTCGGCGAACGGCCGTGCCCTCGCCTACCTGGCCCACCAGCACCTGGGCGAGGCGTTCGGCACGGTCTACGACCTCTCGACCATCGCGATCCTCTGGTTCGCGGGTGCCTCCGCACTCGCCGGTCTCCTCAACCTCGTCCCGCGCTACCTGCCGCGCTACGGCATGGCCCCCGAGTGGACGCGCGCCGTCCGCCCCCTCGTGCTCGTCTTCATGGCGGCCGCGGTCCTCATCACGCTGTGGTTCAACGCGAACGTCGACGACCAGAGCGGCGCGTACGCGACCGGTGTGCTGGTCCTGATGCTCTCCGCGTCCTTCGCCTCGGCGGTCGCCGTGCACCAGCGGGGCCACCGCGCCGCCGCGATCGGCTTCGGCGCGATCACCGCGGTCTTCGGCTACACCCTGGTCACCAACGTCATCGAACGCCCCGACGGCATCAAGATCGCACTGATCTTCATCCTGGCGATCCTGATCACCTCGTTCGCCTCGCGGGTGCGCCGCGCCTTCGAACTGCGCGCCGCCGAGGTGACGTTCGACGAGGCCGCGGCCCGTTTCGTCGACGAGGCCGCGGCGAGCGGACCGCTGCGGCTGATCGCGAACGAGCCGCACGAGCACAGCACCCGGGAGTACCGCGCCAAGGAGTACAGCCAGCGCGAGCAGACGCACATCCCGGACGGCCGTCCCGTGCTGTTCCTGGAGGTGTTCGTGACCGACTCCTCGGACTTCACCGCCGACCTGACCGTGCACGGCGACGAGAAGCACGGGGTGCGCAGGCTGCGCGTCGAGGGCGCGACCGTGCCCAACACCATCGCGGCCGTCATGATGCGGCTGCGCGACCGCACCGGCCAGGTCCCGCACGCCTACTTCAACTGGACCGAGGGCAACCCCCTCAGCCACCTGGTCCGCTTCCTCGTCTTCGGCGACGGCGAGGTCGCCCCGGTCACCCGCGAAGTGCTGCGCCGCGCCGAGCCGGACCCCGAGCGCAGGCCCCGGATCCACGTGGGCTAGCCCTTCCTCCTCATTCCTTCTTCTTGCCCCGCGGCACGGTCATGCCCGTCAGCAGCGCCGTGCCCGGCGCGAGTGCGTCCCAGGAGTCCCCGTGCCAGGCGAGGACCGCCGTCGCGGAGGTCGGGAACTTCGTCCGTACGTCGTCCAGCGCGTCGTCGAGGCTGTCCCCGGCCAGTTCGAGCACGAGTTCCTCCACCCCGGGGTTGTGCCCGATCAGCAGCAACGTCCTGATCTGGTCGGGGACTTCGTGCAGGACCGCCAGCAACTCCGGTACCCCGGCGCCGTACAGCCGCCGGTCGAACCGTACGGGCGGCGGGGTGCCCCACTGCCGGGCCGCCAACTCCCAGGTCTGGCGGGCGCGTACGGCGGTGGAGCACAGGGCGAGGTCCGGCAGACAGTCCGCCTCGGCGAGGGCGCGTCCGGCGGCCGGGGCGTCACGGCGGCCGCGTGGGGCGAGGGGCCGCTCGTGGTCGGCGACACCCGTGGGCCATGCCGACTTGGCGTGCCTCAGGACGACGAGTCTGCGCAGCGGGCCCGCTCCGGCGCGCGCGATCACCGCTGCGCCCCGATGTCACGCGTGAGTTCGAGCCCGAGGAGACGGTCGGCGTAGGCGTACGTCTCGAAGCGGGCGCCGTCCGGCACGTCGTCCGCGTGCTCGACGCGCCGCAGCACCTCGAGTACGGCGGGTACGTCGAGGTCGTCCTCCCACGCGGCGCGCAGTTCCTGGCGTACGCGCTCGGGGACGGGCCTGGACGGCCGGGTGGCCCAGGTCGCGACGGACTTGCGCCAGCGCGCGAGCGTCTCGCGGGCGCCGTCGAGGTCGGCGGCGGCGAGGTCGACGGACTGTCGGCGTGGGGCCGCGAGCAGGACCATCCTCAGCAGCGCCGGGTCGGCCGTGCCGTGCACCGGGGCGACCTCGATGCGGATGCCTGCCACGGTGGTGGCGTCGGGCGCGAGCACATGCAGGGCCGGGCCCGCACCGCTCCGGTCGCCCTCTGCCCGGCGGATGCCGAGCGCGTCGGCGCGCGCCCGGAGCTCCGGGGGCGGGTCGGCCACCGTGACGACGGGGGTCCCACCGAGTTCCAGGGTCCTGGCGAGCACGTCGGCGACCAGCAGCACCCGTAGGGCGGACAGATCGTCCCGCTCCACGTGCGCCTCGACGCGGGTCAGGCTCCGGCGGGCAGGGACGGCGTCGATGGGCTCGCCCGTTCGGGCGTCGGTGATACGCAGCACGGAGCGAGCGTAGGCGGGCGGGAGCCCGGGCGCAGGGAGGTCGGACCCATTCCGGACACGCGAGCTGCCCCTGCCGTCCCGCGTACGGGAGGTGGTGGTTCCACCCCGGGGGGTGTAGCCCACTGCACCAGAGGTTCGGGAGATCACTCTCTCGTGGGCGCGGCCGGGGGACGGGAGGGTTGATCCCGACGGACAACAGGCCGTCGACCTCGGAGATCCCGCCTCCTCACCCTTCTTCGGCCCGGAAGAGGACCTCATCCCCATGACCATCCGTGTCCTGCTCGCCGACGACCAAGCCCTGCTGCGGGCGACGTTCCGCATCCTGATCGACTCCTGCTCCGACATGGAAGTGGTCGACGAGGCCGCCGACGGCCGGGCAGCGGTCTCACTCGCGCGTACCCATCGCCCCGACGTCGTCCTCATGGACATCCGTATGCCGGAGGCCGACGGGCTCACCGCCACCGCCACCATCTGCGCCGACCCCGGCCTCTCCACCACCCGCGTCCTCATCCTCACGACGTTCGAGACCGACGAGGACGTGGCCCGGTCCCTGCGCGCCGGAGCCAGCGGCTTCCTCGGCAAGGACGTCACCGCGGACGAACTCCTGAGCGGCATCCGTACCGTGGCGGCGGGCGACGCGCTGCTCTCCCCCCGGGCCACCCGCACCCTGGTCACCCGGTTCCTCGCCTCCCCCGCTCCCGGTGCCCAGCCGGCGCTTCCCGGACGGCCGGCGGCTCTCACCGCCCGCGAGCGAGAGGTGACCGCGCTGGCGGCCGAGGGAAGGTCCAACGACGAGATCGCCGAGGAACTCGTCGTCAGCCCGCTGACCGTCCGCACCCATGTGCACCGCGCCATGACCAAACTCCACGCCCGCGACCGGGCTCAACTGGTCGTCATCGCCTACCGGTGCGGACTCGTACAGGCCTCACGGCCCCCGGAGTGAGCGAGCCCGGCCCGCATGTCGACCCCCTGGCCACAGCGCCCCACCGTGAGCGAGAATGCCGTATGCCAGAATTGGAGAATGTGACTTATATCACTCACTAGGGGGCACGACTCGTGGACCTGGACTTCACGGACGACCAGAGTGCGCTTCGCGACACGTTGCGCACGTTCTTCGAGAAGGAGTCGTCCACCGCGGCCGTACGGGCGGCGGAGCCACTCGGGTTCGACGCGGCGCTGTGGCGGAAGGTCGTCGACCTGGGACTCGCCGCGATCGCCGTACCCGAGCACCTCGGTGGCGGCGGAGCCGGTTTCGTGGAACTGGCCATCGCGGCGGAGTGCCTCGGGCAGTCCCTGGCTCCGGTGCCCCTGATCGAGGCGGCGGTGGCGAACGACCTCATCGCATCGCTGTCCGACACCGCATCGCTGTCCGACGGAGGTTCGCCGCTGCCCGGCAGGGGCTCGTCGTCGGCCGGCGCGCCGGATGCCCGCCTGGAGTCCCTCACCGCACGCGCCGTCGCGGGCGAGCTCCTGGCGACCCTGGCCCTGCGCCCGGCGACGGGCGACCTCGCGCGGCTGGTGCCGGCGGGCGCGGTGGCCGATCTCGTGGCCGTCCTGCGGGGTGACGAACTCCTCCTGCTCCGGCAGCCGGACCGCGGCCCCGCCGCGCCGGGCGGGGCCGTCCACAATCTCGGGGCGCTTCCGCTCGCCGACTGCCCCATCGACACGGAACACGCCCTGGTGCTGGCGCGCGGACCGGCCGCCCTCCGCGCCTATCGCCGCGCCCTGAGCCGGTGGGAACTGCTGACCGGCGCGGCGCTCTTCGGCCTCGGCTCGAAGGCCCTCGACATCGGCGTCGACTACGTGATGCAACGCAAGGCGTTCGGCGTGCTCATCGGCACGTTCCAGACCATCCAGCACCGCCTGGCCGACAACGCGGTCGCCCTCGACGGCGCCCGCCTGCTGGCCTACGAGGCGGCCTGGGCCCAGGACGAGAACCTGCCGACGGCCGACACCTCGGCGACCATGGCCTTTCTGTTCGCCGCGGAAACCGCCCACAAGACGGCGTCGGAGGTCCTGCACTTCCACGGCGGATACGGCTACACGCTGGAGTACGACATCCAGCTCTACTTCCGGCGGGCCAAGGCCTGGTCACTCGTCGCGGGCGACTCCCGCGCGGCGTACGCGCGGCTCGCGCACCGCGTCTTCGGCGCGAGACAGGCCCAGGCACCGGCACCGGCACCGGCAGAGAGAGCGGGCTGACGATGGACTTCCGCGAATTCGACGAACTGGCCTCGCACCGCGAGGCAGCCTGCGCCTGGGTCGAGGCCCATGTGCGACCGGAGTGGGGGGAGGAACAGCGCCGCTCCGGCACGCATCAGACGGCCGAGCTGCACACCCTGCTCGCGCGCGACGGGATCCTCGCGGCCGACTGGGCGCCCGAGTACGGCGGGAGCGGGGTCGATCCCGGCTTCGCCCGGGCCGTGTTCGACGAACTCGGCCGCAGGGGGCTCGCCTCCGACGGCTGGTCCACGACGTCCATGGTGCTGCGCACCATCGAGCACGTGGGAACCGAGGAGCAGAAGCGTGAGTACATCCCGGCCGCGCTCCGCGGCGACAGGCTGATCGCCCTGGGCTACAGCGAGCCGGACTCCGGCTCGGACGTCGCGGCGGCGAAGACCACCGCGGTCCGGGACGGCGACGAGTGGGTCATCAACGGCCAGAAGATGTTCACCAGCACCGCCCAGCTGTGCAGCCATGTGTTCGTGCTGGCCCGCACCAGTCCGGACGTTCCCAAGCACAAGGGGCTGTCGATGTTCCTCGTGCCGACCGACAGCGCCGGGTACGACATCCAGCCGATCCACACGCTCGGCGGGCAGCGCACCAACGCCACGTTCTACGCCGACGTGCGGGTCCCGGACTCCGCACGCCTCGGCGGGGTCGACGGCGGGTGGGGCGTCATGCACGTGGCGCTGGTCCACGAACGCTCCGCGTCCAGCCCCGGCTCGGACGGCGCTTCCCTGGTCAGGGATCTGGCCGCCTGGGCACGCACCGCGCGACGCCCCGACGGGACGACGGTCCTCGACGACCCGCTGGCCGCCGAGCGGATCGGCAGGATGGCGGTCGACGAGGAGGTCACCCGCCTGCTCGCCCTGCGCAACCGGTGGCGCGCCCAGAAGGGCGACCTCCCCGGTGTCGAGGGGTCGATGTGGAAGCTGTTCGCCACGGAGGCCGCGCAGCGCCACTCCAGCGACATCCTCGACATCCTGGGCCCCGAGGGCGTACTGGCCCCGGACGCGGCCGGCGCCCCCGCGGGCGGCAGGTTCGAGGAGGGCTTCCGGGCGGCGGTGGTCGGCACCATCTACGGCGGGACCAGCGAGATCCTCCGCGAGATCATCGCGGAGCGCCACCTCAGGCTGCCCAGGAACCGCTGACGGTACGGGGTCCTGAGGGGCGGCGGGCAGCGACGTACAGCAAGCGCCACCGACCGGCGGCGCCGAGGCTCGACCGGGTGACCGGCGGCGCCGAGAAGTCGGACCCAGGAGCGCGAATCGGGCCCGAGGACCGCAACAGCGTTGTGGGCGGAAACGGCCCGCGTGCCCGCCGGGGCACCGCTTCCGCGTCCCCCGGGCACGGCCCCCGCGCAGGCCCGCACCCCCCGCCGTCAGGCCTTGCGAGGAACCTCGGGCAGCGGGTCGATCTCGTCCTCCGCATGTGCGAAGAAGTCGTCGGCCAGCCGATGGCACAGCGTGGCGAGCCGCTCCAGGTCTCCCGGCGACCAGTCCGCCAACGCGACCGACATGCCTCGGCAGCTCACCTCCCGCACGCGGTCGACCGCGTCCCGGCCGGCCGGCGTGAGTTCGATGCGCTGGGCCCGGCGGTCGTTCGGATCCGGGACGCGCGTCAGATAGCCGGTCTTCTCCAGCTGCTGCACCTGCCGGGTCACGTGGGACGCCTCGACGGACAGCAGGTTCGCCAGCTCACTGGGCCGCAACGAGCCGGAGTCGGCGACCTGCCGCAGCAGCGCCACGGCGGCCCGGTCCAGCGGCAGTCCGGCCAGCGCCATGAGGCGCTCATGCTGACGAACCCTGCTGGTCAGATACGAGATACGGGTGAGCGCACGCTCGATCTCGGCCACGTCCGTCAGCGCGGGATCTGCTGGTCTGGGCGGTGGTGTCGACATGGGACGACTCTAACGTCTACTTGCATAAGTCAAGCAATATCGAGTGAGGCCGAAAGGTCGTGAGGGCCGCTCGGGCCCCGCCCCTCAGGAGTCGAGGTCGTCGGCGAAGTGCCGGTAGCCGTGCCGGTCCTGATGGATGTTCCAGAGGGCCTCCGCGAGCACGGCGGGATCCTTCCTGGGATGTCCGGGGCTGATCGCGCCGGGGATGACGAGTTGCGCGACATGGATGCCCTCGTCGGCGAGCGCGCCGTGCAACAGGTGTCCGTAGGCGCTCTCGGCGGCGAAGGCGAGGGAGGTGCCGGCCCGGTCGGGGTGGGGTACCGCGGCGGTGCCGCCGTTGACGAGGAGGATGGTGCCGCGGCTGAGGGCGCGCATGCCGGGCAGTACCTGGTGCACGGCGACGACGGGGCCGTACACCGAGAACTCGATCGGTCCCACGAGGTCGGCCGGGGTGGTTTCCAGGACCGGCCGCATGAACTCCCGCTGCGGGACCGGGCTGTACTGCATGACCTCGATGGGCCCCAGGGTCGCGGTCGCCGCGTCCAGCGCCGCTTCGAGAGCCTTCGGGTCGCGTACGTCGGCCGCGAAACCGCGCACCGTCAGACCCTCGCCCACCAACTCGGCGGAGAGGGTCTGCGCCCGGTCCGTGGTGCGGGTGATGAGGGCGACGTCGAACCCCTCGCGGCCGAACCGCCGTGCGACGGCGACTCCGAGGCCGGGGCCTGCTCCGATGATGGCGATGGTGGTCATGGTCTTCCTTGGGGCCTCGGGGGTGGGGCAGCCTACGAGGGGCAGCATGCCCGCAGTGGGCCCCCGCCGCTCGTCACTCGCGGACAGGGCCCCACGCCACGGGGAATCACCATGTGCCTCATGCTGTTCTCCGGCTGAGCACGCATGACAGGCCACGCGGGCCCATGACAGTCCTTGACACCAGACCCAGGAGGCCGACCGTGTACGGCGACCCGGCAACGATCCGCAAGATCCTCACCGAACTCGGCGACACCTGGGCGATCGTGGGCCTCTCGTCCAACGAGGGGCGGGCGGCGTACGGAGTCGCCGACGTCCTCCAGCGCTACGGCAAGCGGATCGTCCCCGTGCACCCGAAGGCGGAGACCGTGCATGGCGAGAAGGGCTACCCGTCGCTGGACGCGATCCCGTTCGACGTCGATGTCGTCGATGTCTTCGTCAACAGCGACCTCGCGGGGCCCGTGGCCGACGAAGCCGCCGCCGTCGGTGCCAAGGCCGTCTGGTTCCAGCTCGGAGTCCTCGACGAGGGCGCGTACGGCCGTACCCGCGCCGCCGGACTCGACATGGTCATGGACCGCTGCCCCGCCATCGAGATCCCGCGCCTCGGCTGAGCGACGTCAGCACGGCGAGCCGCTTCGGGGCAAACCCGGTTGACGGCCAGTGGTGGCGATCGGTTTGCTGCTCCGGTGTCCACACTCACCTTTCAGCAGTCGGACGACGAGGCCGGTCTCAAGGACTGGCAGTACGTCCACAATGTCATCGTGCCGCCCGCCGCCCTCTCGCTCGACGAGGTCCGTGAGCGGGCCGGGCGCAACCACCTGGAGATCGCGTACCTCGGCGACGTCCTGGTGGGCTGCTCGACCGTGCGTCCGCCCAAGGACGGCGGCTCGACGGCCACGGTGATCGCCCGGGTCCTGCCCGCACATCGCCGGCAGGGGTTCGGTGAGGAGCTCTACGAGCGCGGGCTGAAGCAGGCACGGGCGCTGGGCGCGGACGTGATCGAGACGGTCGTACTGGCGTCCAACGAGGACGGGCTGCGGTTCGCCGTGCAGCGCGGGTTCGTCGAGATCGAGCGGTATGTGCTGCCGGGCGAAACGGCCGAGTGGGTCGACCTGCGACTGGCCTGAGCCCGGCCGGGTGCGGTGACCGCACCCCGGTCACCGCACCCCGGTCACCGCACCCCGGTCACCGCACCCGGACCACGCCCGGTCACCGCGCCCGGTCGAGGAACGCCGTCACCGTTTCCGTGAAGCGCCGGGGGTCGTCGAGCCACGGGTGGTGGCCGGCCCCCGGCTGGACGATCAGCTCCCCCTCGGGGAACAGCTCCGCCACGGTGGCGGCCACGCGCGGCAGTGGGCCACTGTCGAGTTCGCCCGCGAGCAGCAGGACCGGGGCGTCCAGCGTGGCGACGGCGGCGCGGGCCACGGCGGGTTCGAAGGCACCTGCGGACGCGTACAGGTCCGCGGCCTCCTCGTTGGTCTGTTCGACCTCGGTCCCGGCGTGCGCCTGCGCGCTCGCGTCCCAGCGGCCGTAGAAGAACGGGGCGGCGGCGTCCCAGTCGGCATCGGCCGTCGAGCCCGCCCAGATCCGTTCGTAGGCGTCGTACGCCGCCGCGAACCACGGCTCGGCCCCGCGCCGCGCGGCGGCTTCCCGGCGGTGCTCCTCGGTGAAGTCGATACCGAGGGCCCGGGCGCGCCCGGTGACCGAGGTGAGGGTGCGGATGCGGTCCGGATACCGGGCCGCGTAGAGGAGCGCGAGGTCGCCCGCCGCCGAGTGGGCGAGGAGATCAACCCGCTCCAGCCCCAGGTGCGCCCGGAATGCCTCGACGTCGTGCACCTGCCGGTCGCAGCGGTACGTCGCCGGGTCGGCCGGCACTGCGGAGGAACCGGTCCCCCGCAGATCCAGCAGGAACAGCCGACGGTGCCGCGACAGCCCGCCGAGGTCGCCCAGATAGGCGGAGGCACGCATGGGCCCACCGGGCAGACAGAGCAGCGGCTCTCCCTGGCCCGTGACGTGGTAGGCCAGTTCGGTCCCGTCGGGGGCGGAGAAGATCGGCATTCCGTCATCCTCATGACGACGGGACACTCGGGGCAAGCGTTTTTACGCGGCGCCGGGGGAGGTCACCGGACCAAAAGACGTCCAGGCCGACCGGTACGGGTCGGCCTGGACGTCCTGTCCTGGATGATCAGGCGAGGATCAGACCAGGTCGAACCGGTCGAGGTTCATGACCTTGTCCCACGCCGCGACGAAGTCCTTCACGAACTTCGCCTTGGCGTCGTCGGCCGCGTAGACCTCGGCGATCGCGCGCAGCTCGGAGTTCGAGCCGAAGACGAGGTCGGCACGGGTGCCGGTCCACTTGACCTCGCCGGTGGCGTCGTCGCGGGCCTCGAAGGTGGTCGCGTCCTCGGACGTCGGCGTCCACGTCGTGCCCAGGTCGAGCAGGTTGACGTAGAAGTCGTTGGTCAGCGTGCCGGGGTTCGCGGTGAGGACACCGTGCGCCGACTGCTGGTGGTTGGCGCCCAGGACGCGCAGGCCACCGACGAGGACCGTCAGCTCGGGCGCGCTCAGGGTCAGCAGGTTCGCGCGGTCCAGCAGCAGGTACTCGGCCGGGAGGCGGTTGCCCTTGCCGAGGTAGTTGCGGAACCCGTCGGCGGTCGGCTCCAGCGCGGCGAAGGACTCCGCGTCGGTGTGCTCCTCCGTCGCGTCGACGCGGCCCGGGGTGAAGGGCACCTCGATGTCGTGACCGGCGTCCTTGGCGGCCTTCTCGACGGCGGCGCTGCCGCCGAGCACGATCAGGTCGGCCAGGGAGACCTTCTTGGCGCCGGTGCTGAACTCCCGCTGGATGCCCTCCAGCGTGCGCAGCACCGCCGCGAGCTGGTCGGGGTCGTTGGCCTCCCAGCCGCGCTGCGGCTCGAGGCGGATGCGCGCGCCGTTGGCGCCGCCGCGCTTGTCGCTGCCACGGAACGTCGAGGCCGACGCCCAGGCGGCGGAGACCAGCTGCGGGACGGTCAGACCCGAGGCGAGGATCTTCGCCTTGAGGGCGGTGACGTCGTCGGCGCCGATGGCCTCGCCCTCCGCCTCCGGCAGCGGGTCCTGCCACAGCAGGGTCTCCTCCGGGACCTCCGGGCCGAGGTAGAGCGACTTCGGGCCCATGTCACGGTGGGTCAGCTTGTACCAGGCGCGGGCGAAGGCGTCCGCGAACTCCGCGGGGTTCTCGTGGAAGCGACGGGAGATCGGCTCGTAGATCGGGTCGAAGCGCAGCGACAGGTCCGTCGTGAGCATCGACGGGGCGATCTTCTTCGAGGCGTCGTGGGCGGCCGGGACGGTGCCCTCGCCCGCGCCGTCCTTCGGCTTCCACTGGTTGGCGCCGGCGGGGCTCTGGGTCAGCTCCCACTCGTAGCCGAAGAGGTTGTCGAAGAAGCCGTTGCTCCACTGGGTGGGCGTGGTGGTCCAGGTGACCTCCAGGCCGGAGGTGATGGCGTCCGCGCCCTTGCCGGTGCCGTACGTGCTCTTCCAGCCCAGGCCCTGTGCCTCGATCGGGGCGGCCTCGGGGTCGGCGCCGACGCTCTCCGCCGGGCCCGCGCCGTGGGTCTTGCCGAAGGTGTGACCGCCCGCGATGAGGGCGACCGTCTCCTCGTCGTTCATCGCCATGCGGCGGAACGTCTCACGGATGTCGCGGGCCGCGGCGATCGGGTCCGGGTTGCCGTTGGGGCCCTCGGGGTTGACGTAGATGAGGCCCATCTGGACGGCGCCGAGCGGGTTCTCCAGCTCGCGGTCGCCGGTGTAGCGCTGGTCGTCGAGCCAGGTGGTCTCGGGGCCCCAGTACACGTCCTCCTCGGACTCCCAGACGTCCGCGCGGCCGCCGGCGAAGCCGAAGGTCTCGAAGCCCATCTGCTCCAGGGCCACGTTGCCGGTGAGGATCATGAGGTCGGCCCAGGAGAGGCTCTGGCCGTACTTCTTCTTGACCGGCCACAGCAGGCGGCGGGCCTTGTCGAGGTTGCCGTTGTCCGGCCAGCTGTTGAGGGGCGCGAAGCGCTGCTGGCCGGTGCCGGCGCCGCCACGGCCGTCGCTGATGCGGTAGGTGCCCGCACTGTGCCAGGCCATCCGGATCATGAACGGGCCGTAGTTGCCGAAGTCGGCCGGCCACCAGTCCTGCGAGGTGGTCAGCACCTCGGCGATGTCCTGCTTCACGGCCGCCAGGTCCAGGGTCTCGAACGCCTCGGCGTAGTCGAACTCCTCACCGAGGGGGTTCGCGACGGCGGGGTTCTTGGCCAGGATCTTCAGGTTGAGCCGCTCCGGCCACCACTGGCGGTTTCCGCCGCCCTGGGTCGGATGCGCGGCGCGCCCGTGCGCGACGGGGCAGCCACCTGCGCCCTCCGACTTCGCATCGGTGACGATTGCATCATGGTTCTCGGACATGGGAATCCTTCCGGACGGGGCGGATCACTGTGCTCAGGAACTGCGGGCGGTGGAACAGTCGGTCGAAACAGTCGAAACAGCCGGGGCACTGACCCCTGGGGACGTCGTCGACGACACCGTACGACCGGCGCATGACGTAGTGGTGGCAGTCGCCGACGCGTCGCTCGAACCGGGTCGGGCTGCCGGGCTCGGGGGTGCGCTCGCGACCGAAGTGGGCGAGCTCCACCCTTCTTCTGAACGTCACGTGCCTTTCCCTGCTGTTGTCCGGTCCCTTGGCTGTCGCCAGAACTGATCCTACGATGGACCCAGTCCAAGTCAATACGAGAACCAGACCCGTACGGATTCATTCGTCGGACGATGCATGATGAGGCTGGTGAGCATGAGTGACCTGCTCGAACGACTTCGCGGACGCGGCTGGCGGATGACCGCCCAGCGCCGGGTGGTCGCCGAGGTACTCGACGGCGAGCACGTGCACCTCACCGCGGACGAGGTGCTCGCACGTGCCACCGCCCGGTTGCCGGAGATCTCCCGCGCGACCGTCTACAACACCCTCGGCGAGCTCGTTTCGCTCGGTGAGGTGATCGAGGTGGCCACCGACGGCCGCGCCAAGCGCTACGACCCGAACGCCCACCACCCCCACCAGCACCTGGTGTGCTCGGGCTGCGGCGCCGTCCGGGACGTCCACCCCCACGGCGACCCCCTGTCCGACCTGCCCGCCTCCGAGCGGTTCGGCTTCACCGTCTCCGATGTCGAGGTGACCTACCGGGGCCTGTGCCCCGACTGCGGCCGCGCATAGGACGGGACCGAGCGAGCAGAGGACGGGTACCGCGCGCAGGACGAGTTTCAGCCACCGCACACCGACCGTTCCCCGAGCCAACCGCGTCGCGGCCCGCTCCCCCTGCCGTCACCTTCACTCCGGCTCACACCGCCTTCGCCTCCGGTTCGCCCGGCGTACGACTGCGCTCGCTTCCATGAGGGGATGGACCACATCACGTTCCTCGTGGCGGTCGTCATCGTCACGGCGCTGGCCTTCGATTTCACCAACGGATTCCACGACACGGCGAACGCGATGGCCACGTCCATCGCCACCGGGGCACTGAAGCCGAGAACAGCGGTCCTCATCAGCGGCGTCCTGAACATCGGCGGAGCGTTCCTGTCCACCGAGGTCGCCAAGACCATCTCGGGCGGCATCGTGGACGACACCCTGGTCACCCCAGGAATGATCTTCGCGGGCCTGGTCGGCGCGATTCTCTGGAATCTGCTGACCTGGCTGCTCGGGCTGCCCTCCAGTTCGTCGCACGCCCTGTTCGGCGGACTGATCGGGGCGGTCTGGGTCGGCGCGGGCGAGCACGGCGTGCACGTCGACAAGGTGGTCGAGAAGGTGCTGATCCCGGCCGTGGCCTCGCCGGTCGTGGCGGGCGTCGCGGCGCTGCTGGCCACCTATCTCGCATACAAGATCACCGCACGGGCCCGCCAGGACTCGGTGACCAAGGGCTTCCGCCTCGGCCAGATCGCCTCGGCCTCGCTCGTCTCCCTGGCGCACGGCACGAACGACGCCCAGAAGACGATGGGCGTCATCACGCTGACGCTGATCTCGGCGGGGGCGCTCGGTCACGACGCCGGTCCCCCGGTGTGGGTGATCGCGTCCGCCGGTCTCGCCATCGGACTGGGCACCTACCTCGGCGGCTGGCGGATCATCCGCACGATGGGCAGGGGGCTCACCGACATCCAGTCGCCCCAGGGCTTCGCGGCCGAGGCCGCCGCCACCACCGTGATCCTCACCTCCGCCCACCTGGGTTTCGCGCTCTCCACCACACAGGTCTGCTCCGGCGGCATCCTCGGCGCCGGCCTGGGCAGGCGGCTGGCCGAGGTCCGCTGGGGCACGGCGGGCCGCATGGTGATCGCCTGGCTGGTCACGCTGCCCGCCGCCGCGCTGGTGGGCGGGGTCTCGGCGAGCGTGGTGAAACACGGCGGCACCTTCGGCACCGTGGTGATCGCCCTGTGCGCCGCCGCCGTCGCCGCGTTCATCGTGCTCGCCTCGCGCCGTAACCCGGTCCGTGCGGACAATGTGAGCGACGCCCACGAGGTCACCGTCCGTGCCGCTGGGCCGACGACCGTCGGCACCGTCGCCTGAGCCAAGGGGAAGTCGTACGATGCATGTGGACTGGACCGCACTGGGCGAGGTCACCGCGGTGAGCATCGCCGTCACTGTCGGAGTGGTGGTCGTCTTCGCGCTCGGCGTGCTGGGTGTCTCCCAGGCCGAGGCGGCACGTGAGAAGGACGCCGACGGCACCCACGCCCTCGGTTTCGCACAGGCCGGACTGTGTTTCCTGGCCTGCGCGGCGGTCGTCGCGTACGGAATTTACCTGATCGTGCCGCAGTTCCACTGAAATGAAGCCGGGGAGGCCGCGATGACACCATTGCTGACGGGTTTGACCGTCGATTACAGCGACCATGACGACCCGGTACTGATCCGGTCGGACGGCAGTCCGGTCGAGACCTGGCGTGAGAACTACCCGTACCACGAGCGCATGGAGCGCAAGGAGTACGAGTGGCACAAACGCCTCCAGCAGATAGAACTGCTGAAGCTGCAGAGTTGGATCAAGGCGACAGGCCGTCGACTGGTCATCGTCTTCGAGGGACGTGACGCGGCAGGCAAGGGCGGCACGATCAAGCGGTTCACCGAGCATCTCAACCCGCGCGGTGCCCGGGTGGTGGCGCTGGAGAAGCCGACCGAGCGCGAGCGCGGCCAGTGGTACTTCCAGCGGTACGCGGAGCATCTGCCGACCGCGGGCGAGATCGTGATGTTCGACCGGTCCTGGTACAACCGGGCCGGCGTCGAGCGCGTGATGGGCTTCTGCACGGACGACGAGTACCGCCGCTTCATGCGGCAGGCGCCCGCCTTCGAGCGGATGCTCGTCGACGACGGGGTGGACCTGATCAAGTTCTGGTTCTCCGTGTCGCAGGGCGAGCAGCGCACCCGTTTCACGATCCGCCAGGTCGATCCCGTACGACAGTGGAAGCTCAGCCCCATGGACCTGGCTTCCCTGGACCGCTGGGAGGACTACACCGCCGCCAAGGTCTCCATGTTCCGCGAGACGGACACCGAACAGGCCCCCTGGACCGTGGTGAAGAGCAACGACAAGAAGCGGGCGCGCGTCGAGGCGATGCGCAGCGTCCTGGCCCGCTTCTCCTACACGGACAAGGACGAAGAGGTCGTCGGCAGCCCGGACCCGAGCATCGTGGGCGCGGCGGCGAACCTGCTGGAGGCGGGCGAGGACGACACCGGTCACTGAACGCGGCGGGGTTCGCTCAGTCGTGCGACGGGCGATCGGTGAGGCGGTGGTCGGCCAGGTTCAGCGCCTCGTCGACCACCCGGCGCAGATGGCCGTCACCGAGTGAGTAGATGACCCGGCGGCCCTCCTTCCGGGTGTTCACCAGACCGGCGAGACGCAGCCGGGCCAGATGCTGGCTGACGGCCGGGCGCGCGGCCCCGCACACCTCGGTGAGCGTCGTGACATCGGCCTCTCGGCCGGTCAGCGCGTGCAGGAGGGCGAGCCGGGTGCGGTCGCCCAGGAGGGCGAGGAGTTCGGCGGCGAGCACGAACTGTTCCTCGCCGGGAGTTCGCGGATGCGCATCATGCGCAGGTGATAGGTGCATGCGTGCGCTCATACGCACATAATGGCCCCATGGACGCCGACACGTCCACTCCCGCGCACCGGAAGGGGACTCCCGTGAGCGACCTGCACCACGAGCACGGCCACGACCACGACCACAGCGGCGGTCGCGGCCACTCCCACGATCACGGCACGCCCCACGGCCCTGACCACGGCCATGACCACGGTCACGGCCACAGCCACGACCGCTCGGGGCACGACGACCACCCGCAGTCTCATCCCCATCCGCACCCCCACACCCACAGCACCTCTTCCGGGCCCCTCTCCCGTCTCCGTCACCTCCTCACCCCCCACTCCCACGAGACCGGCGACAAGCTCGACTCCGCGCTGGAGTCCTCGGCGCGCGGTATGCGGGCCCTGTGGGTGTCCCTCGTCGTCCTCGGTACCACCGCTGTGGCGCAGGCGGTGGTGGTCGTGGTCTCCGGATCGGTCGCGCTGCTCGGCGACACGGTGCACAACGCCGCCGACGCGCTCACGGCCGTCCCCCTCGGCATCGCGTTCGTGCTGGGCCGGCGCGCGGCGACGCGGCGCTTCACCTACGGCTACGGCCGGGCGGAGGACCTCGCGGGCATCGTGATCGTGCTGACGATCGCCGCGTCCGGTGCCTTCGCGGCCTGGACCGCGCTCGAGCGGCTGATCGACCCGCGTCCTCTGCACCACATCCCGGTCGTCGCGGCGGCCGCGGTGATCGGCTTCCTCGGCAACGAGTGGGTCGCCCGGCACCGCATCCGGGTCGGGCGTGAGATCGGCTCGGCCGCCCTCGTCGCGGACGGCCTCCATGCCCGTACGGACGGATTCACGTCACTCGCGGTGCTGGTGGGGGCGGGCGGCGCGGCACTGGGGTGGCAACTCGCCGACCCGCTGGTGGGCCTGGCGATCACGGCCGCGATCCTGCTGGTGCTGCGCGACGCGGCCCGCGAGGTCTTCCGGCGTGTGATGGACGCCGTGGACCCGGAGTTGGTCGACTCGGCGGAACGGGCCCTGCGGGAGATCCCCGGCGTGCACGGGGTGGGTGAGCTGCGGCTGCGCTGGATCGGGCACCGGCTGCGCGCCGAGGTGGCGGTCGTGGTGGACGGCGAGGCGAGTGTGCGACAGGCGCACCGGATCGCCGTCGAGGCCGAACACGCCCTGCTGCACGCCGTACCGAAGCTCACCGCGGCCCTCGTGCACGCCGATCCGGCCCCCGCGCCGGGCGAGACGGACCCGCACCTGGCGCTGGCGCATCACATGGTCGCCTAGGACCTGTCCGGTCAGGCGATGCCCAGCCCCTCCAGCACCACCGCGTTCGGCAGTTCGGCGAACGCCTTGCCCGGAACCAGCAGCTTCCCGCGCCGCCGGCCACTGCCCACCAGGACGTACGGCAGCTCGACGACCGCCGAGTCCACCAGCACCGGCCAGTCGCCGGGCAGCCCGATCGGGGTGATACCGCCGTACTCCATGCCGCTCTCGCCGGTGGCGGTGTCCATCGGGGCGAACGAGGCCTTGCGGGCGCCGAGTTGGCGGCGTACGACGCCGTTGACGTCGATGCGGGTGGCGGAGAGGACCACGCAGGCGGCGAGTGTGGTCTCGCCGCCGCGCTTGCCCGCGACGACCACGCAGTTGGCGGACTGGTCCAGCAGTTCCTTGCCGTAGTGCTCGACGAAGGTCGCGGTGTCGGCCCACTCGGGGTCCGTGTCGACGTACACGATCTGGTCGGCGGGGACGGTACCGCGCCAGTGTCGTACACCGTCCGCGACCGGGCGGGTGAGCTCGTCGAGGCAGTCGGGGGCGGCCGTGGCGTGGTCGAAGTGTCCGATGGGAGCGCGCATGGCGGCACGCTAACAGCCGCTCCGCTCCGCCCGGTGGGGCGTCTCAGTGCACGAGCGGGACCGACACCGCCATGACCATCTCCACCGGCACGTCGCCCTTGTTGGCGTACGTGTGGGGGGTGTTGGCCTCGAAGGACACGCTCGCGCCCTCGGGGACGCGGTAGTCGGTCCCGTCGACGACGAGGGTGAGGTCGCCCGCCATGACGTGGACGAGTTCGACCGTCCCCGTGGGGTGCGGGTCCGAGGGGCTGCCGTCGCCGGGCATGAGCCGCCAGTCCCACATCTCCAGCGGTCCGGGCGCCTCGGTACCGGCGAGGAGGCGGTTGTAGCTGCCCGCGTCCGTGTGCCACAGCCGTACGGCCTGCTCGGCCGGGACGATCCGGACCTTGGGGCCCTGCTCGTAGTCGAGGAGGGTCGTGATGCTGACGCCGAGCGCGTCACCGATCTTCACGACGGTACCGATGCTGGGGTTGGTCCTGGCCTGCTCGATCTGGATGAGCATGCCGCGGCTGACTCCGGCGCGGCCGGCGAGCACGTCCAGGGTGAAGCCGCGCTCGGTGCGCCAGCGCTTGACGTTGCGCGCCAGCGACTGGGTCAGCAGGTCGAGATCCGACACATTCCGTCCATGAGTCCGTGTCCAATATTCTAGATTACAGAGTTCAACAGAATGAACTATGCTGTGGTGCACCTGATCGTTCACTGAACTGTACTGCGAGGGGCCCGATGACGGCACTGACAGCGCTCTTCGCCCTGGCCACCAGCCTCCTGTGGGGCCTGGCCGACTTCGGCGGAGGACTGCTGACCCGGCGTACGCCCGCGCTCACCGTGGTCGTCGTCTCGCAGTCGATCGCGGCGGTGGTACTGGGCGCGATCGTGGTCGTGACCGGCGGCTGGAGCGCGGCGGGACCGCAGCTGTGGTTCGCGTTCGCCGCCGGACTCGTGGGACCGGTCGCGCTGCTCTCCTTCTACAAGGCGCTCGCCCTGGGCCCGATGGGCGTCGTCTCCCCACTCGGCTCCCTGGCCGTGGCCGTCCCCATCACCGTGGGAATCCTCCTCGGGGAGCGCCCCGGGCTGACGCAGGTGGCGGGGATCGCGGTCGCCGTCGTGGGCGTCGTACTCGCCGGCGGGCCCCAGTTGAGAGGCGCCGCCGTGCAGCGACAGGCGGTCCTCCTCGCACTGATCGCCGCGCTCGGCTTCGGCACGGTGTTCGTGCTGATCGCGGAGGCGTCCTCGTCGGTGACCGGGCTGTTCCTCGCGCTGTTCGTGCAGCGCCTGACCAACGTCGCCACCGGCGGCGCGGCGCTCCTCGTCTCCGTGCGGCGCGGCGCCGCCGCCCTGCCCGAGGGCGGCTTCCCCTGGCGCTCCCTGCCCGCGCTCGCCTTCGTCGGCCTCGCGGACGTCGCGGCGAACGGCACGTACTCCGTCGCCGCCCAGCACGGCCCGGTCACGGTGGCCGCCGTCCTCGCCTCGCTCTATCCGGTGGTCACGGCCCTCGCCGCACGGGGCTTCCTCAGCGAACGGCTGCGCGCAATCCAGGCCGCGGGCGCGGGCCTGGCGCTGGTCGGCACGGTCCTGCTGGCCACCGGCTGATCCGCGCCGATCGACCTCAGGACGACTCGGCGTCCAGCTCCGCCAGCCGCTCCACGGTCTCCTCGTCCAGCTCCGACAGCGCGAGCAGTTGCTCCGGGGTCACCCCGTCGGGAATCGGGACCGGCGCGGGCGTCCGCAGCGGCGGCTGCCAGCCACAGGCCGCGTCCCAGCGCCGTACGACCCGGGCGGGAGCCCCCGCCACGACCGAGTGGTCCGGCACCGTGCCGCGCACCACCGCGCCGGCCGCCACCACGACGTTCCGCCCGATCCGCGCCCCCGGCAGGATCACCGCCCCGGTGCCGATCCAGCAGCCGGATCCGATCTCCACCGGCTCCATCCGGGGCCACTGCTTGCCGATGGGCACGTGCGGATCGTCGTACGAGTGGTTCGTGGACGTCACGTACACATACGGCCCGAAGTAGCAGTCGCTGCCGATCGTGACCGTCGTGTCGGCGATGACGTGGCTGCCGCGGCCGAGCACGACTCCGTCGCCGACGCGCAGGATCGGGTCGGCGCCGAGGTCGAGGTCGGGCATCAGACCGGCGGTGAGGGTGACCTGTTCGCCGACGATGCAGTGGGCGCCGAGGTGGATCCAGGGTTCACCGAAGACGGTGCCGAGCGGGAAGGCGAGTCTGGTACCCGTTCCCATCGCGCCGAAGCGCAGCCGCCCAGGGCGCTCGGCCGTCACCGAACCCGTGCGCTGCACCCAGGCCCAGCACGCGTGGACGGCGCGCTGCGCGAGGCGGCGCCGCCATGATGAGAACACGTTCCTGTTGCTGGGCACCCGCTCACCGTACTCAGGGCGGCCTGGGCCCAGCAGAGATCACCGCTGTGATCTTCGCCCCACCGGGGCCGGGAGCGATGACATACGGTGCCGCTGTACCGACGACGACGACAACGAGGAGACGCTGATGACGCAGCAGGC
This sequence comes from Streptomyces sp. NPDC107454, assembly GCF_055582885.1. Taxonomy (NCBI): domain Bacteria; kingdom Bacillati; phylum Actinomycetota; class Actinomycetes; order Kitasatosporales; family Streptomycetaceae; genus Streptomyces; species Streptomyces sp. NPDC107454. The sequence goes on along the minus strand of NZ_JBVJPA010000017.1, from coordinate 74,480 downwards.
GCTGATCATGGGGATCGGCGGCAAGGACCCGCAGGTGGACCCGGAAGCGTTCACGGCACCGACGTCCGTGGTGATCGGGGACGTCACCCTGCACGCGGGCGCGAGCGTCTGGTACGGCGCGGTACTGCGCGCCGACTTCGGTCCGATCGTCGTCGGCGCCGACAGCAACATCCAGGACAACTGCACCCTGCACGTGGACCCGGGCTTCCCGATCACGGTCGGCGAGCGCGTCTCGGTCGGCCACAACGCCGTGCTGCACGGCGCGACGGTCGAGGACGACTGCCTGATCGGCATGGGCGCCACGGTCCTCAACGGCGCGGTGATCGGCGCCGGTTCCCTGGTGGCGGCCCAGGCCCTGGTCCCCCAGGGGATGCAGGTCCCGCCGGGCTCCCTGGTGGCCGGAGTCCCCGCCAAGGTCAAGCGCCCCCTGACGGAGGAGGAACGCCAGGGCCTCACCCTGAACGGCACTTTCTACGTGGACCTGGCAAAGACGCACAAGGCAGCACACGAGAGCTGAAGCGCCCCTTCAGCCATGCACAACCTGCACACACACGACGGGGGAAACCTACTCGGCAGCCGCCACCGGCTCCCGCTCCCCCGTCTCGATCTCCGCCGCCGCCTTCTTCGCCTTGCGCTTCACGATCAGCATCGAGGCGAGCCCGATCAGCACGGCCACCACGAGCCCGACCCACGAGAACCGCTTCAGCCAGGACTCGGCGACGACACCCACGTAGTAGATGACCGCGGTGGTGCCCCCGGCCCAGATGATCCCGCCCAGCACATTGGCGATCAGGAACTTCCAGTACGGCATCTTCAGCACACCCGCGAGCGGCCCGGCGAAGATCCGCAGCAGCGCGATGAACCGGCCGAAGAAGACGGCCCACATGCCCCACTTCTGGAAGGACCGCTCGGCGGTCGCGACGTGCCCCTCACTGAAGTGCCTGGGGAACTTCGCTCCCAGCCAGGCCAGCAGGGGGCGCCCGCCCTTGCGGCCGATGGCATAGCCGATGGAGTCGCCGACGATCGCACCGATGCTGGCGCACGCCCCGAGGACGACGGGGTTGATGCCCGAGTGCTGCGAGGACAGCAGCGCCGCCGAGACCAGGATGATCTCACCGGGCAACGGGATGCCCAGGCTCTCCAGGCCGATGACCAGGGCCACCAGCGCATAGATGCTGACCGCGGGCACCGTCTCGAGCCAATGCTGGACGTCCAACGCCGGTTCCTCCCGAATCGCACACTTCCCGGCGTGCGCCCGCGACAACGGGCACACGCCGGGAAGCCTACCGCTCAGCCTCGCGCGGCGGCGTCCCACAGGTCGCACCGATGCTCCCGGTGGACGGTCGTACTCACGATGTTTCCGCCACGGGAGACCGTCCGCAGCGAGAGCACGGGACCTCCCCCACCGGGCATCGCGGGCTGCCCGTCGGCCCGCGGCACCCCGCCCCTGACGAAGGACCCCCAGTACTGGATCATCTGCCGCGACAGCACCCGCTGCTCCGCGTTCAGCGGGGTGATGAGCCCGAAGTGCTTGAAGAGGTACTGCACCTCGTTCACATGGGTCGCCCCGAAGTCGAAGCCCGTATGGAGATCACGCAGCGAGGCGAACGGCGGCGAGGTGCGGTCGGCGAACTCGTACGCGTACACGGGCCCGCGCCCGGCGAGCACCGCGTCGAGCCGCAGCGCCGGACACGCCATGAGGTAGTCACCGAAGGCGGTGGCGTAGGCGAGGGTCGGCGACGGGTAACCGTCGAGCGGATAGCGCTCGAGCACGCGCTCGCCCAGATCGGCGCCCCAGGCCTCCTTCACGACCGCCGGGTACCCCTCGGCGGTGAGCGGGGTACCGGCATTGTCGAACCGGGCGAACGCGAACAGCCGCCCCTCGTCCTCGTTCGCCCCGTTCAGCACGGGGACACGGGCCGCGGCCCCCTTCGCGTACGCCTCGAAGGGCTGTACCGGCAGGAAGGCGCCGCCCACGACGGGCCCCCAGTCGAATCCGCCCTGGGCGGCGAGGATCTCCGCGGACGACTTACCGCGCAGACACGCCGCCGACAGATCGGCGCAGCCCACCTTGCGCGCGAAGGCCGCCCCGGCGGTCACGGCCGCCTCGTGGGTGCGCGCCGCGCAGTTCCCGTAGCCGCCGCTCTCGACGATCCCCGCCCGGTACAGGCCCTTCGAGGTCGGCGAGGCCAGCTGGGTGCAGACCGAGCGGCCGCCCGCCGACTCGCCCGCGACGGTGACGCGGTCGGGATCACCGCCGAAGCGGCCGATGTCGGCGCGCACCCAGCGCAGTGCGGCCTGTTGGTCGAGCATGCCGAAGTTGCCCGAGACCCCGTCGAGTGCCTCGCCGTCGAGTCCGGCCGTGGCGAGGAATCCCATGGCGCCGAGGCGGTAGTTGACGGTCACGACGATCGTGCCGGTCTGGCGGGCGAAGGTGTCGGGCACGATGTCCTCGCCCGCGCCCGCGGTGAGCCCGCCGCCGTGCAGCCAGACCAGCACCGGCCGGCTTCCGGCGCCTTCGGGGACGTACACATTGAGGTCGAGGCAGTCCTCGGTGTGGCTGGGCTGCTCGTAGCCGGGGTCCCAACTGGCCGTCTGCACGCACCGGTTGCCGAAGTCCCGTGCGGTGCGCACACCGCGCCAGGGTGCGACCGGCTCCGGGTTCTTCCAGCGGAGAGCGCCGACGGGCGGCTGTGCGTACGGGATGCCGAGGAACTGGCGTCCCTCGGCGGTGACTTCACCCCGGACCAGGCCGGCGGCGGTGCGCACGACGGTCGGGCCCTGCGCGGCGTGCGCCGGGGCCGGCGCGGCAAGGGCCGGCGCCGGGGTCGGGGCGGCGAGCGCGGCGGCGAAGACCGTCGCCCCCACCACCAGCGCGCGCAGGCGGCCGGACCGGACGATCCGCCCCCTGTTCACGCGCCCACCCCCACACTGCCGCGCAGCCGCAGGTCCCGCGACGACGACCCCACCCACACCGCGCGCCGACCGGTGCCCAGGACCCAGTCGTGCCGCCCCGTGTCCCAGGACGACAGCGTGCGCGGGTCGAGGCGCACCGTCACCCGTCGCCGCTCCCCCGCCCGCAGCGTCAGCCTCCGGTACCCGGCCAGCACCCGTACGGCCTGGTCGAGCCGGAGATCGGGCGACGGCCCCAGGTAGACCTGCGCCACCTCGACACCGTCGCGCCGCCCGGTGTTGCGCACGGTGAAGCCCACCTCTCTCCCCCGGACCCGCAGATCCTCGTACGCGAACGAGGTGTACGAGAGTCCGTGCCCGAAGGGGAACAGCGGACGCACGCCCTGCGCGTCGTACCAGCGGTAGCCGACGTGGATCCCCTCCGAGTACTCCTCGGCGCCGTTCACGCCGGGATAGCGGTGCGGGTCGCCGGCGACCGGGTGGTGGGCGTCGTCGACCGCGAAGGACTGGGTGAGCCGGCCGCCGGGATCGCAGTCGCCGAACAGGACGGCGGCGGTGGCGGCCGCGCCCTCCTGGCCCGGGTAGTACATCTGGAGCACGGCGGCCGTGCCCTCCAGCCAGGGCATCGAGGTCGAGGAGGAGGTGTTGAGGACGACGGCCGTCCGGGGGTTGGCCGCGGCGACGGCCTTGATCAGCCGCTCCTGGTTGCCGGGCAGCGCGAGGGTGCCGCGGTCCAGGCCCTCGGTGGCGTCCTCGTAGGCGAAGAGGACGACGCTGTGGGCGGCGCGCGCGGCGTCGACCGCCTCGGCGACGTCCTGCGCGCGGGTCGCGCCGGTGATGCGCCGCAGCCGGAACAGCTGTCCCGTGTCTGCGCCCTGGGCGGTGACGGAGACCTGGTGCGCGCCCCGGGAGAGGTTCAGGGCCTTGCGGCGTACGGCGAGTCCGTCGGGCGCCGCGGAGACCAGCCCGCCGCTGAAGTACTCGCCGAAGCCGGGCAGCGGCGGGAAGAGCTCGACGCCGTCGACGAGCACCGTGGGCCGGATGCCGGAGTAGTGGATGACGAACGTCCACTCGTCGGCGTCCGCGACGGTGAGGGTCCCCGTGTACGTCCAGGCCCCTCCGGCGGCGACACGCTGGCCCTCGGTGTCGATGCCCGCGGTCAGCGCCCCGTCGGGGATCGCCTTGCCGAACAGGTCCTCACCGAGCGCGTACGACACCCGGGCGCCGCCTCCCGCGCGGGAGCGGATGGCGTCGAGCGGGCTGTCGGCGTGGTCCGGGACGACGTGCGCGCTGCCGCCGCCGCTGATGAACGGCAGGGAGCCGGTGGGGCCGACGACGGCGATGCTGCGGGCGGCGGCGCCGGTCAGGGGCAGTGCGTGCCGTTCGTTGCGCAGGAGCGTCGCGCCCGCCTTGGCGACCTCCAGGGCGACGGCCGCGCCCGCCTTCGGGTCACGGGCGGGACGGGGCGGGACGCTGCCGTCGAGCAGCCCGAAGCGGTCCATCACGGCGAGGACGCGGCGTACGGCCCGGTCGACGTAGGACTCGGCCACGGCTCCGCTCTGCACGGCCGTCTTCAGGGCGGCCCCGAAGTACGTCCCGTCCGGCATCTCCATGTCGAGGCCCGCGGTGAGGGCGGTGACGGTGCTGTGCGCCGCGAACCAGTCGGTCATCACCCAGCCGCCGAAGCCCCACCGCTCGCGCAGGATGTCGGTGAGGAGCGTCTTGTTCTCGCAGGCGAAGGTGCCGTTGACCTTGTTGTACGCGCCCATGACCGCGCCGGTGCGGGCGGCGACGGCCGCCTCGAAGCCGCGCAGTTCGACCTCGTGCATGGTCTGCTCGTCGGCCCGCACGTCGATGGACATGCGGTCCTGCTCCTGGTTGTTCAGCGCGAAGTGCTTGACGGTCGCGATGAGTCCCTCGCCCTGGATGCCGCGGATCTCGGCCGCGACCAGGTCGCCGGCGAGCAGCGGGTCCTCGCTGAAGGTCTCGAAGTTGCGGCCCGCGTACGGGGTGCGGATGAGGTTGACCATCGGGGAGAGCAGCACGTCCTGGCCGAGGGCACGGCCCTCGCGCCCGATGACCTGCCCGTAGCGGCGGGCCAGGCCGGGGTCGAAGGCCGAGGCGAGAAGCACCGGGGCGGGCAGGGCGGTGGCGTGCCGGGTGACACGGACTCCGGCGGGGCCGTCGGCCAGGCGGAGCGGGGGGATGCCGAGGCGGGGTACTCCAGGTATGTATCCGGCCTGGCCGAGCGAGGCGGGGTCGGTGGCGCCGTGCAGCAGGGAGATCTTCTCGTCAAGGGTGAGTTTGACTATCAGACCCTCTACGCGAGGGCCGGCGCCGGATCTGGACTCCGCCCGGGCGAGCGGAACGGGGCCGGCGGTGGTGGCCGCCGCGGCGACCGCGATGGCGCCGCCGAGCAGACGCAGGGTCGAACGCCGGGAGAACCCATCGGAAGCAGCGTGGGACATGAGCCGTCACTCCTTCGGTGCGCGGACACGCCGTCGTGAACCGCGGGTACACGCGCCGACGACAACGGCCGCGTTCGGCCCTTGAACACACCAGGCATCAGCCGGACGTGACACGCCGTCACACAGCACGGGTACGGCGCGAAAACTATGACCGCCGGTGACTCGTGTCAATGAAATGAACAAGAACCACCGACACCCCGACAACAACCGAAGGGACCACAGCCAGGGAGCGCCGCGGGGACCTCAGCAGCGAGCGCAGTAGGGGGCGCCGCGGGGACCGCAGTCGGAACCGCAGCACGGACCCCGCAGCGAGGGTGGGTCATGCCGCCGCCGGGCCTCCGGCCACCACCAGTTCCGCGTTGCGGTCCCCCGCACCGCCCGCCCAGCCCTCCTGGACGCCGCCCTTCATGCTGTCGGCGAGGCCAGGAGCGTTGTAGGCCACCTCCCGGTACAGGGAGGCGAGTCCCACCGCCGACAGGTCGTCAAAGCCCCGTGCGGTGCGGTGCGGCGCGGCGGACTCGACGAGGGTGGTGAACAGGGACACCGTCCCGTCCCCGTTGTCGGTCAGCTCGATCAGCCGGGCGTGGTGCGGATAGTCCACGTGGGAGGCGGTGTTGACCTCCCAGAAGGAGCGGGCGGGCGTCGCGTGCGCGTGCGGCGTGATCCGGTTGACGTGACTGTGCCCGTTGATCCAGGCCACCACGTTCGGGAACCGGCTGAGCAGGGCGATGACCTCCGCTCCGTCGTGGCGCGGCTCGTCCGTGCGGGCGGCGTCGGGACGGCGGGTCATGCTGGGGCTGTGGTGGTGGCTGAAGACCAGGATGTGGGCGTCGTCGGCCCCGGTGTTGCGGACGAGCCGGCCGTCCGCGTCGTAGGACCGGGAGCTGTGCGCGGCCAGGGTCCTTTCCAGCCAGCGGAGTTGGTCGCTGCCGAGTGAACCCTCGTAGTGGCCGCTGCGGTACGTCGTGTCGATGCTGATACCGAGGACGTTCTCGGCCACCTTGAAGGAGTAGTACATCCGCTCCCCGTCCAGGTTGTCCTGGGTGTAGCCGTGGCCGACCGGACCGGCGCCGGCGTGAGCGGGGTCGAGATGCGCGGCCAGATAGTCGTGCGGGGTGCACAGCCGGCGCCGCTCGTCGGCGGTCACGGTCCGCGCCGAGGCCGCGTTCCTGGTCAGGATCGCCTTGAGCACCTCGCTCTTCGGATCGTCGCCCGACCCGAGCGCCTTGGCGTAGGCGGCCGCGTCCGCGGCGGACACCGACAGCAGTTTGCGGGACCCGACGGCGAAGTCGTTCAGCGCGGGCGACAGGCAGCCGCCGGGAAGGTCGTCGTGGTTGCCGACCGTGGAGTACCAGGGGATGCGCAGCCCCGGGCTGGTGATCGGGCGGGTGACCGCGGCGAGGAAGCCGGGGATCAGAGGCAGCCCGCGCCGCTTGTCCAGGTCGCGCAGGTGGGGGTCACCGGGGTGCCAGTACAGGGGGAGACCGGAGTTCTGGGCGCCTTCGTACGCCCGCGGGTCACCGGTGTTCGGCGTGATCCGGCCACCGCTCATCACGGTCAGGAACCACTCCAGCTCGATCGCGGAGTTGTTGTCGACGTTGTCGCCCGTGGTCATCACGAAAGCGGGGCGCAGCCTGGTGTTCGGTCCACCGCCGAGCGCGTTCACCTGCTCGACGAGCGCGACCGCCCCGGCCACCGTCAGCGCCTCCTGCGCCCGCCACGACGAGGCCCCGCGCGAGCGCAGGAACTCGGTGCGCAGCGGGTTCTGCACGTCGGCGAGATGGAGGTCGGTGAACTGTACGAAGCACGCGAGCGGGGTACGCCGGTCCTGGCGCCCGGCACCGGGCGCGGCGAGCTCCTTACGGACGACCATGGGCCAGCCGGGGCCCGAGACCATCCGTCGGTAGGTGCCGGTGTGGGCGCCACCGCCGAGGCGGGCCGTCGTCTCCAGGGTGGTCAGGGCGTACGGCGCCGCCCGGGGGGCACTGCGGGGCGGTAGCTGGGCGACGGTCCGTGCGGCGGGCTCGACGGCGGGCTGTTGGCGCTGGCGCGGCAAAAGCGCCCCCGCGCTGGTTCCGGCGACGCCGGCCACTGCCGTGGCGCCCGAGGCGAGCAGAAATCGACGACGGTTGACGGCGGCGGATACGGGTTCGGTTCCGGCCATGGGGCGACCCTCCGGTGCCTCCGAGCGATTCACTTGCTGGAACCACTCAGCCAGGCCGCGGGGACACGGGCGTGGCCTCGCCGTGAACGCCTCCGGAACAGGCGGAACGCCACTTGGCCCCGGTGTTTGCGAGGGCGTCGCCCGGCCCGCGGGAGGTCCGGCGCGACGCGGACCACGACCTTCCGGGGCCGTTCCGCCATCGGCCCCAAAGTCCCTTGACGCGCCCGATGTTACCGATAACATCACTGAGTCTGGGAACGCTCCCAAGCCCCAAGCCCCAAGCCCCAAGCTCGAGAGCGGGACCGGGAACGGACCGGGACTGGGACCGGAACTGGGGACGAGTGACCGCACCCCACCGAGCCCACACCCCGTCGCACCCGCACCGCGCCGCACCCCGCCGAAACCGACGCCCGCCCCCAACCCGGACCGGAGAAGTCCCGATGCCGCATCTCCTGCGCGTCCCCGCGCCCCCCGCACCGCCCCTGACCGGCCATCTCCCCTTCACCGACGCCCCGGGGGCGCCCGACCCCATCGAGGTGACCAGCCGCTACCTCACGCGCGGCGGCCGCCCGTGGTTCCCGGTCTCCGGTGAGTTCCACTACGCGCGCTACCCGGCCCGGGACTGGGAGGAGGAGCTGCTGAAGATGAAGGCGGGCGGGGTCACCGTCGTCGCCAGTTACGTCGTCTGGATCCACCACGAGGAGATCGAGGGCCGCGTCCGCTTCGACGGCGACCGCGATCTGCGGCGCTTCGCCGAGTTGTGCGCCCGGCACGGCCTGGACTTCATCCCGCGCATCGGCCCCTGGTGCCACGCGGAGGTCCGCAACGGCGGCTTCCCGGACTGGCTGCTCGCCCGCACCCGCGCGCCCCGCACCGACGACCCCGCCTATCTGGAGCCCGTACGCGGCTGGTTCACGGCGATCGCGCGACAGCTGCGCGGACTGGACCGGGCGCACGGCGGTCCGATCGTCGCGATCCAGATCGAGAACGAGCTCTACGACCAGCCCGGCCACCTCCTCACCCTGAAGCGGATGGCCCAGGAGGCGGGTCTGAGCGCACCGCTGTGGACGTCCACGGCGTGGGGCGGAGTCCGACTGCCGCCCGACGAACTGCTCCCGCTGTACGGCGGCTACACCGAGACGTTCTGGACGGAGGCGGACGGTGGCTGGCCGGACACCTGCCGCAAGCACTTCTTCTTCACCCACCAGCGCGACGACGAGGGCATCGGCGCCGACCTGCGCCCGACGACCGTACGCGGCGGCGACCCCACGCCCACGGACCGCTTTCCCTGGGCCACCTGCGAGCTCGGCGGCGGCATGGCCGTCGCCTACCACCGCAGGCCGCGCGTCGAGCCCGACGACATCGGGGCGCTCGGCCTCACCAAGATCGGCTGCGGTTCGGTCTGGCAGGGCTACTACATGTTCCACGGCGGCACGAACCCGGCGGGTGAACTCACCACGCTCCAGGAGTCCCACGCCACCGGCTACCCCAACGACCTGCCCGGCCTCACCTACGACTTCCAGGCTCCGCTGGGCGAGTACGGCCAGGTCCGGCCCTCGTACCACACACTGCGCCTCCAGCACCTGCTGCTGGCCGACTTCGGCGACCTGATCGCCCCCATGGAGTCCGTGCTGCCCGAGCGGCAGCCCGTCTCCCAGTCCGACCGGGACACCCTGCGCTGGGCCGTACGCGGCGACGGCGCCTGCGGCTTCCTGTTCGTCAACAACCACCAGCCGCACGAACCGCTGCCAGCCCACCCCGGCACGACCTTCACGGTCGGCTTCCCCGACGCTCCCGCCCTGACGTTGCCCAGCGCCCCGGTCACCGTCCCGACCGGCGCGTACTTCTGCTGGCCGCTGCGTCTGGACGTGGCCGGTCTGCGGCTCGACTGGGCCACCGCCCAACCGGTGTGCCGGGTCCAGGACGACGGGCGTACGGTCCTGGTGCTGGCCGCCACCGACGGCATTCCGGTCGAACTCGCCCTGGACGCAGGCACGGTCGCGTCCGTCGACACCCCCTCCGGCGAGGTCACCGGGGCCGGCGACCGGATCCTGATCACCGGTCTGCGCCCGGGCACCGACGCCCTGGTCCAGGTGAAGACCGCGGACGGCGACGACATCGGCCTGCTCGTGCTCGACGCCGACAGCGCGCGCACCGCCTACCGGGGCACGGCCTGGGGCGCCGAGCGGCTGGTGCTCTGCCCGGACGGGGTCGTCTTCGACCAGGGCGGACTTCGCGTGCACAGCTCGGCGACGCGACCCTCCTTCGCCGTACTCCCCGCACCGGAAGGGGTGTTGGCGGTGGCCGGCACTCCGCTGTCGACGACGGCCGACGGCCCGTTCACCCGCTGCACGATCGCCGAAGGGGTCGACGCCGAGGACACCGCGCTGGCCGCCACCCTGGTGCGCCCCGCGGGACCGCCGCCCGCGCTCACGAAGGGCCCGCTGGGCCGGGCGAGCGCACCGGCGGACGAGCACTTCACGGCCTCCGCGGCCGAGTACCGCGTGGAGGTCCCGGACGAGCTGCTGCGTGAACCGTCCGGCACCCTCCTGCGCTTTCACTGGACGGGCGACGTGGGCCGCGCGTACGTCGGGGACACCCTCGTCGCCGATCAGTTCTTCTCCGGCCGCGTCTGGGACCTCGGTCTCGACCGGCTCCCCTCCGAAGCCCTGCGCACCCACGGCCTGACGCTGCGACTGCTGCCCCGGGAAGCCGGTGCTCCGGTGTACGTGCCCGAGCAGGCCGGCGACGTCACGGGACGGGCGGCCGTGTGGCGCGTCGAGTGGGTGACCACCCGCGCCTGGACGATCACGACGGACAGGCCCTAGGCGGCCGACGCGGCAGGCGGGCCTATCCTGTGGGCCTGCCGGGCGGATCGGGACAGACCGCCGCCGTGACGTCGGAGGATGCGCCCCCATGACCCGAGGTGCCACGGACGGCGCCGTCCCCCAGGGAACCGAGGGCCCCAAGGGACGCAGCCGGCGCAGCTTCGCGGGGGCGCGCCCGGTGATGGACGACGTGGCCCGTCTGGCCGGTGTCTCGAAACAGACGGTCTCCCGGGTGCTCAACGACAGTCCCGCGGTGCGGCCCGAGACCCGGGAGGCGGTCGTGGCCGCCATGCGCGCACTCGGCTACCGGCCGAGCCGCAGCGCGCGTTCCCTGGCCAGTGGCAGGACGCGGATGCTCGGGGTGATCTCGTTCGACGCGGCGCGCTACGGGCCCGCCTCCATCCTGACCGCGATCAACTCCGCCGCCCAGGAAGCCGGTTACCTGGTCAGTTCCATCGCGCTGGACACGGCCGACCGGGACACCCTGGTGCGCGCCGTGCACACGCTGTCGGCCGAGGGGGCGGACGGCCTGCTCGCCATCGCACCGCAGCGCTGGGTCGGCAGGGCCCTGGCGGAGGCGGCGCTCGACGTCCCCCTGATGGTCCTGGAGAACGACCTCGGGGACGACGCCTCCTACGTCACCGCGGACTCCCGCGACGGGGCGCGGCAGGCCACCGAACACCTGCTGAAGCTCGGCCACGGCACGGTTCACCACATCGCGGGCCCCACGGGCTGGCTGTCCGCCGAGCGCCGGCTGGAAGCGTGGCGGGACACCCTTCGGGCGGCGGGGGCCGAGGTTCCCGAGCCGCTCATCGGCGACTGGAGCGCGGACTCCGGGTACGCGCTGGGCCGCCGGCTGGCCGCGCGCCCGAAGGTCACGGCGGTGTTCGCCTCCAACGACCAGATGGCGCTCGGCGTGCTGCGCGCCCTGCACGAGGCCGGGCGGCACGTGCCGGACGACGTCAGCGTCGTCGGCTACGACGACATCCCCGAGGCCGCCCACATGCTGCCCCCGCTGACGACCGTGCGGACCGACTTCGCCGCGACAGGCCGCCGTTCGCTTCAGCTGCTGCTGTCGCGCATCGACGGTTCGGCGAAGCCCCGGGTCGATCACATCGAGCCGGTCCGGCTCGTCGTACGCCACAGCACGGGCCCCGCGCCGCAGGAGCGGTGACGCGGGGACAGTGACACGGCGGCGAACGCCGGGCGGGCCCGCCCGGCGCCAGGGGGTGGCGTTCGAACGGACCCGCCGCCGTTCCGTTCGCTCGGCTCAGCCGTTCGGCCGCAGGGTCCAGACAACGGTCATCTCGCCTGTGACGGCGCCGTCCGCGCGCTGGATGGCGACGGCCACGGGGAACTCGGGGCGCTGACCCGCGTCGAGCTCGGCGATGACCTCCGCGGCCGGGCGGCCGAGGGTCGCGGTGGCCGTCACGGGGCCCATCGCGAGCTTCTTGTACGCGATCTCGGCCCTGACCGCGAGCGGCACGGCGCGCGACAGCTGCTCGCCGAACGCGGCGAGGACGATCGCCCCGCTCGCCGACTCGCCGAGGGTGAACATCGCTCCGGCGTGCGGCCCGCCGACGTGGTTGTGGTACTCGCTCTGGTCCGGCAGGGCCACCACGGCCTTGTCCGGCGTGGTCTCCACGAACTCGAGGTTCAGTGTCCGGGCCATCGGCACCGTGGCGGCGAGCATCTCGCCGATCGTCATCTGGTCTGCGCTCATGCCCGCATGTTACCCGTGAGTAGATAGTCGCGACAGGCGCCCACCGGGCGATCTCCGTCACCCGGTGTGAAGAAATCGAAAAAATGCTCCCCCGATTCCTGACCGGTACATGGCTGACGAGCTCCGGTGACCGAAACGTGTCACAGGCGCCACTAGGGTTGTGGCCCATGTGGCCAGGAGAGCAGCCGCCCGGGGGCGAGCAGAACCCGCAGGACCAGAACCCGTACCAGCAGCCGGGTTACCAGCAGCCGAATCCGTATCAGCAGCCCGGATACCAGCAGACCGGGTACCCGCAGCCGGGGCAGCAGCCGGCCCCCTACGGGCCCCAGCCGGGTCAGCCCCAGTGGGGAACTCCGGCTCCCGCGGGCGCGCCCCAGCCGCCGGGCGGTGGCGGAAACAGGACCAAGGTCATCGCCATCACGGCGGCCACCGCCGTGGTCGTGGCCGCCGGTGTGACGGGCTTCCTCGTCCTGGGCGGCAGCAAGAAGGACGACAACGCGGGCAAGGACGCGTCCAAGTCGCCCAGCGCGTCGACCTCCACGTCCCCCAGCGCGAGCGGAGGCGGTGACAACCCGCGCGGCGCCGAGGAGGAGAAGCCGACGATCGCGGGCTGGAAGGTCGTCATCAACCCCAAGTGGGGCACCGCCTTCGACGTCCCCCCGGACTGGAACGTCCGCACGCCCGGCACGTTCATCGGCTTCGACGACGAGCAGAAGGGTGACGGCTCCGCGTACATCGGCATGTCCGCGCCCGCTTTCCTCAAGGAGAAGTGGTGCACGTCCGACGACGACAAGGACGGCCGCACGGACGACACGGCGCTGGCGGCGGTCGGCACCAAGGGGGAGAGCGGCGCCAAGAACACCGACACCATCGCCCGCGGCGACTCGGCCTCCTGGGCCTTCGGCGGCTACACGGACCAGGCGAAGGCCTCGGAGAAGCTGCTGAAGATCGGCAAGCCCCAGCCGTTCACGACGGCTTCGGGCATCAAGGGCAGCGTCGCGACGTCGTACACGGTCGGTGTCCCCAAGAAGGGCAAGTGCGACTCCGACGGCACGGCGACCTCGTTCGGCTTCAAGAACTCGGCGGGCGACTTCGTGTCCTGGTCGTTCTACGGCGCGAAGGGCGTCAGTGACGAGGTCCCGGACGCCACCGTGCGGAAGATCCTCAGCACGGTACGGCTGCACGGTACCCCGACGGGTTCCTGAGCCCCCGTCCTACGGGGACGGGTTGCCGGACGGCAGCCGATCCAGAGGAGACTTCTGGCCAGCGGTAGGACTGGGTGACTTTGGCTGTGGAGCCATGTCTTGTTGGTGCCGAGGAGGCGGGCATGTTCGATGAGGCCAGCGAGAACGAGCTCCTGCTCGCCGCGCTGATGCAGCTCGGTGCGAAGGGCGGCTCGATAGGAGCTGCCGCTGGAGGGGCTGTCACCGGAACGCACGGTTTGGGCCGGGCAGGGGCGCGGGGCGGTGCTCGTGGAGCCGCGCGAGGCTTCACATGGACGAAGAAGGACGTCAGTACCACTCTTGTCGAGTTGTCCGGAACGTTGACGGCGGTCTCCCAGCTGGTCCACGCGACCCTGGCCGACACAGGGAACCTGATAGCCGCGGAGGCCCGGGACAACGGAGGCATCGCCGTACGGGCCGTGGTCGGTGTGGGGATGGGGGGCCTGAACCCCACCGTTGTGACCGCTGTTGTGGCCGCGGATCCCCAAGGTGTAGCGGTGGTGGAGCTCCGCGCCGCAGGCCGTGAAGGGCTCATCAAACAGCACCCCGCCGAAAAGGCTCTGGGCAAGATCACCGCTCAGCTCAAAGCTGCCTCGCAGTAAATGCGGCTGCACGGACCCAGCCCCGCGGGCGCCTCAACGTGTGCCCGGTGGAACAGGCCTTCGGGCGTACGGCCACCCTGTGGGGCTGTTCGGCTCAGCCGATGCTGAAAGCACCGCCGGGCGGCTCGGGTGAGGGAACCGCGTCCTCGTCACGCACGGGTGCGGCGGAGCCGATGAACTCCCGCAGCGCGGCGCCGCTTTCGACGCGAGCCGGGAAGGCGTCGGCGGCCGTGCGGCGGGCGAGGACGGCCGTGTCGAGCGGGCGGTGGGAGGCCACGAGTACCGCGTTGCCGAAGCGCCGGCCACGCAGCACACCGGGTTCGGCGATCAGGGACAGCTCCTCGAACACGGTCGCGAACGTGGCGAGTTGAGAGCGCAGAAAGGCGAAGGGCGCGGCGTCGGCGAGGTTGGCCAGATAGACGCCGTCCTCGCGCAGCACGCGCGCGGCGGCGCGCGCGTACGCCGTGGACGTCAGGTGCGCCGGGACGCGCGCGCCCCCGAAGACGTCCGCGATCACGATGTCGGCGGAGGCGGGCGCGGCGGATTCGAGCCAGCCCCGCGCGTCCGCGCCGTGCAGCGTGATGCCCGCGTCCTCGGGCACGGGCAGGTGCTCGCGGACCAGGTCCAGCAGACCCAGGTCGGCCTCCACCACGTCCTGCCGTGAGCCGGGGCGGGTCGCGGCGACGTAGCGGGGCAGCGTCAGCGCTCCGCCGCCGAGGTGGAGCACGTCCAGGGGCCGTCCCGGCGTCACGACCGTGTCCAGGACGTGCCCGAGTCGTCGGGCGTACTCGAACTCCAGATGGGTCGGCTCGTCCAGATCGACGTACGACTGCGGTGCGGCGTCGACCGTGAGCAGCCAGGCCCGCTTCCTGTCCACGTCGGGCATCAGCTTGGCGGTTCCGTGGTCCACGGTCCGTGTCACGGGTATCGGCTCGTCCACGGGTCCATTGTGCCGCCCCTTCAGGACCGCGGTCGTCGCTGCCGGGCCCCACGCGAGCTGCGGCCTCTCCGACGGCGATGGGTACGGGCCGGTGCCCGCTCCCCCGTAGCGGGAGCGGGCACCCTGGTGCTGCCCCTCGGCCGTCAGCCCACCGAGGTCACCGTCCCCGCGCCGACCGTCCGGCCGCCCTCGCGGATCGCGAAGCCGAGCCCCGGCTCCAGCGGCACCTCGCGCCCGAGCTCGACCGCCATCGTGACGGTGTCGCCGGGCCGGGCGAGGGCCCGCTCGCCGAGGTCGACGTCGCCGACCACGTCCGCGGTACGGATGTAGAACTGCGGCCGGTACCCGGTGGAGACGGGCGTCGTACGGCCGCCCTCGCCCGTCGACAGGACGTACACCTGGGCCGAGAAACGGCGACTGGGGACGACGCTGCCGGGCGCGGCGACGATGTGCCCGCGGCGTACGGCGTCGCGGGGCACCCCCCGCAGCAGCAGCGCCACGTTGTCCCCTGCCTGGGCCTCGTCCATGGGCTTGCCGAAGGTCTCCAGGCCGGTCACCACCGTGTCGACGGCCGCGCCGAGCACTTCGACGCGGTCGCCGACCCGGATCGTGCCGCGCTCGACCGCGCCGGTGACGACCGTCCCGCGCCCGGTGATCGTGAGTACGTTCTCGACCGGCAACAGGAACGGCGCGTCGAGGTACCGCTCGGGCATGGGCACATAGGTGTCCACCGCGTCGAGCAGCGCGTCGATCGCCGCCGTCCAACGGGGGTCCCCCTCAAGAGCCTTGAGGCCGGACACCCGTACGACGGGTACGGACTCGCCCCCGTAGCCGTGCGCGGAGAGCAGCTCGCGGACCTCCAGCTCCACGAGGTCGGTGAGCTCCTCGTCGCCCGCGTCGGCCTTGTTCAGGGCGACGACGATGTGGTCGACGCCCACCTGCCGGGCGAGCAGCACGTGCTCGGCGGTCTGCGGCATGATCCCGTCGAGCGCGGAGACGACGAGGATCGCCCCGTCGAGCTGCGCGGCGCCGGTGACCATGTTCTTGACGTAGTCGGCGTGACCGGGCATGTCCACGTGCGCGTAGTGGCGGGTGTCGGTCTCGTACTCGACGTGCGCGATGTTGATCGTGATGCCGCGCGCGGCCTCCTCCGGCGCCCGGTCGATCCGGTCGAACGGTACGTATCGGGTACTGCCGCCGGATCCGCGCTCGGCGAGGACCTTGGTGATGGCGGCGGTCAGGGTGGTCTTGCCGTGGTCGACGTGACCCATCGTGCCGATGTTCAGGTGCGGTTTGGTGCGGACGTATGCCGTCTTGGGCATGGCGGTACCTCGAAGCCTCTTGAGTGTCAGCGGAGCTGAGTGACGGCCCCGGCGCTCAGCGGCCGGGACGGGGACCCCAAGGACTTGCCGACCCTCCCCCTGCGGGGTCCGCCGGACGATCCGGGAAGGGTCAGCTTCGGGCGCCGTCGACGGCGGCCACGATGATCGGGACGGCAGCCTTCGGCGCATCCGCGACTGCGGATGCTGCGAGGAGGAAGGCGTGCCGGAACATGAGGCGATCATCGCCGACGTATCCGGCCACGTCGAATGGTTTTTCTCGCCACGGAAGCAGGTGTGGCGGGTGTTTCTGCCGGTGCGTCAGGGGCCGAGGTTCTTGAGTGCCTCACGTACGGACAGGGGAGCGAGCCGCTCCCGTTCCCGGGCGACGAAGGCCCGTACCGCCTCCGGATCCGTCTTCGCGTACTCGCGCAGACACCAGCCGATCGCCTTGCGGACGAAGAAGTCGGGATGCCCCGACTGCCGTACGCAGTAGGCGAAGAGCCGCTCGGTGTCGGTCGTCTCCTTGTAACGGAGCTGGTGGAGCAGGGCCGTACGGGCGACCCACAGGTCGTCGTCCTCGATCCACGCGTCCATGTCGCTCTTCAGCCGCGGATCGGCGGCCACGAGGCCTCCCACCACGTGGGAGGCGAGTGCGTCGACGGTGTCCCACCAGGAGACCGTGCCGACGAGATGGCGCGTCACCGGGAGGAAAGCGGAGGAGAGTTGCCTCACATGGCGGCGCAGGTAGTCGACGGCGAAATAGTGGTACTCGCGCTCCGGCAACGCCCAGCAGCGCAGGGCCACGGCGGTGCAATCGGCCTCTGCAGGGGCCGCTGTCGCGAGGAGGACCGTGCGGGACAGCGCGCGGCGATCGGCCGTGGTCAGACCGAGGAAGGGGGCGATGTCCTTCATGTACGCGCGCATGGACACGGCCCGTTGCGGATCGGCCGCCGCGCCGTAGGTGGCGGTGAGCCGTTCCAGCACGGTGTCCGCGAGGGAACTGTTCGGCACCTCGAACCGCGCACCCGGCGTTCCGGAAGCTGTGACGCCCATGAGACGAACCATACGGCGATCACACACACGGGTCGGTTAGTGTCGCCGAATGCTCGATGCCACCACCCGCTCTGGGGGCACCGCCACAGCCGTTCCCCCGGCTCCCGTCACTGAGCTCTCCCTCGCCGCGGAGTTCGCCGTCTCCACACCCACGGGCCTCGCCGCCCGTTGCACGAGAGTCCTGCTCTCGCCCTGGTCCCGGCTCTCCCTGCTGCTGGTGCTGCTCGCGGCGGCCGCGTCGAGCGTGCTGCTCTTCGAACCGCAGCGGCTGCTCTCCGACGGCTGGCCGCCCCAGCTCAGCGGCGCCGCGGCGGCCGTGGTGTTCGCGGTGGCGTACGGGCTGTGCACGGTGGCGTTCGTGCCCCGGCCGCTGCTCAACCTCGCGGCGGGCGCGCTCTTCGGCTCGCAATTGGGCCTCGGTACCGCGCTCGCGGGCACGGTGCTCGGCGCCGGCGTGGCGTTCGGGCTCGGCCGGATCCTCGGGCAGGACGCGCTGCGCCCGCTGTTGCGCGCCCGCTGGCTGAAGGCGGCCGACGGACAGCTCAGCCGGCACGGCTTCCGCACGATGATGATGGCCCGGCTCTTCCCCGGTGTGCCCTTCTGGGCGGCGAACTACTGCGCGGCCGTCTCCCGCATGGGCTGGCTGCCGTTCCTCCTCGCCACCGCCCTGGGATCGATCCCGAACACGGCCGCGTACGCCGTCGCGGGCGCCCGGGCTTCGGCGCCGACCTCCCCCGCCTTCCTGATCGCCATGGGCTTCATCGCGCTGCCGGCTCTGGTCGGCGCGGTGGTGGCCTGGCGCAAGCGCCACCACCTGCGCGGAGACTGATCGGCCTTCGGCACTGATCAGTCTCCGGCACGGCGGTTCTCGGGGCGGCGGACGACCGGGCCGTCCGGGGTTACACGGCCTCGACGACCATCGCGTTGGCGAGTCCGCCGGCCTCGCACATCGTCTGCAGGCCGTAGCGGGCTCCGCGCTCGCGCATCGCGTGCACGAGGGTGGTCGTCAGCCGGGTGCCGCTCGCGCCGAGCGGGTGGCCGAGCGCGATCGCCCCGCCGTGCACGTTGACCCGGGACAGATCCGCGCCCGTCTCCTGCTGCCAGGTCAGGACGACGCTCGCGAAGGCCTCGTTCACCTCGAAGAGGTCGATGTCGCCGAGAGCGAGCCCCGCCTTGCGGAGCACCTTCTCGGTCGCCGGGATGACGCCCGTGAGCATCAGCAGCGGGTCGGAACCGGTGACGGCGAAGCTGTGCAGGCGGGCGAGCGGGCGCAGGCCGAGCCTGGCCGCGGTCTCGCTCGACGTGATCAGCACGGCCGAGGCGCCGTCGTTGATCGGGCTCGCGTTGCCCGCCGTGACGGACCAGTCGATCTGCGGGAAGCGCTCGGCGTAGGCCGGGTCGTAGTAGGCGGGCCTGAGTCCGGCGAGAATCTCCGTGGTGGTGGCGGGCCGGACACTCTCGTCGCGCGTCACGCCCTCCAGGGGCGCGACCTCGGCGTCGAAGAGGCCGTTGGCCCAGGCCGTGGCCGCCTTCTGGTGCGAGCCCGCCGCGAAGGCGTCCATCTGTGCGCGCGACAGGCCCCACTTGGCGGCGATGAGCTCGGCGCTGATGCCCTGCGGCACCAGGCCCTCGGGGAAGCGCGCCGCGATCCCGGGTCCGAAGGGATCCTCGGCGCCTCGGAGGTTCGAGCCCATCGGCACACGGCTCATCGACTCCACACCGCAGGCGACGGCCATGTCGTACGCCCCTGACAGGACCCCCTGGGCCGCGAAGTGCACGGCCTGCTGGGACGAGCCGCACTGGCGGTCCACGGTGGTCGCGGGCACCGTCTCGGGAAAGCCCGCCGAGAGCGCCGCGTACCGGGTGATGTTCGCGGCCTGCTCGCCCACCTGGCTGACGGTGCCGCCGATGACGTCGTCGATCAGCGCCGGATCGACTCCGGAGCGCTCGACGAGCGTGCGCAGTGTGTGGGCGAGGAGCTCCACGGGGTGAACGTGGGCGAGGGAGCCGTTCGGCTTGCCCTTGCCGATGGGAGTGCGTACGGCTTCGACGATGACGGCGTCACGCATGGCTGATCTCCAAACTCACCGAGTTTGTTTTCCAAACCCACTAGGTGACTCAAGAGTAACTCAGTGGGTTGGACAAACCAACCCACCCCTAGACTGGTGGCATGAAGGACGCCCGCCCCTGTTCGATCGCCGACACCCTCGCTCTCGTCGGCGAGAAGTACTCCCTGCTGGTACTGCGCGAGGTGTCGCTCGGCGCCACCCGCTTCGACCAGCTCGTCCGCAACATCGGCGCACCGCGCGATGTGCTCACCGCCCGCCTGAAACGGCTCGTCGACGCGGGCGTGCTGGAGAAGGTCGAGTACAACGACCGCCCGAAGCGCTACGAGTACCGGCCCACCCAGGCCGGTCTGGAACTGGAACCGGTGCTGCACACGCTGATGGCGTGGGGCGACCGCCATCTCCAGGAGGGCGGATTCCGTCCCATGGTGCTGGAGCACACCTGCGGCCATGAGCTGGTCCCGCAGGTCGTGTGCCGGGAGTGCGGCGAGGTGGTCCAGCACGGCGACCTGACGGCCCACCCGCAGACCCCGGGCTGGACGGCGACGGGGCCTGCGGTGGCGTAGGGACGGGCCTGCACCGGCTCAGGGACGGGCCTGCGGTGGCACGGGCCCGGAAGAACCCCCGTAGGGGCTAATCGGTCCCCTTGTAGACGTCGAGCCGTCCGCACATCCCGAACTTGCCGTGCGCGGACGGCTGTTCGGCCCGCACGAGGGCGTCGGCGAGGTGGGAGACGTCGCCCCGCTCCAGCCGGTCGAGCTGCTCTCCCGTGGCCGCGGCGGCGGCCTCGGCACCGCGCCGCCAGCGCTCGCGCCACGCGGCGAGCCGGGGCCGCACCAGCGCGGCCGCGGCCCGGTGGAACGCGACGAGCGGCTCGGGCCCGTCCGCCGCGCGCAGCGCCCGGTAGCCCTCCAGGGCGAGGTCTCGCCGGGCCCGGGCGACCCGCTCCTGTTCCGCCTCGGGCGCATCGGCCGGGATCACCGTCGCGGCCGCGTACGTCTCGGGGTCGGTCAGGTACTCCGGAGGCAGGGTGAGCACGGCGTCACCCGCTTCGGGGAGGCCGTTGTTCTGCATGAGGACGGTGATGCGCAGGTCGTCCTCGTTGACCAGGCGATGGATGGTGCCGGGCGTGAACCACGCGACGGTGCCGGGTTCGAGCGGTGTGACCTCGTACCCGGACGTCGTCAGCGTCTGCACAGCGCCACGCCCGCCGGTGACGACGTACGCCTCCGAACAGGTCAGGTGCAGATGGGGGGTTCCGCCAAAGACTCCGTCGGGGGCGGGCCAGTCGTACACGCAGAGGTGCGAGACGGCGACGGCGCCCGGCAGCCCGGTGAACACCGGGGTCTCGTGCGCACCGCTCACCACGGGTGCTCCTCCAGGTACTTGGCGACCTCCTCGCGTTCCCAGGCCCCGTCGGCCACGACGACACGGTAGCGGCGGGTGAGGGTGGCGCCGGGAGCGAGTTCGAGCTCTTCGAAGAAGGCGAACGAGGGGGCGACGGCGGCGAACGGATCGTTGCGCACGAACCAATGGGCCGGGTGGGCGCCCCCCTCCCCGGTGTGGTCGTTCTCGGGACCGTGCGCGAAGACGAGCGTCGCGTGGCCGTCGGCACCGTCGTGCTCGCCGGAGTACGCGAGCCAGGGCGCCTGCTGCCCCATCAGGCCGGGCCCTTCGGAGTCCGGCCCGATGATCCGGCCGTCCCGGAAGGCACGCGGTCCGCGCCAGAACAGGCCCGTGTAGCCGGCCATCTCCCGCCCCGCGGTGGTCGGGCTGCCGAAGCGCAACGCCTCGTCCCGCCGGTTGGTGACCGCGGTCGTCCAGGTCAGCGCCCAGGAACCCGACGCGGGATCGACGTCGTGCACCTCGACGCGGCGCTCCTCCTCGGCCCACAGCTCACCGTCGTACGGATGCCAGGTGAGGCGCTCGGCGATGACCGCACGGCTTCCGTCCGAGACCACCTCGTCGAAGCCGGCGTGCGCCATCGACCCGACGCGCTCCGGGAGTTCGAGGTATCCCTCCCCGTGGACGTACGTGTTGCCGCCCCACAGATTGGAGCCCGACAGGTGGGAGGCCGTCATCTGGAGACCCTTGTGCCAGCGGTGGTCGTTGGGCCGGTAGTCCGTGACGATGTCACCGGCGAGCGTCCTGAGGGGGTGCAGATAGGGCTTGGGGGCCTCCCAGGCCGCCTCGGGCCGGTAGACGTAGCTCAGCAGCTCCACGCCGCTGGTCGTGTCGCTGATCGTGATGCGATCACCATGGGCGTGGACGATACGCAGCGCACCCTGCGCGGACTCGGTCATGCCGACACCTCCTGGGTCGCGGTGGACGCGGACTCGCCGGCGGACGCGGCGGGCGGCGCCCAGCCGGGCGCGCCTCCGTGCAGGGCCGTGTAGAACGGGTCCCCGGGCCCGACCTCCCCCGCGCGGACGGTCGTGTCCGTGAACGCCGACTTGTAGAGCGCGGTGATCAGTTCCAGACTCGTACGCCCGTCGGCGCCGCTGCTGCGCGGCCGCTCACCCGCGCGCATGCTCGCGACCAGCTCCCGCAGCTGCTCCAGATGCGAGCTGGGCACGTCCGTACCGAAGTCACGCCAGGCCGCCACGTCCTCGTCGGACACGTCGGGGGCCGGGGTGATCCGCCAGTTGTCGTTGCTGTGGCCGTAGAGGTGCGTGAGCTCGACGGTGGCGCGTTCGCAGTCGATACGGATGCGGCTCACCTCGTCCGGGCTCAGGACGCTGTTGACGATCGTGGCCAGCGCGCCGCTCTCGAAGCGGACGAGGGCGGTCGAGACGTCCTCCGTCTCCACGTCGTGCACCAGGCGCCCGGCCATCGCCCGCACCTCGCTCCACGGCCCCATCAGGTCCAGGAGCAGGTCCATCTGATGAATGCCGTGCCCCATCGCGGGCCCGCCGCCCTCGGTCTCCCAGCGCCCGCGCCAGGGCACGGCGTAGTACTCGGCGTTGCGGTACCAGGTGGTCTGGCAGTGCGCGACGAGCGGGCGGCCCATGGTCCGCTCGGCGATGAGGCGCCGCACGTGCCGGGAACCGGAGCCGAACCGGTGCTGGAAGACGATGGCCGCGTACGGGCCCCCGTCCTTCCCCTCCTCCGCCTCGACGGCGTCGAAGTCGGCGAGCGTCAGGACCGGCGGCTTCTCGCACCAGACCCAGGCTCCGGCGCGCAGTGCGGCGACGGTCTGGTCGCGGTGCAGGGTCGGCGGGGTGCAGATCGCGACCAGGTCCGGCCGCTGCTCCTCCAGCATGCGGTCCAGATCGGTGTACGCGTGCGGGATGCCCGCCTCGGCGCAGAACTTCTGGACGGCGTCCTCCGCGATGTCGACCGCGGCGACGATCTCCGTCTCGCCCTCCTCGGCGAGCCGGGCGAGCGCGGGAACATGGCTCCCGCGCGCGATGGCGCCCGTACCGATGACGGCGGCCCGGATACGGCGGCCCTCGAACGGGGTCGCGGGACGGTTGGGGGCGGACTCGGTGCTCTTACTCATGTACGTGATCAGCGCTCCACCGGACGTGACGTCAGACGTTGGCCAACGCATGGTGTCACCGAGACGGAACCGGCAGCAGCAAGCGCTTTCTCTTCTACTGCAACGTATGTGCCGGTCCAGCGGCAGGTCAACACCCCCGTCACCCCGTGGACAACGTTGCCCACCGGCCCGGCACAGGACCGTCACGGCCCGCCCGCCGAGTCCCGCCGCCGTCCACCCACTGCTCGTCCACCGCCCGACCACTGTCTGCGCACGAAACCCCTGTGGCCGAGCTGTCCTTGGGGGACGCTACGCTGCCACCAACACCCGTGATCACCGCGCACCGCGGCCCGGCGTGCCCGTCGCCCCTTTCCGATCAGCGCTTGGACCACCTCACTTCATGTCTTGGTTTGAATCCCTCATCCTCGGACTCGTCCAGGGGCTGACCGAATTCCTTCCCGTCTCCTCCAGTGCGCATCTGCGCCTGACAGCGGCGTTCTCCGGCTGGGAGGACCCCGGAGCGGCCTTCACCGCGATCACCCAGCTCGGCACGGAGGCGGCGGTACTGATCTACTTCCGCAAGGATGTCGGCCGGATCCTCGCGGCATGGTTCCGCTCGCTCACGAACAAGGAGATGCGCCGGAACCACGACGCCCAGATGGGCTGGCTGGTCATCGTCGGCTCCATACCCATCGGCGTGCTCGGCCTGACACTCAAGGACCAGATCGAGGGCCCGTTCCGCGATCTGCGGATCACCGCGACGATGCTCATCGTCATGGGCGTGGTCATCGGCATCGCCGACCGGCTCGCGGCGCGTGACGAGACCGGCGGGAAGCACCGGGCACCCAAGCAGCGCAAGGCCCTCGAGGACCTGAACGTCAAGGACGGCCTGCTGTACGGCGTCTGCCAGGCGATGGCCCTGATCCCCGGCGTCTCCCGGTCCGGCGCGACCATCAGCGGCGGACTCTTCATGGGCTACACCCGCGCCGCGGCGGCCCGCTACTCCTTCCTCCTCGCCATGCCGGCCGTGCTCGCCTCGGGCGCCTTCGAGGTCAAGGACGCCACCGCGAACGGCCATGTGGCGTGGGGGCCGACCATCTTCGCGACGGTGATCGCGTTCGCGGTCGGTTACGCCGTCATCGCGTGGTTCATGAAGTTCATCTCGCACAAGAGCTTCATGCCGTTCGTCTGGTACCGGATCGCGCTCGGCATCGTCATCATCGCGCTGGTCTCGACCGGCGGCCTGAGCCCCCACGCGGCCGAGTCCGCGGGCTAGGGCCTGTCGTTTGGATCAGGTCGTTTCAGGCGACGGGGCTTGATCAGTGCCGGTGTGCGTGCCCGACCCCGCGTCTGCGGCATGGTCCACCTGCCAGGCGCCTGCGGCTCGCCACCCCTCAGAGCCTGTCGGGTGGCCGGTTGATTACGCGACGGTGAGGTCTTCGGTGGTCTTGGTTCGCGCGCTCCTGCGGTGGGATTCATGGCTCCACCGCGATGACTGCCCGGCGAGCCGGACGAGCGTCAGGCGGATCATCGCGACCTTGATCACGGCCTCGGAGGTCGCGGTCGGCCGTTCGTAGTCGCGGGCCGGCCGACGGTTTCGGACCGACCAGCCGGCCGAAACCTCGCTCCACCGCCCGGCGACGGGGAAGGACCTTGAAGCCCCTGACATCATCGGTCCGCTTCACGATCTCCACGACGATGCCCAATGCGTCGCGGGCCCATGAAGGGAGCGCGCTGTCAACGGAGTTGGCGTATCCGCGGTCGGCCCACACCAAGCTGACCGTGCGGAAGGCAGCCGCGAGCCGGGCCGGCACGGTGCGGCCTCCCGCGCGGCCTTGCACGGACGCGGAAGTGACCGCGACGACCAGCAGCAGGCCCATCGTGTCGACGATCACGTGTCTCTTCCGCCCCGTCGTTCGCTTCCCCGCACCGCATCCGCGCGCCTCACCGCCCTCGCTGGTCCTGATCGACTGGGCGTCGATCACGGCGGCCGACGGCTCAGGGTCGCGTCCGGCCCCGATCCGGAGCCGGCGGCGCAGTTCATCGTGGATGCGGTCCCAGCTGCCGTCCCGGCGCCACTTGGTGAACCAGCGGTGCGCCGCGTCCCAGGGCATCAGGTCGCGCGGGAGCATCCGCCACCGGCAGCCCGAGCGCAGTACGTAGAAGACCGAGTCGAGCACCAATCGGTCTCCGTACTTACGCACCCCGCCGCCCTTCCGCAGGTTACGCACGGGAAGGAGCGGCCGGATGACCTCCCACATCTCATCGGTCAGGCCGGACGGACAGCACGGGCCGCTGACGGCCTCGGAGTTGTCGCACCGGCACACACCACGTGATCATTCCGGGGCCGTCGCCGTGCCCGGAGGGCAGATCGCAACCGTCACGCGTCTCGCATGACCAGCCGGCCCGACACGCTCTGCGCCGCCGACGAGGAAGCACGGTGGTCCCGTGGTGCCACGAGCCCCACCACCGAGTGGGCAGACTCCGGCGACATCGGAGTCTGCCCGCGCACTTCGTCTCCGCCGTTGGTCAGGACGGAGTGGCACCATGGCGCACATGTTGAACTACAACCTCGCCGTCCCCGATGCAGATGACGCCGGTGTCCTGTCCGCGCTGGTGACTGAGGGTGACGAGCTCGACGCCCTGGTCAGGGCAGTGGACGACTGGTCCATACCGACACCGGCACCGGGCTGGACGGTCGCCCACCAGATAGCCCACCTCGCGTGGGCGGACGCGAACGCACTCAGCGCCTTACGCACTCCGGACGCGTTCGGCGCCGAGCTCGGGCGGGCGGAAGCCGAAGGCAGCGGGTATGCGGACAAGGCCGCCGCCGCGGGAGCGGCCAAACCGCGGTCGGTACTTCTGGACGAGTGGCGGGCAGGTCGAGCGGAACTGGCGGCGGCACTGCGCGACACGCCATGGGACCACGCATTCCCCTGGTACATGTCGAAGGTGACCCCGGCCCTGATGGCGCCCCTTCGTCTGATGGAGACCTGGGCACACGGGCAGGACGTCTTCGATGCCGTGGGCGTGACCCACCGCCCGACGGATCGACTGCAGCACGTGGCGTCGCTGGGGGTCTTGGGACGGGCACTGTCCTTCGCCGCCGTCGGACTGCCTGAGCCGGCGGACCCCTTCCGCGTCGAGCTGACAGCACCTGACGGACGGACCTGGGCGTGGGGCCCCGAGGCTGCCGCGCAACGGGTACAGGGCGGCGCCATCGACTTCTGTCTGTGTGTCACCCGGCGTCGCCCCTGGTCCGAGACCGACATGACGGCGACCGGCGAGGACGCCCGGAAGTGGCTGGAGGTGGCGCGCGTCTTCCTCTGAAAGCGTGTCGTGGTGCCTGGGTCATGCGAGACGCGTGACGGTTGCGATCTGCTCTCCGGGCACGGCGACGGTCCCGATCACGTGGTGTGTGCCGGTGCGACAACTCCGAGGCCGTCAGCGGCCCGTGCTCGGCGTGATCAGCCGGCCACCCGACAGGCTCTCAGGCGCCCGAGCGGTCCGTCCCGGGCAGGGCGAGTGCCCAGGGTTCCGGCTCGATCCGCGCGCCGTTGGCGACGTACGCGATCGTGCGGTACCAGCCCGCGAGGACCAGCAGTTCGAGGACTTCGGGCTCGTCGAGGTGCTCCCGCAGTCCGCTCCAGGCCGCGTCGCTCACCTGGGCCGTGTCGTGCAGTTCGTCGACGGCACGGAGCAGCGCCGCCTGTCGGCCGGACCAGGCTGGATGGCCGGGTCCGCCCGTCGCCGTGAGCGCCACCTGCCGCGGGGTGAGTCCGGCCGTCTCGGCGTACGTCGCCATGTGGACGCCCCACTCGTACGCGCATCCGGAGCGGGCGGCGACGCGGGCGATGACGAGTTCTCGGTCGGCGTCGCTCAGCCGGCCATGGACGAGGAGGCCCGCGCCCAGTGCCCGCATGCGTGAGGCGAGTTCCGGGTGGCGCTCCAGCACCTTGAACAGCATCAGGGGATCACGGGCGACACCGGGCGGCATCCACCGGTGCAACGCGCGGTCGGTCCCGGGCTCGTAGGGCGGCACGACGCCGTCGATGCGCTGCTTCATGACTCCCAGCCTTGCGCTTCTGAAATCGAAGCGCAAGAGTGGGAGGCGAGCGACTCCCGGCGAGAGGTGCGCACTTGGGCACGCCACCCGCCCCGAACGATGCGCCTTCCGGCATTCCACGGCGGGGCGGTCCGGGCCCCGGCAGCCCATTCGAGGACACGGCCGCCTCACCTCCCGGCAACCCCCATCAGGACGCGGACACTCCCGCCCCCGTCAGCCCCGCATCGAGCGCTCCCCTCCCCGGCCGGCCCGTGCACGGCTCGGCCGGCGGCCGTCCCGTCATGGCGGCGCTGGATCTGCCCGGTCGGCGCTGGACACTGCGGGTCATCCGGGAACTGCACCGCAACGGCGCCCCGATCGGCTTCCGGGACCTCCAACGCCGTTGCGACGACATGTCGTCCGGCGTCCTGTCCACGCGCCTGCCGGAACTGCGCGAGGCGGGCATCGCCGCGTCGACATCGACGGCGGCGCAGCCGGCGTGGCATCGCACCGCGCTCGGCGACGACCTGGTCACCGCGATGGGGCCGCTGCTGGACTGGTCCCGTGCCTGGGCCGAACGGCGGTGATCAACGAGGCCTTCAGGGGCGCTCAGCTCCGGGCCGGTGTGGCGTCGTACGGACCGACCGAGCCCGTTCGCGTCACTCCGCGTCGGCCGTGACGAACCGCATACGGGACGAGTAGCCGCCCGGTAGCGCAGTGTCAGTCCTTGCCCCTAGGCTGGTGCGCATGTCCCCCGATTTAACGTCCTCTGGTTCCGTGCGGTCCGCTGCGGCGCTGAACGAACAGATCCGCGCCTTGTGGATGCGCGCGGGCGGCTCCCTGTCCGCCCAGGAACGCGCGGAGTACGAGTTGCTGGTCGTGAAGTGGGCGGAAGCGATACGCGGAGAGGTCGTCGAGGCCGCGTGAGATCAGGCATGGGGACCCGCACGAACTCCAAGGGCCGGTGACCGGCGCCCCTGTCGGGGCTCACCGTCCCCCGGACACCCGCAACACCGCCCCCGTCGTGTAGGAGGCATCGGGCGACATCAACCACGCGATGGCCGCGGCGACTTCCTCCGCCTGACCGACGCGGCGCAGCGGAATCGACGAGGCGGCACGCTCGGCGCGGCCCGGATCTCCGCCGCTGGCGTGCATCTCCGTGGCGATCATGCCGGGTGCGACCGCGTTGACGCGGATGCCGTCCGGGCCGAGCTCCTTGGCGAGGCCCACCGTCAGGGCGTCGACGGCGGCCTTGGTGGCCGCGTAGTGGACGAACTCACCGGGGCTGCCGAGTGTGGCCGCCGTCGAGGACACATTGACGATGACGCCGCTCCCCCAGGCCGCCATGGACCGGGCGGCCCGCCGCGAACACAGCAGCGCGCCCAGCAGGTTGACGTCCACCACACGCCGTAGATCGGCGGGGTCGGTGTCCGCGAGCCTGCCGAGCGGACCGGTCACACCGGCGTTGTTCACCAATCCCGTCACCGGCCCCAGCCGGTCCGCAGCCGTGTCGAAGAGCCGCTCGACGTCGTCCTCGTCGGAGGTGTCCACGCGTACCGTGACGCAGCGGGCCCCCGCCGCGCGGACGGCGCTCGCCGTCCACTCCGCGGCGGCACCGTCGCGCACGTACCCCACCGCCACATCGTGTCCGTCCGCCGCGAGACGCGCGCACGTCGCGGCCCCGATCCCCCGGCTGCCGCCCGTGACGACGGTGACATGGCGTGTCATACGTGCCTCCTGGTGGCGAACGGGCAACCCGGGTCCGTAGCGAGCCCGTTCTCGTCTTCGATCACTCTACGATCGGGGACGCACCGCCGGGCAAGGGGTGAGGGTACGCCAACACGCCCTCGTGGATACGTCCTAGGCGGCGGGGTACGCAGCGACGTACGGCACGCGGAACACACGGCCTCGGGGCCCTCGCAGCCCCGGGACGCCCTGCCACAGCACGGCCCCGTGCGCGCGCTCCCAGCCCGCGGTCGCCCGGGACCGCGCCCACTGGCCCAGGGCAAAGGTGACCAGCATGACCGGCGGCAGCACTTGATGGGACGCCAGGCCGATGAACAGCAACCAGCAGGCCATGACACCCGCGAATCCCGCCGTGCGCCACAGCGACAGACGCCGCACCGCGTCCTGCCCGTCGCGCGGTGCGGCGACGCTCTCGATCGACGCGGCATCGTCGTAGGTGCGGCGCAGCCGGGAGGGGAGACGAAGACACATCGGCAGCAGCAGCACGGACACGGAAACGATCGCTGTCGCTCCCACCATCAGCGTCGCGCGGTCCTGAGCCGTGCCGACCAGGGCAAGAAGCACCGCTTCGGACAGCACCGCGCCCGCGGCCATCATCAGCGCGGAGACCCGCTCCAGATACACCACACGTATCAGCCCGTCGCGCGCGTCACCAGCCACCGTCGTACCCCTCTCACCACCCGGACGCCCCCACGGGCAGGCAAGATCCAACTCCGGGCGGAACGCGAGGTCAATACGCGAGAGTTCGAGAATGCGCGGTCTTGACCACCGCTTGGCCGAAGCGCGGCCGAGTCGGCGAGCATCGCGTTCGACCGACCGCCCGGGTGGGAGAGGGGGCTACACCGGCGTACGGGAGTCCGGTCAACGCGTCGTGTCGCGCAGGACGACGAACAGGCCGCGGCTCTCGTCGCCGTTCTTCGCGCGCCAGTCGGCGACGACATGTCCTCGGGCCGACCTGGCCGCGGGGGAATGGGCAGCCTGCGTGTCCGGCCGGAGGACGCGCATGACGTCGATGGTCACGGCGCCCGCCGGCTGAGGGTGCGGCCCGGCTTCTTCCTTGGTTTCCACCATGATGGCGGTGCCGTGCTGCCGGTCGTCGACGGCTGTCGACGCGATCACGGTGGAGAAGCCGACCTCAGTGAAGTGGCTCGTGACGGAGGGGGCGGGAGTGTCGGTCTCGCTCTGCGCCTGCGGCTCGGCGCGGCCCTGGAGGAGATCGAGCAGTTGAGCGACGAGGACCGGGTCATGGGTCCCGTCGTACACCCACCGCCGTCCCAACACCCCGTGCTCGGACGTGCCGATGAGTGCCCGATCGGCTCCGTCGAGCGGCGCCCCGCGGTAGCTGAGCGGCACGTGGTAGGAGCGCGGTCGCTCGCCGGAGTTGTCCGTGACCACCATGAACTCGATTCCCACCTCCCCTTGGGGATCATCGAGCCGGAAACCACCGGCCTTGGTCAGGTGCGGCTCACTCGCCGTGCCGATGTACCACGGCTGCCTGGGAAGCCAGGCGGCCAGGAGCTCCAGCTTGCTGGGCGTCATCGTGGTCTTGTAGATCACAGCCATACTTCAAGAACGTCGCCCGTCGGCATGAGGTTCCACCATGACGTGCTGCTTGACGAGTTCGTACGACCTCAGTCGGTCGGCCAACGCGTAGACGGGCGTCACCAGCATGAGTTCGTCCGCACCCGTCAGATCCGCCAGGTCCGTCAGCTGCTTCGCGACGGTCCCGGGTGAGCCGTGTGCCTGATGCGCACGGAAGCTCGTCAGCACCCGCGTTTCTTGCGCGGTGAACGAGTGGGCCGCTGCTTCTTCGGGCGTGGGGAAGGGAATGTCGCCTCGCCCCTTGAGGAGTCCGGCCTTGACGACATCCATCGGGCCGGCCAGCCGGGCCGCCTCCTCATCGGTCTCGGCGCATACCGTTTCCACGCAGACCAGCACGCGCGGGCGAGCGCACCAGCGGGAGGGGGAGAAACGCTCGCGGTAGTGGCTGAGCGCGGCCAGGGTGTGGTCGGGACGAATGTGATGGGCGAAGGCGATCGGCAGCCCGAGTTCCGCGGCGAGCGCGGCGCCGGCCGTGCTCGAGGACAGCAGCCATGGCTCCGGGAGCGGGCCGAGCGCGACTTCGTCCACCAGGAAACGCAAAGTCGCCGACACGTCGTCGCGGTACTCCTCGTCCGTCGTCGGACCGGCCCCGCGGCGCAGGGCCCGCGCCGTGGAATCGTCGAAGGTACCCGGGCCGCGGCCGATGCCCAGGTCGATCCGGCCCGTGTGCAGTGCGGACAGCGTGCCGAACTGCTCCGCGAGCATGATCGGGGCGTGGTTCGGAGCGAGAACGCCCCCGGAGCCGAGACGGATGGACGACGTCAACGCGGCCGCGTGGGCGGTCAGGACGACGGGCGGGAACGCTCCGATGGCCGGAGAATGGTGATGCTCGGCGTACCAGAGTCGCAGGTAACCGAGGTCTTCGAGGCGCCGGACGAACTCGGTGGTGTCTCGTAACGTGTCGGTGGCTCGGGTGCCCGACTGGACCATGGCCACTTCGAGCGCGCTGAGCGGTACGGGGATCATCCGGTCAGTATAGAAATCGCCCATCTGTACCAACTCCCGTTGCTTGCGAGGCGGAGTTATGCACCTGTTGGCGCACGCCCCTTGGCTGCGCACTCCCCGTGGCCAACACTGAGCCGATGACGCAGCGTGTGGAGCTCGCGACCGTGATGGACCGATTCGCCGTGGACGGACTCGTCACCGAGTACGCGGTGGCCGTCGACGACGGCGACTGGGAGGCGTACCGGAGGCTGTTCGCACCGGACGGACGCGCCGACTACCGCTCGGCCGGCGGTATCGAGGGCGGCGCCGACGAGGTCGCGGGTTGGCTCGCGCAGAGCATGGAGCTCTTCCCCATGCGCCAGCATCTGATCGTGAACCGGCGGCTGCGGTTCGGGTCGCTGGACCAGGAAACGGGCGACACGGCCCGGGTCCAGGCGGACTACATCAATCCGATGCGGTTCGCGGGCCTCGACAGTGGGTCCACCGCGCCCGACTTCGTGTGCGGCGGCCGGTACGCCTTCGGACTGGTGCGTACGGACCTGGGCTGGCGCCTGCGCGAGGTCGTCGTCCAGGAGAAATGGCGCCGCGCGCCGCAGCCGGGCCGGGAACCCGCCGCCACCTGACCGGACGCGCCGACCGCAAGCCGCCCGAGCAGCGCGCCTGGCCGGAAAGCCCTGACGGGACGCCCTCTGTCGGAGATCGTCGCCGACGCGCACACTGGAGGCATCCCCCGGGGAGGGAGGCCCTGCATGAAGCGGCCCGAGCGTTGGCCCGAGCGTTGGCTGGGCAGTGGGCCCGATCTGTGGCTCGCCTCCCCGTGGCGGCGCGCGATCGTCGCCGTACTGGCCGGCGCCCTGCCGATGCTCGCCTTCCCCGCCCCTTCGTGGTGGTGGTTCGCCTACGTCGCGCTGGTGCCCTGGATCCTGCTGGCCCGCGCGGCCCCGACGGGCAGGCGGGCCGCCTGCGACGGCTGGCTCGGCGGGCTGGGTTTCATGCTGGCGGTGCACCACTGGCTGCTGCCGAGTCTGAACGTCTTCACGGTCGTCATAGCGGCACTGCTCGGCGCGCTGTGGGCGCCCTGGGGCTGGCTCGTCCGGCGGTTCCTCGGCGGGGTGCCCTCGGCGGGGCGGGTCGGGGCAGCGCTCCTCGTCCTGCCGTCGGGGTGGCTGATGGTCGAGCTCGTCCGGTCCTGGCAGGGCCTCGGCGGGCCGTGGGGACTGCTCGGGTCCAGCCAGTGGCAGGTCGGGCCCGCGCTGCGGCTCGCGTCGGTCGGCGGGGTGTGGCTGCTCAGCTTCCTGGTGGTCGCCGTCAATGTGGCGGTCGCGGTACTGGTCGCGGTGCGTGAGTCCCGTGTGCCCGCCGTCGCCGGACTGGTCGCGACGGCCGCCGTGACCTCGGCGACCTGGGTGTGGTCGCCGCGCCCGGACGTGACGGGGCAGGTCCGGATCGCCGTCGTACAGCCCGGGGTGATCGGCGGCGCGGACAGCGCCGAGGCGCGTTTCTCACGCGAGGAGGCCCTCACCCGCACCCTCGCCGGACAGGATCCCGACCTCGTCGTCTGGGGCGAGAGCAGCGTCGGCTTCGACCTCGCGGACCGCCCCGACCTGGCGAACCGGCTCGCCGCGCTGTCCCGGCTGACCGGCGCCGACATCATGGTGAACGTCGACGCGCACCGCTCCGACCGGCCCGGGATCTACAAGAGTTCGGTCCTGGTGGGACCCCAGGGCCCGACCGGCGACCGCTACGACAAGATGCGGCTCGTCCCCTTCGGCGAGTACATACCCGCGCGTTCCCTCCTCGGCTGGGCGACCTCGGTCGGGAAAGCGGCGGGCGAGGACCGCAGGAAGGGCACCGAGCAGGTCGTGATGAACGTCGGGCACGGACTGCGCGTCGGCCCGCTGGTCTGCTTCGAGACCGCCTTCCCCGACATGAGCCGCCATCTCGCCCAGGACGGCGCCGGGGTGCTCCTCGCACAGTCCTCGACCTCGACCTTCCAGCACAGCTGGGCCCCCGAACAGCACGCCTCGCTCGCCGCGCTGAGGGCCGCCGAGACCGGCCGCCCGATGGTGCACGCGACGCTGACCGGCGTCTCCGCCGTCTACGGCCCGAGCGGCGAGCGGATCGGCTCCTGGCTCGGCACGGACGCGAGCGCGGCGGTGGTGTACGACGTACCGCTCGCGCGCGGTGTCACCCCGTACGTCCGGTTCGGCGACTGGCCGGTGCACGCGGCACTGCTGATCCTGGCGGCCCTGTGTGCGACGGAGGGCTTCCGGGCGTTCACCCGGCGGTCCGCTCCTGAACCGCTCGTACCACCCGCTCGCACAGTTCATGAGTCGCCAGCGCGTCACGGGCGCTGAGTACCTTGCCGGCGCGCACCGCGTCGAGGAAGGCGAGCACGCCCTGCTCGATGCCGCGCTGCCGGGCCACCGGCACCCAGTCCCCGCGCCGCCGCACCGAAGGCTGCCCCTTGTGGTCGATCACCTCCGAGAGGTTGACCACCTGACGCTTGGTGTCCTGCCCCGAGACCTCGAGGATCTCCTCCGCCGAGCCGCTCAGCCGGTTCATCACGCCGAGCGCCGTGAAGCCGTCCCCGGCGAGTTGCAGCACGACGTGGTGGACCAGGCCGCCCTCGACCCGGGCCCGCACGGTCACGTCGTCGATCGGTCCCGGCGCCAGGAACCGCAGCGTGTCCACGACGTGGATGAAGTCGTCGAGGACCATCGTGCGCACGTCCTCGGGCAGTCCTATGCGGTTCTTCTGCATCAGGATCAGGTCGCGGGGGTGATCGGCGCACTGCGTGTACCCGGGCGCGTGACGCCGGTTGAAGCCGACGGCGAGGCTGACGTTGCGCTCCTCCGCGAGCCGCACCAGACGCTCGGAGTCGGCGAGTTCGTACGCGAGCGGCTTGTCGACGAAGGTCGGCACGCCCGCTTCCAGCAGCCGCGTCACGATCTCGGGGTGCGCGACGGTGGCCGCGTGCACGAAAGCCGCGTCGAGGTTCTGCGCCAGCAGATCCGACAGGTCGGTGTGCCGCTGCTCCGGCGGCAGGTGGAGGCTGTCGCCGACCCGGGCCAGGGTCGCGGGCGTCCGTGTCTGCAGATGCAGCTCGACCCCCGGCTGGACAGCGAGCACCGGCAGGTACGCCTTCTGCGCGATGTCGCCGAGTCCGATGCAGCCGACCTTCACGGGAGTCTCCTTCAGTTACGACGCGGGCCTCGCCGGAAGCATACGGCCGCCGTGGCAGGCGGGCAGGGGCCCGGCAACCGTCGGGAGTAGGAAAATCCCTGGTGAACGGCCGTGCCCTGGATGAAAATACGGGCATGACGAAGCAGCGCACCGAACCCGCCACCAACGCCGGCGAACGGTCCATGCTGGAGGGCTGGCTCGACTACCACCGCGAGACCCTGGAGATGAAGTGCGCGGGCCTCGACGACGCCCAGCTCAAGACCGCCTCGGTCGAACCCTCCGAGTTGTCCCTGCTCGGTCTGGTGCGACACATGGCGGACGTGGAGCGCGGCTGGTTCCGCAAGGTTCTGGTGGGCGACGATCCGGGGCCGATCTACTACAGCGAGGAGGACCGGGACGGAGAGTTCCATCTCACCGACGCGGACACCTGGGACGAGGCGTACGCCACCTGGCAGGCCGAGATCGGGATCGCCCGGCGCAACGCGGCTCGTTTCACGCTGGACGACGCCTGCGAGGGCAAGAGCAAGTTCACCGAGGACCCCATCAACCTACGGTGGATCTACACCCACATGATCGAGGAGTACGCGCGTCACAACGGTCACGCGGATCTGATCCGGGAGCGGATCGACGGCGCCACGGGTGAGTGAGGCAGGGTGATGCGGCGTCGGGTCACCTTGCGGACACCGACGCCCTCCGCAGGGGCGGAAGGATCACCCGTGTGGGGCAACCTCCGCTTGTCAGCTCCCCCAAAGCGGGCCGGACGCAGCAGAGTTGAGCGGGTGCATCGAACGACGACCGCCGCAACGCTCCTGGTCACCGTGGCCACCGCCGCGCTCTCCGGCTGTGTGACCGTCCAGCGACCGCCCGCTCCCACCCTGCCGACCGCGCCGTCCCGGCCGTCGCCACCGCGTCCCGACGGCAAGGCCGGGCCGCAGGTCGTGCAGGCACCGGCGCGCGAGGCGCTGGAACTCATCGGGCCGTCCCGGAAGCCGTCACCGAGCTCTCCGGCGCCGCACCGCAGACCCGTCCCGGCGCCCGCCGCCCCGCAGGCCCCTGCGCGCCACCCGGGCGCCGCCCATCACCCACACCCAGGGCCTCACCCCCACCCAGGGCCCCACAGGCCCGCGCCTCGCACCGAGGTCCCGCCCGTCGCCTCCGAGCAGCCGAACAACACGGACGTGTGTGCCCTCGGCCGGAAATACGGAGGCTGGAAGGCGGACAGTCCGGAGGCGGTCATCTGCAAGGGGTCGTACGGGCATTGACCACGGCCGGTGTCCGCATGCTCTAGGGGCACTGTCTCGGCGGCCCCAGGGTCTCCCCTCCGGACCCGCCGAAGGGACCGGGCCGCTCGACGGTGCCGGGCCGCTCGACCGCGCCGGGGTCCTCCCCCGG
Source organism: Streptomyces sp. NPDC107454 (assembly GCF_055582885.1). Taxonomy (NCBI): domain Bacteria; kingdom Bacillati; phylum Actinomycetota; class Actinomycetes; order Kitasatosporales; family Streptomycetaceae; genus Streptomyces; species Streptomyces sp. NPDC107454. The sequence goes on along the minus strand of NZ_JBVJPA010000017.1, from coordinate 38,781 downwards.
CCCCCCGCGCGACGGGCCCGCCCCGTCGAGTCTCAGCTCCAGACGGCCGATCGCCGCGCGTACGCCGTCGCCGTAACGGTCGTTCCCGAGGGCTCCGGCCGCGCCCCGGGCGCGGCGCAGATGGCTGCGGGCGGCTTCGGAGCGGCCGAGTTTCACATAGTCGGCCGCCAGGTTCAGATGCAGCGACGGATAGAACGCGCGCGCCGCGAGCGACCGGTGGCGCTCGGCGACGTCGCCGTCGCTGAGTTCCTCGGCGGCCGACAACGCCCGCAGGTCCCAGGCCAGTTCGTCCGCGGGGTCGTCCTGCGTGTCCGCCAGGTAGTGCGCCAGGGTGCAGCGGTGCAGGGGGTCGCCGTCCTCGCCGATCTCCCCCCACAGGTCCAGGAAACGCCCCCGAGCCTCCTCACGGTCGCCACCGTGGTGCAGCATGACGACCTGGCCGATCCGGGTCATCATGGCGTCCGGCGCCGCCTGCTCCTGTTGCTCCGCCACCGCGTCCTCCAGGCTCGTCGCTGTCCCTTCCGACGCTAACCGGACACACTGACAATGACGCTCAGGCGCCCCCGGACACCACTGAGCCGCCCCGGTGACGGCCGGACCGGACGCCCCACCCGGCCCGACCGCTTTCCGGTCCCGGTCCCGGTCCCGGTCCCGGATCAGCCGAGGTTCGGAATCCGCCAGTCGATCGGCTCGTGGCCCTGCCCGGCGACCGCCTCGTTGATCTGCGTGAAGGGGCGGGAGCCGAAGAACTTCTTCGCGGAGAGCGGCGACGGGTGCGCGCCCTTCACCACGATGTGCCGCTTCTCGTCGATGAGCGGGAGCTTCTTCTGCGCGTAGTTGCCCCACAGGACGAAGACCGCCGGGTCGGGCCGGTCGGCCACGGCACGGATCACCGCGTCCGTGAACTTCTCCCAGCCCTTGCCCTTGTGCGAGTTGGCCTCACCGGAGCGCACGGTCAGCACCGCGTTCAGCAGCAGGACGCCCTGCTCGGCCCACGGCATCAGATAGCCGTTGTCCGGGATCGGGGTGCCCAGCTCCTCCTTCATCTCCTTGTAGATGTTGCGCAGCGAGGGCGGGGTCTTCACCCCCGGGCGCACCGAGAAGCACAGGCCGTGGCCCTGGCCCTCGCCGTGGTACGGGTCCTGGCCGAGGATCAGTACCTTCACCCGCTCGTACGGAGTCGCCTCCAGCGCCGCGAAGACCTCCTCGCGCGGAGGGTAGACGGGACCACCCGCACGCTCCTCCTCGACGAACTCGGTGAGTTCCTTGAAGTAGGGCTGCTGCAGTTCGTCACCCAGGACGCCGCGCCAGGACTCGGGCAGCATGGCGGTGTCGGTCACGTCAAGTTCCTCCGATGTGCGGTCACTTCCAGGTCTCAGAACCTACAGGCGACCACTGACAATCGGCCCCGCACCCCGTAGGACCACGCTACCCGCCCGGTCCTGCCCGTGACCTACCAGCTGGTCTTGCGGTGCAGCTCCCACATCATCATGATCGTCGAGGGGTCCAGGGCCTGCTCCCCGCCCGAGATCTCCTCGCTCGCCGCCACGAACTGCTTGCCCTGCCACAGCGGCAGCAGCCGTGCGTCGTCGACGAGGATCTGCTGGGCCGCCTCGAACTCCTTGACCACCGCTCCACGGTCGCTCTCGCGGCGCGAGGCGGGCAGGAGGGTGTCGGTGATCCGGGGCGCCGGATAGGGCGTGCCGAGCGCGTTCTGCCGGCCCACGAAGGGCGCGATGAAGTTCTCGGCATCCGGGAAGTCCGGGAACCAGCCGCGCCCGAACACCGGGTACTCGCCCTTGCGGTAACCCTCCTCGTACGTCTTCCAGGGGCGCCCGTTGAGCGACACGCGGAACAGACCGGACTCCTCCAGCTGCCTCTTGATCTCCTGGAACTCCGGGGCGGTCTCGGAGCCGTAGCGGTCCGTGGTGTACCAGAGGGTGAGGGGGACGCGCTCGGTGATGCCCGCCTCCGAGAGGATCTGCCGGGCCTTGGAGGAACTGGGGTCCCCGTAGTCGTCGAAAAAGCCCGTGGTGTGACCGGTCAGGCCCGCGGGGACCATCGAGTACAGCGGGTCGACCGTGTCCTTGTAGACCTTGTGCGCGATCGCCGCACGGTCGATGACCTGGGCGACCGCCTTGCGCACCGCGAGCTTCTCCGCCCACGGATCCTTCGGGTTGAACACCAGGTAGCTGATCTCCATGCCCGCGCCCTCGACGAGCTGAAGGCCGTTGTCCGCTCCCTTGCTCCGGAGCGAGACGATGTCCTTGGAGGCCAGGCCGCGGAACGTGACGTCGATCTTCTTGTCCTTGAGGGCGTCGACCATCTGCCCCGAGTCCTGGAAGTAGCGGATCGTGACCGCGTCGTTCTTGAACTCGGCGAACCCCTTGTAGTGGTCGTTCCTGACGAGTTCGGCCTGCTTGCCGTCCTCGTAGGAGCGCAGGCTGTACGGCCCGGACCCGAAGACCTTGCCGTCCTTGCGCAGCGAGTGCGCGGGGTAGTCGTCGGGGTCGACGATCGACATGGCCGGGGTGGCGAGGACGAACGGGAAGGTCGCGTCCGATTTGTTCAGGTGGAAGACGAGTTCGCGCGCGTTCAGTACCTGGATACGGTCGAGGCTGCCGAGGAGGCCGGCGGGGCCGCCGGGCAGGTTGATCTTCTTGATCCGGTCGATCGAGTACTTGACGGCCTGGGCGTCCAGGGTGTCGCCGTCGGAGAACTTCATGCCGGCGCGCAGCTTGCAGCGGTACACGAGGTTCGAGCTGTCCGCGAACCCACAGCTCTGGGCGGCGTCGGGCTGGGGCGTGGTGGCCCCGGAGGGATAGCTCAGCAGCGTCTGGTAGATGTTGCGGAACAGTTCCCAGGAGCCGTCCCAGGAGGCGGCCGGATCCAGCGTGCTCGGGGCACTGGTGGTGCCCACGACGATCGGTCCCTTGTCGTCGGACGACGCCGAGGACAGGACGCCACACCCGGCCACCAGGGTGATGGACGTGACCGCCGCCAGTTGCCGCAGACATGGGTTCCGCTTGAACACGCGCACGCTCCTCGATCTGCCGTACCAAGGGTCGGCAGACCATACCGCAGCGTCACACCGGTGGATCCGTGTTCCTGGCAGGGCACTTGATCAGCGCGTTTGTGACTACGTTGTCATTTGGCTGTACGTCTTCATACGTCGACGCGAGCGCCGATTTCGTCCATCAGCGCCCGCGTCGATGCTCCGTTCGTCCCGTCTCGGGCCTCCGGTCAGCCCACTCCGGCGTTCAGGAAGATGCCGCCGTCGACGACGAGGGTCTGACCGGTGATCCAGTCCGACTGCGACGAGGTGAGGAAGGCGGCGGCGCCTCCGATGTCGGAGGGCACACCGAGCCGGCCGAGCGGGTAGGACGCGGCCGCCTCCGCCTCCCTGCCTTCGTACAGGGCCTGCGCGAACTTGGTCTTGACGACGGCGGGCGCGATCGCGTTGACCCGCACCTTCGGCGCGAACTCGTGCGCCAGCTGCACGGTCAGGTTGATCATGGCGGCCTTGCTCATGCCGTACGCGCCGATGAAGGGCGAGGGGGCGATGCCGGCGACGGACGCGATGTTGACGATCGCGCCGCCGTTCTCGCTCTGCCAGGCCTTCCAGGTCAGCTGGGCGAAGCCGAGCGCCGAGACGACGTTGGTCTCGAAGACCTTGCGTGCCACGTCCAGGTCCAGGTCGGCCATCGGGCCGAACACGGGGTTCGTACCTGCGTTGTTGACCAGGTAGTCGACGCGGCCGAAGGCCTCCATCGTGCGCTCGACGACCGTGGCCTGGTGGGCCAGGTCGTGCGCCTTGCCGGCGACGCCGATGACGCGCTCGGCACCGAGTGCCTCGACGGCCTCCTTCAGGGCGTCCTCGTTGCGGCCCGTGATGCACACGCGGTCACCGCGGGCGACGAGGGCCTCCGCGACGCCGTAGCCGATGCCGCGGCTCGCGCCCGTGATGAGCGCGACCTTGCCGGAGAGTTCGGGGAGTGTGGTCATGTCGTGCCCTCCGGCGTCAGTTGAGCGGTCCGCCGGCCACGTACAGGACCTGGCCGGAGACGAATCCGGCGGCCTCGCCGGTGAAGAAGGCGATCGCGTTGGCGATGTCGTCGGGGTTGCCGACGCGCTGCACGGGGATCTGGGTGGCGGCCGCGGCCTGGAAGTCCTCGAAGCCCATGCCGACGCGCTCGGCGGTGGCCGCCGTCATGTCGGTGGCGATGAAGCCGGGCGCGACGGCGTTGGCGGTGACGCCGAACTTGCCGAGCTCGATGGCGAGGGTCTTGGTGAGGCCCTGGAGACCGGCCTTGGCGGCGGAGTAGTTGGCCTGGCCGCGGTTGCCGAGCGCCGAGGACGACGACAGGTTGACGATCCGGCCGAACTTGGCGTCCACCATGTACTTCTGGCAGGCCTTGGCCATCAGGAAGGCGCCACGCAGGTGCACGTTCATGACCGTGTCCCAGTCGGACGCGGCCATCTTGAACAGCAGGTTGTCGCGGAGCACGCCCGCGTTGTTCACCAGGACGGTCGGCGCACCGAGCTCCTCGGCGATCCGCGCGACCGCGGCCTCGACCTGGGCCTCGTCGGAGACGTCGCAGCCGACCGCGAGGGCCTTGCCACCGGCGGCGGTGATCTTCTCGACGGTGTCCTTGCACGCGGCCTCGTCGAGGTCGATCACCGCGACGGCGCGGCCCTCGGCGGCCAGTCGTACGGCGGTGGCGGCGCCGATGCCGCGCGCGGCACCGGTGACTACGGCGACACGCTGCTCAGTGGTGGACATTGCTGGTTCTCCTCGCCCTTGAAAAGCCCTGCGGCTTGAAATGCCCTGCGGTGGAACGTCCTGCGATGGAATGTCCTGCGGCTCACACGGTACGCCCGTCCGGTGAGCGACCGCTTAGTACCTTCAGTAGACGTGACGCTAGAAGCCCTGGCACCCGGTGTCAACGGCACACCACGCGGGTGTGATCCATTACCTGACCAGCAACTGGAGCAACCGCTCCGTCTCGGCCTCCGGATCGGCGGTGAGTCCGGTGTGCACGGGCCCCGGCTGCACGACCGTGGAGCGGGGCGCGATCAGCCAGCGAAAGCGCCGTCCGGCGTCGTCACCAGCCGCCTGACCTGCCGCTTTACCACCCGCACAGATCCCTTCGACCGCCCGCAGCGCGGCCCGTACGCCGGCCACGTCGGCCTCCGGGTCCAGGACAAGCAGCTTGGTCTCGTCCAGATGGGTGCGCACCCCGACGAAGGACTTGGCGCGGCAGTACACCAGTACGCCCGCGTTGAAGCACTCGCCGCGCTCGACGCGCGGCACCACGCGCAGCAGCGCGTACTCGAAGACGTCCCGCTCGCTCACTTGTCCCCCCCGAAGCCCTTGATGCGCCCCTCGATCACGCCGGCCCGCGCCAGCAGCGGCTGCGCGTAGGCACGTCGCAGGGCGTCCGGCGAGTCGAAGCCGGGTTCGTCGGCCAGCCATGCGTCGGGGATCTCCGCCGTCACCTCGGCCAGCAGGTCCTCGGTCACCAGCGGCGCCAGTTCGGCCGCGGCGGAGGCGATGTCCGGGCCGAAGGGCACGAGCGCGTGGTCGGAGGCGTCGTAGGGCTTGGCCGCGGAGGTCGCCGCGCCCGGCCAGTGGTGGTGCCAGATCATGGTGGCGCCGTGGTCGATGAGCCACAGGTCGCCGTGCCACATCAGCAGATTGGGGTTGCGCCAGGAACGGTCGACGTTGTTGACCAGCGCGTCGAACCAGACGATCCGCCCGGCCTCCTCGGGGCTCACCTCGAAGGCGAGGGAGTCGAAGCCGATCGCGCCGGGGAGGAAGTCCATCCCGAGGTTCGGTCCGCCGCTCGACTTGAGCAGCTCCTGCACTTCCTGGTCCGGCTCCCCGAGCCCCAGGACCGGATCGAGGCCGAGTGTCACCAGGCCGGGCACGCGCAGGCCGAGCCGGCGGGCGAGTTCACCGCAGACGACCTCCGCGACGAGCGTCTTGCGCCCCTGCCCCGCGCCGGTGAACTTCATGACGTACGTCCCGAGATCGTCGGCCTCGACGAGCCCCGGCAGCGAGCCGCCCTCACGCAGGGGCGTGATGTAGCGGGTCACGATGACTTCCTTGAGCATCGCCCCAGGCTACTGGGGTGGTCACGGTCACCGGACGCGACCCGTGGGCGCCCGCGGCGGCGGTGTCCCGAGCAGATCGGCGCGGCTGTCGAACCGCTGTCGATTCGGTCAAGAACTCCTCAGCTCCTGAACAGGGCAGACGGGCGGACCGTACCTCTGTACGGATCACCATCACGTCCGTTGAAGGGAATGTCAGCATGACCAGCGAATCGCTTCACCCCGTTCCGGCCCCGGCCCGCCGCACCGTCGTGGCGGCGGTCGGCACGGCGGGACTCGCCGTCGCGCTGACCGCGTGCGGGTCGGACAACAAGTCCTCCGACTCCACCAGCTCCAACTCCGGCTCCAGCTCCGGCGCGAGCGCGAGCAGCGGGGGTACGGGCGGGGGCGACAACGCCGCGGCGGGCAACGCGGGCGGCACGGTCCTCGCCAAGACCACCGACATCCCGGAGGGCGGCGGCAAGGTCTTCGAGTCCCAGGGCGTCGTCGTCACCCAGCCGACCGCGGGCACCTACAAGGCCTTCTCCTCCAAGTGCACCCACCAGGGCTGTGCGGTGAAGGGCATCGCCGACAACGTGATCACCTGCCCGTGCCACAACAGCCAGTTCTCCGCGACCGACGGCAGCGTGAAGAAGGGGCCCGCGACGCAGCCGCTGGCCGCCGCCAACATCACCGTGGACGGGGACTCGATCAAGCTCGCGTGACGCGGCCGGGGCCGCGCCTCAGCGGCGCGGCCTCTCGAAGCAGGCCAGCACGTCATCGGTCGCCGTGATCGTGGCGACCAGGGCGAGCGTGTTGCGGATCAGCGCGGGGGTGTAGTCGGAAGGCACCCCCGCGATCGCGTCCGCGGGCACCACGGCGTTGTAGCCGCGGTTCACGGCGTCGAACACCGTGTTGGGGACGGCCACATTGGCGGAGACTCCGGTCACGACGAGGGTGCGACAGCCCAGGTTGCGCAGCAGCGCGTCGACGTCGGTGCCCGCGAGCGGGGACAGGCCGTGCAGGCGACGTACGACGAAGTCCTCCTCGGCGACCTCGATCGGCGGCGCGACGCGGACCGCGGTGGTGCCCGACAGCTGTTGCACGGGCAGCCGTTCGGCCGCGTGGAACAGGCGGGCGTTGCGGTTGGCCCCCCGCCCGTCGGGCCGTCGCTCGGCGATCGCGTGGATCACCTGGACTCCTGCGCGGTGGGCACCGGCCACCAGCCGGGCGATGTTCGCGAGCGCCCCCGACGACCGGGCCTCCTTGGCGAGTTCGGGCAGTGCGCTGTCCGAGCCGACGACCCCCTGCTGGCATTCCACGGTGAGCAGAACGGTCCCGTCCGGGTCGAGGAGTGTGCTGAGCTGTTCACGCGGCGGCATGACTCCCCTTGTCGTCGAGGGTCGGGCGGGCGAGCGTAACGAGCATTGCGCAAGGACGGAAGACGGCCCATGCTTTTCTGACGCACTGTCAGAGGATCTCTGTCGACGCAGAAGATCGACGCATCAGGTCGACATGAAAGAAGAGGTGACCGCATGACCGTCACTCAGCGCAGGGGTCGGAAGATCATGATGACCCCCGGCGAGCTGGACGAGTTCCTCACCACCCAGCGCACCTGCCGCGTCGCCACGGTGTCGAGGGACGGCGCCCCCCACGTGAGCGCGCTCTGGTTCGTCTGGGACGGCACCTCGCTGTGGCTGTACTCCGTGGTACGCAGCAAGCGCTGGACGGAGCTGAGCCGCGACCCACGGGTCGCGGTGGTGATCGACACCGGTGAGGACTACGGGGAGCTGCGCGGCGTCGAGCTGTCCGGCGCGGTGGAGTTCGTGGGCGAGGTCCCGCGCACCGGGGAGCTGTGCGCCGAACTCGACGTCCCCGAGATCTTGTTCGCCCGCAAGAACTTCGGCCTGGAGGAGATGCCGCACGACGGCCGCCACGCGTGGGCCCGGCTGACGCCGACGGCCATAGCCTCCTGGGACTTCCGCAAGCTGCCGCCGCTCTAGGCCCTGTCGTCGCATTCCCGTCTGCCCCGCGACGCCCTGCACGCGCCCCCCGAGTTCTCGGCTTCGCTCGAACAGGGAGGGACCCCCTTCGCCGTACCGGGCACAGACCCAGGTACATCCAGTACGAGGGCCGGTGCCCGGCACGCCGACAGCACGCACCTGACGCCGCAGGGCCACGTCCTCCGGGCGGACGACGGGAATGTGACGACAGGACCCAGGGCAGGGGCGGGCGCGGCCACGCCACCGCGGAGCTCCCCTCAGCCGCCCCGCACCGCGCGAGCCGTCGACAGCACCCATCGCTGCGGGGCCACAGCAGCGGCCCCGCAGACCTACGTGTCCGGGCCGCCCCGCCACCGCGCAGGTCACCGCTCAGGTCACCGCTCAGCCGATGCTCTCCCCCGCCGCCCGCAGCGCCGCGACCGCCGCCCTGATCGACGGACGGCGGTCGGCGTCCGCGCGCCAGATCACGTAGACATGCCGCCGGACGGCCTGCCGCAGCGGCACCGTGACGACTCCGTCCGGCATCGGATGGCGCCCGAGCAGCGGCGCGATGCAGACGCCGAGCCCCGCGGCGACCAGGGCGAGCTGGGTGTGCGTCTCGGCGGCGCGATGGCCGATGTGCGGCTCGACGCCCCGGGAGCGCAACGTGAACATCAGCCACTCGTGGCAGAACTCGCCCTCGCCCCAGGTGATCCACTCGTCGTCGGCGAAGTCGCCGAGGTCGACCTCCGCGCGGTCCGCGAGCCGGTGGCCGACCGGCATCGCCACGTCGGCCGGGTCGTCGAGGATCGGGGCCTTGACCAGGCCGTCGGGCAGCGGCATCGGCTTGTTGTACCAGTCGAGCACCACCGCCAGATCGAGGTCGCCGCGGATCACTCCGGCAACCCCGGCCTCGGGCTCCAGCTCGCTGGAGCGCACCCGCAGCCCGGGGTGATCGGCGCGCAGCGCGGCGAGCGCGGTGGGGAACAGGCCGCGCGCGGCGGTCGGAAACGCGGAGAGCCGCAGCTCACCGACGACCTGACCGCGCTGGGCCTCCAGGTCGGACTGGGCGAGCTCGACCTGCGACAGGATGCGCGCGGCATGCTCGGCCAGCAGCCGCCCGGCATCCGTGAGACGCACCCCGCGCCCGTTCTTCGCGAGCAGCTGCTGCCCCACCTCGCGCTCCAGCTTGGACATCTGCTGGGACACGGCCGACGTCGTGACGTGCAGCCCCTCCGCCGCACCACTCACCGAGCCGTGCCGAGCGAGGGCGTCGAGGGTGCGCAGACGCTCCAGATTCAACATGTAAGCAATACTACGAGATACCGCTCGATAAATCTCGCTTGTGCTACGAGATGGTCTGCTTCATCGTTACGTCCATGACCGCCGTGACCACTCCCCGAACCGACACCCCGACCGCCGCGACCCCCCGCCGTCGCACCGCCCTCGACTGGCGCATCCGCTTCGGCGCCCTCTCCCTGATCTGGGGTTTCAGCTTTCTGCTCATCAAGGTCGGCACGGAGGGCTACGCGCCGTTCCAAGTCACCTTCGGACGGCTGCTGTTCGGGACGGCGGTGCTCGCGGCGGCGATGGCGGTGAAGCGGGAGCGGCTGCCGCGCGGGGCCCGCACCTGGGGCCATCTCGCGGTCGCGGCCTTCCTGCTCAACGCACTGCCGTTCTCGCTCTTCGCCTACTCCGAGCTGACGATCCCGTCCACGCTCGCGGGCATCTGCAACGCGACCTCGCCCCTGTGGGGCATGGCCCTGTCCCTGGTCGCCCTCTCCGAGGACCGTCCGACCCGGCGCAGGGTCGCCGGTCTCGGCCTCGGTTTTCTCGGCGTCCTGACGGTCCTCGGCATCTGGCAGGGCTTCCACGGCCTGGACGCCACGGGCACGCTGATGGCCCTGCTGGCCTCGCTGAGCTACCCGATCGGCTGGATCTACGTCCGCCGCACCCTGGCCGGCACCGGCCACTCGCATCTGTCGATGACCGGCGCCCAACTACTGCTCGCCACTGCCCAACTGGCCCTCGTCACCCCACTGTTCACCACGCTGCCGAGTCACTTCCCGGTCGTCCCGCTGCTCGCGATCGCCGCCCTGGGGGCCCTCGGCACGGGCCTGGCCATGCTCGTCCAGTACGGCATCGTCGCCGAGGTCGGCCCGACGACGGCCCAGATGGTCACGTACTTCATCCCGGTGATCGCCACCGCCGCGGGCGTCGCGATCCTCGGCGAGTCGCTGAGCTGGTCCACGCCGGTCGGCGCGGTGATCGTCCTCGCCGGCGCCGCGCTCACCCAGGCCGGGCCGCGCCGCTGACCGAGCCCTCAGGGCGTACGGACCGACCCACACCCAGCCGCGTACGGACCACTCACACGTAGCCGCGTGCGGGCGCCGGTCCGACGGCGGAGGCGACGGCGTCCGCCAGCGGCTCGATGTCGTCCGGCGTCAGACTCGAGACGGTGATCCGTATGCCGGGCGGCGCGCTCATCCGGAAGCGCGCCCCGGGCGCGACCGCCCAGCCGGCGTGCAGCAACCGCGCGACCGCTCCGGTCTCGTCCGGGACGGGGATCCACACGTTCATCCCGCTGCGCCCGTACGCCTCGATGCCATGCCGCTTCAGGGCGTCGATCAGCGCGTCCCGGCGCCGCCCGTACGCCGCCGCCACGGCCGTGACGTCCACCGCGCCGTTCACCCACAGGTGCAAGACCGCCCGTTGCAGCAGGTGGCTCACCCAGCCGGGCCCCAGCCGCTGCCGCCCGTGCACCCGGTCCATGGTGACGGGGTCTCCGGTGAGGACGGCGAGCCGCAGGTCGGGGCCGTAGGCCTTGGCGACGGAGCGCACGAAGGCCCAGTCGCGGGTCACCCCGGCCAGGGGGTGCAGCGGCAGGTCGACGATCCGATGCCCGTGGTCGTCCTCGACGAGCAGGACGTCCGGGTGCTCCTTCAGCACGGAGCGCAGGGCACGGGCGCGTGCGGCGCCCACCGCGGCGCCGGTCGGGTTCTGCGCCCGGTCCGTGACGATCAGCGCGCGGGCACCGGCCTCCAGGGCATGGCGTACGTCGTCGGGGACCGGGCCCTCGTCGTCGACGCGCACCGGGACCGTGCGCAGCCCGAGGGCCGGGGCGAGGTCGAACACGCTGCCCCAGCCGGGATCCTCGACGGCGACGGCGTCCCCGGGCTTGAGATGGGCCGCCAGCACGCGCTCGATGGCGTCGAGCGATCCGGAGGTGACGACGACGGGCCCGCCGGGCACGCCGTCCGCGTCGAGGTCGGCGCGCGCGAGCCGCTCCAGCTCCGCCTCGACGGCGGCCTCCCCGTACATCACGGGATCCCGGTCCGACCGTCCCGCCGCCGCGGCGAACGCCTCGGCGAGGGCGGGCAGCAGTGCCGGGTCGGGGTTGCCGTCGGCCACGTTCCGCACGCCCTCCGGCACCTCGACCCGGATGTAGTCGCGTCCCGTCGTGGCGGGCTTCGAGCGGATCCGGCTGCCTCTCCGCCCCGCGGTCTCGATCACCCCGCGTTCACGCAGGGTGCGATAGGCGGCGGCGACGGTGTTGGGATTCACCCCGAGCCGCTCCGCCAACTCCCGCATGGGTGGCAGCAGTTGCCCGGGTTCGAGGTCCCCGCTGCCGACCGCACGCTCGACGCTCGCGGAAATGTCCGCTGCGCGACGCCCTTCGATCAGATACTCTTCTAGCACAAAGAAGATTATGCACTAGTGCAATGGAGAGCGCAATGTCGGAGACGAGCACTCAGCCCGGGACGACGCGGCCCGCCGCCTACACCCCGACCGATCGCACCGTCCCCACCCGTTCCAAGGAGCGCGCCGCGTACGACCACGAACTGGTCCACGCGATACTCGACGAGGGGTACGTCTGCCACCTCGGCTTCGTCCGGGACGGCGCCCCGGTCGTGCTCCCCACCCTCTACGGACGGGTCGGCGAGCGCCTCTACGTACACGGCTCGACGGGTTCGCGCCCGCTGCGGATGGCCGGTCAGGCCGACCCCGGGCTGCCCGTCTGCCTGACCGTGACCCATGTCGACGGTCTGGTCCTGGCCCGCTCCGCCTTCCACCACTCGATGAACTACCGCTCCGTGGTGGTGCACGGCATCGCCCACCAGGTGACGGACCCGGACGAGAAGCGGGAGGCCCTGGACGCGCTGGTCGACCAGGTCGTCCCGGGCCGTTCGTACGACTCGCGCCCAGCCAACGCCAAGGAGCTCGCCGCCACCGCCGTGATCCGCCTCGATCTGAACGAGGTCTCCGCGAAGCTGCGCACCGGCGGCCCGAACGACGACGCGGAGGACCTCACCCTCCCCCACTGGACCGGGGTCGTCCCCCTCACCAAGGGACACGGCACCCCGATCCCCGCCGACGACCTGGCCCCCGGCATCGAGCTCCCCGACTACCTCACGACCCTGTGACGCCGAGGCGGCCGAGGCACCGGGCGGGGTCACCCCCGGCGCCTCGGCCTCATGCCTCGGTCCTCATACCTGCCGCATCCCTCAGACGAGCGCCCGTTCCTCCTCGGGCACGCTCCGGGTGTCGCCCCGGATACCGCGCGTCTCGGCCACCGCGAGCCCCGCGACCGAACCCAGCATCAACAGGGTGCCCGCGAGTGTCGTCATGGTCAGTCGTTCGCCGAGCAGACCGACGGCCAGCACGGCCGCGCTCACCGGCTCCAGGAGCATGATCACGGAGACGGTCGCGGACCGGACCACGGCGGCGCCCGCGAAGAACAGGGCGTAGGCCAGCGCCGTGGGGACGGCGGCGATATAGACCACCAGGGCCAGCACGTGGGCCGGTTGGGCGGTGTGCGGGACCAGCCCCTCGGCCAGGCCGAGCGGCAGCAGGCAGACGGTGGTGACGGCGAACGTCCACACCGTCGTACCGGAGCCGTCGGCGCGGCCGTCGCGTCCCCACCACCGGGTGAGCAGCGTCATCGTGGAGTATCCGGCCGCGGACACGACCGCGAGCACGACGCCCCAGGGCCGCACCGTGGCGCCGCCGGCGCCCAGTGCGAGCACCGCGAGCCCGCCGAGCGCCCCGGCGACTGCGGCGCTTCCGCCGCGCCCGAGCCGCTCCCCCAGGGTCAGTCGCGCGCCCAGGGCGATGAGCACGGGCCCGGCGCCCAGGGTGACGACGGTCGCCACCGCGAGTCCGGTGGCCTCGACGGCGGCGAAGTAGGCGGTCTGGAAGACGGCGAGTCCAAGGCCCGTGACACCGATCCGCAGGACCTTGCGGCCGAGCGGCTCCCGGGTGGCCGGCGCGACCCGTCGGCGCCACCGCCGGTGCCGCGGCAGGCGCGCGGCGAGCAGCAGCACGAGCCCGCCCGCGCAGCGCCAGAAGGAGAGGGCGATCGGCCCCATGTCACTGGCCTGGTAGACCAGTGACGCGGCCGCGCCCGCGGTGCCCCAGGCGGCACCGGCGACGATCAGATAGAGGAGGCCTCGCCCGAGGGGCAGGCCGGAAGCAGCTTGCGACACGTGTTTCTCTCCGCGGATACGCGCGGCCGCGCACAAGGCAGCCGCGCAGAAGTTCGGGAAGGACCACGTCGCAGCCCGTGCCCAGCGGGCAGGGGCGTACGGGAAGGTCCTCGGACTTCTTCTGCGGGCAGCGCCGTGCCACCCGGCACCAGGCCGGGTGGGAACTCCGGAGAGCCCGCCTCAGGCGGCAGGAGGCGGCAGAACGAGCGTCGAAGGCATGGCCAGCACCCTAGACGGCGGTTCCGTGGATCGACAAATCCCTCTCGGCGTCGCTCCCGCCGCTCGCGACCGGCCCGTCCGAGGGTTTCGCGGGCGCCGACGACTGCGCGATGAACGCGCCGATCAGCACCACCGCACCGCCGAGGATCTGCGGCGCCGAGAGATGTTCGCCGAGCAGGACCCAGGCGAGCACGGTCGCGATGACCGCCTCCAGGCAGGCCACGACGCCCGCGACCTGCGGGGAGAGCCTGCGCACGGAGAGCACTCCGGTGACGTAGGCGACGACGGTCGCGATCAGCACGATCCAGCCGAGCAGCAAGGAGGCGGCGACGGAGGTGCCGTTCATGTCCGCGCTGCCCCCGAGCAGCGACCAGTCCATGGTCCAGGGACGTGCGACGACCGTCAGCACGAGGGTGCCGACGAGCAGGCCGTACGCGATGACGCCGAGGGGGTCCGGTGCCTCCTCGCCCGCGTCGCTGCCCTGGTCGGACAGGACGAAGTAACCGACCTGGCAGCAGGCGGCGCACAGCGCGAGCAGCAGTCCGACGGCGTCGAAGCTCAGTCCGGACCACACCTGGACGACACAGGCGAGCCCGCCGACCGCGAGGACGACCCCGAGCGCCGCGGCGCGTGTCACGGGCCGGCGCTGCACGAACCGCACCCAGCCGAGCACGAGCGCCGGCGCCAGGTACTCGACGAGCAGGGCGACACCGACGGGGATACGGGAGATCGCGGCGAAGTAGCAGGCCTGGACGCCCGCCACGGCGAGCAGTCCGAACCCGACGAGCAGGGCGGGGCGCCGCCGTACGAGAGCGCGATGGCGCACGGCCAGCGGCAGCATCAACAGGGCGGCGCCCGCGACCCGCAGCCACACCACGTGCAGCGGGTCGAGCCCCGATTCGATCAGCGGCTTCGCCGCGACACCCGATCCGCCGAAGGCGACCGCCGACGCGAGCGCGAGGCCCAGCCCGACGCCCTTCCCACGGTTGTCCTGACTGCCCTGAGAGGTATGCACCGGCACATGATGACAGGCGACGACATGAGCGTCACCCCCGATGACACCTGTCTCAACGATTGGACTGGCAGCCCGGGTCGCCGCCGACGTACCTCTCGAGGTCGAGGCGGAACTCGCACGCGAACTCGTCCTCGACGTCGAAGGTGTTCTCGATGCGCAGAAGCAGCGCCCGGGCGTCCACGCCGGCCCGTCGCAGGACCTCGACGGCCCGCGACTGCGGATCGGTGACGATCGAGGCGAGCAGATCGAGACAGCGGGCCCGTTCGTCGCCCCGCCGTTCGGCACGCTCGCACGCGCTCTCCATGGCTCCGGCCGCCATCGGCGACCAGCCCGCCTCGGCCACGACCCGCGACCAGCCCGCCTCGGCGACGACCGGAACCGCCCCCGAATCCTCGACGCCGCTCTGCCAGCGCAGCCCGTAGCCGATGCTGCGCTGCACGAGATAGCCGAGCAGCCGCGCGACCTGCGGGGCGCCGTCGAAGGCGGCGCGCACCTGGGGGTCGGCCTCCAGCAGTGAGTGCAGCAGATGAGCGGTGTCGATCTGCCGGTCGCCGTCCCGCAGCGCCCGCCTGCGTGCGCCGGAGACCACCGACGCCAGCTCGGCACTGAGTCCGGCGTCGGGTTCCGTGCGGTGGGAGCCGCTCTCGGCGGCGGGCTGCTGGGGGATACGCGGTGGCACAACCCCTACCCCATCAGTCCCGGCGACCCGGGTCATCCTCGGTGGGCAGCATCTTCACGTCCCACACAGGGTGGGCTTCCGCGAGCACGTTCTCCTCCTTACGGATGACTTCGCACCGTTTCACCCCCGATTTCCCCCTCAGGGCGCGCGCCGCCTTGCTTCGCGCCCCGTACGCAACCGCGCCGCTTCGGCTCTCGTCCCTCAGTGGCATGGAGCGCAGGTGCCGGCCGGCCGCTCTCCCCGCGGTCGACGGCAGGCAGTACGCGTACCGGGTGCACGCCCCCGAGGATGCGCCGCTCGCCGACCTGTTCCGGGAGGCGTGGCGCTGTCACGACGAGGGGCCCTTCCCGCGCGCCTGGGACCTGTTCGACGCGGCGGTGATACGCCAGGTCGGCTGAGTTCACAATTCCTGACGGTTCATCAGTATTGAATGTTCCGAGGGCTGCGGCTACGTTCCGCGACACCGTAGCTGCGCCGGGCGCAGCGCCTGACACGAAGGGGTGGTCGCATGGCCGAAGTCAGCGCGGAAGCACGCATCGAGGCGCCTGCCGAGAAGGTCTGGGCGCAGCTCACGGACTTCTCCTCGTACGGCGAGTGGAACTCGACCCACACCAACTTCCCCAAGGGTGGCCCCTCCTCACTCGAGGTCGGCGGCACCTTCCAGGAGAACATGAAGCTCATGGGGTTCCCGGCCGAGGTCGAGTGGACCATCGAGGAACTGGAGCCCGCCCGCACCCTGGCCATCCGCGGCAAGGGTCCGATGGCGGTGACCGTCGCCACCCGCTACACACTGACCCCCGACGGCGACGCCACCTCGGTGCGGATCGACGGGGAGTTCACCGGCGCGGCCGTCTCGCTGATGGCGGGCAAGCTCAAGGACTCGGCTACGGCCGCCCTCAACGAATCGCTGCGCAAGCTGGCCGGACTGGTGACCTGAGTCCCGCACCTGCCCCGGGACCCGCACCCAGCCCCCGTACATCGACAGGCGCCCCGCGGAAACACTTCCACGGGGCGCCGTCAGATACCACAGCATGCCCGTCAGTCCTCGTCGGCGAGGATCAGGTACAGCTTCTTGCGCGCTTCGTTGATGACCGCCAGCGCCTTGTCGCGCTGGTCCTTGCTGCCGGCCTTCCAGACCTGACCGAAGGCCTCCATGAGACCGAAGCCGGCCTGTCGGATCTCGTGCAGCGTCTCCCAGTCGACCCCGCGCCCGGCCTCTTCCCACGGCGCCTCGGGACCCGCCTCGGCCGCTTCGCGGCCTTCGTCGGTGAGCGAGAACAGCTTCTTGCCGCCCTCGGCCGCGCTGGTGATGAGGCCCTCGTCCTCCAGCAACTGGAGGGTCGGGTAGACCGAACCCGGGCTGGGCTTCCATGCCCCGCCGCTGCGCTCGGCGATCTCCTGGATCATCTCGTAGCCGTGCATGGGCCGGTCCTTGAGAAGGGCCAGGATCGACGCGCGTACGTCACCGCGCCGCGCCCTGCCGCCCGGACCGCCCCGGCCGCCGCGCCGGCCACCCCAGGGGCCCGGCCCGAAGCCGAACCCGGGGCCGCCGGGGCCACCACCCGGACCACCCGGACCGAAGGGCCCGAAAGCCCCACGCCGCCCTTCGAAGCGGCCCCGGTCACGCGGACCGGGCCCACCGTGTCGGCCATGTCCACGTTCGAATCCAAATTCCTGTCCTTGGGGACGCATCGCCATCACTCCATTCGTTCGTTGATCGGTCGCGATGCGTCAACGATATATCGGAATAGCTCGCCTGACAAGGCTCGAGGATCCGGGCAGGTCAGGGGGCCGGACCGCCACAACCGGTCCAGATCCACGGAATTGGCCTTGTCCCGCGGCCCGCTCGGGCCGCTAGCGTCGGGGCATGCGGATTCGAATCGTCGACGCCTTCACCGACCGTCCCTTCGCGGGCAACCCGGCCGGGGTCCTCCTTCTCGACCACGACACCTTCCCCGAGGACAGCCGGCTCCAGAGCGTCGCCCTGGAGGTCAACCACGCGGAGACGGCCTTCGCGCACCGCCTTCCCGAGGGCGGCGACGCCGACTGGGCGCTGCGCTGGTTCACCCCCGTCGCCGAGGTCGCGATGTGCGGGCACGCGACCCTCGCCACCGCACACGTCCTGCGCACCACGGGCGCCCACACGGGACCGGTGCGGTTCGCCACGCTCAGCGGCGTACTCATCGCCACGCCCCACGAGGACGGTTCCCTGACGCTGGACTTCCCCACCGCCCCGCTCACCCCGGTCGAGGTCCCGGACGGCGTCGCCGAGGCCCTGGGCGCCGAGCCGCTCACGACCTTCGACACCGGCCCGAACACCGGCGACCTGCTGATCGAAGTCGCCGACGAGAAGACGGTCCGGGGACTCACCCCCGACCACAAGGCCCTCGCCCTGTACTCCGAGCGCGGCATCATCGCGACCGCCTGCGCCGAAGACCCCTCCCAGGGCTACGACTTCGTCTCGCGCTGCTTCTTCCCGAACATCGGCATCGACGAGGACCCGGTCACGGGCAGCGCCCACACCGCCCTCGCGCCCTACTGGTCCGAGCGCCTCGGCCGCCCCGGCCTCACCGGCCTGCAGGCCTCCCCGCGCTCCGGCCTCGTCCACACCGAGCTGCGCGGCGGCCGTACGCTCCTCACGGGCCACGCGGTCACGGTCATCGAGGGCGAGCTCCTCGCGTAGCGACGCACGAAGAAGCCGTACAAGAAAGGGGCGTACGAGACTCTCGTACGCCCCTATCGGAGCCGCTCAGGCCGTCGGACCCGCTCACACCATCGCTCAGGCGGTCGGCAGCCAGCCCACCTTCCCCGCCAGCAGCGCGTATCCCACGAACGCCCCGATGTCGAGCAGCGAGTGCGCCACCACGAGCGGTCCGACCCGGCCCCACCGCCGGTACAGGTAGACGAAGACCACACCCATCGCCATGTTCCCGATGAAGCCGCCGATGCCCTGATAGAGGTGATACGAGCCGCGCAGCACCGCGCTCGCCACCAGCGCGGTCCCCGGCGTCCAGCCCAGCTGCCCGAGCCGGCGCAGCAGGTACCCGACGACGATGACCTCCTCCAGTACGGCGTTCTGCACGGCCGACAGGATCAGGACCGGGTACTTCCACCACACGTCGGGCAGCGCTTCCGGCACCACGGTCAGGTTGGCGCCGAACCCCCGGGCCGCCAGGTAGAAGGCGATGCCCGTGCTACCGATCACCGCCGCGATCGCGGCCCCCCGCCCGAGGTCGGGCCAGGGCCGCGTACGGTCGAACCCGATCACGCGCAGTCCCTTGCCCTCCCTCATCAGGAAGTGCGCGACCAGGGCGACCGGGACCAGGGCCGACGCGATGCCGAACAGCTGCCAGGCCAGATCCAGCCAGGGGCGACCCGGCGCGGCCGAAGCGTTGAGGGTGGCTGCCTGATCCTTGAGACCCCCCGGTTTGGTGACCGACCCGACAAAGCTGATCAGCGCGGACACTCCGCTGGCCCCGAGCGACAGGCCCAGGACGAGCAGTGTTTCGTCCCGGAAAATCCGTCGCGTCAGCCGCTCCTCGGGGAAAGAATCGGCCACCGACCCCGCCTCCACCTGCACTCCCGCCTCCAGTTGAGTAATCCCGCCTCATCCCCATCTTCGCCCCGCTAGGGTCTCGAAAGAAGTTGCGAAGATCGTGCGCGACAGGCCGTCGGGGGGACGGACGCCGTACGGGCGTGCCTCCCCCTCGCCTTCTGCCTCACAGCCGTTTCTACGGCTTTCTCGCGACTCCGGCTCATCCAGGGAGGGCACCACCGTCATGGGACGTCACAGCTTGCCCGATGCGTACGGGGCGGGCGCGGCCGACCCCCGTCCACGCGCACGCCGCCGTACGGTGGCCATCGCGACGGCGTTGGTGCTCACGGTCGCCGCGGGCACGGCGGTCGCGGTCCGCGGTGGTCTGCTCTCCTTCGGCTCGTCCTGCCGGGACGACGCCGTACCCCTCAAGCTCGCCGCGTCCCCGGACATGGCGCCCGCTCTCAGGGCCGTCGCCGAACACGCCCGCGACCACAACATCACCTCCGACGGCCACTGCATCGCCGTGACCGTGACGGCGCGCGAGTCGTACAAGGTCGCCGACGCACTGAGGTCGGGCAACAAGTCCGACGTCCAGGCGTGGGTGCCTGACTCCGCCCTGTGGGTGAACCGGGTCAGTGGCGAGAGCAACGCGACCCGGGTGACCGCGGCGGGCAGCGTGGCCTCCTCGCCGGTCGGCGTCGCGATGGTCCCGTCGGCCGCGAAGTCGCTGGGGTGGCCCGAGAAGACGTACACCTGGACCGAGTTGGCGGGCGCCGCGCTGCGGGACGACCGGCTGAGGCTCGGTGCGGCCGACCCGGTGCGCAGCGCGGCCGGCCTGCTCGCGCTGACCCAGCTCAACACCGCCGCGGCCACCATCAAGGGAGGTGACACCCAGGCGGCGGCCATGGCGAAGACGCTCTCCCAGCGCACGTCCGACAGCGACAGCCAGGTCCTGGCCACCCTCCCGCGCGACTCCTCCGGCACCGAGCAGGGCAATCCGCGACGCAACCAGGCGCTGATCCTCTCCGAGCAGTCGGCGTTCGCGTACAACTCCTCGGCCGGCGGCGGCGCCGGGCTCGACCTCTTCTACCCCGAGGACGGGTCGCCGCGGCTGGACTACCCGTTCACCCTGGTCGACGAGTCACGGCTGAACACCGACACGAGCCGTGCCGCCCTTCGGTTCATGACGCTGCTCGGCGAGTCGGACGGGCGGCGGATCCTGGAGCGGTACGGGTTCCGCACGGACGACGAGAAGGTCTCGCCCGCGCTGGTCGCCAAGGCCGGGGGGCGGGCCCCGCAGCCGTTCGCGCGCGCCGCGCCCGAACCCACCCCGGCGAAGGCGGTCGACGAGGCACTCGGCACGTGGACGATCACGGTGCAGAGCGCCCGGATCACCACGGTCGTCGACGCCTCCGCGTCCATGGCGCAGCCGGTGCCGGGCACCGGCCAGTCCCGTATGGACGTCACCAGGGCGTCCCTGCTGCAGGCCCTCGCGACGTTCACCTCGGAGGACGAGGTCGGGCTGTGGAAGTTCTCCACCCGCCTGGACGGCGACCGCGACTACCGGGTGCTCGTGCCCACACAACGCCTGGGCGACCGCCAGGGCAACGGCACCCAGCGGGACAGGCTGTCGGCGGCGTTCAGCTCCCTGTCTCCCGTCCCGAACGGCGCGACGGGCTTGTACGACACCACGCTCGCCGCGTACAAGGCGGCCACCTCCTCCTACGTCAAGGGGAAGTTCAACGCGCTGGTGCTGCTGACCGACGGCGTCAACCAGGACCCGGGAAGCATCTCGCGCTCCGCCCTCGTCACCCAACTGCAGAAGCTCACCGACCCACAGCGCCCGGTGCCGCTGATCGCCATCGCCGTGGGTCCGGACGCCGACAAGGCGGAGGTCCAGGAGATCGCCAAGGCGACGGGCGGCTCCGGCCAGCAGGTCAACGACCCCACGCAGATCCACTCGGTGATCCTCAGGGCCATCGTGGCGGCGGGCAGCCAGAGCCAGGGCTGACGCCCCGAAAAAAGCCACCGTCACAGCCCGCCCGGGGCGTCGCCGCAGGCCATCTGGCCGGGGGCGCAGCGACGCACCCACAGACACGCCATCCCGGTCCAGGAACCCCCGGACAGGCCATCCGTCCCAACCACACCCACTACAGGCCTGCATCGGGGACACCGACTCGGGGAGCTCATCCCCACACCCCCGATACGACCGGGCCGCCCCGATCAGCCCAGCGGTACCGGCTCCGGCAGTCCCACCGGCCAGGTGTGCACGGGCTCACCGAGGTGCATCAGCTCGCCGTAGCGCCGGGTGGTCGCGGCCAGCGCGGCGTCCCTCGCGAGACCCTTCTCCAACGCCTGGTGGAAGGTGGCCGCCTGCCAGGTCGCACCGTTGGCACGCAGCCGGCACCGGTCCTCGATCACCCCCAGGTAGTAGTCCCGGTCGGCCGGCTCGACGCCCCACGCGTCCAGCCCCGCCGCGGCGAGCGGCAGCAGTTCGTCACGGACCAGGTGCACGGCCTCGACCTTCGCGGTGGTACCCCCGTACCGTCCCCGCCGCGGCCACTCCAGCCGCGCGTCGATGCCATGGCGGCAGGCCGCGTCGAAGTTGGCCGCCGCGGACTCGAACGACAGCCGTGTCCACACGGGCCGCGCCTCCTCGGCGAGCGCACGCACGACCCCGTAGTAGAACGCCGCGTTGGCGACGACATCGGTGACGGTGGGACCGGCGGGCAGCACCCGGTTCTCGACGCGCAGGTGCGGGACTCCGTCGGCGACGTCGTACACGGGCCGGTTCCAGCGGTAGACCGTGCCGTTGTGCAGCACGAGTTCGGCGAGCCTGGGAATGCCTCCGGCGTCGAGGACCGCGAGGGGGTCCTCCCCGTCACTGATGGGCAGCAGAGGCGGGAAGAAGCGCAGGTTCTCCTCGAAGAGGTCGTACGCCGAGGAGATCCACCGCTCGCCGAACCAGGTGCGCGGACGCACCCCCTGCGCCTGGAGCTCGGGCGGGCGGGTGTCGGTGGACTGCTGGAACAGCGGCGGCCGCGACTCGCGCCACAGCTCACGGCCGAACAGGAAGGGCGAGTTGGCACCGATCGCGACCTGCACGGCGGCAACGGCCTGCGCCGCGTTCCACACGTCCGCGAAGCGCGCCGGGGTGACCTGGAGGTGCAACTGCACGGAGGTGCAAGCGGCCTCGGGTGCGATGGACTTCGAGGTACAGACGAGGCGCTCCACCCCGTCGATGTCGAGCACGAAGTCCTCGCCACGGGCGGCCACGATCTGATCGTTGAGCAGGGTGTAGCGATCGACGTCCGACAGGTTCGAGGAGACCAGGTCGTCACGGTCGAGCGTCGGTAGAATCCCGATCATCATGATTCCCGCGTCGAGTTCGCCGGCCTTTCGATGGGCATATGCGAGCGACGTGTGCAGCTCCTCGGCGAGCCGGTCGAATACCCGCCCGTCCAATCGATGTGGGGCTATGTTGACTTCCAGGTTGAACATGGCAAGTTCTGTTTGAAAGTCTCGGCTCGCAATCCTTTCGAGTACTTGCGCATTCATCATCCTGGGCATGCCGTCGGGCCCGGCGAGATTCAGTTCGATCTCCAGTCCCATGAGATTCTTCGGGCGATCGAACCGCTTCTCCTCCAGCAGCCGCGCCAGCCCCGTCAGACACTCCCGGAGCTTGCCTCGGTAGTGCTGGCGATCGGACAGGTCGAACGACGCTGCCACGACCTTCTCTCCCATCGAAGCGTCCCTCCTCGAATGGGCAGGCCGATCCTCCGGCCCCTGCCGTCCCGGAGGATGATGCCCAGGCAACACGATCGATAACGCCCTCTACAGCCTCGTCGACCGCTACCCTGGTACCCGTTGTCCGGAGGCACATTCACGGGGCATGAACCAGAGCACAGTTTCAGCCTGACACGATCTCGTGAAAAACGCCGACGAGAATCGGCCGACCGCTCCGGCAAAGCAATCCGAGGTCACCGGCGGGCCCCGACACAGAATCGGGATGAACGTCTCGTTTCGTCGACCGAATATCGCCTTGCTCTTCATATTCAGGACAGCTAGATGAAACACCATCTGAACACGTGTCGTATAAACTCCGCAAACGAGGCGGAGAGTTGGCGCTCGCGGTCCCAGGTCCTGTCGTCGAGGTGACATGCGGCAGGCGACATCCTGTCGGCAGATCCAGACCCCTCGCCCCTCCGACCCCGAGAGCTGACAGCGCCGTCCGCCCCGGCCCTCGCGCCACTGTGCCTGTCGAATGAGAGGCGACCCACCATGCCGCTGCATGTCCCCCCGGCTCCCTCGCCCGCCCTGCGCACCGTCCTCACGGCACTCGGTTCCCCCACCGCAGTCCGCGAGGCCCGCACCCCGTCCCTACGCATGGCCCAGGGACCCGTCACCCCCGAACTCCCGTTGCCCGTACACGTTCTGGACCGCATCGCACCGGCCGGCGCCTCCACCACCCGGCTCGCCGGATGGCGCTTCCTGATCCGCTGCGGCGAGCGGTCGGTGGCCGCGGCCGACACCATGCTCACTGCCGACGGCTGGGCCTTCTCGCACTTCTTCGAAGGCCCCTACATCGCCTCCACCGAGCGCGCCCTGCGTCACGCCGAGAACATGAGCCAGCCGTACCAGCCGCGGCTGCTGTCCGTTCCCGAGCTCTACATGCTCACCCTCTGGCTGCACGGCGACTGCGCCGCGGACGGCGCCACCGGGCACCCGGCCGCCACCGATCTCCTGGTGCCGCTGGCGCCCGCGCCGCCCGGTATCGCCGCGCATCGCCCGCACCGCGTCGCCGAACTCCTCCCGGTCCTCACACACCGGCTCTCTCCCGCCCCACTGCTCAGCTCGCCCGCCTGATCACCCACCCGGAGAAGCACACCAAGCGCAACGCCCCGTGCCCCGCTACCGTTGTCCCGGTCGCGGGGCACGCTGCCGCCCGAACCCGTCCGCTCGTTCGGGCCCCACAGCGCTCGTACGAGGGACAACGCCCCCTCCACCCCGACCGGACTAGCCCCATCCGGCCACCGCGAACCCCCCGAAGGGACCGTGCAGTTGGACTGAACCGTCCGCACGGGTGACGCGTCTCCAACCTGTGAGGAGCGCTGCTGCGAAATCCCTGCGGATTGACGCCCGTAGGGCAACACTGGGTTCCAAACACACGCCACCGGGGGGCGGCCATGAGCACTTCAAGCCGCGGGAAAGACACCACAGTCACCACTCATCTCTCATCCCAGCGAAAGATCCCATCCATGTGCCAGCACCAGCCACCGTGTCCGACAGCCGAATCAGCCGACCGGGAGTCCGCCCGTCTCGTGGCGCACCACCCGGAGCAGGGATGGAGCCTGCTGTGCAACGGCGTTCTGCTCTTCGAGGACACCGGTGAGCTCCTGCCCGACGGCCAGATCATCGCCCCGCACCGCCCCCAGGGCA
Organism: Streptomyces sp. NPDC107454; assembly: GCF_055582885.1. NCBI lineage: Bacteria > Bacillati > Actinomycetota > Actinomycetes > Kitasatosporales > Streptomycetaceae > Streptomyces > Streptomyces sp. NPDC107454. Next base: position 14,330 of record NZ_JBVJPA010000017.1, on the reverse strand, counting down.
GCGAGCACGTGATGACGGCCGCCTGAGCCGCACAACCGGGTGGCGGTGACCACCGCCCGGACATGGAGAGGGGCCGGCCCGGAGACGTGATCTCCGAACCGGCCCCGACGCGTATCCGAGGGTGACTACTCTTCGTAAGCGTCCAGCGGCGGGCAGGAACAGACCAGGTTCCGGTCGCCGTACGCCTGGTCGATGCGGCGCACCGGCGGCCAGTACTTGTCCGCGGCCGAGACACCGGCCGGGAAGACGGCCTCCTCGCGGGTGTACTCGTGCTTCCACTCGCCACCGAGCGCGGCGGCGGTGTGCGGCGCGTTCCGCAGCGGGTTGTCCTCGGCCGCCCAGACGCCCGAGCCGACCTTGTCGATCTCCGCACGAATGGCGATCATCGCGTCGCAGAACCGGTCGAGCTCGATCAGGTCCTCGGACTCGGTGGGCTCGATCATCAGCGTGCCGGCCACCGGGAAGGACATCGTCGGCGCGTGGAAGCCGTAGTCGATGAGCCGCTTGGCGATGTCGTCGACGCTGACGCCCGTCGCCTTGGTCAGCGGCCGCAGATCGATGATGCACTCGTGCGCGACGAGCCCGCCGGGACCGGTGTAGAGCACCGGGAAGTGCGGCTCCAGGCGCTTGGCGATGTAGTTCGCGGACAGCACCGCCACCTGCGTGGCCCGCTTGAGGCCCTCGCCGCCCATGAGACGGACGTACGCCCAGGAGATGGGCAGAATGCCCGCCGAGCCCCAGGGAGCGGCGGAGATCGGTCCCACGCCGGTCTCTGGGCCGGCCGCGGGCTGCAGCGGGTGGTTCGGCAGGTACGGCGCCAGGTGCGCGCGTACGCCGACCGGGCCCACGCCCGGACCGCCGCCGCCGTGCGGGATGCAGAACGTCTTGTGCAGGTTCAGGTGGGAGACGTCACCGCCGAAGTGGCCCGGCTTGGCGAGGCCCACCAGCGCGTTGAGGTTGGCGCCGTCGACGTACACCTGCCCGCCCGCCTCGTGCACCTGCGCGCAGATGTCGGCGACGTGCTCCTCGAACACACCGTGCGTCGAGGGGTAGGTGATCATCAGCACCGCGAGCTCGTCGCGGTGCTGCTCGATCTTCGCGCGCAGGTCCTCGACGTCGATCTCGCCGTCCTCGGCGGTCTTCACGACGACGACCTTCATGCCGGCCATCACGGCGCTCGCGGCGTTCGTGCCGTGCGCGGAGGACGGGATCAGGCAGACCGTGCGCTGGTCATCGCCGTTGGCCCGGTGGTAGCCGCGTACGGCCAGCAACCCGGCCAGCTCGCCCTGGGAGCCCGCGTTCGGCTGGAGCGACACCTTGTCGTACCCGGTGACCTCGGCGAGCCGCTCCTCCAGCTCCTGGATGAGGGTGAGATAGCCCTGCGCCTGCTCGGCGGGCACGAAGGGGTGCAGCTGGCCGAACTCGGGCCAGGTGACGGGCTCCATCTCGGTGGTCGCGTTGAGCTTCATGGTGCACGAGCCCAGCGGGATCATGCCGCGGTCGAGCGCGTAGTCGCGGTCGGACAGCTTGCGCAGGTAGCGCAGCATCGCGGTCTCGGAGCGGTACTGGTGGAAGACCGGGTGCGTGAGGTAGTCGTCGGTGCGCAGCAGCGCCGCGGGCAGCGTGTCCTCGGCGACGGCGTCCAGGGCCTCGATGTCACCGTCGACGCCGAACGCGGTCCAGACGGCGCCCACCTGCTTGCGGGCGGTGGTCTCGTCGCACGCGATCGACACGTGGTCGGCGTCGACGAGGTGGAGGTTGACACCTCCGTCGCGCGCGCCCGCCACGACCTCGGCGGCGCGGCCCGGCACCCGCGCGGTCAGCGTGTCGAAGTAGGCGCCGTGCACCACCTCGACCCCGCCGGCCGTCAGGCCCGCGGCGAGGATCGTGGCGTACCGGTGCGTACGCCGCGCGATGGTCCGCAGCCCCTCGGGACCGTGGTAGACGGCGTACATGCCGGCCATCACCGCGAGCAGCACCTGCGCCGTGCAGATGTTGCTGGTCGCCTTCTCGCGGCGGATGTGCTGCTCCCGCGTCTGCAGGGCGAGCCGGTACGCCTTGTGTCCGTCGGCGTCCACGGAGACACCCACCAGCCGGCCGGGCAGGCTGCGCGCGAACTTCTCACGCACCGCCATGTATCCGGCGTGCGGACCGCCGAAGCCCATCGGCACGCCGAAGCGCTGGGTCGTACCGATCGCGATGTCGGCGCCGAGCTCACCGGGCGAGGCGAGCAGCGTGAGGGCGAGCAGGTCGGCGGCGACCGTGACGACCGCGCCGAGCTCGTGCGCCTGCTCGATGACGGGCTTCAGGTCGCGTACGGCACCGGAGGCGCCCGGGTACTGGATCAGCACGCCGTTGATCTCACGCCCGGCGATCTCGGCCGGGATGCCCTCGCCCAGGTCGGCGACGACGACCTCGACGCCGGTCGGCTCCGCGCGGGTCTCGATGACGGCGACGGTCTGCGGCAGGGTGTCCGCGTCGACCAGGAAGAGGCCCTTCTTGTTCTTGCCCATGCGCCGGGACAGCGACATCGCCTCGGCGGCGGCGGTGCCCTCGTCGAGCAGCGAGGCGCCGGAGGTGGGCAGCCCGGTCAGCTCGGCGACGACGGTCTGGAAGTTCAGCAGCGCTTCGAGCCGCCCCTGGGAGATCTCCGGCTGGTACGGCGTGTACGCGGTGTACCAGGCCGGGTTCTCCATGACGTTGCGCAGGATCACCGGCGGCGTGAACGTGCCGTAGTAGCCGAGGCCGATCATCGAGTCGAGCACCTGGTTGCGGTCCGCGAGGGAGCGCAGCTCGGCCAGTACCTCGGCCTCGGTGCGCGCGCCCGGCAGCTCCAGCGCCTCGGCGTTCTTGATGACGTCCGGCACCGCGGCGGCCGTCAGCTCGTCGAGCGAGCCGTACCCGACCTGCGCGAGCATCTTGGCCCGCGCCTCGGGGTCGGGCCCGATGTGGCGCTGCTCGAAGGGGATTCCCTGTTCGAGCTCGGAGAGCGGAATGCGATGGGCGGTCATTGCGGAGGCCTCCTGGTCTGACACGACCTTCGAGGGGCACCACGGCGCGGGTACCCCGACGGCCTCCCCCTCTGTCATCTCAACCTGAGAGCTTCACCGGCCCGCCCGCTCGCTGCGACCCGGCTTTCACCGTCGGTGAGGGCGGAGGCCTTCGACACCCGCCCTGCTTTCCAGAGTGACCTCGTCCGTGCGGTACGTGTGCCTGAGAGATTCCGGGGAGGATTTGCTCCTTCGGCGCCTCCGATGATGTCTGGAGGACTCTCCCGCACGGGGTCAGCAGCCGCTTGCCAGCCTACCAGCGAGGAGAACGCACGAGCTTTCGAGTGGCCACCTTCCCGAATGTGCTCTTTTGTAGTGCTTACGGATGAGTTGCTAGCGAGTGGAGGGACCGTGCAGACCGACATCGATCCGCGCAACCTGATCGGCCGCAAGGCGCTCGACCGCAACGGCGCCAAAATCGGCACGGTCGACGAGGTCTATCTCGACGACGCGACCGGCGTCCCGGAGTGGGCCGCCATACGGACGGGCCTGTTCAGCAGGGACGCCTTCGTCCCGCTGGAGCCCAGCGAAGTCGTCGAGGGCACCCTGCGTGTCCCCTTCGACCGCGCCCTGATCAAGGACGCCCCCGACTTCGGCGTGGGCCGCCACCTCTCTCCCGAACAGGAACTCCAGCTCTACCACCACTACGGCCTGGACGTGACGCCCCCGCCCCCACCCCCGGACCGCGACTTCGGCCGCCTGGCAGGCACGGACGAGGGGTGACTTCTCGGATCGGGCCCCGCCGACGCGCCCCGCGAGGGGCGCGGGGAACTGCGCGGCCCGCCACGAACAACCCGCGACGGCCGAACCGACCTCACCCCCCACGGCGATCGCACACGGCCCCCCTCACCAACGGCAACGGATCAGCCGACTCCAACGCGACATCATCCGTACGAAACGTCCGCACGCGCCCCGGCTCGGAGTAAGGCGTCTCGAACCGCACGGTCACCCTCCCGAGCCCACTCCCCTGCACCCATCCGTGCCCGTACTCCGCATGCCGCACGTCATGCCCCGCAGGCCACCGGCGCTCGGCAGGCGGCGTCTGCTCGGCAGCCACTTCCCCCGCCCCCTCCTCGTCCGGATGCTCCAGCACCGCCGCCTCCCCCGCGGCGGACTCCGCCTCCGCTTGCGCCTGAGCCTGGGCCTGGGCGAACAGGTCCTCCTGCGTGTAGTCCGCGAGCCCCGAGACGCCGACCCCCAGCAGCCGCACGCCCCCGGTCGTGTCCACCGCCTCCAGAAGCCGCGCGGCAGCCTCCCGTACGACACCGGGGTCGTCCGTCGGCCCGCGCAGCGTCTCCGACCGGGTCAGCGTCGAGAAGTCGTACCTCCGCACCTTCAGCACGATGGTCCGCCCGGACAGCCCCGCATCCCGCAACCGCCGCACACACCGGTCGGCGAGCCGCTGGACCTCCATGCCGACCCGCATCCGGTCGTGGATGTCCACGTCGTACGTGTCCTCCACCGACACGGACTTCGTCTCCCGCTCGGCCACCACGGGCCGCTCGTCGTGCGCCAGCGCCATCGCGTACAGCGCGTGCCCGTGCGCCTTCCCCACCAGCCGCACGAGTTCGTCCTCGCCCGCTTCGGCGATCTCGTCGACCGTGGTGATCCCGGCCCGGCGCAGATGGTCCCCGGTCGCGGGCCCGACACCCGGCAGCGTCCGCACCGACATCGGCCCCAGCAGCGCGCGCTCCGTCCCAGGTTCTATGACCACGAGACCGTCGGGCTTCGCCTGCTCCGAAGCGATCTTGGCGAGCATCTTGGACGCGGCGAGCCCCACCGAACCCGTCAGCCCCGTGACGGCCCGGATGTCCGCGCGCAGCTTCGCCCCGACCAGCCGCGCGGAAGCCTCGTCCCAGGCCGCTTCCCCCGCCTCCAGATCGACGAACGCCTCGTCCAGGCTCAGCGGCTCCACCAGCGGCGACAACGCCCCCAGCAGCCCCATCACCTGCTCGCTGACCTCCCGGTAGAGCGTGAAGCGGGGCACGAGATACGCGGCGTTCGGCGCCAGCCGCCGCGCCTGGGCCATGGGCATCGCCGAGTGCACCCCGAAGACCCGCGCCTCGTACGAGGCGGTCGAGACGACTCCGCGGGGTCCGAGCCCGCCCACGACGACGGCCTTCCCGCGCAGGCTCGGCTTGGACGCCTGCTCCGCCGAGGCGAAGAAGGCATCCATGTCGAGATGCAGGATCGTAGGCGCGGTTCTCACATGTCCGATGCTGCCCTACGCCACTGACAATGCCGCTGCGGACCTCAGACGGCCCGATTGCGCCGGCGCGCCAGCTCGTCCGTCGGGTTGTGCCCGACGAGCGTCTCGCCCGTGTCCACACGCTCCCCGTGCAACTGCGAGAGCGCGCTCTCGACGTCCCGCCACACCACGCCCACGGCGATCCCGAAGACGCCCTGACCGCCCTGCAACAGGGCGTGGACCTCGTCGGGCGAGGAGCATTCGTAGACGGTCGCGCCATCGCTCATCAGCGTCATCCGCTCCAGGTCCCGGAAGCCGCGTTCCCTGAGGTGCTGGACCGTGGTGCGGATGTTCTGCAACGACACTCCCGTGTCGAGGAACCGCTTCACGATCTTCAGGACGACGACATCCCGGAAGCTGTAGAGCCGCTGGGTCCCCGACCCATAGGCGGGCCGCACGCTCGGTTCCACCAGACCTGTCCTGGCCCAGTAGTCCAACTGCCGGTAGGTGATGCCCGCGGCGGCACACGCCGTAGGACCGCGGTAGCCGATCTCCTCGGCAGCCGCCCCGCCCTCACCGGACTCACCAGACACCGCTGTCGGCCGCTGCGGAATGTGATCGGCCGCGCTGCCGTGATGGGGGTACCCCCTGCTCGAGCTGAGCCGAGAGCTTGGGGGAGGGTACGGGCCGCTCTCCCCCAGACTTCGTCCGGGGGCACCCCCAGCCGTACCGTCGCCGCTGCTTCTCACGCCGACCTCCGTCCTTGACCTGCCCTCTCGACGGTAGGCAGTCACCGGGGGTGCGTCAACGATCGCCACACTCGGCACGCCGAGTGATAATCACCCTAGGAGTGGTTTCCCGTGTCCCACCGCGGGGAAAGGCTAGCCGAATGCTCTCGGAGCGGGCCGCAGCGCGCCCCACGGGCCACGGGCAATTGCCGCCCCGGAGTCCTGCGATCCAGCGGCTTGCCAGGGGGTGTGCGCCACTGCCTGCTCCCGAGCCCGGGTGTCCGACCGCCCACCCTCGGGCGATCGGTCCACTCACTGGCTGTTGGTCCCGAAGTCCTCGGGCGAGATCTGGTCGAGGAACTCGCGGAACTTCTCCACCTCGTCCTCCTGCTCGTCCGGGATCGCGATGCCGGCGTCGTCGAGCACACCGTCACTGCCGTAGATCGGCGTCCCGGTGCGCAGCGCCAGCGCTATGGCGTCGGACGGACGGGCACTGACCTCGACCCCGCTGGCGAACACCAGCTCCGCGTAGAAGACCCCCTCGCGCAGATCAGTGATGCGCACCTCGGTGAGCTCCTGGCCGACGGCTTCCAGCACGTCCTTGAACAGGTCGTGGGTCAGCGGTCGCGCGGGGGCCATGCCCTGCTGGGCGAAGGCGATCGCCGTCGCCTCCCCCGGTCCGATCCAGATGGGGAGGTAGCGGTCGCCTCCCACTTCACGCAGGAGCACGATCGGTTGGTTGGAGGGCATTTCGACCCGGACACCTACGACATCGAGCTCGTTCACACAGCAACCCTAGGCCGTGCCCGGGATGTTTGGGTAGTCGGGCACAGAACGGGGGGCCGATCCGGACGCCCGGCGGCACTTCGAGTCAGGGCAGCCGGACGCCCAGCGCGGTCTGCACCAGCGCCGCGTGCAGCTTCACCGTGAGCCCCGCCAGCTCCTTCGTACGGGCCTCGGCGTGCGCCCTGGTCTGCGGATTGCGGTGGCGCCGCAAAGGGGCCACCACCTGGTCCACGAGCCCCGCGTCACGTTCGGCCGCGGCCTTCATCGCGCGCAAATGGCGCGGCTCGATCCCGAACCGCCCGAGCTCGACGACGAGCACGGCGACCGTCACCGCCTCAGCGTCATATGCCCCGTCCGCGAGCGGGGCAAGGAGTCCGTACGACTCCCACTCCTGAAGCTCCTGCTCGCCGATCTCGGCGGCGGCCAGCAGCTCCGCACGGCCCACCCGGGCCGCTGTGGGTGCCTCGGGCTCCCCGAAGAGGTCACCGAGCCCACCGAACGGCTCCCCGTCACCGGATTCGCGCTGCCGCCCCACGGACGGCAGCCGCACCGGCTCCCCACGCTCCAGCGCGTCCAGATGCTCGCGGATCACCTTCAACGGCAGATAGTGGTCCCGCTGCATCCGCAGTACGTGCCCCAGGCGCTCGACGTCCGCCTGGCTGAACTTGCGATACCCCGAGGGGGTCCGCTGCGGCTCGATGAGCCCCTCCGACTCCAGGAACCGGATCTTGGAGATCGTGACTTCGGGGAACTCGTCGCGCAGCGTGTTCAGCACCGAGCCGATGCTCATCAGCCCACTGTCCGCTGCGGCGGTACCGCTCCCGGCACCGCCGCTCGGTGATCGAAGCATGGACCTTCCTGAGGGTCCCCCCGGACGGAGTCCGGGGGAGGGTCAGATGCCTCGCTGGCTCGCGTAGAAGACCAGCCGGTACTTGCCGATCTGCACCTCGTCACCGTTCGACAGCGGGACCGAGTCGATTCGCTCCCTGTTGACGTACGTACCGTTCAGGCTGCCCACGTCGGCGACCGTGAACGAGCCGTCCGCGGCGCGACGGAACTCCACATGGCGACGCGACACGGTCACGTCGTCCAGGAAGATGTCGCTCTGTGGATGACGCCCGGCCGTGGTCAGGTCGCTGTCCAGCAGGAAGCGGCTGCCCGAGTTCGGACCGCGGCGCACCACCAGGAGCGCCGAACCGAGCGGCAGCGCGTCGACGGCCGCCTGCGCCTCCGGAGAGAGCGTCGGCATCTGCGTCTGGCCGGTGACCTCGGCGTCGTAGGCCTCGATGCCCGAGATGGAGATCGTGGACGTGGTCTCGGACGGACGCTCCGGGACCGCACCGGGTCGCAGCGGCGCACCGCAGTTGGAGCAGAAGCGGCTGTTCTCCGCGTTGCGGTTACCGCACCTCGTACACACCAGGGCCGACATGGACGGATCCTCCTGCCGCGGCTGCCCCCCAGGGGCATGGGACGCGTACGGGTCGGAGGCGAACCCTCCACCCGCACTTGAGGCTGACGGTTCCCCGAAACCTATGCGTCCGGACTGGGCAGGGTCAACAGACGGCGCGCCCTGACCACCGGGAATGTCACCGACCTGGTCCCGGAACAGCGGGCGGTCGCCGCTCTGGCCCTCCGCGTCTCCATGGCGTGGTGCACGGTGTCGGGCAGTCGCGTTGTCGCTGCCCTCTCCTCGTGCGCTCTTGCCGAACAACTTCGCAAACAACTTCACGGGCGATTCCCCTTGACCGAAACAGACCCGCCCGTGGGGCAGGACGAACACTGATTGAACACACCGGTCGACCCGGACATCCTCACAACGTCCGTATCCACCAGACAGTTTCCACCACGCACCACCCATTCGGTGCGCCGACCCCCCGCAACCTCATGCCCTCGCCGGACGTCGCCCATGCACCCCCGGTTCACTGGGAGGACGACCGAGCGTAGTCAGGCTGCTTCGCAGCCCGCAAGGCATCCACAATGATCTTCGTCGCACGCTCCACCGTGACGGTGGCCTGCTCCTTCTCGAGAGTCTGCACCACACCTCCGGGGATGTTGAGCGCCGGCTCAAGGTCCTGCGGCTTACCGATGACCTTGAAACGATAGGGCTGGGTGATCTTGTTCCCGTCGACGCTCACGCCCTTGCCGGAGTCGGCCAGATAGGTACTGGCGACGACCCGTACACCGTTCACCTGGATCGCCTCCGCACCGGCGGCGCGCAGCTCCTGGATCGCGTCAAGCAGCATGTCCGCCTTGACCGTCCCCTTCGTGTCGTTGATCGTCAGCGTGATGCCGGGTCCCTGCGCCGCCACCGTGCCCGCCAGAATGCCGAGTTGCTTCTCCTTCTCGGCGGTCTGCTTGCGGGCCTCCGCGGCCTGGTTCGAGCTGTTCTCCAGCTCGGTGCGCTGATCTTCGAGACCCTGCTTCTCGTCTTCTAGACGCTGCGTACGGTTGTCGAGTTCATCGAGGATGCGTACGAGATCTTCTTGACGCGCGCCGCGCAGGGCGCTGCCGCTGTCGCTGTTGGAGGCCACCTGAACGGCCAGACCGAAGCCGAGGCCGAACAGCAGCACGGCGACGATGAGTTGCGCCCGCGTGACCCGTGGCGGCCACACCCCCTTCACCAGCCGCTGCCGGCCGGTGAGCGACGGCTCGTCCTTCTCGTCACGCTGCTCGGGCTCCGAACTCTCGGGAGCCGCGGCCGGGACCTCTTCGGGAAGCTCCCTGCGCAGCCGGTTCTCGGGTGTCTCGCCTTCGTTGCTCATCGGCCTCACGCCCGGAAGACATGCCGGCGGATCGCCGCGGCGTTGGAGAAGATGCGGATGCCGAGGACGACCACGACGCCGGTGGAGAGTTGGGCGCCCACACCCAACTTGTCGCCCAGGAAGACGATCAGTGCGGCCACGACCACGTTCGACAGGAAGGAGACCACGAAGACCTTGTCGTCGAAGATGCCGTCGAGCATCGCCCGCAGCCCTCCGAAGACGGCGTCCAGCGCCGCCACGACGGCGATCGGAAGGTAAGGCTCGACGACCGCCGGAACCTCGGGCCGGACCAACAATCCAGCCACGACTCCCACGACGAGGCCCAGTACGGCGATCACGATGTGCCCTTCTCTGTGCTCGGCTGTGCTGTACGTACGATCACACTCGGTGCGGCGGACAACTGGACGTCCTTTTCGACGGAAATGGCGGTCCGGATGCCGTAGTTCTCCTGCAGGGCGTGCAGATACAGGCCGTCGGCACCGTTCTGGAACCTGGTGCTGAGCCGCTCGCCGTCCCCCACCGCCAGCACCGTGTAGGGCGGCACCAGCGGCTTGTTGTCGACCAGTATCGCGTCACCCGCCGCCCTGATCGCCGACAGTGCCGTCAGCCGCTGCCCGTTGATCGAGACGGCCTCCGCGCCGGACTCCCAGAGCCCGTTGACGACCCGCTGCATGTCACGGTCGCGAACGCGCCCGGTGTCGGAGAACCCGCTGGTCTCCCGAGGATTCCCGTCGCCGCCCTCGGTGGCTTCCTTGGCATCGTCCACGACGAGCTTCACACCGGGCCCGTGGACGGCGACGGCACCCGACAGGACGCCCACCAGATCGGCCTGACCGCTGCCACCCTGCTTCTTCAGCGCCTCGTTCTGCCGGGCGCTCACATCGTCGCGCAGGGTGTCGACGCCGCTCTCGAGCTTGTCCGCGGCCGCGGTCTCTCGCTCGACGCGGTCGATGAGCTCCTGGCGCTCCTTGGCGACGACCGGTGCCGCGATCCGCGCGTTCGCCGCGCCCACGGTCACCACCAGGGCCGCGAGGACGAGACCGGCCGCGAGGCCCAGCTTCGCCCGCACCGTCTTCGGCATGCCACCGGCACCCTCGGTCTGCCTACGGGCGGCGGCCTCGGCATATCCGTCGTCGAGGCTGTGATCCATGACGTTGGTGAGCAGCGACATGGAGGCGTCCGGGCGCGGGGGGCGCGGAGGTGTGCTCCGAATGGGGGGCTGCTGCGGCATGCCGCACATCGTCGCACGTCGTGGGCGCTACCTCCGAATGGCCCCACCGGCGTGCCGGACAGGCCCCTTTGGGGGCACTTGTCCGGCACGCACGTGTGCTGTCCGTTTCAGCGACCTGCGCTGTCCACGACGGCAGCCCACTCGTCGAGCAGGGCCTCCGCAGACGCGTCGTCAGGCCCCTCCGCCCACAGATGCGTCACCGCCTCGGCGGGGTCGGGAAGCACCATCACCCAGCGCCCGTCCGTCTCCACGACCCGCACGCCGTCGGTCGTGTCCACGAACCGGTCCCCGGCCGCCTCCACGACCCGGCGCATCACCAGGCCCTTGACGGCCCAAGGAGTGGCCAGGTCGCGCTTGAGGACGTGCGCCCGCGGAATACGCGCGTCGATCTGGCTCAGCGTGAGCTGCGTCCGCGCCACCAGCCCGATCAGTCGTACGAAAGCCGCCGCGCCGTCGAAGACGCTGCTGAACTCCGGAATGATGAATCCGCCGCGCCCGTCACCGCCGAAGATCGTCGACTCCTCGCGTCCGACCCTCGTCAGATCGTCCGGAGACGTCGTCGTCCACTCCACCTGCGTCCCGTGGTACGCCGCCACCTGCTCGGCGATCCGCGTGGTGGTCACCGGCAGCGCCACCCGCCCACTGCGCCGCTCCGCGGCCACCAGGTCGAGCATGACCAGCAGGGCCCGGTCGTCCTCGACGATCCGTCCCTTCTCGTCGACGAGCGAGAGCCGCTCGCCCACCGGGTCGAAACGCACCCCGAACGCGGCCCGCGCGGACGCGACGATCTCGCCCAGCCGCACCAGACCGGCCCGCCGCGTGTCCGTCGTCTCCGTGGGCCTCGATTCGTCGAGACCGGGATTGATGGTCAGGGAGTCCACACCGAGCTTGCCCAACAGACTGGGCAACACCAGCCCCGCACTGCCGTTCGAGGCGTCCACGACCACCTTCAGACCGGATTCGGTGATACCGGTGGTGTCGACATTCCTGAGCAGTGATCCGGTGTACGAGTCGAAGACGCTGGCCGGGAAGTGCAGATCTCCGATCTCCCCCGGGAACGCACGCCGGTACTCCTGCCGCGCGAACACCCGGTCCAGCTTGCGCTGGCCGCCTTGCGACAGGTCGGCACCCTGTCCGTCGAAGAACATGATGTCGACGGAGTCCGGGACCCCGGGCGTCGTACGGATCATGATCCCGCCCGCACTGCCCCTGGCGGTCTGCTGACGAGCCACTGGCAGCGGTACGTTCTCCAGATCGCGTACGTCGATGGCGCTGGCCTGCAGCGCCGAGATGACCGCCCGCTTCAGCGCACGGGCGCCTCGGGAGTGGTCGCGGGCCGTGGTGACGGTGGAGCCCTTCTTGAGCGTCGTCGCATACGCCCCCGCCAGGCGCACGGCGAGCTCCGGAGTGATCTCCACGTTCAGGATTCCGGTGACACCGCGCGCGCCGAAGAGATGCGCCTGACCGCGCGACTCCCAGATCACCGAGGTGTTGACGAAGGCGCCGGCCTCGATGGTCTTGAACGGATAGACGCGTACGTTTCCCTGGATGATCGATTCTTCACCGACGAGGCATTCGTCGCCGATGACAGCGCCGTCCTCGATCCTCGCGGCCCGCATGATGTCGGTGTTCTTCCCGATCACGCAGCCCCGCAAATTGCTGTGCTGGCCGATGTACACGTTGTCGTGGACCACGGCCCGGTGCAGAAAGGCCCCACTCTTGACGACGACGTTGGAGCCGACGACGGTGTGCTCGCGGATTTCGGCGTCCGCTTCGACCTTGGCGTAGTCGCCGATGTAGAGCGGGCCGCGCAGTACGGCGTCGGGGTGCACTTCGGCGCCTTCGGCGACCCATACGCCCGGGGAGATCTCGAAACCGTCGATCTCGACGTCGACCTTGCCCTCGAGGACGTCAGCCTGCGCTTTCACATAGCTCTCGTGGGTGCCGACGTCCTCCCAGTAGCCCTCGGCGATATAGCCGAAGACCGGCTTGCCCTCCTTCATCAGCTGAGGAAAGACATCGCCGGACCAGTCGACCGAGACATCGGCCTCGACGTAGTCGAAGACTTCGGGCTCCATCACGTAGATACCCGTGTTGACGGTGTCGGAGAAGACCTGGCCCCAGGTGGGTTTCTCCAGGAAGCGCTCGACCTTGCCCTCTTCGTCCACGATGGTGATGCCGAATTCAAGGGGGTTCGGCACACGCGTCAGACAGACGGTGACCATCGCACCCTTTTCCTTGTGGAAATTGATGAGGTCGGTGAGATCGAAGTCGGTCAGGGCGTCACCGGAGATCACCAGGAAGGTGTCGTCCTTCAACGCCTCCTCGGCGTTCTTGACGCTCCCGGCAGTACCGAGTGGCTTCTCCTCATTGGCATAGGTGAGCTCCATACCGAGCTCCTCGCCGTCACCGAAGTAGTTCTTGACCAGCGAGGCCAAGAACTGGACAGTAACGACGGTCTCATTGAGCCCATGCCTTTTGAGCAGCCGCAGCACGTGCTCCATGATCGGGCGGTTCACCACCGGCAGGAGCGGCTTGGGCATGCTTGAGGTCATGGGACGAAGGCGTGTGCCTTCGCCTCCGGCCATCACGACGGCCTTCATGTCGGAAGCGTCCTCCTTGAAGAGACGACGGTCTGGCCGACTTCACCCGTCCTGATTGTCCCGCAGCTTTCGAGTGCGGGCCATCCGGGAGCTTCAACTGCCCCATCGGGCCGAGCTCAATCGGCCATGGCGTCCGCCCTGAGAAGCCGGCGGACCTGGACCACGTAGAGGACTCCTGCCCACCAATAGAGGGTTGTACCCCACCCGGCGAACGCCCATCCGAAAATCGCGGCGAGTGACGCGAGCCATCCGCTTCCGTCGCTGAGCAGCAACAGAGGGAAGGCGTACATCAGGTTGAAGGTGGCCGCCTTCCCAAGGAAGTTCACCTGCAGCGGCGGATAGCCGTGACGCCGGAGGACTGCCACGACCACCAGCAGAACCAGCTCACGCGCCAGCAGCACAGACGTCAACCACAGCGGCAGAATCTCACGCCAGGTGAGCCCCACAAGAGTGGACAGAATGTAGAGCCGGTCCGCCGCGGGATCGAGCAGCCGGCCGAGGCTGCTGATTTGATTCCAGCGCCGCGCGAGCTTCCCGTCGAGATAGTCAGTGACGCCGCTCAACATGAGCACGAGCAGCGCCCAGCCGTCACTCTTGGGGCCGCCGAACTCGGGCCGGAGGATCAGCCACAGGAAGACGGGTACGCCGACGAGGCGCGCCATGCTGAGGATGTTCGGGATGGTGAGGACCCGGTCCGTCTGGACGCGGGTCTCCTGGACCTCCACCCGGGGGCCTCCTGTGGGAAACGAGCCAACGATGCCCCCTGACCTTACCCGCAGCGCTCGCGTCGAGGTGCGGAGGGGTGGCGGAGCCACCGCGAAAACGGACCTGGCCCTGAACGCAGAAAACCCCCGTACCGATTTCCCGGTACGGGGGTTCTCCCTACAATTTGTTCGGCGGCGTCCTACTCTCCCACAGGGTCCCCCCTGCAGTACCATCGGCGCTGTGAGGCTTAGCTTCCGGGTTCGGAATGTAACCGGGC